>NZ_VFWB01000001.1:0-985755 GCF_006442375.1 Mesorhizobium sp. B2-2-4 | reverse complement strand
TCACCGGCGCAAGCGGGAGAGGAAGCCTTGCGAGGGGATGATGCTGCATCAGGATGGCAGCCGTCATCGATGGCTGGTGGGTGAGCCGATGCTGGACCTGATCGTGACGATGGACGATGCGACGAGCACGATCTATTCGGCCTTCCTGATCGAGGAGGAAGGCACGGCGTCGAGCTTTCAGGGCCTTCTGGAGACATTCGTCGCCAAGGGATTGCCATCGAGCCTCTACAGCGATCGCGGCAGCCACTATTTCGTGACGCTGAAGGCCGGCGAGGCGGTCGACAAAAGCCGGCTGACCCAGGTCGGCCGGGCGCTCGAGCGGCTGGGTATCGAACATATTCCAGCCTATTCCCCTGAAGCGCGAGGCCGCTCGGAGCGGATGTTCTCCACCTTGCAGGATCGGCTGCCGAGGGAGCTGGCGCTGGCCGGAATTGCCGACATCGAGGCCGCCAACCGGTTCATCGCACAGACCTACCTACCAGCTCACAATGCCCGCTTCGCCAGGCCGGCCGCGGTCGAGGACAGCGCCTTTGTCGCCGCAGACCCGCAACAACTGGCCCAGATCCTGTGCATCGAGGAGGAGCGCGTCGTTGCCCGCGACAACACGGTCGCCTTCGCGCGGCTGCGATTGCAGCTGCCGCAGAGCCCGATCCGGCATCACTTCGTCAAAGCCACCGTCAAGGTCAGGCACTACCCGGATGGAACCCTCGCGATCTTTCACGGGCCGCGCCGCATCGCTCGCTACAGCCCTGACGGCGCCGAAATCGAAGACACTTGCCCCATCAGGCAAGCCGCGTGAACCGCTTCGACGCCAAAACAGAAGCGGACAGATCATGTGCTACCAAACCGGACAACTTGATTAGCTACCGACACACCCACCGCGCCGCGCGTTTCCCCGAACGCCCGGATGCGGCGCCCGGTCCTTCATCAGGGGAGCGTAAACAACACCGGCAACATACCCGACTGCTGGGCGCCGTCGATCAGTTCGAAGGCCGGCAGCGCGATGAGGAACACCAGGCCGTCGAGAAGCGTGGTCAACAGCAGGCGCGGCTTGAAGCTGCCGGTGTCGCCTTCCTGGTAGAGGGAAAGCTTCAGAAAGAATCGCGGCACTCTTGCCAGATAGGCCTGATAGGGCTCGCCGAGCGTTTCCTTAAGGAATTTCTCCTCGCGCAGGATGACGATATGGAAGGCGCCCGCACACAGGACAGCGAACAGAATGATGCCGGAGAACGAGCCGATCTGCGCGCCGACGCCGGCCGCGGCCACAGTCGAGAACACATAGAGCGGGTTGCGGGTGATCGAATAAGGCCCGCCCGTCACAACTTCGGAAGATTTGCGCCCACCTATGTAGAGCGTCGACCAAAGGCGACCGCAGATACCTAGGAAAATCAGCAGCACGCCGAACATCTCGATCGTTTCATGCATCGCCGTATCAGGCGGAAAGCTCGATTGCCCGAACAGCAGGGCTGCGAACAGCACCACCACAAGCACGGCAAGCACCAGCCTGCGCGTGCGCTGGTAGCTACCCAGCCCGTATTTGAGTTTTTTGTCCAAGGGAGGAATCCGATCGTCGAGAACTTAGCCGGCGACCGCAGCTATGGCCGAGAAATGGGCGTCCCGCCGATCGCCGGGACGCCCTGTAGCACAATTCAGGCGGAATTGGAGCGCGTCGGTCGCGCTAACCTTATCGTGATCTAGCGCGGCGCCAGCACCATCATCATCTGGCGGCCTTCGAGCTTCGGCTCCGCTTCCACCTTGGCGATGGTAGCCACTTCCTCACGCACCTTGTTCAGAAGCTGCATGCCGAGCTCCATATGCGCCATCTCGCGGCCACGGAAGCGCAATGTCAGCTTGACCTTGTCGCCTTCCTCGAAGAAGCGGCGCACCGCCTTCATCTTGGTCTCGTAGTCGTGGCTGTCGATGTTCGGGCGCATCTTGATCTCCTTGATCTCGATGACCTTCTGGTTCTTGCGCGCCTCGGCCGCCTTCTTCTGGTTGGCGTATTTCAACTTGCCGAGATCGAGGATTTTTACGACGGGCGGCTGCGCGTTGGGCGATATCTCGACGAGATCGAGCCCTGCCTCTTCGGCGAGCAGCAATGCGTCGTTGATGGAAACATCGCCACGGTTCTGGCCTTCGGCGTCGATAAGCTGGACCCGGGGAACCCGGATGTCACGATTGGAGCGCGGCCCATCCTTGGTCGGCGCCGCTGCTTTGAAAGGTCTGCGAATGGTCGTGGTCTCCTTGGCCGTTTCGTTCTGGATTTGCAGGTGTTGATATGTGGACGCGCCAATGTGGTGAGCGCGCGGGCGGAGTCAATAGCACAGCATTGACAGAAAATCACCTGATCGCTGCCTGCGGCAAACAAAGAAAGATCGCGAGCACTTTTCGCCACACCACTGGCTGTGTCACAAGACCCTGCGCCGAAAGTCGGCGTGAGGAAAAAGCCATGACTGCCCCTGTCTTTCTGGATGTCGACGGATCGAGCATCGCGGTGCGCCATATTGCTGGCGCGACGCCTGGCGTCGTCTGGCTCGGCGGCTACAAGTCGGACATGCTGGGCACGAAGGCTGAAGCGCTTTCGGACTGGGCGGCAAAAGAAGGCCGCGCCTTCCTGCGCCATGACTATTCCGGACACGGCGAATCCGGCGGCGCCTTTGCCGACGGCACGATCTCGAAATGGCTTTCGCAAAGCCTGGCCGTGTTCCGGCATTTCACCAGCGGCAGCCAGATCCTGGTCGGCTCGTCGATGGGCGCCTGGATCGCCCTGCGCATGGTGCAGGAATTGCGCAAGGCAGGCGACGCAAGCGTCGTCGGTCTGGTGCTTCTAGCACCGGCGCCGGATTTTACCGCAGAACTGGTCGAACCGGTGCTGACCAAAGCGCAGAAGCGCGACCTTGCCAAAAAAGGCTTCTTCGAGGAGCCGTCGGACTATTCCACCGAGCCCTACATCTACACGCGCGCGCTGATCGAGGATGGGCGCGACAACCTGGTCATGACAGGCCCGCTCGACACGCACTGCCCCGTACACGTCTTGCAGGGCCTGGCCGATCGGGACGTGCCGTCGAGCCATGCGCTGAGGCTGGTCAGCCTGCTGCCGGCCGACGATGTCACGCTGTCGCTGATCCCGGACGGCGACCACCGGCTGTCGCGGCCGCAGGATCTCGACATGCTGGTGCGGGCGGTCGGCGACATGGCCGCGCGGGGCAAGTGACGATGCGCCTTTCCATCCCGATCTCAGCCTTCGTCGCGGCCATCGTCGGCTTCGGCGGCACGCTGGCCATCGTCATTGCCGCCGCCCACGCGGTCGAGGCCACGCAAATTCAGACCGCGAGTTGGGTGACCACGATCTGCCTGGCCATGGCGGTCGAAAGCCTGTGGCTGTCCTGGCGAACGAAAATGCCCATCATCACCGCATGGTCGACGCCGGGCCTGGCGCTGATGGCGGCGTCGAGCGGTTTTTCGATCGGCGAGGCCGTCGCCGCCTTCATCGTTACCGGCATTCTTTTGGTCGCCACCGGGCTGTTCCGGCCGCTGACGAAACTGATCTCGGGGATACCGCCCTCGGTCGCTTCAGGAATGCTGGCCGGCATTGTCGTCACCTTCGCGCTCAATGCGGTCAAAACTGTTCCCGTCGATCCCTGGCTGATCCTGCCGTTGATCGCCGCCTTCTTCGTCATCCGCCTGTTCAATCCGGCGCTGTCGGTGCTGGCAGTGCTGGTCGGCGGCGGTCTCGCCGCGTTTCTCACCGGCCGCGTCGGCGGTTTGCCCACTCCTGAACTATCGACGCTCACTGTGATTGCGCCTGTGTTCACCGCCAAGGCGATAATCGGCCTGGCAGTACCGCTCTACCTGGTCACCATGGCTTCGCAGAACCTGTCGGGCCTCGCCGTGCTACGTGCCGCCGGCTACCATCCGGAACCCGGTCCGCTGATCGGCATCACCGGCCTGTTTTCGCTGCTTTCGGCGCCGTTCGGCGGCTCGACCACCAATCTGGCGGCAATTTCGGCGGCTATCTGCACCGGGCCCGACGTTCATCCAGACCCAACGGAGCGCTGGAAGACAGGGCCGTTCTATGCCCTTGCCTATCTGATCTTCGCGATTTTCGGCGCCTCCCTGGTGGCGATCTTCGCCGTCCTGCCGCAGAGCCTCATCGTGCTGGTTGCGGGTCTTGCGCTGATGGCCTCGCTGGCCAACGCGCTGGCGATCGCGCTCAAGGACGAAAGCGAGCGCATGGCCGCCACCGTCACTTTTGTCGTCACCGCCTCCGGGCTGACCTTGTTCGGCGTCGGCGCCGCATTCTGGGGACTGATTGCCGGGCTGGTCGTGCTTTTCCTCGATATGCTCAAAAAGCGATAATCATTTCAGGAGCTTGTCCGGTTTTAGCCGACATTGTCTTGAATCGCCGTTTTTGCCTTCCCATTTCGATTCCACGCAGCCGGTCCTGGCTGTTCGATTCCACGCAGCCGGTCCTGGCTGTCTCCAACCGAAGGAATGGGAGAAAATGAACACATCTGCATTGATCCGCCCGGCCTGGACGCCGGCAACCATCGCGTTGATGGTGATCGGCTTCATGGTGTTCTGGCCGCTCGGCTTCGCCATGCTCGCCTACATCATCTGGGGCGACCGGCTCGAGGGCTTCAAGCGTGACGTCAACCGCGCGACCGACGGCATCTTCGCCGGCTGCCGCCGCGGTTCCGACAAAGCCGCGCGCTGGGGCCACGGCTCCGCCCGGACCGGCAACGTCGCGTTTGACGACTGGCGCGAAAAGGAGCTTGAACGCCTGGCCGAGGAACGCCGCAAGCTCGACGACATGTTGACCGAGTTCGACGACTACGCCCGCGAATTGCGTCGCGCCAAGGACCAGGACGAGTTCGATCGCTTCATGGCGAACCGCAACAAGTCGACCGCTCCGGCAAAGAGCGACCCGAGCACAGGCACGACCCCCACCAAGCGTGGCAAAGGCTCGAACCTGCTTGACGACTGAGGCTGAGCGACAGGCCCGATCGTGAAAAAACGGCGTCGCGCGAGCGGCGCCGTTTCTTTTTTGTTCTATTCGTTTTTCTCGAATCGCGTATCGTCCGGCCATGACCCTCGGATTCTTCCGCAATCTGACGAAGCCCAAGCCCACGCCTGTCGTGGAGCGAGAATACTGCGTTGCCGGCCGCACGCTGCCGCTCAAGATCGTCGAGAGCGCCAGGGCGCGGCGTCTGACGCTACGCATCGATTCCGGCGGCCAGGGCCTGCGTATCACCGTGCCGCCGGGCCTGCGCCGTGGCGAGGTGGAGCGGTTCCTCGACCGTCATCAGGACTGGCTGGAGCAGCGGCTGGCCAAGGTGCCAACGCGGCCGCAGGTACGGCCCGGCATCAAGATCCCCATACGCGGCGTGCCGCACCGCATCGTGCATGAGCCGTCAAGGCGCGGCACCGTCACCGTGTCGCGCGACGAACGCGGCCCGCTGCTGATCGTGCATGGCGAGCGCATCCACCTGCCGCGCCGCATCGCCGATTTTTTGAAGCGCGAGGCCAAGAAGGAGATCGAGAAGCTGGTGGCCAGGCACACCGAGGCGCTCGGCAAGCGCGCCAAGGCGATCCGCTACAAGGATACGTCCAGCCGCTGGGGCTCGTGCACCTCCGAAGGCAATTTGTCCTTTTCCTGGCGCATCATGATGGCGCCGCCGCCCGTCATCAACTACCTCGTCGCGCATGAAGTAGCGCATCTGAAAGAGATGAACCACGGCCCGAAATTCTGGAAATTGTGCGAAAAGCTCTGCCCCGACACCGACCGCTGCAAGGACTGGCTGAAGCGCAATGGCGGGGCCTTGCAGGCGATCGTTTTCGAGTAGCGCAATGAAGCGTCGTACGGCGCCAGAAAATAAGCTTTTCCGCGGTGATGCTTCACACCTCCGGTCCCGCCAGCGTCTACGTTCTTACTGGGCGCACGAACTCAATCGTCATTCGCGGCGTTCAACTCTTCAGGCCGCAGCCCCTCTTCGCTATGATGCGGCCACGGTAAAAAATTCCGATCGAAGGCGTCGGTGTCGAAATAATCGAGCGCCCGATGCGCCTCGGCGCCGTTGAAGGCGGCCTTGTCCATCAAATGCGCGATCACCTCGCGCGCCTGCGCGATCTTCTGCCTGAGTTCGGCAACGGTTCTGTCAGTCATGATGTTCTCCCGCCTTGCATGCTTTCCCATGATAGGTAGCGCCTTTGGCCCTGCCGGCAAACAACATGCTTTTTCTCGACTCTGCCTCGATTTCATGTCAATTCCCGCGCCATGGCACTCGACGTCAAAATCTGCGGCTTGAAGACCGACCAGGCAATGGCCGCGGCGCTGGCCGGCGGCGCCAGCCATGTCGGCTTCATTTTCTTTGCCAAGAGCCCGCGTTACATCGAACCGGCTGCAGCCGGGCGGTTGCGCGAAGCGGCGCGCGGCAAGGCTTTGGCGGTTGCCGTTACCGTCGACGCCAACGACACCTTCCTGGACGACATCATCGACAGCATGCGCCCGGACATGCTGCAGCTGCACGGCTCGGAAACGCCCGAACGGGTGGCCGAACTGAAAGCCCGCTATGACCTGCCGGTCATGAAGGCGCTGCCGCTCAGCGAAGCCGCCGATCTCGAGCGCATCAAACCGTTCGTCGGGGTCGCGGACCGGTTCCTGTTCGACGCCAAGCCGCCGAAGGGCTCCGAGTTGCCGGGCGGCAATGGCGTTGCGTTCGACTGGCGCATCCTGACCGGCCTTGACGCCGGGCTCGATTACATGCTTTCCGGTGGGCTCAACGCCGCCAATATCGGCGATGCCCTTCGGCTTGCCAGCCCGCCCGGAATAGATATTTCCTCAGGCGTGGAAAGCGCGCCGGGCGTCAAGGATCCGGCGCTGATCGAGCAGTTTTTCCGGGCCGTCAAGGCAGTGCGAGACGACCGCGCCGCCTGACCGCCTCAAACCCGAACATGTCCCGGAAAAGTGGAAACCGGTTTTCGACAGGACATGCTCAAGAAAATCGAGATGCCAGGAGATCGGCGATGAACAAGCCGGCGACACCCAATTCCTTCCGCACCGGACCCGACGAACAGGGCATGTTTGGCATTTTCGGCGGTCGTTTCGTGGCCGAAACGCTGATGCCGCTGATCCTCGACCTCGAACGGCACTGGAACGAGGTCAAGAACGATCCGGATTTCAGGGCCGAGCTCACCGATCTTTCGACCCATTATGCGGGGCGGCCGTCGAAGCTTTATTTCGCCGAAGGACTGACCAGGCATCTTCGTGAGGTTTCCTTGGCGAAGGGCATCGGGGGCGGCGCAAAGGTTTATTTCAAGCGCGAGGACCTGAACCATACCGGTTCGCACAAGATCAACAATTGCCTCGGCCAGATCCTGCTGGCCAAGCGCATGGGCAAGACGCGCATCATCGCCGAGACCGGCGCCGGCCAGCACGGCGTGGCGTCGGCCACCGTCGCGGCCCGTTTCGGCTTTCCCTGCGTCGTCTACATGGGTGCCACGGACGTTGCCCGCCAAAGCCCCAATGTCTTCCGCATGAAACTGCTCGGCGCCGAAGTGCGGCCGGTGACCGCTGGCCACGGCACGCTGAAGGACGCCATGAACGAGGCGCTGCGCGACTGGGTGACCAATGTCGAGGACACTTATTACCTGATCGGCACCGCCGCCGGCCCGCACCCCTATCCGGAGCTGGTGCGCGACTTCCAGTCGGTGATCGGTTCGGAGGCGCGCGCTCAGATCCTCGAGCAGGAAGGCCGGTTGCCCGACACCATCATCGCCGCCGTCGGCGGCGGCTCCAATGCCATCGGCCTGTTCCATCCGTTCCTCGACGACAAGGATGTCCGCATCATCGGCATCGAGGCTGGCGGGCGTGGCCTCGACGGCATCGAGCACTGCGCCTCGATGAACGCCGGCGCGCCGGGGGTGCTGCATGGCAACCGCACCTATCTCCTGCAAAATGCCGACGGCCAGATCATGGACGGCCATTCGATCTCGGCCGGCCTCGATTACCCCGGCGTCGGCCCGGAGCATTCCTGGCTGCGCGACTCTGGCCGCGTCGAATATGTGCCGATCCTCGACGACGAGGCGCTGGAGGCCTTCAAGCTGACCACACGCGTCGAAGGCATCATCCCGGCGCTCGAATCGGCGCACGCCATCGCCCATGCGGTGAAGATCGTGCCCGCCATGGACAAGGACCAGATCGTCATCGTCAACCTGTCCGGCCGCGGCGACAAGGACGTGCATACGGTGGCTTCGATGCTGGGCATGGAGATCTGATCATGGTGACCCGCATCGATCGCCGCATGGCAAAGCTCAAGAACGAAGGCCGCCCGGCGCTCGTCACCTATTTCATGGGCGGCGACCCGGACTATCAGACCTCGCTGTCGATCATGAAGGCGCTGCCAATGGCCGGCGCGGACATCATCGAACTCGGCATGCCGTTCTCCGATCCGATGGCCGATGGCCCGGCGATCCAGGCCGCGGGCTTGCGGGCGCTTAGAGGCGGCCAGACGCTGGTCAAGACGCTCAAGATGGCGGCTGACTTCCGCACCGGCGACAATGAGACGCCGATCGTTTTGATGGGCTACTACAATCCCATCTACATCTACGGCGTCGACCGCTTTCTCAAGGACGCACTGGCCAGCGGCATAGACGGGCTGATCGTCGTCGACCTGCCGCCTGAGATGGACGAGGAACTGTGCATCCCGGCGCTGAAAGCCGGCATTAACTTCATCCGGCTGGCGACACCGACCACCGACGACAAGCGCCTGCCCAAGGTGCTGCAGAACACGTCCGGCTTCGTCTATTACGTGTCGATGACCGGCATCACCGGTTCCGCGCTGGCCGACACCGGCAAAGTGGCTGCGGCGGTCAAGCGCATCAAGGGCCATACCGATCTGCCGGTCTGCGTCGGCTTCGGCGTCAAGACCGCCGAACAGGCGCGCGTCATCGGCGCCAATGCCGACGGTGTCGTCGTCGGCACCGCGATCGTCAATGCGGTCGCCAATGTGCTGGGGCCGAAGGGTGAAAAGACCGCCGACCCGGCCGAGGCCGTCGCCACGCTGGTCAGCGGCCTCGCGCAGGGCGTGCGGTCGGCCCGCCTTGCTGCCGCCGAATAGTTTTCCTACCTCAGGTCTTGTGCACGTCGCCATCCCGGGCGGCATGCGCTGGACCGGTTTGCCGTTTCACGGAAACGCCGAACCGCTCTATCTTTTTGCTTTATCGCAATTCCGGTCGGAAAACCGGTTCACACTTTTCCTGGAATTGCTCTAACTCTTCGTCAGGACAGGAGCCGAAGCGATGAACTGGATCACCAACTACGTTCGCCCGAAGATCAATTCGATGCTCGGCCGGCGCACCGACATGCCCGAGAACCTGTGGATCAAGGATCCCGAGACCGGGGAGATGGTGTTCCACAAGGATCTGGAATCCAACCAGTTCGTCATCCCGTCTTCGGGCCATCACATGAAGATCTCGGCCAAGGAGCGGCTGAAATACTTCCTCGACGACGGCAAATACGAACAGCTCGAAAATCCCAAGGTCATGCTGGACCCGCTGAAATTCCGCGACGAGAAGCGCTACACCGACCGGTTGAAGGACGCCAAGGCCAAGACCGGCCTGGAAGATGCCATCGTCAACGCGCTGGGCACCGTAGAAGGCCTGCCGGTGGTGGTGACGGTGCAGGATTTTGCCTTCATGGGCGGTTCGCTCGGCATGGCCGCGGGCGACGCCATCGTTCATGCCTTCGAGGTGGCCGTGCAGCGCAAGCGGCCGCTGATCCTGTTTGCCGCTTCCGGCGGCGCGCGCATGCAGGAAGGCATCCTGTCGCTGATGCAATTGCCGCGCACCACGGTTGGCGTCGACCGGCTGAAGGAAGCCGGCCTTCCCTACATCGTCGTGCTGACCAATCCGACGACCGGCGGCGTCACTGCCTCCTACGCCATGCTGGGCGACGTGCATATAGCCGAGCCCGGCGCACTGATCGGCTTCGCCGGACCGCGTGTCATCGAGCAGACCATCCGGGAAAAACTGCCGGACGGCTTCCAGCGCTCCGAATATCTGATGGAGCACGGCATGGTCGACATGGTGGTGTCGCGACTGGAGATGCGCCGGACCATCGCGCGGCTCTTGAAGATGCTGCTCAAGATGCCGGAAGAGCACAAGCCCCTGGAGCCGGAAATCCTGCCGCCGGCGGTGGTCGCGACGGAAGCACGGCCGCAGGCCTGACGCGACACTCTTTGCCGCGAACCGCGATTGCGCGCGATCCATCGCGCGCTTAGGACTCTTACATGACCACGCTTGCCGCCGACCGTGAAATCGAAGCGCTGATGGCGCTTCACCCGAAAGGCTTCGATCTTTCGCTCGACCGCATTTCACGGCTGCTGGAGCGGCTGGGCAATCCTCAGGACTTGCTGCCGCCGGTGATCCATATCGCCGGCACCAACGGCAAGGGCTCTTGCGCCGCCTTCTCGCGGGCGCTTCTGGAAGCGTCCGGCCGGCTCGTGCACGTGCACACCTCGCCGCATCTGGTCAGCTGGCACGAGCGCTACCGGCTGGCGGCCGATGGCGGCGGCAGGCTGGTCGAGGACGATATCTTCGCCGAGGCCATCGCCCGCGTCGCCAAGGCCAATGGCGGCGAGAAGATCACCGTTTTCGAGATCCTCACCGCCGTCACCTTCATCCTGTTTTCGGAGCATCCGGCCGATGCCGCCATCGTCGAGGTCGGCCTCGGCGGCCGCTTCGACGCCACCAATGTCATCGCCAGGCCGGCTGTCTCGGTGATCATGCCGGTGTCGATGGACCACGAAGCCTATCTCGGCGACCGCGTCGAACTGATCGCCGCCGAGAAGGCCGGCATCATCAAGCGCGGTTGCCCGGTGGTCATCGGCGCGCAGGAAACCGAGGCGGCGCAGCAGGTGCTGATCGAAACCGCCGAGCGGCTCGGCTGCCCGACCCTGGTCTATGGACAGGATTTCCTCGCCTTCGAGGAGAACGGCCGCATGGTCTATCAGGACGATGATGGCTTGATGGATCTGTCGCCGCCGCGGCTGCCCGGGCGCCACCAGTTCGCCAACGCGGCCGCCGCGATCGCCGCCGTCAAGGCAGCCGGCTTCGAGATCAGCCACCGTGCCGCCGAGAAGGCGATGACCACTGTCGCCTGGCCGGGGCGGATGCAGAAGCTGTCGCAAGGCAGGCTGACGGAACTGGCGCCCAAGGGCGCCGACATCTGGCTCGACGGCGGCCACAATCCGGGCGCCGGCGTGGTCGTCGCCGAGGCGCTGGCCGAACAGGAAGAGAAGAACCCCAGGCCGCTTTTTCTCATCTCCGGCATGATCAACACCAAGGACCAGAGCGGCTATTTCCGCGCCTTCAATGGCCTCGCCCGGCACGTCTATACCGTGCCGGTGAGCCTGAGCGACGCCAGCGTGCCGAACGACGAACTGGCGGCCCGTGCCACCGAGGCCGGGCTGACGGCCGAGCCGGTGAGTTCCGTCGCCAGCGCGCTGATGTTACTGCGGGACACCTGGGACGGCCCGCCGCCGCGCATCCTGATCGGCGGTTCGCTCTATCTGGCTGGAGCGGTGTTGGCGGAGAACGGCACGCCGCCGACGTGACATGGCGATAATCGGAAATCTATCCTACCCGCCCCCGGAAAACGATCTCGGCTTGGGAAAACGTCATGGCACAACATACCAAAGACGCTTCGCGTGATCCGTTCCAACGCTAGAAATCCCACGGTGAGATCAGGTCGAGGTTGGCGGTGGCAAAGTCGTTGAGGTTGCGCATCGCCAGCCGACCACCGTTTACACGCACGATCGCGGCGATCATGCCATCGGGAGCCGACATTCCACGGCCCAGGCGGCTGGCGGTTCCCATGATCTCCCCGTAAACCAGCGCAGCCTCTTCCGTCAGCCCAGAAATCCGGTCGGCGAAGCGACGGCGCCATTGAGAAAGCCCCTGCTCCAGGCGATCCGCACGCTCATCAGGTCGGATTTTGTGAATGCCGAAAGCGACTTCAGCAATCGTCACCGTGGGCCAATTCAGCATCGTTGCGGACAAGCCAGGCGAGAACGGCTTCGTCCGGTGCCTTCTTGAGTGTTTCTGAAATCACATCGGTGTCGACGAAAATCAAAGCTCGGGTCCAGCATGAACCAGGCGGCCGTCGCGGATGATTTCCTTCAGATCGATATCGACGCCACAACTGGCCGTGAGGCGGGCGTAGAAGGTGGTGGCGGGCTCGCGTCCCGCCTCACGGATCTCGTACGATTCAAGCGCTCGCTCGACGACATCTGCTATCGAGCGATTTTCGCGACGAGCAAGTCTATGAGCCAGGTCGCGTGCTTTTGCGCTACGGACCGAGAGCTGAGGTTCGGCCATCTCAAACTCCGTTGTTGGAAGACATATATACCGGTTTCCGCTGCGGTATTCGAGGCGAACGCCGCTATTTCAGCTCGATCTCAATGAAGGCATATTCGCCCTCATTGGCGCTGATGACGTCGTGCTCGACGCCTTCCCTGCGGAAATAGGGCGCGCCTTTCTTCATTTCGGCGAAGGATTCGCCGTCCTTGGTCAGAAGCTTTACCTTGCCGTCCATCAGCGGCACGACAACATAGTCGTGGCCGTGGCGGTGCCAGCCGGTGTTGTCGCCCGGCTGAAAGCGGTATTCCGTGACGATGACGCGCTCATTGTCGATGAAGACGGTGGCCTTGGCGGATCCGGTCATTTTTCCTCTCCCTGCATCTGCTTCCAGCAGAAGACATGGAGGCCCCGGACGTCAGGGCCAGAGCGGGCGACCAATGACGCCAACAAAAAGCCCGGCGCGATCGGCCGGGCTTGATGTCAGGAATTTCGGATTGATCAGGCGAGATTACCGTTGATCCAGTGCGACAGCGCGGTCTTGGGCGCGGCGCCAACCTTCACATCGGCTCTTTCGCCGCCCTTGAAGATCATCAGCGTCGGGATCGAGCGCACGCCGAATTCCGCTGCCAGTTCGGGATTCTCGTCGATGTTGAGCTTGGCGATCTTCACCTTGCTGCCGAGCTCATTGGCGATGTCTTCCAGCGCCGGCGCGATCATCTTGCAGGGACCGCACCATTCCGCCCAGAAATCCACCACGACCGGCTCCTTGGCGTCGAGCACAGCGGTCTGGAAATTGTTCTTGTCGACCTTGACGGTAGCCATGCGGAAATCCTTTCGAAATTTTTCGTCGCACCAAATGTGGTGGTTGCCGCGCCCTTCTTCAAGCAGTTCTTGTGTCACGCTCGCGTGAGTCGGGCAAGAGCGTCATCCATGGCCCGAGCCGGTAGTTCGATCAGCCGCGGCGCCTCCGTGAACAGCAAGGCCGCCGTGACTTCGCGGCCGGGATAGAGCGGCCGCAGCAAGGCGCGATAGAGCGCGAGCTGCAGCAGATAGGCGGGCGGAACCTCGCCCAGCGAGGCGGGCGCCGGCCGATTGGTCTTGTAATCGATGATGGATACGCGGTCCGGCGTCACCGCCAACCTGTCGATCTTGCCGGAAATCGAGCGTTTCGTGCCCTTGACGTCGAGGCTGCCCATGACCGCCACTTCGGCGCGCGAAGAGGGTCCGAAAAGCGGCGCGAAACGCGGATCGGCAAGGATCGCCATCACCGAGGCGACCGCCTTTTCGCACTCGCCGGCCGGCCATTGCGCGCCGGCGCGGGCGAGATAGCGTTCGGCTGCGCCCTGGCGTTCGTTTTGCGCCACGCCGGGCAGCATCTGCAGCAGTTTGTGAAGCGCCAGGCCTCGCATGACGGCGAAGCCGGGTTCGGCGTCGCCATCCAGCACTGGCGAGCCGGTGTCGATGACGCTTTCCTTGCCCTCGTCGATCAGGGCGGAGGCTCCGGATGGCGACAGCGGGCGCGGCAGGTCCTCGTATGGCGGCAGCGGCTTGAACAAGATTTCGGGCGGCGGCTCGAAGTCCCGCGTCTGCCTGGCTTCGCTCTCGGCGACCGGTGCAAACGGCGGCAATCCGGTCACCTGGAAGCGATGCACTGAGACGCCGCCGCCGGCCGGATGCGGATACTCGGCACTCTCCGGCGCCCCGACCAGGGCACGGCTGACGAGCGAATGCCAGGTGCCGGTGTTCGGTGCGCGCTTGCCGTGATAACCGCAAACGATCAGCCTGTCCTCGGCCCGGGTCATGCCGACATAGAGCAGCCGCCGGTACTCGTCATCGGCGAGATCGCGCGCCCTTGCCGCGGCAGCCTTCGAAATGCCGTTGGCGACGTCGCTGGCCGAGCGCCAGAGAAAGCCCTTGCCGCTCCAGTTCAGCCCCGAACCCTCGAACGGCATCAGGCGCGGCAGGTGCTGATCGCTGAACGGAGCCGAACCGCCATCGACCAGGAAGACGACAGGCGCTTCGAGCCCCTTGGCTGCATGCACGGTCATGACGCGGACCTCGTCGCGGGTCTGGTCCATCTCGCGCTTGATTTCTGGGCCGGCGCTCTCCAGCGTCGACAGGAAGGCTTCCAGCCCGGGTAAGCCGGCCCGCTCCTCGGCAAGGCAGAAACTCAGGAATTCGTCGAGAATGTCGCCGGCCTCCGGCCCGAGCCGCGCAACCATCTTGCGGCGCACGCCACCGCGTGCCAGGAGGCCGGCATAGAATTCGAACACCGGCTTGAAGACGGCCTCGTTGGCCCAGATGTCGAGTTGAGCGGCGACCGCCGCGAGCGCTTCGCTTTGGCTGGCATGCTGGCGCAGGGACCCGGCCAGCGACAGGCCGGATGGTCTTTGCGCGGCCAGTGTGAAAAGCGTCTCTTCCGACAGATCGAAGATCGGGCTCCGCAGCACGGCGGCGAGCGACAGATCGTCCTGCGGCTGGATCAGGAAATGGCCGAGCGCGATCAGGTCCTTGACCGCGATGTGGCCGGGCAGGCTCAACCGGTCGGCGCCGGCGACCGGGATGTCACGACGTTTCAGGGCACGCGTCAGAGCATGGACGAAGCGATCGCGCTTGCGCACCAGCACCAGCACGTCGCCAGGGCGCAGCTTCTTGCCGCGGCCTTCGATGACCTCGCCATTGCCGATCCAGCCGGCAATGGTGGCGGCGACGTTTTCGGCAACCCGAACCGCCGGCGCGCGGGCATGGTCGACTGCCTGGGTCCAGTCGTCCGGCTCGTCGACGACGTCGGCGCCGATGGATGGCCAGACCTCGACATAGCCCGGCGCATCGGTGCGTATCGCCTTGTGGCTCAGCGGATCGGGGTCATGGCTGATGCCACGCCGCACGACCGGATCGGCGAAGACGCGGTCGACGGCGGCCAGAACATCGTCGGTCGAGCGGAACGACCAGGTGAGCTTCAGATCGGCGAAGGGCGCATCGGCGTCGCGCACCTTGCTTGCGAACAGGAGCCTGCTGTCGGCGAAGGAATCCGGCGCCGCTCCCTGGAAGGAATAGATCGACTGTTTTTCGTCGCCGACAGCGAAGATCGTCCGATGCGCGGTGTCTCGGGCGCCAATGCCGGCAAAGAATTCCTCGGCCAGCCGCTTCACCACCTCCCATTGGTCGGGGCTGGTGTCCTGCGCCTCGTCGAGCAGAATGTGGTCGATGCCCTGGTCGAGCTTGTATTGCACCCACGGGCCGGCATCGGGCCTGGCCAGGAGACTGACGGTGCGGGTGATCAGGTCGTTGAAGTCGAGGAACCCGCGGCCACGCTTCAACTGCTCGTAGCGGGCGACCAGCCAGTCGGCCAGCGTCAGCGCGGCGCGCGTGCCCTCCAGCATCCGGAACAGGGCGAGCCGGTCGACCGTCTCGACGATTGCGGTGGTCGCCGAGAGATAGCGCTCCGCCAGGTCCGGCAGCCGGTCGAGCAGCGCCTTCTTGAAGGCCTTGGCTGGATCGTAGACGTCGCCGTCGGCCTTCAGGAAAGCCCGCGAAAGCAGCTGCAGGCGGCGCACGGGGTCGGTTTCCGCGAAAGCCAGGCGCGCATGAGGCAAGATGTTGTTGAGCACCGTCCTGGCGTCGGCGGCCTCCGCCGCCTGGGCGAAGCCGGCAAAATAATCCGGCAGGAAGCCGGGCAGCGGCCAGATGGCGGCCGCTATGCCTTCGGCGGTCTGGCCGGGGCGGAATTGGAATTCGTCGAACAGCGTCTGGAAGTTCGGGCCGCCTCGATCGATCTCACCGATGAAGGCGCCCAGTTCGTCGCGCTTGCGGACGATCTCACCCAGCAAAGCGTCGAGCCCGGCCTCGCCACCGCGCTCGAGCACGGCGGCGAAAGCTTCGGCGAGGTCCGGCCGATCCGCCGCGCTGCCCGAAATCATTTCACGGCGCGCGGCGGCGAACAACGATGCCTCCATCTGCGGGTCGAGCATCTCGAAATGCGCGGGGATGTTGGCTTCCAGCGGGAACTGGTGCAGCACCGATTCGCAGAAGGCATGAATGGTCTGGATCTTCAGGCCGCCGGGCGTTTCCAGCGCCTCGGCAAACAGGCGGCGGGCGCGGCGCATGGTTTCGCGGTCGGGCCGGCGGCCATCGAGCGCCTCGACCCTCACCGCCAATTCGGCATCGCCGAGCGCGGTCCATTCCGACAATGTCGAGAAAACCCGGTTCGACATGTTGGCGGCGGCGGCGCGCGTGTAGGTCAGGCACAGTATCTTCGACGGATCGGTGCCACGCAGCAGGAGCCGGATGACGCGCTGGGCCAGCACATGGGTCTTGCCGGACCCGGCATTGGCCGACACCCAGGCGGAATTCCTCGGATCCGAGGCGCTGGCCTGCCTGGAGGCGGTTTCGCCGGGGATGGGATAGGCTTTCTTCATGCCTCCCCTCCCTCGTCATCCGCATCGCCGCCCGCCGACCATTCGAGCACGCGGGCGAGATGGTCGTAGTTGCCGTCGGTCTCGCCTTCGCGGAACGGCAGTGCCCGCGACAGGTAGCCGGCCGCCGGATCGGCATAGTGGATGAGCAATTTCTCCAGCCGCGCCCAGGCCTCCTCGGCGAGGTCCGTGGCGGTGCGTGGCTGCCGGTTGTATTCGAGGATCGATTCCTCGAAAACCTCGCCATTCGGCTTCAGCCTGACAAAAGCCAATTGCGAGGGCTCGCGCGCGCCGAGTTCCTGGAAAGCGCCGCGCCTGAGCAACGCGCCCTCCAGGGCCAGTTGCGGCGACAGCAGCGTGTGCGCCTGCGCCTTGGAAGGCGAGGAGCCGGTCTTGTAGTCCAATATGTCGGCCATGCCGCCATGGAGAAGATCGACCCGGTCGGCATAGCCCGACAGGGTGATCCCGGATTGGCCGACCACGGTCTTGGCCGCTCGCGCCTCGGCGTGGCGCCGGGCCACGGCCCCAGCGCGGCCGCGTTCCCATTCGATGATGCTGGCGGCGAGCTTTTCGAAACGCGGCCACCAGACCGCCTCGACATCGGCGGGAAGTGCTGCCTCGGCAAAGCAGGTCCGGCCGGCGGCGAGCAGGCCGGCCAGCGCATCGGGAGCACGCGGATCGGCCACGCTGCCCGAGAACAGATGCAGGATGGCGTGGAACAGCGTGCCGCGCTCGGCCGCACCCGGGTCGCGGATGACCGGGTCGAGCGGCAGCAGGCCGAGGATGCGCCTGGCATAGATGGCGTAGGGATCGCGACGCAGCGTCTCGATCTCGGTGACCGAGAAATGGGTTGGACGCAGCGCGACCGGCGGCTTCGGCTGCGGGCGCGGCGCGAAGTCCCGCCGCGGGCCGGTATCGAGCGCGCGCGCCCAGGCGATGAGTTCGTCGCCGCGTTCGGCAAGCCTGGCTGCCTGGTCCTTGCCGATATAAGTGAGAATGCGCTGCAGCCAGCGCGAGGGCACGGCGGGCGCGTCACCGGCGCGTGCGGAGCGCGACAGCACCACCTTCGCCGCCCCCATGGCCATCTGGAAATCATGCGCGGCAAGCCCAATGCGCCGTTCGGGCGGCTCCAGGTCGATGCCTGTCTTCATCAGCCGCGACATGAAGCGGTCGCTTTCGGGTTTGCGCGGCCACACGCCTTCGTTCATGCCGCCGATGACCAACGTGTCGACATTCTGCAAGCGGGCTTCCAGCGGCCCCCAGATGGCAACGTTCCTGTCTGTGCCTTGCGCCGGCTTGACCGTCTCGGGCGCGATCAGCGCCGCCATGACATCTGGCCATTCGTCGGCGGCAAACGACAGCGGCACGGGCGCCGCGACCAGTCCGCGCAACAGCTCGGCCAGTTTCTCGCCGGCATCGCCGGCATAGAGCGCGCCAAGCCCGCCATCGGCCGCACGGCCGAGATTTTCCAGCACCACGACGCTGGCCCCGACCAGCGCCACAAGACCGGCGTCGGCCTGACCGCGAAAGGCGGCAAGCGGCGCCAGCGCTTCGTTGAGACGTCCGAGCAAATTCCGCGCGCCTTCGATGGCGCGCACGGTCAGCCGGGTAAACCAGAAAGGCCGCCTGCTGTCGGCGCCGAGGTCAACCAGGCGGGCTTCGAACAGGTCCGGCAGCGACGCGATGTCGGGGCGGCCGGTGCCGCCGCGCAGCGCCACCAGTTCGATCAGTTCCGCCGCATGGCGAACGCTCGTCCGGTCCAGGCCAAGGGCAAGCAGGGGATGCTTGAGCAGCGACAGCAGGCCGACCGGGTCACCGGGACGGAACACCGCCTGCAACGCCAGGCCAAGCAGGCCGGCGGCGGGCGTGTTGGAAAGCGGCACACCACCGGAATCGTCGGCGACGACGCCGAAGCGAGCGAGCTCGACCGAGACGCGGCGCGCCAGCGCACGGTCACCGGTAACGAGGGCCGCTCTTTGGCCGGGCTGCTCGACTGCGCGCTTGAGCGCGACGGCGATCGCCACGGCTTCATCGCGTTCGCCGGCTGCCTCCAGCAGGCTCACGCCGGAGAACGCCTGCTCGATGTCGGAGGGGGAAAAGCCGCTGCGCGTCTCGGCCCACAATTCGGTGGTCTCGGCCGGCCGCAGCGCTTCGCCGACGAGGGCGGCGCGAAGCGCGAGTTCATGTCCGGCCGCGCCGATCTCCTCGACATCGCCGCGCAGCACACCGATGGTGCCGATCAGCTTGGCGAGGCCGTATTGCGGATGGCCGAGCACGGCCGGACGTGCGCCCGGCGCCGTGATGGCCTGGAAAGACGGCTCATCCATCGTCCGGTCGAGGCCTGGCAGCACGATGGCTCCTCCCGCCAAGCGGGCGATTGCGGCCAGCAGCTCTGCCGTGGCGGGGATGGAGCCGGTGGAACCGGCGGCGATAACCGGCCCGGCGGGCGGATTGCGCCGCAACCGCGCCGCTTCCAGCCGGAGCAGGGCGCTGCGATGCGCGGCCGGGTTGGAGAGGTTCCGTTCCCCAAGGAATTTCGGCCAGGCGTCGGTGACGATGCCGAGAAAATCAAGCGTGACCTGCCACCATCCCGCGAGATTGCCGCTCACCAGGTCAGCGAGCCGCGTCCAGTCCGTGCCTTCCGTCTCGATCTCATCCATAAGCCGGGCGAGATCGCGTGCCAGCCAGATCGCATCGGCGGTGGAGGCTGGAATGACGATCTCCTCCTCGAAAAGCGCCGCCACATGCGCCGGCAGCCGGCGTTTCCAGGCACGCACCAACGGCGCCAGCAGCAACAGGCGTTCGGTCGCCGCGATCGGCGGCGCGAGGTCGATGGCCGCCGACGCTTCCGTCTCGAACGCGGCCTCGTCCTCATCGAACTCGCCGAGCGGCCGGATGACTGGCAGAATCGCCGAACCGCCGCCGCCCCTCGCCGACAGGCTGTCGACGAAGACGCCACGCAAGGCGCGCGCGGCGCGGCGCGTCGGCACATAGATGATGACATCGGCCAAAGCGAGCGGGTCGCCATCGAAGCGAAAGCCCGGAACAAGACGCCCGGCCAGCAGCGCCTCGGCAAGCGTCGGCAGAAACGGCGCACCGGGCGGAATGGAGAAAACGCGGCCCGGGCCGCTCATTGCAACTCGGCTAGCGCGTCGGCGACCGCCGCTTCCGCGCTGGCAATAGCGTCAGGCGTGCCGACGGTGATCCAATGGCCATGCATCGGCATGCCGGACAGCCGGCCGGCGGCGATCGCCTTGTCGAAGTAGGCGTTAAGCGAATGAGGTTCCGGCAGGGCACCCTTGAAGATGCGCGGATGGACGATCGCCGCCCCGGCATAGATCAGGCCCGCCGGATCGCCCTTGGAACGCCGCAGGGTGCCGTCCGGCGCCACCAGGAAATCGGTGCTGCCGCAGTGTCCGGTCGCCTGATGGAGATCCGCCAGCATCAGCAGAATATCCATTTTCGCGGCGTCCCATGCAAGGGCGAGACGGTTGAGATTGAGCGTTCCTTGGTCGATCCAGAAGGTGTCGGCGTTGAGGATGTAGAAGGGCTGTTGGCCGAGCTCCGGCAGCGCCTTGACGATGCCGCCGGCGGAATCGAGCAACCGCTCGCTCTCGTCCGAAATGACGATCCGCGGCGCATGGCGCGCGCCGAGATGGGCGACGATCTGTTCGGGAAGATAGTGCACGTTGACGACGGCCTTGCCGATGCCGGCCGCGGCGAGACTGTCGAGGCCCCAGTCGAGCAGCGTCTTGCCGGCGATCCTGACCAGCGGCTTGGGGATCGTGTCGGTGATCGGCCGCATGCGCTTGCCGAGCCCTGCGGCAAGCACTATCGCAGTTTTGGGCACTATCGCAGTTTTGGGCACGATCGCAGTTTTGGGCACGCTCGCTGCGTCCGGTATCGATGTCACGGCGTTTGCTCCTCCAGCAGACCGTGAGCGGTATAGAACTCGCGAAGGCCGGCCAAGGCAGGATGAGACAGCGCCCGGCGCAGATAGTCGCGGATACGCGGCAAGTGCTTCAGATAATAGGGCTTGCCGTCGCGTTTTTCGAGCCGGACGAAGATGCCGAGGATCTTGGAATTGCGCTGCGCCGCCATGATCGCATAGGCCTCGAGGAATGCCGCCTCGTCAAATGGGCCGGCCGCGTGGCGGGCGGCGACATAGGCATCGAGCGTGCGTTTCTCGATGCCTGGCGGGATGGTGACGCGCGCGTCCATGGCCAGAGAGGCGACGTCGTAAGCGGCGGGGCCGATCAACGCGTCCTGGATATCGACGATACCGAGCCGGTCATGGCCGGAGCGCTCAGCGCGCCAGATGATGTTCGGCGAATGAAAGTCACGCAGCATCAGCGTGTATTGGCTGTCAGCGAGCCGATCGAGAACCGCGTTCCACTCCTTATGGTAGCCGACGCGCAAGGCATCGCCTGCCGACGCGCCCGTCAGCATCGGAACGTACCAATCGACCAACAGGTCCGCCTCGATCAGCATGGCGTCGCGGTCGAAGGGCGGCACATCGTGAAACACACCCGGTGCGGCCTCCATCCGGTGGGGCCAGGTCTTGCCATGCATCATGGCGAGCAGTTCGGCCGCCGCCTCATAGCGCTCGGCGACCGGCCTGCCATGCCCGTCCAGGAAACCTTCGGAGCCCAGATGTTCGAGCAGCAGGAATCCCTGGTCGAGATCCTGCGCATGGATTTCGGGAACGCTGACCCCGGCGGCGAGCAGCGCGCGGTCGATGGCGGCGAAGGCTGACACCGACTGGGCGGTGTGGGCGATGACGCCATAGGGCTTGCCGTCGCGCACCGGCGGGCCCAGCACCAGCCGCGGCGAGTTCATCAGCACCCTCGCGGCGTGGCCTGGAAGCGAGACAATTTCGTAGGAGCGGGCAGAGGCATCGCCGATGAAATGGCGGCGGCTGGCCTCGCCCCATCCAGCGCCTTCGAGGAAATCACGCATGGCGAGCGACCGCGCCACCCGATCGTAGGCAGCGCCTTGCCCGGACAGTCTCGCCAATCGGCCATCGCCATGCTGGACGAGTTCGATCAGCACGGCGGTCCCAGGCAAATAACCCTCGGCCCGTTCCGGCCATTCGACAAGGGCCGCGCCTTGCGCCAACGCCTCGTCGAAGCCCAGTTCATCGAGCTCGGCTGCCGAGGACAGGCGGTAGAGGTCGAAATGGTGGACCGGGATGCGCGTATCGTAGCTTTGCACAAGGGTGAAGGTAGGACTCGGCACGTCGAGACCGGCATCGTCGGCCAAGGCCCTGATCAGCGCCCGCGCCAGCGTCGATTTGCCCGCGCCGAGATCGCCCTTCAGCGCCAGGACGTCGCCGGCGCGCAACGCCAGCGCCAGATCCTCACCCAGCCGCGCTGTCTGTGTTTCGTCGGCGAGTAAACGCTCGAGCATCAATGCGGCCATCGAGTGCGCTACTCGGCCGCGGCGCGGATGCCCGGCATGTCGGGAAAGGTGCAGATGACGGTCGTGCCCTTGTCCTTGCCGGTTTCGATGCGGACGCTGCCGCCATGCAGCTCGACGAAGCTCTTGACGATCGACAGTCCGAGCCCGGCGCCGCGCCGGCGGCCGCCATTGGCGCGCGGCTCGAAGCGGCGGAACACCGAGTCAAGCACGTCGGGCGGCATGCCGGGTCCATCGTCATGGACCGAGAATTCCACCCCGTCCGCCAACTGACGGCAGGCGAGCCGGATGGCGCTGGCCTCCGGCGCGTAGTTGGCGGCGTTGCTGAGCAGGTTGTAGAGGATCTGGCGGATGCGGATTTCGTCGCCGTGGAAGGTCTTCGGCGCCGCCGCGGCATCGACCTCGAGCCTGATTGAATGCTCTTCCAGCCGGTCGGCAACCAGCTCGGCGGCGGCGGCGATGGTGCGGTCGACATGGACCTCGGAAATGTCGAGCTGCATGATGCCGGCATCGACCGTGGCGAGGTCGAGTATGTCGTTGACGATGGTCAAAAGCACCGAGGACGACGAGCCGACATGCTCGACATATTCGCGCTGCTTCTGCGTCAGCGGACCGGTGGCCGGCAGCGACAGCAGTTCGGTGAAGCCGATGATGTTGGTCAGCGGCGAGCGCAGTTCGTAGGACACGTGCTGGACGAATTCGTTCTTGAGCTGGTCGGATTTCTCCAGCGCCTCGTTCTTGTCCTTGAGCGCGCGTTCGACACGGACGCTGTCGGTAACGTCGACGAAGGTCATCATCACCTGCCCGTTGGGCAGGGGGATCACGGCGTAGCGCAGCACGGTGCCGTTGTTGAGCTCGGTCTGGCCGTGGCGGTCGCGGCGCTCGTCGTCGAAGCCGGTGATGGCGGCGACGAAGCCGCCCCACGGGCTGTCGATCGCTTGCAGGTCACAAAGCTCACGGATTGCGGAAACATGGACATTGGGCCGGGCGGTTTCGGCGTCCAGGCCCCACAAAGTAGCAAATGCCGGGTTCGACAGGCGCAGCCTGCCGTCGGGACCGAACACCGCCACGCCTTCGGCGAGGTTGTCGAGTGTTTCGCCCTGGACCCGCACCGCGGTGCGGTAGCGGCTTTCGAGGTCCATCTTCTCGGTCAGGTTCTCGAACACCCAGGTGACGCCGCCCTTGGGCTGCGGGTTGGCGACGACGCGGATGGTCTTGCCGTCGGGCAGGTGCCACCAATGCTCCTGCGATTCCACCGCGCGGTAGGCGCCGAGCAGGCCTTCCTTCCAGCGACGCCACTCCGGCTGCTCGGCGATCTTGCCCTCGCTGCGCAGCCGATCCAGCAGCAAAGCGTTATCGGGCGCGCTGTGCAGGAAGCCTGCATCGAGGCCCCAGAGCTTCTGGAAAGCCTGGTTGAAGAAGCGCAGCTTCTCGTCGGTGTCGAAGATCGCGACCGCCGTGTTGAGCTGGTCGAGCGTGTCGGCGTGGCTGCGCACGGTGCGCTCATATTCGCTGCGGATCGTTTCGATGGCGCTGGTGTCGCAGGCAAGCCCGGCCGAACCGTCGGCGCCGGCGAAATCGGTCACCGCGAAGACGCGGCGGTCGCCCTCGATCACCGTGGAAAGCGTCTGTTCGAAGACAGGATGGGACTTGTGCTGGGCAGCGATCGCTTCGCGCGCCTGGCCGCCGAGGAATTCCTTGGCGTCGCGGACAGCCATCTCCGCGCTTTCGGCCTCGACCGCTTCGGCATAGGCCCGGTTCACCCATCTCAGGCGGCCGTCCTCGCCGCGCAGCCATGCCGGCATCTTCAGCGCCTCGAGCAGGCCGATCATCGTATCATGGTCGGCGGCCAGCCGCTGGTTTTCGATCTTCAGCCGGGCCTGGCTGCGTTGCGTCTCGGAAAGGGAAACGAACCGCACCAGCACATGCGCCGCGCTCTTGCGGCCATGCACTTCCAGCGGAGCGCCGGTCTGCGTTTCGATGACGAGGTCGAAGGACACGGCTCTTTCGCGCAGCCCCGCGACGGCATGCTCGAGTGCCGCAGCCGAGCGCGGCATCAGCCAGCGGCCGAAGGCAAGGAAGGCGGCCCGCTCCTCGGGCGCGCCGCTTTCGACCGGCAGCGTGCCGATGAGCTCGGGTTTCTTGTTCTCCGAGGCCCAGACGACGACACGCTGGTCGCGCAAGTTGAGCAGCGCCTCCGAACGGCGCAGCGCCGCGTTGATGTCCGCGATGCGGCTCCTGAGCTCGACATTTTCGGCCGAGGTGCGCGCTCTCTCCCGGATCAGAACGATGGCCGACAGGAATGCCGCTCCCATCACTCCGACAAAGACGGCAAGCTGCACGACCTCGACCGTGCTCACCGATAGGCTTGCGGCCTCCGCACCAGCAGCCTGGGCGTGGGCCACCGTGCCGGCCAAAGGCCAGCCAAGTGCGGAGCCGGCAAGGAACAGTCCGGCGCGCGCGCGCCATGAAGGGCGCCCGCCTCGCGTGGCGGTGCCGGTAGTCCTCGAATCGTCATGGCCGCCGGAAACGGCCCGTCCCGCGTAAAGCGGGTTATCCCCCGGCATGTCTTGGTCCTCTTCGCCGCCTGAATGCAAGACCGCCCTGATGCGTACGCCGGTCCTCGTCCCCGGACCGCGAATCACAACAATAGCGCCTGCTGGAATCGGCGTGAAGAATCATTCGGCGCAAAAATAAAGCCGGGCGAAAAGTCAATCGCCCGGCGTCAATATCTGGTAGTAAATTCAGCTTTGGTTAATAGCGGTAGTGTTCCGGCTTGAACGGACCCTGCGGGGTCACGCCGATATAGGCTGCCTGTTCGCCCGACAGTTCGGTCAGGCGAGCGCCGAGCTTGTCGAGATGCAGGCGCGCGACCTTCTCGTCGAGATGCTTGGGCAGCACGTAGACCTGGTTCTGGTACTGCTCGCCCTTGGTGAACAGCTCGATCTGCGCCAGCACCTGGTTGGTGAAGGACGCCGACATGACGAAGCTCGGATGGCCGGTGGCGTTGCCGAGGTTGAGCAGGCGGCCTTCCGACAGCAAGATCATGCGCTTGCCATCGGGGAAGGTGATCATGTCGACCTGAGGCTTGACGTTGGTCCATTTCAGGTTGCGCAGCGATGCCACCTGGATCTCGTTGTCGAAGTGACCGATGTTGCCGACGATCACCATGTCCTTCATCGAACGCATGTGGTCGAGGGTGACGACATCCTTGTTGCCGGTGGTGGTGATGACGATGTCGGCGGTGGGTGCGGCATCTTCGAGCGTGACGACCTCGAAGCCGTCCATCGCCGCCTGCAGGGCGCAGATCGGATCGACCTCGGTGACCTTGACGCGGGCGCCGGCGCCCTTCAGCGAGGCGGACGAGCCCTTGCCGACGTCGCCATAGCCGCAGACGACGGCGACCTTGCCGGCCATCATGGTGTCGGTGCCGCGGCGGATGCCGTCGACCAGCGATTCCTTACAGCCATATTTATTGTCGAATTTCGACTTGGTGACGGAGTCGTTGACATTGATGGCCGGGAAAGGCAGCAAGCCCTTCTTCTGCAGCTGGTAGAGCCTGTTGACGCCGGTGGTCGTCTCTTCGGTGACGCCGCGGATCGCTTCCTTCTGCTTGGTGAAGAAGCCGGGCGAAGCCTTCATGCGCTTCTTGACCTGGGCGTAGAAATATTCCTCCTCCTCGCTGTGCGGATTGGACAGCACGTCCTCGCCGGCCTCGGCGCGCGCGCCGATCAGGATGTACATGGTGGCGTCGCCGCCATCATCGAGGATCATGTTGGAGGTGCCGCCGTCGGCCCACTGGAAAATCCTGTCGGTGTAGTCCCAGTACTGCTCAAGCGTCTCGCCCTTAACGGCGAAGACCGGGATGCCGGCCTCGGCGATGGCAGCAGCCGCATGGTCCTGGGTCGAGAAGATGTTGCAGGAAGCCCAGCGTATATCGGCACCGAGCGCCTTCAGCGTCTCGATCAACACCGCGGTCTGGATGGTCATGTGCAGCGAGCCGGTGATGCGCGCGCCCTTGAGCGGCTTCTTGGAGCCGAATTCCTCGCGGCAGGCCATCAGGCCCGGCATTTCGGTTTCGGCGATCTCGATTTCCTTGCGGCCCCAGCCGGCAAGCGAGATGTCGGCGACCACATAGTCCTTGCTACCCGTCATGGCAGTGCTCCGATGCGAATTGTTACGCTGTTGAATTGGTTGCGGATGCGCCCGCGCCGGCAGGCGCGTCGAAGGGCGCGAATTGCCCGACTGACTAGCAGATCGGCGTCAAGACGACAATGGGATATAAAGAAATCTTTATCCCTGCATGTCTTTCATGCGAAGGTAAGGGATCAGCATTCCTCGCCGAAGCGGGACGCCACCAGCTGCTCCAGCGCATTCATGACCTCAAGCGCTTCGGGACCGCTGGCGGTGACGCGAATCGAATAACCCGGACTTGCAGCCAGCATCATCAGACCCATGATCGAGGTGCCGCCGACCTTGACGCCGTCCTTCTCGACATGGACCGACGCGTTGTAGCCGCTGGCGAGCTGTACGAACTTGGCCGAGGCGCGCGCGTGCAGGCCGCGCTGGTTGACGATCGGAAATTCGCGGACGATCTGGTCCTTTTCCGACGACATCGTGCTCATTTGCTGCTCAGGAGCTGGCTGGCGACATTGATGTATTTGCGCCCCGCCGCCTGCGCCTCGTCGAGGGCCGCCGCCATGTTGTCGCTCTTGCGGATCGAGGAGAGCTTGATCAGCATCGGCAAATTCATGCCGGCGATCACCTCGGTGCGGCCGGACTCCATCACGGAAATGGCAAGGTTCGAAGGCGTGCCGCCGAACATGTCGGTCAACACGATCACGCCCGCCCCGGTGTCGACACGGGCAACGGCGTCGACGATGTCGCGCCGGCGCTGCTCCATATCGTCGTCAGCCCCGATCGCCACGGTTTCGAAATTGTCTTGTGGCCCGACGACATGTTCCACGGCATGTCGGAACTCGGTGGCCAGTTGACCGTGCGTTACAAGCACGAGTCCGATCATTCTTTGGTGGCTCCCGTCATCGCCGCTTCACAGGCGCATTTTATGCTCGCCAGCCATTCCAGGCGGCGGGAGCGCTATCTTGTCGACGCGCGGCTCGTTGACAAGCCCAAAATTGCGCCGGCCCATGCCATTTTGACGCATTGCAGCAAAAAACCCGGTCGCATCATAGAAAAGGCGCGATCGACAGATGCGCCATCACGGCGGGCAAGGCAGCGGCAATATTGCGTTCCGCAACGTCAATCCGCGGCACCAGGCAGCCGGCGATGGTGTCGTCGGCATCCTCCTGAAAGCGTGCTACTTCGCCGGCCGGCAAAAGCCTGACATGCAGATCGATGACGGCACCCGCTTCAAACGGCACGGATCGCGGACCAAGCCCGGGCACCTCGACCAGGCCCTCGATCGCGGCGGGCGCGCGGCACACCAGCCGTCCCGCATGTGCCATGACGAAAAGCTGGTCGTCGCCGACGAGCCGTGAGAACAAGCCTCGCGGGTGGCAATGGTCAATGAGCGCCAGCGCCAGCGTCGTCTTGCCCGAACCGGATGCGCCGCTGACGAGAACGCCGCGCTCGCCGATCAGGATGGCCGTTGCGTGGATGTTTTCAGGCTGCATGAGCGTGCCCGCTTGTGTATTTCGGAAATCCTGATCCAACGCCGTCATCCCGAGGATCTGCAGGCCTTCCAATAGTGTTCGCACCATAGCCACGCTGTGCGGCGGGTCCTCGAGACAAGCCCGAGGATGACGGCCGTAAGGCCGCGATATCCGGGATCATTTTTGCATGAGGCATGATCTGATCCGAAAACCGGTTCCCACTTTTCGGGATCATGCTTCGGCCGGCAGCGTAACCACGAAGCGGGCGCCCTTGATCTCGCCTGGCTTGGTGCCGGGGATGTTCTCGGCGGTCAGCGTGCCGCCATGGGCCTCGACGATCTGCCTGGATATCGACAGGCCAAGGCCTGAATTCTGGCCGAAGGCCTCGCCGGCGGGCCGGTCGGTGTAGAAGCGTTCGAAGATGCGATCGATGTTGTCGGCGCGGATGCCGGGACCATTGTCATCGACGGTGAGGATGTTGAACTTGCCGGTGCGCGCCAGCGACAGGATGATATGGCCGCGCTCCTCTGGCACGAAGGAGCGGGCGTTCTCGATCAGGTTGGTGATGACCTGGCCGATGCGCAGGTCGTGGCCGACGACGAAATAGCCCTTGACGCCCTGCGGCAGCTTGGCGACCCTGAGCTCGATCTCGACCGCCTTCTTGTTGCGCGTCGTTTCACGCGAGACGGCGACGAGGTCGGTGATGAACTTCTTCAGGTCCACGGTCCCCGCGTCATCCCGCGCCAGCTCGGCGTCGAGACGGGAGGCATCCGAAATGTCGGTGATGAGGCGGTCCAGCCGCCTGACGTCGTGCTGGATGATCTCCATCAGCCGGCTGCGCGAATTGTCGTTCTTGGCCAGCGGCAAGGTCTCCACCGCGCTGCGCAGCGAGGTCAGCGGGTTCTTCAATTCATGGGAAACATCGGCGGCGAAGCTCTCGATCGCCTCGATGCGCGCATAGAGCGCGTTCGTCATGTCGCGCACGGCAATCGACAGATTGCCGATCTCGTCCTGACGGTCGGAGAAATCAGGAATTTCCTCGCGGCTCTTGACGCCGCGCCGTACCCGCACGGCCGCCGCAGACAGCCGGCGCAGCGGATTGGCGATGGTGGAGGCCAGAAGCATCGACAGGATGGCGGTGACGAGCGCCGCGATGCCAAAGACGCGCAGGATCGCCTTGCGTTCGGCGGCGACGATCTTGTCGATGTCGCCGCCTTCGGTCGACAGCATCAACACGCCGAGAACGGCGCGGAAGCGCTGGATCGGCACCGCGACGGAAACGATCTGCTCGCCCTGTTCGCTGATCCGGACGATGGTCGACGGGCTGCCGGTCAGCGCCTTGACCACTTCCGGGAAGGCGGCGCCATTGCCGCCCGGCTGCTCGTGATAGACCGGCAGATCGGTGTTGCGGAAGAAGTCGAAGATGAACTTCTGGATGCGTTCGACAAGGTCGGGCTCTTCCTCGTCGACCGGGGGCAGATCGTACCGAAGGATCTGCCCGCGCGAATAGAGATGGCGCGAATCGAGCAGCAAATTGGCGTCGCGGTCGTAGATGCGGGCGCGGGTGCGGGTCGGCGAGATCAGCCGGCGCAGCACCGGGGCGACGCGCTCGGGATTGATCGGGAAATCTAGATTGTCGAGCTGGTCGGAGCCCGGTCCCAGGCTTTCGCCGGCCTGCAGCTCAAGCAGCTTTTCCGGATCGATGCTGATCGAATCGGTCTCGACCGTCGCCGAGGCGGCGATCGCGCCGGCGATGATCTCGCCCTGGGTCATGAGGCTTTCGACGCGGGCGTCGATCAGCCCGTCGCGGAAGGTGTTGAGATAGAGAATGCCGGTGACCAGGACTGCGAGGCCGGCGAGATTGAGGAAGAGGATACGCCGCGTCAGGCTGGAAAAAATGTGATGGCCGAGGAAGCGGCGCATGGGCACGGTGAGCTTCGACAGGAACGCGGGCATGATGCGCGCCGGCCGCCTTGCAACGCCCGCCGATCTGCTCCGCTGTGCTTCCACTGCCATCGAACAGCAGTTCCCTGCTTAGTATTAGTGAGTAGCGGGTAGCGAATAGAGAAATGGTTGGCTGAGATCGCGGCGATGCACGGGTGGCCGCTCGCACCATTCAAAACTGACTACCGACTATTCTCTATTGCCTACCCGCCTATTCACGCCTCGCGGAACCGGTATCCGACTCCGTAAAGGGTTTCGATCATCTCGAAGTCGTCGTCGACGGCCTTGAACTTCTTGCGCAGCCGCTTGATGTGGCTGTCGATGGTACGGTCGTCAACATAGACCTGCTCATCATAAGCCGAATCCATCAGCGCATCACGACTTTTTACGACGCCGGGGCGCTGTGCCAGCGAATGCAGGATCAGGAATTCGGTGACGGTGAGCGTCACCGGTTCGCCTTTCCAGGTGCAGGTGTGGCGTTCCTGGTCCATGACGAGCTGGCCGCGCTCGAGCGAGCGCGCCTGCTGGCTGGGCGCTTTTGCCGCGGCCTCACGGGCGCTGGCACGACGCAACACCGCGCGCACCCGCTCGACCAGCAAACGCTGCGAGAAGGGTTTGCGGATGAAGTCGTCGGCGCCCATCTTGAGGCCGAACAGCTCGTCGATCTCGTCGTCCTTGGAGGTCAGGAAGATGACCGGCAGGTCGGATTTCTGGCGCATCCGGCGCAAGAGTTCCATGCCGTCCATGCGCGGCATCTTGATGTCGAGGATGGCGAGATTCGGCGGGCGCGCCGCCAGGCCTTCCAGCGCGGACGCACCATCCGTGTAGGTTTCGACGCGATAGCCTTCCGATTCGAGGGCGATCGACACCGAGGTCAGAATGTTGCGGTCGTCATCGACAAGCGCGATTGTTGCCATTTCAAGCGGCTCCCTCATGAGCTGTCCCTTCTTTGGTAGAGAAGGGGCTTTTGCAGGACAAATTAGGTACAAAATGTGGCATAGGCCTTCGCCGCTGTCACGGGCGGCATGCCGGCGGCCACGATCGCACCTCGATATGGATTGGACGAACCAGCGCCGCCAATCCTTTGGGCAACCACGAAACTTTTTGCACATATAAACGATTTAAACAACTTTCAAAATATTTAAATCGATTAATGATTTGATATCATTCGGCTTTTCTGGTTCTGACCATCTAAGCTCGCGTAGTGGGCGTGCCGGAAAGGCGCCGGCAAAGATGCGGCAAATCGGAGAAGGGTCACCCATGTCGGAAGTCGGCAAACGCAATCCTGCCTGCGCGATCGATCGTATCGGTCTCAGAACCTCTGGCCTGGTGCGCTACAATTTCGGGGCGCCCGCCCTCTACGAGGAATCAATCAGGCGCGGCGAAGCGCGGCTGACCGCACATGGCGCGCTGGTCGCCGAAACAGGCCAGCACACCGGCCGTTCGCCCAAGGACAAGTTCGTCGTCCGCGACGGCGCCACCGAGAATGACATCTGGTGGGACAACAACAAGGCGATCTCGCCGGACCAGTTCGAGACGCTGCTCGAAGAGTTCCGGGCGCACGCCGCGGACAAGGATCTCTACGTGCAGGACCTTGTCGGCGGCGCAGACCATGAGCTGAAGCTGCCCACCAGGGTCATCACCGAGTTTGCCTGGCATTCGCTGTTCATCCGCAACCTGCTGATCCGTCCGGAAGCTGCGGAGCTCGACCATTTCGTGCCCGAGATGACGATCATCGACCTGCCCTCCTTCCGCGCCGACCCCGCCCGCCACGGCACCCGCACCGAAACCGTGATCGCCGTCGACCTCACCCGCAAGATCGTCCTGATCGGCGGCACTTCCTATGCCGGCGAGATGAAGAAATCGGTGTTCACAATGCTGAACTACCTGCTGCCGGCCAAGGGCGTGATGCCGATGCACTGCTCGGCCAATGAGGGCGCTGGCGGCGACGCCGCGATTTTCTTCGGCCTGTCGGGCACCGGCAAGACGACGCTGTCGGCCGATCCGTCGCGCACGCTGATCGGCGACGACGAGCACGGCTGGGGGCCGCACGGCATCTTCAATTTCGAAGGCGGCTGCTATGCCAAGACCATCAAGCTGTCGGCGGAAGCGGAGCCTGAGATTTTCGCCACCACGCAGCGCTTCGGCACGGTGCTGGAGAACGTCGTTCTCGACGCCCATGGCGTGCCGGATTTCGACGACGGCCGGCTCACCGAGAACACGCGCTGCGCCTATCCGCTCGACTTCATACCCAATGCCAGCAAGACGGGGCGCGCCGACCATCCCCGGAACATCATCATGCTGACCGCCGACGCTTTCGGCGTGATGCCGCCGATCGCACGACTGACCCCGGCGCAGGCGATGTATCATTTCCTGTCCGGCTACACGGCCAAGGTGGCCGGAACGGAGAAGGGCGTGACCGAGCCCGAAGCGACGTTCTCGACTTGTTTCGGCGCGCCGTTCATGCCGCGCCATCCCTCGGAATATGGCAATCTGCTGCGCGAGCTGATCGCGCAGCACGGTGCCGATTGCTGGCTGGTCAACACCGGCTGGACTGGCGGCGCCTACGGCACAGGCAGGCGGATGCCGATCAAGGCGACGCGCGCGCTGCTTGCCGCGGCACTCGACGGCTCTCTGAAGACGACCGGTTTCCGTACCGACGCCAATTTCGGTTTCGAGGTGCCGGTGGCGGTGCCGGGCGTCGACGCCGCCATCCTCGACCCGCGATCGACCTGGGCCGACAAATCGGCCTATGACCGGCAAGCGGCAAGGCTGGTCGGCATGTTCGCCGTCAATTTCGAGAAGTTCGAAAGCCATGTCGACGCCTCCGTCCTCGGCGCGGCGCCGCACATGCGGGAAGCGGCGGAATAATCGCCCGCCAGGCTCAGCCATCCTCGCAAGGCCCGGTCCCGATCGGGCCTTTTCTTTTTTCGTGCGCCGCGCCATGACTGCGGCATGACGAGCGACGACACAATCATCATTGCCGACGATGCCGTGATCCATCCGGGTGATCTGCACGAGGATTTCATCCGCTCCTCCGGCCCCGGCGGGCAGAACGTCAACAAGGTGGCGACGGCGGTGCAGCTGCGCTTCGATGCACGCAACGCACCCGGCCTGTCGGAGCGCGTGCGCGAACGCACGATCAGGCTTGCCGGCCAGCGCGCCACCAAGGACGGCGTCATCGTCATCGAAGCCGGACGCTTCCGCACGCAGGAGCAGAACCGGGCGGATGCACGGGCGCGGCTGACGGCGCTGGTCGCCAAGGCGGCCGAGCCGCCACCGCCGCCGCGCAAGAAGACGAGACCGTCGAAAGGCGCGGTCGAACGGCGGCTGAAGAGCAAGGCCGGACGCGGCACCATCAAGAAACTGCGCGGCCGGGTAGAGAACGATTAAGCAACACACCAATCGCGCGCGTGAACCCGCTTTCAATTTCGCTTTGCAGATGCAAGGTTTACTCATTGCCACAGCAAGGAGACCTGGAGATGGGTATGTTCGATTTCGTCAAGAGCGTCGGCAAAAAGCTCGGCATAGGCGGTGACGAGGAAGCGGCACCCAGCGCCGATACGCTCAAGAAAGAACTCGATTCGCACAAGCTCGGTACCGACGGCGTGCAGGTCGTCGTCCAGGGCGACACGGCGGTGCTGAAGGGCGTGGTCAAGGACCAGTCGGTTTTCGAAAAGGCGGTCATCGCCGTCGGCAACACGCTAGGCGTCTCCAAGGTGCAGGCGGACGAGTTGCAGGTCGCGCCGGCCTCCGGTTCGGCGGCGGCCGCGGCCAAGGAACCGACCTTCTACACCGTCCAGAAGGGCGACAATCTCTGGAAGATCGCCGAGAAAAGCTATGGCAAGGGCAAGGGCGCCAAGAACACGGTCATCTTCGAGGCCAACAAGCCGATGCTGACCCATCCCGACAAGATCTATCCGGGGCAGGTCCTTCGCATTCCAGACCTCACCTGATCAAGGGAGACGCGAATTTTTCGGGAACGGCGGCTTTCGGGTCGCCGTTTTCATTTTCAGATGGCATGCTCGAACCGACGAAACGGAGCTAGCGACCGACCTCATGCTCGTTCTGCCCAAGGGCGTCCGCCACATGCCGGCCTATCTGTCCCGCGACGTGCAGGAGGCGCTGGTGGAGGATGTGAGAGGCATCGTCCAGCAGGCGCCGCTATTCGTGCCGGCCATGCCGCGCACCGGCAAGGAAATGAGCGTGCGCATGACCAATTGCGGTCCGCTCGGCTGGGTCACCGACAAGGAACGCGGCTATCGCTACCAGCCGATGCACCCGGTGACAGGGACGCCGTGGCCGCCGATCCCGGATGTGCTGATGCGGTTGTGGCGAGAGGTCTCGGCCTACCCGCATCCGCCGCAGGCATGCCTGGTCAATTTCTACGCGCCGGATGCGAAGATGGGCCTGCATCAGGACCGCGACGAGGAGGATTTCTCAGCACCCGTCGTCTCGGTCTCGCTGGGCGACGACTGCCTGTTCAGGGTCGGCCAGACGACGCGCGAGGGGGCGACCCGGTCGTTCAGGCTGAAGAGCGGCGACGTCGTCGTGCTCGGCGGCGAAGGACGCCTCTGCTTCCACGGCGTCGACCGCATCTATCCCTCGACCTCGGCGCTGCTGAAAAATGGCGGCAGGATCAATCTGACGCTGCGGCGGGTGACGAGGGGTCAGTGAGCACTGCTGCGCCGCGCATAGACCTCGATGTAGTCTCCTAGCGCGATCTCTTCGTAATTGCTCATCAAGGCCTGGAAGTCAGCGTTCTGACGCATCCAGGTAGTCCATATTGGAGGATAATTTGCCGCCAACGACAACACGGATTTCTTCTTGTCCAAGCGATCGACAAGGATGATGTCCGGCTTGTTGTCGCGGATCAAGGAGTTGACATAAAGCGTATAGTTGTCGAGGTCGTGCCGCGCTATTCGTTCGTCTTCGCCGTGATAGTTGCCTTTCATCAAACCCCAAAGCGCATGGGCGCCAACCCAATCATGAGCGTAGGCTGAAAGCCAGCGGCCATTGACCATCCTCGCCAGCGGATTCCCGACGGAAAGATCCGAACTGACCTGAACAATGGACGGCGAGGAGTATCGGGCCTTGATTGCATCGACCAGGCTCTTTTCCGGCATCTGGTAAAACTGGTGGTGCGTTACCGTGAGAGCGACAACCACGGCAAAGGCGGCGCTAGAATGAAGTCTTGCATTGGCGCGCTCCGAAGCCGCTTCTTCTCCTGAAAGCGCGAGCACTTTTTGCCTTCGCGATGCAACAGCCAACAGCATCGCGACCAGCAACGCAAGCTGATACGGATACTGGTGATTGGGCCAATATTTGCCAAGATATGCCATTGAGACAAAGAAGCCTGCGCCACTTGTTACCGCAATTGCCACATCACTTCGCCAAGCAGATTTCCGCATCTGGAAGGCTATAAAAACGACGAACACCGCAAAGGTCGGCAACGCCAACAGAATATTTATGTTGGCCCGCAGACTGACATAGTAGCGCATCAGCAAAGGCAAGAACGTATCAAGAAATTCTGGGAACCATATTCGCACGCTGGCGAGATACCCCGTGCAGATCGCGCCTATGACGATATTCTCAACAGTCAGGCAGGCCAGAAGCGACCGCCTTCGCCAGGCGATGACAAGATAAGGCAGTGCGATGCCAAGTGCCCAGTGGGGCTTAACGAGCAGCAACACGCTTGCCGCCAGCCCAACGGTGAATGCAAGTGCAAATGGTATATGCTGGCCTGGACTATCGTTGGAACGCCACATCATCAGGAACAGCATCGGCATGAACAGCATCATACCGATATGCTCGCGTTGTCCGAAAATATTCCCTGGCATGATCAGAAGCAGAACCGCGAGCATGGGATAGACCCACTGGGTTCTGAGATCGACAAAGATCCTGCCTTTCTCGATCACAAGGGCCGACAACAAAATCGAAACGACGAAGATAAGATAGATGAAATATTCGATCGCCAATTCCGGCGAAATTCCCAACCTATGGGACAACCACACTGGTCCGATATACAGAGCGACCGAAAAAGGCGGGTTGGTTTCTAAAATGTCGACATAGAGTTTCTGACCAGAAAAAATCTTCTCGCAGATAATGATTATCCAACTCACATCGGTGTTGTCACCCGCTGTCCAAGGCATGAAAAAGGAGATCACGACGACCAGTCCAACGAGCGAGAATTGCCGCAGACTGCCGATACGGTACTGGGATGCGACCATCGCATCGAACGTTCTTGCGCCCGACAAGCTCATATGATTGCCTCTAAAAGGACGAGCCTCCGCAAAAGATTAAAGGTCATGATCGAAACTGGGACAGAGGCATAGCTGCTTGCGATCCCATTAAGATTGCATCGGAAACTAGCTCGGATAGCCTAAAGTGCCGTTAATCGCGCCAGCTAAAGCTTCCTGAGCGCCACTTCCTCGACGAGGTGGTCGGCGCCTTTGCGTAAGATCAAGTCGGCGCGGGCGCGTGTCGGCAGGATGTTTTCGCGCAGGTTCTTCAGGTTGATGTTGGTCCACAGGCCTTCGGCAATCGCCCGCGCTGAATCCTCCGACAGTTGCGAATAGCGATGGAAGAACGATTCCGGATTGCGGAAAGCGGTCTCGCGCAGCCGCATGAAGCGGGAAATGTACCATTCGTGGATCAGCTTCTCGTCGGCATCGATGTAGATGGCGAAGTCGAAGAAGTCGGACAGGAAAGGCACGATCTTGCCGTCCTGCGGCAGCTTGCCCGGCTGCAGCACATTGATGCCCTCGAAGATCAGGATGTCGGGCCGGTCGATGGTGACGAACTCGCCGGGGATGACGTCATAGGTGAGGTGCGAATAGACCGGCGCGCGGATATCGGGCAGCGCCGACTTGATGCCCGAGAGGAAGCGCAGCAGCGCGCCCACGTCGTAGCTGTCGGGAAAGCCCTTGCGCTCCATCAGGTTTTCGCGGCGCAGCACCTCGTTGGGCAGCAGGAAACCGTCGGTGGTGATGAGATCGACCTTGGGGCTGGACGGCCAGCGCGCGAGCAGCTCCTTCAGCACGCGCGCCGTGGTCGATTTGCCGACCGCGACCGAACCGGCGATGCCGATGATGAAGGGCGTCTTGACCACGTCCGAGGCGTTGAAGAAAGCCTGGCGCTGGCGGAACAGCAACTGGCTGGCCTCGACATGCGCCGACAGAAGCCGCGACAGCGACAGATAGATGCGCTTGACCTCTTCGAGATCGATTGGATCGTTCAGCGAACGCAGGCGGCGGAATTCATCCTCGCTCAGCGTCAGCGGCGTGTCGGCGCGGAATTGCGACCATTGCTCGGCCGAGAAAAAGCGAAAGGGGGAATATTTCTCGGTCGGTGCGAGCTGATCCATCGAGATTCCTGCCCTCCTCGCGGTCAGCGCTTGGACCGTGACGCCTTCTCGGCGATACCCGAACGCCCGGTGCGGCTTTCGAGCTCCCTAAGCACGTCGTCCAACGGCACACCCGAAATGCCGAGGACGACGAGCCAATGATATATAAGATCGGCACTTTCCGAAACGAGCGCCTGTTTGTCACTCTTGATGGCGGCAATCACCGTCTCGACCGCCTCTTCGCCGAGCTTCTGCGCCGCCTTCTCGATGCCGCGCGCGTAAAGCTTGGCGGTCCACGAGTCCGGATCGCCGGAATGGGCGCGTTCGCTGACGATTGTCTCCAGGTCGGAGAGTGAAAACTCAGTCATGGCGCCTTGGCCCTGTTTCTTAGCCGCAAGCCTCTAGGGCCGATCGCCCGAGGAGTCCAGCCGCATCGGCAGGCCGGCTTGCGCCATATGGGCCTTGGCCTCGGCGATCGTATAGGTGCCGAAATGGAAGATGGAGGCCGCCAGCACGGCACCTGCATGACCGTCGCGAATGCCTTCGACCATATGGTCGAGCGTGCCGACACCGCCCGAAGCGATCACCGGGGCGCGCACCGCGTCCGATACCGCGCGGGTCAGCGCGATGTCGTAACCGGCCTTGGTGCCGTCGCGGTCCATCGAGGTCAACAGGATCTCGCCGGCACCGCGATCGACCATTTTCCGGGCGAATTCGATCGCATCCATGCCGGTTTTTTCCCGTCCGCCGTGGGTGAATATCTCCCAGCGGTCGGCCTCGCTGGCGCCCGACACTTTCTTGGCGTCGATGGCGACGACGATGCACTGGTTGCCGAACTTGTCGGCGGCCTCGGCGACGAAATCCGGGTTCTTGACCGCCGCCGTGTTGATCGACACCTTGTCGGCGCCGGCCAGGAGCAATTTCCGGATATCGGCGACCTGGCGTACGCCGCCGCCGACGGTGAGCGGCATGAAACATTGCTCGGCCGTGCGGGCGACGACATCGAAGATGGTCTCGCGATTGTCCGATGACGCGGTAATGTCGAGGAAGCAAAGCTCGTCGGCGCCGGCCGCGTCATAGGCCTTGGCGGCCTCGACAGGATCGCCGGCATCGACGAGATCGACGAAGTTGACCCCCTTGACGACGCGGCCGCCCTTGACGTCGAGACAGGGGATGACGCGGGCTTTCAGCATCAGCGGCCTTCTATCGTGGCTATGAGATCGTTGAGCAGCTGCCCGACCAGCGGCGGCACATCGGCCTGCGCATCGAAAGCCGGATCGTAGGCGGAAACGGTGATGCCGACGATCGGCACCGCAAGCGCCATAGCGCAGGTCGCGTCGCGCAATTGTTCCGGGTTCGGCCCGCCCGGCGCTACATAGCGGTTGGCCTGCAGCGCCTCAGGGTCGTGCACGTCGAGATCGAGATGCAAGTGCACGCGTTTAGCGCCGGCGACCTTGAGTTTTTCGGTTGCCGCTGCCGCTCCCGGACATTCCGTGCGGATCACCGGCAATGCCTCCAGAAGCTGTTTCTCGTCCGGGTCGAGATCGCGAGCGTTGACGAGCACGCAGCGCGACGGATCGATCGGCTGGAAGCCGGGAATGGCCGCCGCCATCGGGCGCCAGCACAGGCCAAGCACGGTGGCCAGCGCCATGCCGTCGAGAAACCCGTATATGGATGTGTCGGGCGTGTTGAGGTCGCCGTGCTGGTCGGCCCAGATGATCGCGTCGGCGCCTTCGCCGGCGACCGCGCCGGCTGATGTCAGGCAGTTTCCGGCCAGCACGATGGGAAAGCGTCCCCTGTCGCGGGCAATGCGGACCTCGCCCGAAACGGCATTGCAGACAGCGAAACCGGTGGCGATCTCACGCTCCTGGGCATCGCCGACCTTGCCGATGTCCTCGACCGCGACATCGTGGCCGGCCATGGTCAAGGCTTCGACCAGTCCGCCCGCAATCAGCGCGTCCGGCCCCTGCCCCATGCCGCCATGATAATGGCCGCTGTCATAGGAGGCCAGGATGATCGAGACTTTCAAGATCGCATCTCCACCGGGGGCGCGCCTTTCAGGATCGCCAATGCTTCGGCCGGGTCGATACGGCCGTCGTAAAGCGCACGGCCGGAGATCGCCCCTTCGAGCTTTTGCGCGTCGGGCATGGTCATGCGCACGATGTCGGCGATCGAGGCGAGGCCGCCAGAGGCGATGACGGGGATCGACACGGCGTCGGCGAGGCTGATCGTGGAATCCCAGTTGATGCCGGTCAGCACGCCATCGCGGTCGATGTCGGTGTAGATGATGGCGGCGACGCCGGCGCCTTCGAATTTCCTGGCTAGCTCAACGACGCCGAGGCTCGACGCTTCGGCCCAGCCCTCGACCGCCACCTTGCCGCCCTTGGCGTCGATGCCGACGGCGACCTTGCCCGGAAAGGCCTTGCAGGCCTGCCTGACCAGGTCCGGATCGCGCACGGCCACGGTGCCGAGAATGACACGGGCAAGCCCGCGGTCGAGCCAATCCTCGATCTGCTCGAGCGTGCGGATGCCGCCGCCGAGCTGCACCGGGTTCTTGGTCGCCTTGAGGATGGCGCCGACCGCGGCGCTGTTGACGCTCTGACCCTGGAAGGCGCCATTGAGGTCGACGACATGCAGCCATTCGAAGCCCTGCTCTTCAAATGCCTTTGCCTGGGCGGCCGGGTCGTCGTTGTAGATGGTCGCGGTCGCCATGTCGCCGTGCCTGAGGCGCACGCACTGGCCGTCCTTGAGGTCGATTGCCGGAAACAGGATCATTTTCTCAGGCGCCTTCGACAATGACAAAATGGCCGGTCGAGGCGGCAAGCCGGAATTTAGAGGCCTGCTGATATTCCGGCGAATGATAGCATTCGACGGCCTTGGCGTAGGATTCGAATTCGACCAGGACGTGGCGGTTGCCGGTTGGCCCTTCCGGGCTCTCGTGGCGTCCCGCCCGCACGACGAATTTCGCGCCGTACTTGGCGAAGGCAACGGCATTCGCCTCGATATACCGCTTGTACAGATCGGGATCGCGAACATCGATCATCGCCATCCAATAGCCCTTCTTGCTCATGGCTCCTCAAGGCCTCCAGCGCAGGAAATTGGTGATCAGGGCGAGGCCCAGCGCCTGGCTCTTCTCTGGGTGGAACTGCGTGCCGACGAGATTGTCGCGGGCGACGGTCGCCGTTACCGGGCCGCCATAGTCGGCGATCGCCAGCACCTCGTCGGGCTTGCGCGCATCGAGATGATAGGAATGGACGAAATAGGCGTGCAGGCCGGTTGGCCCGGTTGGAACGCCGGAGAACAGCGGATGCTTGCGCATCAGCTCGATCGTGTTCCAGCCGATCTGCGGGATCTTCAGTGCCGGATCGGCCGGCGTGATCTCCTTCACGTCACCTGATATCCAGCCAAAGCCATCGGTGATCGTCTTTTCGAGGCCGCGCTGCGACATCAGCTGCATGCCGACGCAGATGCCGAGGAAAGGACGCCCCTTGGCGATGGCGACTTCCTCGACAGCTTCCCACATGCCGGGGACGGCACGCAGGCCGGCCGCGCAATCGGCATAGGCGCCGACGCCGGGCAGCACGATGCGGTCGGCCGTGCGCACCCGCTCGGCGTCGGCGGTCAGGTCGATGCCGGCGGCGATGCCCGCCTCGCGCGCCGCGCGCTCGAAGGCTTTGGTGGCCGAGCGCAAATTGCCCGAGCCGTAATCGATGATCGCAACGCGCATGTCAGCGCCTTCCCGGAATGTGGGTCAGCCCAAGCGCCATGCCCGGCTGCGCCGGGCGCGCCAGGGCGGCGTCCGGCACCATGCGCGGCGCAGGCTCGGCTTCATCCGCATGCCGCTCGGCCTCCAGGGCAAAGCGCGCATCGGCATCGTCGAGCCAACCGGCTTCGACCACCCCGCATTCGCGCCAGCCGCGGCGGCGGAGCGCCGCGATGCGCAGCGCCTGCCCTTCCAAGCCGACATAGAGCGAGACAAGCAGGGACAGCAGCGAACCGGCCAACCCGAGACCGAGCCTTTCGCCAAGCATCGAAAGCACCGCCATGACAATGAAGGTGAGCGCCGCTTCGATCCACAGCCGATGCCAGGCGAACCACAGCGGCGGCACCAGCAGGCCGAGCCAGGTGAAGCCGTCGCGGACAAGCGCCGTCGCATCGGCCTTTTCGCCAGGGGCCGGCGGTTCCATCACGACATAGCTGGCCATGACCTATCCCTTCAACGATCCCTTGGTGGAGGGAACCGCGTCCGGCTGGCGCGGATCGCGCTCCAGTGCTGTCCGCAGCGCACGCGCCACCGCCTTGAAGCAGGTTTCGGCGATGTGGTGGTTGTTGGCGCCATAGTGATTGGTGACATGCAGCGTGATGCCGGCGTTCTGTGCCAGCGCCTGGAAGAATTCGCGCACCAGCTCGGTGTCGAAGGTGCCGATCTTGGGCGAGGAAAACGAAACGTTCCACACCAGGAAGGGACGGCCGGAGACATCGATCGCCGCGCGCGTCAGCGTCTCGTCCATGGCAAGATCGATCGAGGCATAGCGCATGATGCCGCGCCGCTCGCCCAGCGCCTTGGCCAGCGCCTGGCCGAGCGCGATGCCGGTGTCCTCGACCGTGTGGTGGTCGTCTATGTGCAGGTCGCCCTTGGCCCGAACGGTCATGTCGATCAGCGAATGGCGCGAAAGCTGGTCGAGCATATGATCGAAGAAGCCGACGCCGGTCACGATGTCCGATTTGCCGGAGCCGTCGACATGGACCGACACGGCAATGTCGGTTTCCCTGGTCTTGCGGCTGATTTCGGCGGAACGGGGCGACATGGCCTTGTCCTTGTCCGTGAGTTTAAGCGCTTCAGGCGTTCGCCTGCTTGAAAACGAAAGCCTTCTAGCAGCATGATCCGGCGATTGCCAGTTGCGATCCAGGCCGGTATCGAGCGTTTGCAATCACCGCCCCCATGCATACATATGGGCTGATCAAAGTCACTCGTACCGCGCCAATCGCCTTTTGAGGGATGGCGCGAATCGGAGCAGCAAATGTCCAATGAACTGACCATGCACGCCACGACCATCGTGACGGTGCGCAAGGGCAACAAGGTGGTGATCGCCGGCGATGGCCAGGTCAGCCTTGGCCAGACCATCATGAAGGGCAACGCGAGAAAGGTGCGCCGCATCGGCAAGGATGGCAACGTGATCGCCGGTTTCGCCGGTGCCACGGCGGACGCCTTCACGCTTCTGGAGCGGCTCGAAGCCAAGCTCGAACAATATCCCGACCAGTTGACGCGCGCCTGTGTCGAACTCGCCAAGGACTGGCGCACCGACCGCTATCTGCGCCGGCTGGAAGCGATGATGCTGGTGGCCGACAAGTCGGTCTCGCTGGCGCTGACCGGCACCGGCGACGTGCTCGAGCCCGAGCATGGCGTCATGGCCATCGGTTCAGGCGGCAACTATGCGCTGGCTGCGGCCCGCGCCTTGATGGACAGCGACAAGGATGCCGAGGAGATCGCGCGCAAGGCGATGCAGATCGCCTCCGACATCTGCGTCTACACCAACAACAATTTCGTCGTCGAAACACTCAATGCCGCCTGAAACAGGCCGGCGTCCATGATCCCGATCCGAAAGACCGCGCAAGCGAAAAATGGAGGCGGCTTCGGAGAAGATCATGGAAAGACACGAACATAGCTACGATTTTCGACCGGTGACCCAGAAGGACCTGCCGATGATCGCCGGCTGGCTCGCCGAACCGCATGTCGCTCAGTGGTGGGACGATCCAGAGACGGAAATCGCCGAGATTCGCGATCATATCGATTCGATTTCCGTCGAGCCGCTGATCGTGGAACTCGACGGCACGCCGATCGCTTACCTGCAAAGCTACGATCCACACCTGGAAGAAGACCACCCTTATGCCGACCAGCCGTTCGGGACGCTCGGCATCGACCTGTCGATCGGCCGGCCGGAACTGGTCGGCATCGGCCATGGCTCGGCGATGGTGCGCCAGTTCGTCGAGCAGTTGTTCGAGGAAGGCGTGCCGCGCGTCATCATCGATCCCGACCCATCCAATGGCCGCGCCATCCGCGCCTATGAAAAGGCGGGATTCCGCGCAATTGATCGCCGGCAATCCAGATATGGTGATGTCGTGCTGATGGCAATCGATGCGCACGAGACGCAAGCGGGCGACACGGAAGCGGGGAACTGACGGATGAACGCAGTTGGCGAGGACAGAACGCTCTCGGCGTATGAAGACAGCTGGCGGATGGGGCTTCTGCTCGTGCTCGCCCTGGTCATCTTCCAGGCTGGAGCCCTCTATGGCATGGGGCATCCGCCGATCTGCACCTGCGGCTATGTCAAGCTCTGGCACGGCGTGGTGAACAGTTCCGAGAATTCCCAGCATATATCGGACTGGTACACGTTCTCGCACATCATCCACGGCTTCCTGTTCTATGCGCTGGCCAGGTTCCTGTTTCCGCGTTCGCCGGTCGGCTTGCGGCTGGCTTTCGCCGTCTTCATAGAAGGCGGCTGGGAGCTGATCGAGAACAGCCCGTTCATCATAGAGCGCTACCGCGCCGGCACCATCTCGCTCGACTATTACGGCGACAGCATCATCAATTCGGTGTCGGACACGCTGGCCATGGTGCTGGGATTTGTGATGGCGCGAAGGCTACCTATATGGGTGATCGTCAGCCTCGCCATCCTTTTCGAACTGGGTACGGGCTACCTTATTCGGGACAATCTGACACTCAACGTGATCATGCTGCTGCATCCGTTCGAGGCCATCAAGCAGTGGCAAAGTGGAATTTAGTGATATGAGCACATTTTCTCCCCGCGAAATCGTTTCGGAACTCGACCGCTTCATCATCGGCCAGAAGGACGCCAAGCGTGCCGTGGCCATCGCCTTGCGCAACCGCTGGCGGCGCCAGCAGCTGGAGGGGCAGATGCGCGAAGAGGTGATGCCGAAGAACATCCTCATGATCGGGCCGACCGGCGTCGGCAAGACCGAGATCTCGCGCCGCCTGGCGCGGCTGGCCGGTGCGCCCTTCGTCAAGGTCGAGGCGACCAAATTCACCGAGGTCGGCTATGTCGGCCGCGATGTCGAGCAGATCGTGCGCGACCTCGTCGAGGTCGCCATCGGCCTGGTGCGCGAGAAGATGCGTGAGGACGTCAAGGCGCGCGCCCATGTCAACGCCGAGGAACGCGTGCTGGAAGCGCTGGTCGGCAAGACCGCCAGCCCTGCCACACGCGATTCTTTCCGCAAGAAGCTGCGCGAGGGCGAACTCGACGACAAGGAGATCGAGATCGAAGTGGCCGACACCGGCAATGGCGGCATGCCCGGCTTCGAGATTCCCGGCATGCCGGGCGCCAATATCGGCGTGCTCAATATCAACGACATGCTGTCCAAGGCAATGGGCGGCAAGAAGACCAAATTGCGCAAGACGACGGTGAAGGAATCCTACGACCTGCTGGTCAACGACGAGTCCGACAAGCTGCTCGACCAGGACGAGGTGGTGCGCCGGGCGCTGGACGCCGCGGAAAATGACGGCATCGTCTTCCTCGACGAGATCGACAAGATTGCGGCCCGGTCGGACATCTCCGGCGGCCCTTCGCGCGAAGGCGTGCAGCGCGACTTGCTGCCGCTGGTCGAAGGCACCACGGTGGCGACCAAATATGGGCCGTTGAAGACGGATCACATCCTGTTCATCGCATCGGGTGCGTTCCACGTCTCGAAGCCGTCCGACCTCTTGCCGGAGCTGCAGGGCCGCCTGCCGATCCGCGTCGAATTGCGCGCGCTGGAGAAAGAGGACTTCGTCCGCATCCTGACCGAGACGGAAGCGAGCCTCATCAAGCAGTATATCGCGCTGATGAAGACCGAAGGCGTCGACCTGAACTTCACCGACGACGCCATCGATTCCCTGGCCGGCATCGCCGTCGACCTCAACGCCAGCGTCGAGAACATCGGCGCGAGGCGTTTGCAGACGGTGATGGAGCGCGTGCTGGACGAGATCTCCTACGACGCGCCGGACCGCAACGGCACTGCGGTGACCATCGACGCCGCCTATGTGGAGAAACATGTCGGCGACTTGTCGAGGAACACCGATCTGTCGCGCTTCATTCTTTGAGCAGGCGCGCGCCGGATCGTTCCGGCGCCTGTCGGGCGAATGGATCATGTGTGGCCGGATGGTATCATTCGGCCACCTTTCGTTCTGCCGAGCGCAGGGCCGCTCTCGACTCGACCAGGAGCTTTACCTAGTTTGCGCGGCAATTCTCTAGGCGGCGGGGCGCATGAAAAAACTCATCCCAGTCATTCTCGGCTTGACGCTGGCGGCAACGCTGTTCGGCGCCGACGCGGCAACCCTGGTGCCGCCGGGAAACCGCAATGCCGAGCAGCCCAGCATTCCGGGAGCCTCGAGCCGGCGCACGCAGGCCACCAACACCACGTTCCAGGCAAAATACCGCAAGGTCTATGCGCTGCTGCAGAACGACGCCGACCTGCGCGGCAAGATCAAGAAGGCGGCAAGCGTCTACGGCATCGATCCAATGCACATTGTCGGCGCCATCGTCGGCGAGCACACCTACAATGTCGACGCCTACGACCGGCTGCAGACCTACTACGTCAAGGCGATCTCCTATCTCTCCAGCAAGCTGTCCTTCGCCTATGACGGCGAGGACATCACGGATTTCGTGCAGCGGCCGGAATTCAGGAAATGCGCCGGAATGTCCGACAGTTACGATTTATGGGAATGCCGCGAGCAGGTGTGGAACCGTTCGTTTCGCGGAAAGACGGTGGGCGGCGAGGATTTCCCCAACGACCGTTTCGGCGCCACTTTCTTCCAGCCCTACTATGCCGGCCAGACCTTTGGTCTCGGCCAGCTCAATCCGCTGACCGCGCTCCAGATGAGCGATCTCGTGCACAAGGTTTCCGGCCTGCCCAAGCTCGACGTCGGCGATCCCAATGCGGTCTACAAGACCATCATGGATCCCGACCTGACGCTGCCCTACGTCGCCGCGACGATCCGGAAATCGATCGACGCCTACAAGAGCATCGCCGGCTTCGACATTTCGAGCAATCCGGGCCTGACCGCCACGCTCTACAATGTCGGCAATCCCGAGCAGCGCGCCTATGCGCTGAAGGCGGAGAACGACAAGCGCAGCGCCGCCGGCGAGCCGGTGAAGCTGCCGGAGGAGAATTATTACGGCTGGCTGGTCAATGACAAACTACCGGAGCTGAAGGCGCTGTTTTAGGGAGCTCAGGCGCGCTGACGTTAATTTGCCAACGCCTGCGCCGCAGACCCTGACAATTGGCGTTGCATCCTACGCCGCCAGCAGCGACTTCAATTTCACCGCCTGCGAACCGAGCGCTTCCGGCGCCGGCCTCGCCCGTTTGCCGATCAGCATCTCCGCCAGCCTGATATCGCGGGCGACCGCATTGCCCGGCCCGATGCCGCTGGCGGCCACCAGCCTGCCGTCCTCGGCAAGGTGAAAGAGGATAAAGGCGTCCTCGCCGAGATCGCGGCGCACCGTGCTGCGGCCTTCGTCGGAAAGCCCCGCGATCTGCAGGGACAGGCCGTATTGATCCGACCAGAACCACGGCACCGCCGCATGTGCTTCGCCGGCGCCGAGCATGTTTTTTGCCGCCAGCGCGCCTTGTTCCTGGGCGTTGCGCCAGGCCTCCAGCCGCACGCGACGGCCGCCATAGACGGCAAGCGGGAACGAACAGCAGTCGCCGGCAGCGAAGATGTCGGGGTCGCTGCTGCGCAGTTCGGCGTCGACTGATATGCCGTTGTCGATGGCCAGTCCCGCTTCGGCGGCAAGAGCCGTCACCGGCACGGCGCCGATGCCGATGATGGCGAGATCGGCGAGGATTTCGCGGCCGCCGGCAAGCGCGATGCGCACCTGCCGGTCGTCGTCGGCGATCAAGGCAATGCCTTCGCCGCACGCTATGTCGACGCCTTCGGCGACGTGGGTGTCATGGACGACCTTGGCTATCTCGGCCGGTACGCCGCGCATCAGGATGCGCGGCTGCGCCTCGATGACGGCGACCGCAGCACCGAGCTTGCGGGCCGCCGCGGCGAGCTCGAGGCCGATGAAGCCGCCGCCGATGACGGCAATGCGGTTACCCGCCTTGAGATGGGCGCGGATAGCCAGCGCATCGGCGAAGGTCCTGAGGTAGACGCAGCGCCCGCCAAGGCCGGGCATCGGCAGTTTGCGCGGCGTCGAGCCGGTCGCCAGCAGCAGCTTGTCGTAGGGCAGGACCGAACCGTCCGACAGGCGCACAGTATGCGCGGCGCGATCGATCGCTGCAGCCTGAATGGAATGGATATGCCGGATGGACTTTTCGGCGAGGATCTCGTCGCTGGCGATCGCCTTGATCTCGGGCACGCCGCCGGCCATGGCGTCCTTGGACAGAGGCGGCCGTTCATAGGGCAGATGCGGCTCGTCGCCGACCAGCGTCACCGGTCCCTCATAGCCGAGGTCACGCAATGCAAGCGCTGCCCGGCCGCCGCATTCCCCGGCGCCGATGATGACCATTCCGCGCGTCATACCGGTCATCCGATCTGGACGAGGACGCTGCCGGCGTCGACCTTGACCGGATAGGTCCTGAGATTGACGCAGGCCGGCGCGCCCTTGGCCTGGCCTGTCTTGTAGTTGAAGCGGCCATTGTGCTTGGGACATTCGATGATGTCGTCCATGACAAGCCCGTCGGCGAGATGCACCTTTTCGTGCGTACAAAGGCCGTCGGTGGCGAAATACTCATCATCGGGGCTGCGATAGATGGCGTAGCTGCGGCCGCCGTGATCGAACCGCATCACATCTTCTTCGTCGATGTCTCCCACTGCACAGGCCTCGACCCAGTCGCTCATACATTTCTCCCGTCAAGAATTCCCGATCGCGCCTCACGGGCGGATATCACTCCGCCGCGGCGTTGAAGGCAGCATTGTCGTTGTGCAAATCCTCGCGATACGGCCTGGCCGTTGGCGGCAGCTCGCGCTTGAGGAAATAATCCTCGTTGCGCAACTGGCGCCAGAAGACAGGCAGCATCTCGCGATAGCCGGCCAGGATCGACGGCGTCGGCGCCGGCAAATCATGCTTGATCAGTTCATGCAGCTTCGGCAGCGCATGGTAGGGCACCATCGGGAACATATGATGCTCGACGTGGTAGTTCATGTTCCAGTAGATGAAACGGCTGATCGGGTTCATGTAGACGGTGCGGCTGTTCAGCCGATGGTCGGTGACGTTGTCGGCAAGGCCGCCATGCTGCAGCAGGCCGACCATGACGTGGTGCCAGGCGCCATAGAGCCTGGGCAGACCGACCAGCATCAAGGGCAGTAACGAGCCGGTATAGAGCGCCAGCGCGATGGTTGCGGCATAGGTCGCGGTCCAGATGCGGGCGATGCGGATCGCTTTCGGCTGTTCCTGCTCGGGAATAAAGGTCTTTTCGGCCGCGCTGATGTTACCGGCGGCGTTGCGCAGCATGTCTGACATCGCATGCCAGGCGTCGAGCACGCCGACAAAGCCGAGGATGGCGCGCACCAGGTCGGGCGGCCGCATGACCGAGATTTCCGGGTCGCGGCCGACGATGATGGTGTCGGTGTGATGGCGCGTGTGGCTCCAGCGCCAGGTCACCGGGTTGCGCATGATCATGAAGCAGGCGACCTGATAGACCCAATCATTCATCCACTGCGTGCGGAAGGCCGTGCCATGGCCGCATTCGTGCCAGCGGGAATCGGTGGACGAGCCGTAGAGCACGCCATAGACGAAGAAGAACGGCACGCACCACCAGGTGCCCCAGAACCAGGCACCGCCGGCGCCGCTGACGATGAGCGCGGCGACCCAGATCGCCGTGTCGCGGAGCGCGAACGCGTCGGAGCGCTGCATAAGTTCCTTCATCTGCTTGCGGGGAATGTCGGTGTGATACCATTCGGCCGCCGACAGGCCGGTCTCGACGGCCAGCCTGGCGTCGCGGCCGATCAGGCTGTAGTCACGCCGGGACGGCGCAGCATGCATGGTTGCCTCCCTCGGCAAGGGCATCCGCCACGCGAATGCCCGACATTTCCTGGCTTCGAGGCTGAAAATAACGCCAGCTCATGATAGACTCAACATCATAAAGATAGTTTCTATCATTTCCTATCATAATGATGTAGGAAAGATGCGCAGTCGAACGAGGGCATACATGGCGAAACGGCCGACCATATCAGATCTGGCGCGCATCTCCGGCGTCAGCGTCGCCACGGTGGACCGCGTGCTCAACAGCCGCCTGCCGGTGCGCGAGGAAACGGCGCGCCGCGTCTATGACGCCGCGACCGAGATCGGCTATCATGCCGCAGGCCTGATCAAGCAGCGCATGCGCCAGGAAATGCCCGAGTATCGGCTGGGTTTCCTGCTGCTTCGGGGCAATGACGTTTTCTATGGCGATTTCGCGCGGGAACTCGAGCTCGCGGTCGCACAATCGCAGCGCTTCCGTGGCGTCGCAACCATCGATTTCGCCAGCTCCCTGGCTCCGGATGAGATCGCCGCCCAGATGCGCAGGCTGGCGGCGAAATCGCGGGCGATCGCCGTGGTCGGCCCTGACCATCCGACGCTGACGGCGGTCGTGGAGGCGCTAAAGGCCAGGGGGCAGCCGGTCTTCTCCCTGCTGTCCGACTTCGCCGCCGGTATCCGCGAAGGCTATGTCGGGCTCGACAACCGCAAGGTCGGCCGCACCGCCGCCTGGATGATCTCGAAGGCTGCGAGGAAGCCCGGCAAGGTCGCCCTTTTTGTCGGCAGCCATCGCTTCCACGGCCATGAGCTGCGTGAGATCGGCTTCCGCTCCTTCTTTCGCGAGCATGCGCCGGACTTCAACGTGCTGGAGACGCTGGTCAATCTGGAGGCCAACCAGGTGACCCATGATGCGACGATCGATCTTCTGACGCGATATCCGGATCTTGTCGGCTGCTACGTCGCCGGCGGCGGCATGGAGGGCGCCGTCTCGGCGCTGCGGACAGCGAAGCCCGCAAGCATGCCGGTGGTCGTCTGCAACGAGATCAACGCCGAATCGCGCGCCGCGCTTGCCGACAACATCCTGACGATGGTGATCTCGACGCCGCTTGCTGCGCTCTGTCGCGAGCTCGTCGATCGGATGGCGTATGCCATCGAAACCGGTGCGGCCAATGCGCCCGGCCAGACATTCCTCCCCTTCGAGATCTATTTGCCGGAAAACATCTGAAGCCATTTCAGGAAAGCGCGGGAGCGGTTTTCCGTCCAGGTCGCGTCGGGACGGGAGGTAGAGCGTTTCCATGAAACGATAAAGCGCCCGGGCAGCCCGGTCTGCCGCAAACCGGCCGCCTGAAATGATAGAATCCATCAGAGGCAGCCGAAAATCGCACGCCCGGATTCGGAATCTCCCTTGACGCCCCGATCCGAAATGGAATAAATATTTCACTGACTGTACATTTTGGTTCTTTCGTTCCGACAACATCTGGTTCGAGCAGGCAGTTCGGCGTTCCAGCCAGTGGTGAACCGCGTTGGAACGAAATGATATCAGGGAGAGATTCCCCGAGGAGATCGGGGATTCCGGATAGATCGGTGCGACCGGACACCCAAAGTGGAGGAGAGATACAATGAAGAAAATGATTTTGGGCGTCGCTTTCGCGGCGCTGATGAGTTCGTCCGCCATGGCCGCCAAGATCGGCGTGTCGATGGCCAAGTTCGACGACAATTTCCTGACCGTGCTGCGCAACGGCATGATCGAGCAGGCCAAGGGCATGAGCGGCGTGGAGCTGCAGGTCGAGGACGCACAGAACGACGTCGCCAAACAGCTCGACCAGATCAAGAACTTCGCCGCATCGGGCGTCGACGCCATCATCGTCAATCCGGTCGACACCTCGGCCACGCAGGCGATGTCGGATGCCGCGGCCGCCGCCAAGATCCCGCTGGTCTATGTCAACCGCGAACCGGTCAATGTCGACACGCTGCCTGACAATCAGGCCTTCGTCGCTTCGAACGAGGCCGATTCCGGCACGCTCGAAACCAAGGAGGTCTGCCGCCTGTTCAAGGAAGCCGGCAAGAAGGAAGCCAATGTCTATGTGATCATGGGCGAGCTTTCCAACCAGGCAGCCGTGCAGCGCACCAAGGACATCGAGGAGGTGATCGCGACGCCGGATTGCAGCTTCATCAAGATCATCGACAAGCAGACGTCGAACTGGAACCGCGACGAGGCCCAGAACCTGATGACCAACTGGCTGTCGACCGGCAAGCCGTTCGACGGCGTCATCGCCAACAATGACGAAAGCGCCATCGGCGCCATCCAGGCAATGAAGGCCGCCAATGTCGACATGAAGACGGTTGTCGTCGGCGGTGTCGACGCCACGCAGGACGCGCTCGCCGCCATGCAGGCAGGCGACCTCGACGCCACCGTGTTCCAGGACGCGGCCGGCCAGGGCGCCGGCGCGCTCGACGCGGCACTGAAACTGTCCAAGGGCGAGAAGGTCGAACACAAGGTCTACGTGCCCTTCCAACTGGTGACGCCGGCCAACATCGACAAGTTCCTGAAGAAGAACTGAGCGGCGGAACGGTTCACCTCGGGGCGGCGCTCATAGGACCGGGCGCCGCTCCTCCTCTCGGCGCTTTCATGGTGCCAGGAGCGACCGCGGCTGACGGAGGATAGAAGATTGGCACAGACATCTCATGGCGTCGGCGGGGTCAGCTATGATGCGAAGAAGCGCATATGGCCGGCGGAATTCAACGTCTTTCTGGCGCTCGTCATTCTGGTCGTCATCTTCGAATTGATCGGCCGCGTCTTCCTCGGCGACAGCTTCCTGTTCAACACCCGCAGCAATGTCGGCGGCCTCTTCAACGAGGCGCGGCTACAGATCATCATCCTGCAAGTATCGATCGTCGGCATCATCGCCATCGGCGTGACGCAGGTTATCATATCGGGCGGCATCGACCTGTCGTCGGGTTCGATCGTGGGCGCCACCGCCATGATCGCCATGAGCTTCGCCCAGGTGGCGACGGTCAACGGCAACCCCAATCCCAAGGCGATGTTCCTGGCTCAGGGCTGGACCGACCTGCCGGTCATCGTACCGGTGCTGGTCGCCATCGGCTGCGGGCTGCTGGCAGGCCTGGTCAACGGCGCCCTGATCGCCTACACGCGCATTCCGCCCTTCATCGCCACGCTAGGCATGATGGTGACCGCGCGCGGCATCGCCAAATGGTGGTCGAAGGGGCAGCCCATCTCGTTCCCGACCGAGAGCTTCGCCGCCATCGGCAAGGGCCTGATGCCCGTCATCATCTTCCTGTCGCTGGCCGTGCTGTTCCAGCTGATCATGACCTACACACGATACGGCAAGCATTGCTATGCGATCGGCTCCAACGAGGACGCCGCGCGCATGTCCGGCATCAAGATCGCCAACCACAAGATCCTGGTCTACGTCATCGCCGGCATACTCGCGTCGCTCGCCGCGGTGGTGCTGTCTTCCAAGAACCTCACCGCCCAGGCCGGCATGGGCGTGATGTACGAACTCGACGCCATCGCCATGGCGGTCATCGGCGGCGTATCGCTGTCGGGCGGCCGCGGCTCGATCATCGGCACGGTGATCGGCGCGCTGATCTTCGGCGTCATCATCTCCGGCTTCACCTTCCTGCGCCTCGACGCCTACTACCAGGAGATGGTCAAGGGCGTGATCATCGTCGGCGCCGTCGTTCTCGACCAGTGGCGCCAACGCCTGCGGGCATTGAGGGCTTGACCATGTCAGACATCGTCCTGAAGACCGAAAACCTGACCAAGCGCTATGGCGGCGTGCAGGCGCTGGAAGGCACGAATTTCGAGCTGCGCAAGGGCGAACACGTCGCCATCATGGGCGACAATGGCGCCGGCAAGTCGACCTTCGTGCGCCAGATCACCGCCGTCGAGCAACCGACCAGCGGCCAGATCTGGTTCGACGGCAAGCAAGTCAATTTTTCGGGCCCTATCGAGGCGCGAGAGGCCGGCATCGAGACCGTGTTCCAGAACCTGGCGCTGGCCGACGACCTCGACGTGCCGTCGAACCTGTTCCTTGGCCGAGAAAAAGTGCTGTTCAATCTGGGACCGTTTTCGATCCTGGACCGCCGGGGGATGCGCAAGGCGACCGAAGCCGCGCTGGTGCGCACGGCGGTGAAAATCCCCAACCTGTCGAACACCATCCGCCACATGTCGGGCGGCCAGCGGCAGTGCGTGGCGATCGCCAGGACCGCGACCTTCGCCTCCAAGCTGATCATCATGGACGAGCCGACGGCAGCACTCGGCGTGCAGGAGACCGCGCAGGTCGAGAACATCATCCGCACGCTGAAGGACAATGGCGAGCCGCTGATCCTGATCAGCCACAATATGCGCCAGGTGTTCGACCTTTGCGACCGCATCGTCGTCTTCCGGCGCGGCCGCATCGTCGCCAATTTGCGCAAGGAGAACACCGACGGAAACGATATTGTTTCCTACATCACCGGCGCCAAGACCGGAGAGGCCGAACTCGCGGCCTAGGCCGGGCGCGGAGGCGGCGGTCATCGCCTCCCTGTCGATCTTGTCTTGACCGGAAAAACACCTGCGCGCATGACCGGCGCCCCGCCAACCTTCGAACCATTCCCCAGAGGAAATTTCCATGACTCTCCGCTTCGCCCTCCTCGGTGCCGGCCGCATCGGCAAGGTCCACGCCCGCGCCGTCGGCTCCAATCCGCAGGCCAAACTGGTCGCCGTTGCCGATGCATTCGAGAAGGCGGCGAGCGAGCTCGCCACGGCCTACGGCGCCGAGGTGCGCACCATCGATGCCATCGAGAAATCCGGGGACATCGACGCGGTCGTGATCTGCACGCCGACCGACACCCATGCCGACCTGATCGAGCGCTTCGCCAAGGCCGGCAAGGCGATCTTCTGCGAGAAACCGATCGACCTCGACGTCAAGCGGGTCGAGCAGTGCCTGGCCGTGGTCGAGAAGGCCAAGGCGACGCTGATGGTCGGCTTCAACAGGCGCTTCGACCCGCACTTCGCTGCGGTGCGCAAGGCAATCGATGACGGCGCCATCGGCGTGGTCGAGATGGTGACCATCACGTCGCGCGATCCGGGCGCACCGCCGATCGACTACATCGCGCGCTCCGGCGGGATCTTTCGCGACATGACCATCCACGACTTCGACATGGCGCGCTTCCTGCTCGGCGAAGAGCCGGTGGCGGTCAGCGCGCATGCCTCGGTGCTGGTCGACAAGAAGATCGGCGAGGCCGGCGATTTCGACTCGGTCAGCGTCATCCTCGAAACGGCTTCCGGCAAGCAGGCCGTCATCTCCAATTCGCGCCGCGCCACCTATGGCTACGACCAGCGCATCGAGGTGCATGGCTCGAAAGGCATGGTCGCGGCCGAGAACCAGCGGCCGGTGTCGATCGAACTGGCCAATGAGAAGGGCTATACGCGCCCGCCGCTGCACGACTTCTTCATGACCCGCTATCTCGATGCCTATGCCATCGAGATTGCGTCCTTCATCGCCGCCGCGACGTCGGGCAAGAAGGCAGCACCGAGCGGGACGGACGGGCTCATCGCACTTCGGCTGGCGGATGCGGCGCTGAAATCGGCGACATCAGGCCAGACCGTCCGCCTCGACAAGTAACGACTTAAAGCACAGGAGCAGAGCGATGAGCGCATCAGCCGATCGCAATTCACAAACGCGCGCCATCGTCACCGGCGGCGCACAAGGCATAGGCTTCGCGGTCGCCGAGGCATTGGCGGACGAAGGCTGCCGGGCGCTGGCCCTGATCGGCCGCTCGCAGGAAAAGGGCGACAAGGCAGTCGCCAGCCTCAAGAAGTCGGGCGTCGACGCGATCTTCATCAGCGCCGATGTCTCCAAGGTGGCCGACTGCAAGCGCGCCGTCGCCACCGCGCTTTCGCATTTCGGCACCATCAACGCCCTGGTCAACGCCGCCGCCACATCCGCGCGCGGCTCGCTGGTGGAGACCAGCGAGGAGCTCTTCGACACCATCTTCGACACCAATGTGCGAGGACCCTTCTTCCTGATGCAGGGCGTGGTGGCGCATCTGCTTGAAAAAAAGGCCCCCGGATCGATCGTCAACGTGCTTTCGATGTCGGCGCATACCGGCCAGTCATTCCTGACGCCCTATTCGACCAGCAAGGGCGCGCTGATGACGCTGACCAAGAATGTCGCCAATGCCTACCGCTTCAACCGCATCCGTTGCAACGCCGTGCTGCCCGGCTGGATGGACACCGAGGGCGAGGATATCGTGCAGAAGAAATGGCACGATGCACCCGACGACTGGCTTGAGAAGGCCGAGGCCGCGCAGCCGATGGGCCAGTTGGTGAAGCCGGACCAGTTGGCTCGGCTGATCAGCTACATGGTCAGCCCGCAGTCCGGCGTGATGACCGGCTCGCTGGTCGACTACGACCAGAGCATCGCTGGGGCGTCGCCGGAGTAGCGGCCGCGTAAGCGAAACCGTTAACCAGGTGGTCATCCACGGGCGGAGCAAGGAGCGCAGCGACGCGGCGCAGACCCGAGGATCCATGCCGCGACTTCCGGGCCGTCGCTACGGCGCAAGATTCTGCACCGCAGCACTCTCCCATCTAGGTCGCGGCATGGATCCCAGGGTCTCCGCGACGGAGCTTCGCTCCTGCTTAGCCCTAGAATGACGAAATCGCAAAGGCTCGGCCCTCACCTGAAATTGCTTGCTACCAGGGTACGTGACAAACGCCGCCGCTTCGACTATATGAGCCGCATGATCCACCTGACCGCCACCTATTGGTACTTTAGCAGCTCGCTGGCGGCGGGAGGATTGCGCTCGATCTGAAGATTGCAGCAAACAGTCCGACAAGCCGCCAGACCTGGCGGCTTTTTTGTTTCAGCCGGCAGGTCTCCCAACCAGGAGCAGAAGCCGTGTTGACCACCACAGACGACCTTCGGGTCAAGGAACTGAGACTGCTGAGCACGCCGGAAGAGGTGATGCGCGAGATACCGCGCTCACTCACGGCGACGCGCACCGTTGCCGCCTCGCGCAACGCCATCCACTCCATCCTGACGGGGGCCGACGACCGGCTCGTTGTCATCGTCGGCCCCTGTTCGATCCACGACCCGGTCGCGGCCGTTGACTATGCCAGCCGTCTGGCGGCGCTGCGCGAGACATTGTCCGACCGGCTCGAGATCGTGATGCGGGTCTATTTCGAAAAGCCGCGCACGACGGTCGGCTGGAAGGGCCTGATCAACGACCCCGACCTCGACGGCAGCTTCAACATCGACAAGGGGCTGCGGATGGCACGCAATGTGCTGTCGGCCGTCAACAATCTGGGCCTGCCGGCGGCGACCGAATTCCTCGACATGACCACGCCGCAATACATCGCCGACCTCGTCGCCTGGGGCGCGATCGGCGCGCGCACGACCGAGAGCCAGATCCATCGCGAGCTGGCCTCGGGCCTCTCTTGCCCGGTCGGCTTCAAGAACGGCACCGACGGCAATCTCAGGATCGCCGCCGAGGCGGTGAAGTCGGCCGCGCAGCCGCATCATTTCATGGCGGTGACCAAGGGCGGACGCAGCGCCATCGCGGCAACGACCGGAAACGAGGATTGCCATGTCATCCTGCGTGGCGGCGTTCAGCCCAACTATGACGCGGCAAGCGTCGAGGCCGCCTCGGTCGAACTCGCCCGCATCGGTATCGCGCCCCGCCTGATGATCGATGTCAGCCATGCCAACTCAGCCAAGAAGCCGGAGAACCAGCCCAAGGTCGCGGCTGACGTGGCAGGACAGGTCGCGGCGGGGGACGAGCGCATTATGGGCGTCATGATCGAGAGCAATCTCGTCGCCGGCCGGCAGGATGTCGTGCCGGGCAAGCAGCTCGTCTACGGCCAGAGCATCACCGATGGCTGCATCGACTGGGCGGCCACGGAGACGGTGCTGCACGGCCTTGCCGGCGCCGTGGAATGGCGCCGGTCGGCGCGCCGCGCCTTGATGGAGAGCCGGCAGGGCGCCGCCTGATCCGGTTGGAGCATAAGGGCGGCGTTTCCGGTTTCAGCCCAGGACCACGCCGCCCTAGGGCCCGCAGCGCTCCACCTCACTTGCACGCCTCCGACCCGCGTGTTACATACTGAACCAAATGGTTCAGTATTCCGCGACCCGCCTGGATGCCTCGTTCGCCGCGCTTTCGGACGCCACCCGGCGCGGCGTTCTGGAGCAGCTCGGCCGTGCGGACGCTTCGATCACGGACTTGGCCCAGAAATTCCACATGACCCTCACGGGCATGAAGAAGCATGTCGGCGTCCTGGAGCAGGCGGGACTCGTCACGACTCGGAAGGTCGGGCGCGTGCGGACCTGCAAGCTGGGCTTACGCCGCCTGGAGGAGGAGACCGCATGGATCGAGAGATACCGCCAGCTCTGGGCCGCACGCTTCGACGAGTTGGACAAGGTTATCGAGGAATTGAAACGCAAGGAGGACGTCGATGGACGCAGGAAGAGCGAGTGAGGCCAAACGCACGACGGTGGAACGGAGGTCCGACCGGGAGTTGGTCGTTACGCGAAGCTTCGACGCGCCTGCGCGCATCGTGTTCGAGGCGTGGACCAAGCCTGAGCTGTTCAAGCAGTGGTGGGTGCCGAAGTCGATGGGCATGTTCCTGCGTTCCTGCGAGATGGATGTTCGTGTGGGAGGCGGGTACCGTTTGGTGTTCGGGCATGACGGCTCGAACCCTGCCGAGTTCTTCGGCAGGTATCTCGAAGTGACACCGCACTCGCGCCTCGTCTGGACCAATGACGAAGGGGGTGAGGGTGGACCCGTCACCACGGTGACCTTCGAGGAAAAAGGCGGCAAGACGCTGCTGGTCATGCGCGAGCTCTATCCCTCGAAGGAAGCCCTCGACGCCGGCGCCGGGGCGGCGGATGCGATGTCCGAGACGTTCGAGCAGCTGGACGAGCTTCTCGCCACGCAGCAGGGCGCCGCCTGATTCGGCCGGAGTCCCAGGTGAAGGGCGGCGGGTCGGGTCCAACCCAAGACTACGCCGCCCTCAGCCCTTCCCATGCGGTGAACACGGACACCGCGAAGAGCAGCAGCCCAGCCGCCCGGCCGGCAAGGATGGTCGCCCGCGGATTGGCGATCAGCAACTTGCGGCTGCGGCCGGCCGATATTGCGAGCCCGCCATAGATCGCGGCCTGCGTCAGCACGGTCAGCAGGCCCATCACCGTCGCCTGCATCCAGATCGGGCCGTAGTCCGTTTTCAGGAACTGCGGATAGACGGCAAGGACGAACAGGTAGGCCTTCGGGTTGATCAGGCAGGTCACAAGGCCTTGGCGAAACGCCTTCCATGCCGAGCGGCTGCCGGCGGGCCCGTCGCGACCGACAGTGATGGAGCTGCGCATCAGTGTGATGCCGATGAAGGCCATGTAGGCGGCGCCTGCAATCAACAGCGGCTTGAACAGGATCGGCAAAAAATGCATCAGCAGGCCGACGCCGATCGCGCCGTTCAGCGTGTGCACCATGCCGCCGACCATGATGCCGCCGGTCGCGGCAAGGCCCCTGTCGCGCCCGCCCGTCAGCGCATTGGCCAGCACGAACAGCATGTCCATGCCCGGAACGGCGATGATGCCGAACAGCAGGATAAAGAACAGCCAGAGATTTTCAGCATAGCTCATGTCAGTAGCCTGTCGCCTCGCTCGGCCCAGCCGCAGCGGAACCTGTTGATTTTCAATCCGATAGACGATCCTATAGGCCGAACCAACTGACGATGATGTGTCAGTTGTGATCGGCAACGGGTGAGAAAAATGCGCAAGGCGTCGCGCCTGTTCGAGATCATCCAGATCCTGCGGCTGGCGCGGCAGCCGGTGACGGCGGCAATGATCGCCGCGCAGCTGGAGGTGACGATACGGTCGATCTATCGCGACATCGCAGCGCTTCAGGCCATGCGCGTGCCGATCGAGGGCGGGAGGGGCATCGGCTATATCCTGCGCCCCGGCTTCGACTTGCCGCCGCTGATGTTTTCGATCGAGGAGATGGAGGCGATCGTCCTGTCACTGGCGCTGCTGGAGCGCACGGGCGACGACGAGCTCAAGCAGGCAGCCAAGCGCGTCGGCGCCAAGATCGCCGGCGCGGTACCGCCGCCTTTGCGCCAGACCCTCGACGCCAATGCGCTGCATGCGTGGGGATTCGCCGCGCCCTCTGCAGGTGCGATCGACCTGGCGCTGGTGCGCCGCGCCATACGCGACGAGGAGAAGCTCGACCTCTCCTATCGCGACGAGCTTGGCCGCGCTTCCGAGCGCCTCATCCGCCCGATCGCGCTGATCTATTACGCCGAGACCGCCAACATCGTCGCCTGGTGCGAGCTGCGCCAGGCGATCCGCAATTTCCGCAGCGACCGCATCGAGGATTGCCAGCCGACGGGACTGCGCTTCAAGGGCGAAGGCGATCGGTTGCGGCAGATCTGGGTCAATGGGTGGGAAGTCAACGCAGCGGCCGCCGGCTAAACCGACCAGCGGAGCGAACCTTACCTTACATCCACCCAGCGCTTCTCCTCGAACGATCGCGCCATCGCATGCACGGTGCGCTCGATCTCCAGACCTTCGTCGAATTCGATGAGCCGCGCCGGTCTGCCGGCGAGCCGGGTCAGCAGTTCATGGCATTCGATGATCTTGAGATCATTGAAGCCAAGACTGTGCCCGGGCGCGGGGACGAACAGGTCGTAGGGCTTGTGCTGTGGCGACACGAGGATGGTGCGATAGCCCTGTTCGGTCGGGCGATCCGATGTGAGGTAGAGCTGGAACTCATTCATCCGCTCCTGGTCGAACAGGATCGAGCCCTTGGAGCCGAAGATCTGGACGGCGATGCGGCCCTTGCGGCCCCAGGCCGAACGGTTGACCAGAAGCGTGCCGGCGATGCCGTTCTCCAGATGCATCAGCACGGAGGCAATGTCGTAGGTCTCGACCGCGCGGCGGCCGCCGGCGGCCAGCTTGCGGTCGGCATAGGGCTTGGCCATGTCGCAGATGACGCTGGCGACGCGGCCGAACAGGGTCGACACCAGCGACAGCGGATGCACGGCGAAATCATCAAGCGCGCCATAGCCGGAAGATGCCTCGTGCTTCCAGAAGAACAGCGCCTCGGGATCGGCCATGAAATCCTCGTCCATCTCGATGCGCAGATGGTTGACCTCGCCGATGATGTTTTCGTCGAGCAGCGCGCCGATGTGGCGGATGGCCGGGCTCTGGATGTAATTGTAACCGAGCGCCGCGACCTTGCCGGATTTCTTCGCCGCGGCCGCCATCGCCTCGGCTTCGGCGAAGCTCGGCGCCATCGGCTTTTCGCACCACAAATGCTTGCCGGCCTCGAGAACTGCGATGGCCATTTCCGGATGGAACTGGTTGGGCGTGGTGAGCGAGACGACGTCCACTTCGGGATCGTTGACGACGGCGCGCCAGTCACCGGACGCCCTGGCGAAACCGAACTCGCCGGCCTTGCGCCTGGCGAGATCCTCATTGACCTCGCCGAGATGGACAAGCCGCGGTTTGGTCATGTCTGGAAAGACGGCGCCGACGGCACTCCACGCGATGGCGTGGCACTTGCCCATAAATCCCGTGCCGATAAGACCGACGCCGACCATTTTCCGTTCCTCCACCGTCATAGATGCTACGTGGATGAATTAGTCCATTTTTGTTCGGAATGGAATGTCTGCCTCATTTTTTATGGTGTTCTTGCGCAGCCTCGCTATGATGGGGCAGAGAGGACGCTTCACCGATGAGCTTGGACGGGCCGACGATGGACGAACGGGTACCTCGCGACTTCGAGACGCTGCGCGCCACGATCCTCGATCGGCGCGAAAGCCTGCCCAAGCGCATCGCCCAGATCGCCGCTTATGCGCTCGACAATCCCGACGATATCGCCTTCGGCACCGCCGCCAGCATCGCCGCCTCGGCCGGCGTGCAGCCCTCGACGCTGATCCGCTTTGCCCAGCAGCTCGGCTTTGACGGCTTCACCAGCCTGCAGCAGGTGTTTCGCGAACGGCTGCGCGAGCGCAACTCCTCCTATGACGAACGGCTGCAGGCGCTGCGCGCCAAGGCCGAGGGCGGCGCCGGCCACCGGGCGATCTTCGACGGCTTCGTCGCCGCCGCCAGCACCTCGCTCAACGACATTTCGCGCACGCTGGACGACGCGCATCTGGAAGAAGCGATTTCCCTGCTGGCCAAGGCACAGACCATCTATGTGCTGGCCAAGCGGCGCTCCTATCCGGTGGCGTCCTACATCGCCTATGCGCTTGGCAAGCTGAAGATCCGCAACCAGCTGATCGAATCAGCCGCCGGCCTCAACGCCGAGATGGTCAGCTTTGCGACGCCCGCGGATGCCGTCGTCGCCATTTCCTTCTCGCCCTATGCGCCGGCCACGATCGAGGAGGCGCGCACGATTTCCGAACAGGGCGTGCCGATCATTGCCATCACCGACAGCTCGTTTTCACCGCTTGCTCAGTTCGCCAGCGTCTGGTTCGAGGTTGCCGAGGCGGATTTTGCCGGCTTCCGCTCGCTATCGGCGACGATGGCGCTGGCCATGGCGCTGACCGTTGGCGTCGGCGAGAAGCGGCGCAACCCCGGCAAGGGGCGCAAGGCCTGAGGGGAAGGCAAAAGGCGATTTTAGATCGGGGAATGCTCATTCCATATTGACTATGGATTGGAATTATTATTTCATATTTTTCGGCGCCACGCTGCCGCTCGCGCGTGTACCCCAACATAACAGGCCCGACGGGAGGTTCCAATGAGCGAAGCCGTGGACGCGAAATACGCTGCGCTCGACGTCATCACCATCGGCCGGGCTTCCGTCGACCTCTATGGCCAGCAGATCGGCTCGCGGCTGGAGGACATCACCTCCTTCGCCAAGTCGGTCGGCGGCTGCCCCGCCAATATCTCGGTCGGCACGGCGCGGCTCGGCCTGCGTTCGGCGCTGCTGACGCGGGTCGGCGACGAGCAGATGGGCCGCTTCATCCGTGAACAATTGAAGCGCGAAGGCGTCAACACCGACGGGCTGAAGACCGACAAGGAGCGATTGACCGCGCTGGTGCTGCTTTCGGTCGAGAGCGAAGGCGTTTCGCCGATGATCTTCTACCGCTCCGACTGCGCCGACATGGCGCTGGCCGAGGAGGACATCGACGAGGCGTTTATTTCCTCGGCTCGCGCGGTCGTCGTCACCGGCACGCATTTTTCCCGGCCCAACAGCGATGCCGCCCAGCGCAAGGCGATCCGCATCATGAAGGCCAAGGGCGGCAAGGTCGTGTTCGACATAGACTACCGGCCGAACCTCTGGGGCCTGGCCGGCCACGCCGAGGGTTTTGAGCGCTACGTCAAGTCCGACCGCGTCTCGGCGCAGTTGAAGACGGTGCTGCCCGATTGCGACCTCGTCGTGGGCACCGAGGAAGAGATCATGATCGCCTCGGGCGCCGACGACTGCCTGAGCGCCCTGAAGACGATCCGTTCGCTGTCCCCGGCCACCATCGTCTTGAAGCGCGGCGCCATGGGTTGCATCGTCTATGACGGGCCTATCAGCGACGATCTCGAGGACGGCGTGGTCGGCAAGGGTTTTCCGATCGAGATCTACAACGTGCTTGGCGCCGGCGACGCCTTCATGTCGGGCTTCCTGCGCGGCTGGCTGGGCGGCGAAAGCCTTGCCACGGCGGCGACCTGGGCCAATGCCTGCGGCGCCTTCGCCGTGTCGCGGCTGTTGTGCGCGCCGGAATATCCGACCTTCGAGGAATTGCAGTTCTTCCTCGAGCACGGCAGCAGGCATCTGGCCTTGCGCAAGGACGAGGCGATCAACCACATCCATTGGGCAACGACGCGCCGGCACGACATTCCCTCGCTGATGGCGTTCGCCTGCGATCACCGGGTGCAGCTCGAGGACGTCGCGGCCAAGACCGGCGCCGATGCCTCGCGCATCGAGGATTTCAAGGTGCTGACGGTGAAGGCGGCGGCCAAGGTCGCCGCCGGACGCGACGGCTACGGCATGCTGCTTGACGAGCGACATGGCCGCGAGGCGATGTTCGAATTCGCCAGGCATTCCTTTGCCTGGCTCGGGCGGCCGGTAGAGTTGCCGGGCTCGCGGCCGCTGCGTTTCGAATTCTCGCAGGATATCGGCTCGCAGCTCACCGAATGGCCGGTCGAACACTGCATCAAATGCCTGTGCTTCTATCATCCCGACGATCCGCCGGGCTTGAAGGAGGAACAGCAGCAGAAATTGCGCGCCCTGTTCGAGGCCGCGCGGAAAGTGGGGAGGGAGCTTCTCATCGAGATCATCGCCGGCAAGCACGGCAAGCTCGACGACAAGACCATCCCGCGCGCGCTTGAGGAACTCTATGCACTCGGCATCAAGCCGGATTGGTGGAAGCTCGAACCGCAGGCATCCGCAGGCGCGTGGACGAAGATCGAGGCCGTGATCCTGAAGAACGACCCCTGGTGCCGCGGAGTCGTGCTGCTCGGCCTGGAGGCGCCGCAGGACGAGTTGGAGGCCGCCTTCGCAGCGACGGCCAAGGCGCCTATCGTCAAGGGTTTCGCGGTCGGCCGCACCATCTTCATCAATGCCGCCGAACAATGGCTTTCCGGGAAGATGTCGGACGACGAAGCGATTGCCGACATGGCATCGCGCTTCGAGCAACTGACCGAGGCATGGCTTGCCGCGCGCGGCCGTAAAGCAGCATAAGAAGGCACGGGCACAGGGACTGCGGAGGAAACCAATGAGCAAGACAATCCGCCTGACGATGGCGCAGGCGCTGACCCGTTTCCTGAGCAAACAGATGACCGAGATCGACGGCGCAAAGGTACCGATCTTCGGCGGCGTCTGGGCCATCTTCGGCCACGGCAATGTTGCCGGCATCGGCGAGGCGCTCTACCAGGTGCGCGACAAACTGCCGACCTTCCGCGCCCACAATGAACAGGCGATGGCGCATGCGGCGATCGCCTATGGCAAGGCCAATTTCCGCCGCCGCTTCATGGCCGCCACCTCATCGATCGGGCCCGGCGCGCTCAACATGGTGACGGCGGCGGCACTTGCGCATGTAAACAGGTTGCCTGTCCTGTTTCTGCCGGGTGACGTCTTCGCCAACCGCGTTCCCGATCCGGTGCTTCAGCAGGCCGAGGATTTTTCGGACGGCACGGCGACGGTCAATGACTGTTTTCGTCCGGTGTCGCGCTATTTCGACCGCATCACGCGGCCGGAGCAGATCATCCCGGCGCTCAACCGCGCCATGGCCGTGCTGACCGACCCGGCCGAATGCGGGCCGGTGACCTTGTCGCTCTGCCAGGACGTGCAGGCCGAGGCCTATGACTATCCCGAGAGCTTCTTTGCCGAACGGGTCTGGCGCCAGCGCCGGCCGCGCCCGGACCGGGCTGAATTGGCGGCTGCGGTTGCAGCGCTGAAGAGCGCAAGCAAGCCGCTGGTGATCGCCGGCGGCGGCGTGCTCTATTCTCGGGCCTCGGACGAACTGGCGAAATTCGTTGAAGGCGCCGGCATTCCGGTCTGCGAAACGCAGGGCGGCAAATCCTCGCTGCCGGACGATCATCCGCTCAACATGGCGGCGATCGGCGTCACCGGCACGTCGGCCGCCAACCGGCTGGCGGAAGAGGCCGATGTCGTGCTCGCCATCGGCACGCGCCTGCAGGATTTCACCACCGGCTCCTGGGCGCTGTTCAAGAATTCGGGCAAGACCATCATCGGCTTGAATGTGCAGCCTTTCGATGCCGGCAAGCATCGGGCATCGCCGCTGGTCGCCGACGCGGCCGAAGGCTTGGCCGAACTCGGTGCCGCGCTGAAGGGTTGGAAGGCGCCATCCGCCTGGACCGACAATGCGGCAGCCGGCAAGAAGGAATGGCAGGCCGAAGCCGCCAAGGTGACGGCGTCGACCAATGCCGCCTACCCTTCCGACGCGCAGGTGATCGGCGCCGTGCAACGCGCCATGGGCTCCGGCGTGACGCTGCTCAACGCCGCCGGCGGGCTGCCGGGCGAATTGCACAAGCTTTGGCAGGCCGGCGCGCCCGGCTCCTACCACGCAGAATACGGCTTCTCGACCATGGGCTATGAGATTGCGGGCGGGCTCGGCACCAAGATGGCCAAGCCTGACGAAGAGGTCGTCGTCATGATCGGCGACGGCTCTTACCTGATGCTCAATTCCGAGATCGCCACCTCGGTGATGCTCGGCCTGAAGCTAACCATCGTGCTGCTCGACAACAGGGGTTTTGGCTGCATCAACCGGCTGCAGATGGCGACCGGCGGCGCCAACTTCAACAATCTCCTGAAGGACGCGCGCCACGAGGTGCTGCCCGACGTCGACTTTGCCGCGCACGCCGCGAGCATGGGGGCGATCGCCGAGAAGGTCTCGTCGATCGCAGGGCTGGAGACGGCGCTGGCTCAGGCGAAAGGCAACGACCGCACCACGGTACTGGTCATCGACACCGATCCGCTGGTCTCCACCGATGCCGGCGGCCACTGGTGGGACGTGGCGGTGCCGGAAGTCTCCGAGCGCAGCCAAGTGAACGCGGCGCGCAAGGTCTATGACGAGAAGCGGCGGATGCAGAGCGTCGGCGATTGATCTCGGCGCTGCCCACCCCCTACCTCTCCTTGTGGGGAGGTCGGACCGAAGGTCCGGGTGGGGTCTGGCGCCGCACCCCCACCCCGCTGCTTCGCAGCGACCCTCCCCACAAGGGGGAGGGTGAACAAGAACCGGAGTGACGACTTGAAAGCCAAACTGGGCATGTCCCCCATCGCGTGGTGGAACGACGATCTTGCGGAACTCAGCGACGACGTGTCGTTGGAGGAGTGCCTACGCCAGTCGCGTTCGGCCGGCTTCACCGGCATGGAGATGGGACGGCGCTTTCCCAAGGACCCCAAGGTGATGCTGCCGATCCTGAAGGCGGCTGACGTCACACTGTGCGGCGGCTGGTTCTCGGGCACGCTGGTCGACGAGGAGATGAGCAAGAACAAGGATCGCATCCAGCCGATGATCGACCTGTTCAAGGCGGTCAACGCGCCTTGCATCGTCTATGGCGAGGTTGGCCGTTCGATCCAGGGCGACCGCTCGAAGCCGCTCGCCACCAAGCCGAAACTCTCGAGCGACGAGATGAAGGCCTATGCCAGGCGCCTGACCGAATTCGGCGAATGGTGCGCCGAGCAAGGCATGCCGCTTTCCTATCATCACCATATGGCGGCGGTGGTCGAGACCGAGGCGGAGCTCGACGCCTTCATGCGCCATTCCGGAGCGGGCATTCCGCTGCTGCTTGACGCTGGACATCTGGCCTTTGCCGGCGGCGATGTGCTGCGCGCCATCGACAATCACCACAAGCGCATCAGCCATGTGCATGTGAAGGATGTACGCATGGGCGTGATCGAGAAGCTCGACCGCACGAGGCAGTCCTTCCTCGATGCGGTGGCTCTCGGCGCCTTCACCGTGCCGGGCGACGGCTCGCTGGATTTCGGCGCCATCGTGCAGCGTTTCGCCGACCACGGCTATGAAGGCTGGTTCGTGGTCGAGGCCGAACAGGACCCGAAGAAGAACCCGCCGCTCAAGATGGCGCAGGTGGGCCACAAGGAGTTGATGCGGGTGATGACGGCGGCCGGCTACACGGTCGAGACCCAGGGCTTCCCCGATGTCTGATCGGGTTCTCGCCAGGCCGGGCTTGCTGTAGGTTGCCGCGATGAAAGATTCCGAGCACCCCTTCTTCCGGCCCCTATGGCGGCGTGTCGCCGTCGTCGCGGTCTGCGTCATCTGGTCGATCATCGAATTCGCGAGCGGCACGCCGTTCTGGGGCGTGATCGCGCTGGGCTTCGCCGGCTATGGCGTCTGGCAGTTTTTTTATCTCTACAAGCCGGCCGACGAGAACAAGGCGCCCGCCGAAGTCGAACCGAAGGAGTAACCGGATGTCGAAGCTGCTGGTCAAAGCCGACAAGGGCCATGGCCGTGTCGCGCATGTCACGCCGCAAAGCGCCGGATGGACCTATGTCGGGTTCGACCTGCACCGGCTGGAACCGGGCGAAACGGCTTCGGGAACAACGGACGATCGCGAAGTCTGCCTGGTGTTCGTCACCGGCAAGGGCACGGTCACGGCCGGCGGCAAGGATCTCGGCCTGCTTGGCCAGCGCATGTCGCCCTTCGAAGGCAAACCATGGTCGGTCTATGTGCCGCAGGGATCGGACTGGTCGGTGACGGCTGATAGCGGACTGGAACTGGCGGTCTGCTCGGCGCCGGGATTGAGCGGCGGCCTGCCGGTTCGCGTCATCGGGCCTGACGACCTCGGCCAGGAGGTGCGCGGCAAGGGCACCAATACGCGCTACGTCACCAACATCCTGCCCGAGGGCAAGCCGGCCGATTCGCTGCTGGTGGTCGAGGTCATCACGCCCGGCGGCCATACGTCGAGCTATCCGCCGCACAAGCACGACCAGGACAATCTGCCTAACGAATCCTATCTCGAGGAAACCTATTATCACCGCCTCAACCCGCCGCAGGGCTTTGCTTTCCAGCGGGTCTATACCGACGCCGACAAGGACGGCTCCCGCGCGCTGGACGAGGCGATGGCGATCGAGGACGGCGACGTCGTGCTGGTGCCCAAGGGCTATCACCCCTGCGCGGCTTGCCATGGCTACGATCTCTACTATCTCAACGTCATGGCCGGCCCGAAGCGGACGTGGAAATTCCACAATGCGCCCGAGCACGAATGGCTGATGAAGGCCTGACCGTTGCGCGTTCACGGCTGAACCTGTTGGTCCAGATCAGAAAAATCGTCGGCTAAGGACCGGCGGAGTCGATTTGCCTTCGAAAACCCTTCAAAGCTTCGTCAATCCGTCATGGAAATCACCTATGGCAACGGTCTGACGAGGATTTTCGATGCGCTACGCCATCTACTTCACCCCCCAACAGGACGAAAAATTGGCGCGGATCGCCGCCAACTGGCTGGGCCGTGACCCGTTCGGCGCCGCGACGCGACCGGTGGAGGCGGTGGGCGATTTGTCGGCGGCGGAAGTCGCCTTCCACACCGCATCGGCACGGCGCTATGGTTTTCACGCAACGCTGAAAGCCCCTTTCCGGTTAGCGGCCAACGAAACCGAAGCCTCGTTGCGCGCAGCGCTCGACGCCTTTGCCGAGGCGACGCCGGTTGTGATGATCCCGCGTCTCGTCGTCAGCCAGATCGACGGTTTCTTCGCACTGGTGCCGGAGGCGCCATTGCCTCCGCTCAATCGCTTCGCCGATGATGTGGTGCGCGATTTCGACCGCTTTCGCGCGCCGTTGACGGAGGCCGAGATCGAGCGGCGCAGCCCGGACTCGCTGAAGCCGGGCGAATTCCGCAATCTCTGCCAATGGGGCTACCCTTACGTCTTCGAGAGCTTCCGCTTTCACATGACGCTGTCCGGCAGGGCCGGGCCACAGGATAGCCCTCGTCTTTGCCTGGCAATCGAGGGCCTGTTCGCCGAGGTGCTGCGCCAGCCGGTTCCGGTGGACGCGCTGACGTTGTTCATCGAGCCCGAACCTGGCGCCCCGTTCATGGTGCTTTCCCAACACGCGCTCGGGCGCCGTCCGGCCAGAAAAACCGCCTGAAGCAACAAGCCGTAAAGGCCAGAAAAAACCAAGGACTGCCTGAAATGACCGCCGAGACCATTCTGAGCAACGCCCGCATCGTTCTTGCCGACGAGATCATCGAGGGCTCGCTCGTGATGCGTGACGGTCTGATCGCCGACATATCCGCCGGCGCCGTGCGAGCCGGCGAGGACATGGCTGGCGACTTCATCATTCCGGGGCTGGTCGAGCTTCACACCGATCATCTCGAAGGCCATTATGCGCCGCGGCCGAAGGTGCGGTGGAACCCGATCGCCGCCGTCCTCGCCCATGACGCGCAAGTGGCGACCGCCGGCATTACCACCGTGCTCGACGCCTTGCGTGTCGGCATGGACGAGGATGCCGATCTCAACGCCGCCGATATCCGCAAGCTCGCCGACGCGATCGAGGACAGCGTGCGGATGGATCGATTGCGGGCCGACCATTTCATCCATCTGCGCTGCGAGGTCTCGGCGCCGGATTGCCTCAGGGCCTTCGCCAATTTCGAGACCGACGAACGGGTGAAGCTCGCCTCGCTGATGGACCATGCGCCAGGCCAGCGCCAGTTCGTCAACCTCGAAACCTACGCCTACTACTACCAACGCAAGCTGAAGCTGACCGATCACGATTTCCAGAAATTCTGCGAGAAGCGGATGGGCGAATCGGCCCGGAATTCGGCCCCGAACCGCGTCTTCATCGCCGCCGCCTGCCACGAGCGCGGCATCGTGCTTGCGAGCCATGATGATGCGACGACGGGCCATGTCGACGAAGCCATCGAGCAAGGCGTGCGCGTTGCCGAATTCCCGACCACCGAGGAGGCCGCCAGAGCTTCGAAGGATGCCGGGCTCGGCGTGCTGATGGGCGCGCCCAATGTCATGCGCGGCGCCTCCCATTCGGGCAATGTCTCGGCGCGCACGCTGGCCAGCGACGGCCTGCTCGACATATTGTCGTCCGACTACATCCCCTTCAGCCTGATCCAGTCCGCCTTCTTTCTCGGCGACGTCGTCGATAGCATTTCCCTGCCGCAGGCGGTGGCAATGGTGTCCAAGAACCCGGCCGAGGCCGTCGGTCTTTCCGATCGCGGCGTCATCGAAGAGGGCCGCCGGGCCGACCTGGTGCGCGTGCGCCTCGACGACCACGTTCCGGTGGTGCGCACGGTCTGGCGGCAGGGGCGGCGGGTCGCGTGATGGCTTCGGCATTGATCGAGCGTGAACTGTCGGCCGAGGCGTTTCCGATACGCGACGGCGTCTTCGTTGCCGTGGTGGGCCCGAGCGGCGCCGGCAAGGATACGATCATCGGCCATGCCAAGGCGCTCTTCGCCGACGAGACGCGGCTGGAATTCGTGCGCCGCGTCATCACCAGACCGAGCGACACGGCAAGCGAGGATCACGACACGCTGGCCGATGCCGCCTTCATCGAGGCCGAAGCCGACGGCGCCTTCGCCGTTTCCTGGGAAGCGCACGGCCTGCGCTACGGCCTGCCGGCCGAGGTCGATTGGGCAGTGGCCAACGGCCATGTCGCTGTCGCCAATGTATCGCGTGCGATCATCCCTAGCTTGCGGAAGCGCTATGCCAACCTGGCCGTCGTCGAGATCACCGCTTCGCCCGATGTGCTGGCCGGGCGGCTGGCGATGCGTGGCCGCGAGTCGCGCGGGGAGGTTCTGGCACGCCTGGCGCGAAGCGCCCCTGTGACGCTCTCCGGACCCGGCGTCACCTCAATCGACAATAGCGGTTCGCGCGAAGCGGCAGGCGAGCGCTTTGCCGAGGTGCTGCGCAAGGCGATGGCATTCTCCGACATGTCGGGGCTGATCGACTAAAGGTGTTGATGGTCAGGTGGCGCCCGCCTGACCTGAATATCGAATGCGCCTTCGTTTTATGCCGCGTGCCGGTCGTGATCGGCACGACGCGTGCCGGCCGACGGCGTTGCCGAAGGTTGTGTCGGCGCGTCCAGAACCGCGACGTGATGGCGGTACACCATTTCCCAGCCTTTCCAGCCGGTAAACAGCAGGATGCAGACAACGATCAATGAAAGCAGCACTCCCCATGGGCGAACTGCCGCTTCGGCGCCTTGGCTGTAGCGAAGATAGAAATTGATCAGCGCCAGAACGACGGCGGTCAAATTGCCGACCATGTGGTACCAGGCGTCCGTCAGGGCGCGGATGCGCGGCTCGCTCAGGAAATCGATAAAGCCGGCAATCGCCGCCAGGAGAGCCATGACGATGGCTGCCCCAATCAGCCACATCGACGCGCGTGCCCAAAAGGCGTCGGCAGTGCCCCAGAACATCAAATCGGTGAGAAACGCGCCGACAAGGAACGCGACAGGAAAGGGAATGAGCATCGGATGGATGGGATGACCTCCCACCTTGGCGGTGCTTAGCGGATTCGCGGCCATGACAATGCCTCCGAATAGAAAAGCTTTGAACAACGCCCAGATAAGGGTTTCGTTCCAATCCGGATGGAAGCTCGCAAGACCGCTTTTCGCGATGCCGCCCCCCTTTTGCACTCAAGTCACTTGGGGCCGCACAGATACGGCCGACAACAGATCGAGCGGAATTGCGGGGCGGGCGAGATAGAGCGGCGTTATCTTTCGACGGCCACGGCGGACGGCGGCTTTTTGCCCCTGACTATTCCGCCGCTGCCCCGGCGATGCTCTTGCGGCTGGCGTCGACCATGCGCCGCCGCGCGCGGAACACGCCCCACTGCTGGTCGATCAGCACGCCGATGAGGATGACGCCGCCCATCACCGCGAAGTTGAGCGAGGACGGGATGCCGAGCAGATTGACGAGGTTCTGCAGCTCCTGCAGCAGCACGGTGCCGAGGATGACGCCGATCAGCGAGCCCTCGCCGCCGCGCAGCGAGAAGCCGCCGAGCACGGCCGCGGCAATGGCGTAAAGCTCGTAGAACTGGCCGTGGCTGGCCGGCGAGATGGATCGCGTGTACATGGCGAAATAGATCGCCGACAGCGCCGTCAGTACCCCGCAGATGACGTAGGCGGCCATGACGACACGCCCGGTGCGGATGCCGGAATATTTCGCCGCCTCCTCGTTCTTGCCGATGGCGTAGAGATAGCGGCCGAACACCGAGCGGTGCAGCACCACCCACATGACGATGGCGATGACGATCAGGGCGAAGAAGGAGTTCGGCACGCCCCAGGAGCGGCCGGCGGTCAAGAATTCGAGCTCCGGGAAATTCTGGCCGAAGGCGAAGCCGGCGGTGCCGTCGGCGGTGTAGAAGCGGGCGACGCCGCGATAGATCAAAAGGCCGCACAAGGTCACCACGAAGGGCTGCAATTTGAGCCGCGTGATCAGCCAGCCATGCGCCAGGCCGATGATGGCACCGAGCACCAGGATGAGCACGAAGGCCAGCGGCCATTCCATGCCGCGCACGGCGATGAAGTCGATGAAAAGCGTTCCCAGCAGCGCCACCAGCGAGCCGACCGACAATTCGATGCCGCCGGTGATGATGACGAAGGCCTGGCCGATCGACAGGATGCCGAACAGTCCGATCAGGTTCGAGGTGTTGGCAAGGTTGATCGGCAGCAGAAAGCGCGGATTGATGATGGCAACGATGGCGCCGACCACCAGGATCAGGATCAGCAGGCCGAGATCTTTCTTGCTCATCATCTTCTCCCCAATGCCGGCCCGAGCGCTTCCGCGGCGCGGCGGCAGAATTATTTCGGCTGCTTGCCTACCGCCAGCAGCAGCACGTTTTCCTGGCTGAACTGGTCCTTGTCGAGAATGCCCGAGATCTGGCCCTCATGCATGACGGCGATGCGGTCGGACACGCCGATCACCTCCTCCATGTCGCTGGAGATCATCAGCACGGCGACGCCGGCGTCGGCCAGCGCACGCATCAGCCCGTAGATCTCCGCCTTGGCGCCGATGTCGATGCCGCGCGTCGGCTCATCGAGGATCATCACTTTGGGGTTCATCGCCAGCCATTTGGCCAGCACGACCTTCTGCTGGTTGCCGCCCGACAGCGTGCCGGTGCGCGTCTGCACCGAGGGCGCCTTGATGCCGAGATCTTTTTTCTGCTTCTCGGCGGTTGCCGTTTCGGCGCTGGTCGACACCAAGGAGCGCTTGGCATGCGCCGGCAGGTTGGGCAGCGAAATGTTCTGGGCGATCGAAAGGTCGAGCAGGATGCCGGTCAGCTTGCGGTCCTCCGGCACCAGGAAGATGCCGTGCGCGACGGCATCGGCCGCCGAGCCCAGGGCGAGCGGCTTGCCGGCGAGCTCGAGCGTGCCGCCGAGGCTGCTTTCGATGCCGAAGAACACCCGCGCCAGCTCGGTGCGGCCGGAACCGACAAGGCCGGCAAGGCCGAGGATTTCACCGCGCCTGACGTCGAGATCTACCGGGCGGCCGGGATAGGTCGGGGTGCGGATGGCCTTGGCCGACAGGGCGACGGCGCCGGGGGCGCGGGCCGCCTCGGAAGCCTTCTCGCGCTCCTTCAGCATGCGGCCGATCATCAGCTTGACCATCTGGTCGTGGTTGATGTCGCGCTTGGGCAAGGTGCCGGCCAGCATGCCGTCGCGCAGCACGATGACGCGGTCGGCGACACGCTCGACCTCGTGCAGGCGATGCGAAATGAAGATGACGCTGATGCCGTCCGCCTTCAGCGCCCTGATGACGTCGAGCAATTTGTCGGTCTCGGCGATCGGCAGGCTCGACGTCGGTTCGTCGAGGATGACCAGCCTTGCCTTGATCGACAGCGCCTTGGCGATCTCGACCATCTGCTGCTGCGCGAGCGACAGTTCGGCGACAGGCGTGTCGGCGGAGAAATTGGCGCCGACGCGCTTCAGGAGCGGCGCCACCATGGCGCGCAGCCTGGCGCGGTCGACGAGCCTGAGCGGCCCGGCGCGCAGCGGTTCGCGGCCGAAGAAGATGTTGGCTGCGACGTCGAGATTCTCGAAGAGGTTGAGTTCCTGGTGGACGAAGGCGATGCCGGAGCCAAGGCTGCCCTCGACGCTCAGGCCGTCATGGGCGGTGCCGTCGACGGTGACGGTGCCGCTGTCCGGCCGCGTCACCCCGCCGAGGATCTTCATCAAGGTGGATTTGCCGGCGCCGTTCTCGCCGACGAGACCGATGACCTCGCCCGGCCTGACCTCCATCGAGAAGCCATCGAGCGCTACGACGCCCGGATAGGTCTTGCGCACGTTCTCGAGGCTGAGGAACGCGATGGTCGCGGCGATGGATGTGTCGGAATAATTCATCATGCCTGACAGCGTTGGCGGGCCGACCTCTTGGCAGACTGACTGGCCTCGAAGGGTTCGTCAATGCAAGAGCAGCCGGCTCAAGCGACGTTGAGCCGGCTGAACTGCCTTCGGTCTTAGTTTCCAGCCATCGCCTTCAGATTGGCGGCGTAGGCGTCGACGTCATCCTTGCCGATGATCTTGGTCGGGATGATGATGAGGCCGTCGGCCGGGATGCCCGACTTGTCGCCCTTGAGATAGGATGCCATCAGCTTCATGCCCTGATAGGCCCACTCGAAGGGCTGCTGCACGACGGTGGCGGCAATGGTGCCTTCCTTGACGCCGCCCAGGGTGATCGGATCGTCATCGAAGCCGACGACGGTGATCGAGCCGAGCTTGCCGGCATCGCGCAGCGCTTCATAGATGCGCGGCGTGTTGTAGGAGTAGAAGCCGACCATGCAGGTGACGTCGGGGCTGGCGACGAGCGCGTCCTCGACGTTCTTCTTGGCGCGGGCCTGGTCGATGTCGTCGCCGCGCACGTCGACGAGCTCGATCTTGGTGCCGGCCAGGCCATCCTTCATGCCCTGGATGCGCTCCTTGGCATTGTCGGCGCCGAGCAGGCCGACGAAGCCGAGGCACTTGCCGCCATCCGGCATCGCCTTCTTGGCGATTTCGGCCGCCTGCTTGCCGGCATCGACATTGGACGAGCCGATATAGGCGACGCGCTTGGTCTGCGGAGCGTCGCTGTCGGTGGTGAACAGCGCCGTTTCCGAGGCGATCTTGTTCAGCCCGTCGGTCGAGGTCTTGGGATCGACGGCCGAAACCATGATGCCCTTGACGCCGGCGGTGACCAGATCGTCCATCAGCCGCTGCTGGATGGCGACCGAGGACTGCTCGGGATATTTCAGCTCGAGATTGTAGTCGGGCAGTTCGCCCTGCGCCTTCTTGACGCCGGCTTCGGCCGCCTTCCAGAAGTCGGAAGCGCCGTTGACGACGAAGGCCAGCGTCGGCTTGTCGTCGGCGCGCGCGATCGTGCTCGCCGTCAGGCCAAGCAGCAGCGCCGCGGTGGCCACGGATGCATTGCGTATCAAGGATTTCATGTTCAACCTCCCGTTTTGGCCGGTCGTCGGACCGGCCGATCCTGCACTTGTCTGATTTGCCGTTCGCGGCTTGGACGCCCTCCTCCTCAAGGGTTCCCGGCACTGAAGATGGCGTCGTTCCAGCCACGGCGACGGACTTTAGAGACTCATCCCCCGTTCGTAAATAGTCCGATTTGTCTGACATATCACATGTCCGCGACAAGGCTTCGCGGGGGTACTATCCGCTTGCCATCGGGCCATTCGCATGCACCGCGCCCCAGGGAAAACGGACGCGACGGACCGACGTTACAGCGCATTTTCGTATTAGTAAACGGTATTAGTTGCGTTCGATGGCGACCGCGCCGGCGGTGACGCTGTTGGCTTTGCCGAGAACGTAAGGGTTTGGCGCAAAAGGGACAATCGGCTCATATGCTGTGATTTTAAGCTGCCCGAGCCCCTTAGCCAGTAGACCGGTCGCCCGCTAATAGATATAAGTCAGCCGATATTTCTATAAACCGGCGCGGCCTTGATGGTCGCCGGGCAGGCCGGACAGGCCGGGGAACACGGACAGCATGAGCGAGACCACCGATATCGCGACGGCAAGGCGCCGCAAGGCGCCGGTGAAGCCCAAGGGCCGGGTCACCATGACCGACATTGCGCGCGCCGCTGGCTGCTCGCAGGCGACTGTTTCCTTCGTGCTCAACAATTCGCCTGGCATAAAACTGTCGCGGCAGACGCGCGAGCGGGTGATCGAGGCGGCGCGCGCGCTGGGCTATAGTGCGCCGGCCTTTTCGGCACTGAAGGCGCCGGCCAGCGCCTTCGACGGGCTGGACGGGGTGATCGGCTTCGCCGTCGACCAGCTCGCCACCAGCCCGGAAGCCGTCGTCGCCATCGAGGGCGCGCGCCAGGCCTCGTGGAACGCCAGCAACGTGCTTCTGGTGGCGCAGACCATGGGCGACGCCGTGATGGAGCCGCGCGCCATAGAGGCGCTGACCAGGCGGGGCATTTCGGCGCTGATCTACATGACCATCTTCACCCGCGAGATCACGGCGCCCGATTTCCTCTACAGCCTCGACATCCCGGTGATCCTGCTCAACTGCTACACGTCGGATTATGCCTTCCCCGCCGTGGTGCCCTCCGAGATCGCCGGCGGCCAGAGCTCCACTCGGCACCTGATCAGCCACGGCCACCGCCGCATCGCCACCATCACCGGCGAGCCCTGGATGCAGGCGGCACAGGACCGCCTGAAAGGCTACCGCCGCGCTCTTGCCACCGCCGACATCCCCTTCGATCCCGAACTGGTGGTCGAGGGCGACTGGTCGGCAAGTGCCGGCTATGCCGCGACCGTCAAGCTCCTGGCGCTGAAGGACCGCCCGACCGCCATCTTCTGCCAGAACGACCGCACCGCGATCGGCTGCTACGAAGCGCTGAAGGAAGCCGGCCTGCACATCCCGCAGGACATCTCCGTGGTCGGCTACGACGACGAGGAAATCGCCAGGCATCTGTTCCCGCCGCTGACCACCTCGATCCTGCCGCATATGGCGATGGGCCAATGGGCGATCGAACAGCTCGAGGCGCCAGCGACGGTGAGACGGGGGCGCTATCCCATCACCAAGCTGGAATGTCCGCTGGTGGAGAGGGAGAGCGTGCGGGCCGTGGCAGGCTGACCGACCGGCGGACAAGGCAAGCATTTTGAGTGATGAAAGCCGGCGCCGCGAGCGCCGGCCGGCCACGGACGTTCCCGCTGCCGGGGCAGCCAGGCGTGCCCTTTCAATTGGCACAGCAAGCGGTCTGGCCGCCGGCCCCGAGGCCGCGAAGGCGTGAAAAATGCCGGCCAGCGACGCCGCGAGAGCCCTATTGCGCCAAGATTCGAGGACATTTGTTCCAAGCGCGGCGTGTTGGTTGAACAGATTGGGTTGCAGGCATAGCCTTGCGTCGTCCACCGGGGCTCGCCTCGAGCTTGCGGGGGCAACAGGCGGCGGATCGCGGCGTGCCGCTGATCGAGGAGACGAACATGCAGCTCGAACAATCCCTTGCCGGCATGCGCCGGCGCGACCTTCTCAAAATGATCGGCATCACGGCGGGCAGCGCCGCAATGTACCAGGCCATGACCAGCATGGGGCTGGCGGCAGAGTCCGATTACAAGGGACCGATCAAGCTCGAAGGCGACCCGAAGGGCGCTTCGGTGCTCGTCCTGGGCGCCGGCCTGGCCGGCATGCTGGCGGCCCTGGAACTGCGCCAGGCCGGCTACAAGGTGAAGATCCTCGAATACAATGCCCGCGCCGGCGGCCGCAACTGGACGATACGCGGCGGCGACACCGTTGCCGAACTTGGCGGCTACACGCAGAAATGCGAGTTCGACGAGGGGCTCTACCTCAATCCCGGCCCCTGGCGCATCCCTTACCATCACAACGGGCTGTTGGCCTACTGCCGGAGGCTCGGGGTGACGCTGGAGCCGTTCCAGCAGACCAATCACAACGCCCTGCTGCACTCGACCGAGGCCTTCGGCGGCAAGCCCAAGCGCGTGCGCGAGATCGAGACCGACTTCAAGGGCCACACGTCGGAGCTGCTGGCCAAGGTGGCCAAGAAGGGCCAGCTGGAAGGGCTCGTCTCCAAGGAGGACCAGGAGGTGCTGCTCGAGGCGCTGCAGTCCTGGGGGGCGCTGGACAAGGACTACAGCTACAAATCCAGCCTCGCGACCGCCGAGTTCCGCGGCTACGAGAAGGAGCCGGGCGGCGGCATCGGCGCCGAGCCGGCCGCGGGTCAGGTCATCGGCGCGTCCGATGTGTTGAACTCGCGCCTGTGGGGCAGCCTCGCCAACTTCTCGCTCTACGAATTCCAGACCACCATGTTCCAGCCGGTCGGCGGCATGGGCAGGATCGGCGAAGCCTTCGCCAAGCAGGTCGGCGACCTCATCACCTACAATGCCAAGGTCACCAAGATCGCCCAGAACGACAAGGGCGTGACGGTGACCTATGAGGACGCGAAAAACCCCGGAACCGCCCAGGAAGCCAGCGCCGACTGGTGCGTGTGCACCATTCCGCTCACCATCCTCAGCCAGATCGAAATCCAGGTCGGCGGCGCCATGCAGGCGGCGATCGGGGCGGTGCCCTATGCGTCCTCGGTCAAGGTCGGCCTGCAGATGAAGCGCCGTTTCTGGGAGGAGGACGAATCGATCTTCGGCGGCGTCAGCTACACCAACCTGCCGATCTCGCAGATCTCCTACCCCAGCACCGGCTTCAACGCCGGCGGCAAGGGCGTGCTGCTCGGCTGCTACACATGGAACGGACCGAACTCCTACGAATTCACCGCCATGACCCCGCAGGAGCGCGTGCAGAAGGCGGTGGAATACGGCGCGCAGATCCACCCGCAATACAAGCAGGAGTTCGAGACCGGCGTTTCCTGGGCATGGCACCGCTCGCCCTTCACGCTTGGCTGCGCGGGCGACTGGACCGAGGAGGCACGCAAGGAGCATTACGACAATCTGTGCCAGATCGACGGCCGCATCGTGCTGGCCGGCGAGCATGCCTCCTACATTCCCGCCTGGCAGGAGGGCGCGATCCTGTCCTCGCTCAACGCCATCACCCGCCTGCACCAGCGCGTCATGCAGGGATGAGGCCATGCCGATCCCTTCGTTCACCCCGTATCCCGCGAGGCATCCCATCATGAGCAGCTCCTTCAAAAGACCCAGCGGTCTCATCGCCGCCATGGCCGTCGCCATGGCGTTCACGGCCCCCGGCGCGTTCGCCGATTCGGCCGGTGTCACGTTCAGCCAGGGCGATACTTTCACCGAAAAGGACGGCGCGGCGCTCTATGCCAATGTCTGCGCCGCCTGCCACCTGGACAAGGGGCAAGGCGCGGTCGGCGCCGGCCACTATCCGGCGCTGGCCAAGAACAAGAACCTGGAGACCGGCGGCTATCCCGTAAGCCTCGTCCTGCACGGGCAAAACGGCATGCCGCCGGTGGGGCAGATGATGAGCGACGACCAGGTCGCGGCCGTGGTCAACTATGTCAGGACGCATTTCGGCAACGACTACAAGGATGCCGTGACGGCGCAGGACGTGAAGGATGTCCGCTGAGTGGCGGATGTCGCCCGCACATGCGGCAACGCAAACCGCGCGGCGGGCATTCCGGCGCTCGCCGCCCTCTCGAATGGAAGGAAACGGGTCATGAAACCATCGATCGGGAAATCATGGATTGGGGCCGCCGTGCTGGCGGCGGGAATGCTGGCGGCCGGCGCGGCCGTGGCCGACGACGTCGTTCGCCACAAGATTCCGAATTCGGATTTTCCGATCCTGCGCGCCGTCGAGGTGCCGGCCGGCAAGACCACGGTCTATCTCAGCGGCGCCGTGCCGTCGGTCATCGACGAGAAGGCCGACAAGGCGACGATCGCCGCCTATGGCGACACCGAGGCCCAGACCGGCTCGGTGCTGAAGTCGATCGACAAGACGCTGGCCGATCTCGGCCTGAAGATGGGCGACGTCGTCAAGATGCAGGTCTTCCTGGTCGGCGATCCCGCCAAGGGCGGCAAGATGGATTTTGCTGGCTTCATGAAAGGATACACGAAGTTTTTCGGCACCAAGGACCAGCCGAACCTGCCGACGCGTTCGGTGGTGCAGGTCGCGGGCCTCGCCGGTCCCGGCTTCCTGGTCGAAATCGAAGTGACCGCCGTGCGGCCCTGAAGCCGGGCGTTCGGCCAGCCCGTTGCGCCAGGATGCCAAACGGGCTGGCGAGGCGCGGATCCGGCGGGCCGGGAATCGTACGGTTGAAGTGACCTTCAGGCACCCACCGAAAGGCGGAGTTGGGCGATGTTGACCCGCCAGTGAGGGCTAAACCGCGCGGAGCCCACGCCCAGGCACTAGCCATTCGTCGAAGGCAGGTCGCGCGACCGCGGACGGAAAACCGCCTCACACCTTTCCCGGAATTGCCCTAGCCTCGCCTCTTCAGCGCAGGGAGAGCGAGATGACATCAAGTTTCACCGTTCATGACGCCAGCGGATATGAGCAGCTCATGGGCCGCTGGAGCCGCAAGCTCGCGCCCAAATTCATCGACTTCGCCGGGCTTGCCCGCGGCGAAAAGATCCTCGACGTCGGCTGCGGCACCGGCAGCCTGACATTCGAGCTGGCCAAATCCGCCGAGCTCGCGGCGATCGCGGCAATCGACTTTTCGCCCGTCTTCGTCGAGGCGGCGAAGCGGCGCAACACCGACCCGCGCATCGAGATCCAGCAAGCCGACGCCACCGCCTTGCCGTTCGCCGACGATGGTTTCGACCGCGCGCTGGCGCTGCTCGTGCTCCACTTCGTGCCGGAGGCCGGCAAGGCGGTGGGCGAGATGCGCCGCGTGGTGCGGCCGGGCGGCGTGGTGGCGGCCGTCGTGTGGGATCATCTCGGTGGCATGCCCGGCATGCGCATGATGATCGACACGGTGGCCGCGCTCAGCGAAGGCGGACGCCAGATGCGCAGCCGCTATTGCTTCCAGCCGATGATGCAGCCGGGCGAAATGAAGCGGACTTTTGTCGAGCAGGACCTGGCCGACGTGACCGAAACCGAGCTGATGATCCGCATGGACTACCGGGACTTCGACGACTATTGGGCGCCGATAGCGGCCGGCGAAGGCCCGCTCGGCAAATACATGATGACGCTCGATCCAGCCGAGCGGACGCGCAGCGAGGCCGCCGTCCGCGATGCCTATGAGGCCGGCCGGCCGGATGGCGCGCGGTCGTTTGCGAACGTTGCCTGGGCTTGCAGGGGCGTGGTGCGGTAAGGGCGCCGAAGAACCGCCCGTCCGCCATCTGCCGCCCAGGCCGGTCTCCATGAAGACGCACCGGCGCTATTGCGGCAGACCGGCGGCCTGCAGCGCCTCGCCAAGGCATTGCGCGACCGCCGGGGCGCAATGTACGGCGGCGAACTGCCGACCGTAGCGAAACGTCGGATGCAGCTCACGCACCCGCGCCGCTGCCGCCATCGCCTCGTCCAGCCGGCCGAGCTTGGCCAAGGCGGCGGCCAGTTGCACATAGGTGATGCTGTGGGCGGGATTGGCCTGCACCGACCTGTATGCGGCACGGCAGGCCTCGTCATAGCGGCCGCGCAGCAGATGGCTCATCGCCTGCGCGTCGAAGGCGGCGAAGGCCCAGGGGTCGAAGGGGCTGAGCCGCATCCCGCGCTCGCTCCACGCGATGGCCTGCTCCGCTTCGCCGCTCCAGCCGAGGATGACGCTGCCCAGAATGTAGGTCAGGGCGGATGACGGGCTGACGGCAAGCGCGGCTTCCAGGGCGGTGAAGGCGGCCTTGCGGTCATGTCCATCCATGCCGATCGAAAACCCCGCAAGGGTAAGCGCGGCCGCGTCGTCCTGTCCGTGCAGGATGGCCAGCCGGGCATGGCGTACCGAAGCCTCGCGATCGGCTTCCTGCAAGCCGGCGCGAAGGAACAGGCAATGATGGCACATGGCGGCGTTGCCATGGGCAAGCGCATAGGTCGGCTCGAGTTCGATGGCGCGTTCGAGCAGCACGAGCGCCTGCGCCACCCGTTCGGGCATGCCGGAATCCACGTCCGGCTGGGCGCGCAGCACGAGGTCGTAGGCATCGAGACTGTCGGGGCGCTTGCGCCTCACCCTCTCGATTTCGACGCGCCGCAGGCTGGGCGCGATCGCGCCGACGGCCGCCAGCGCGATCTCATCCTGGAGCGCGAAAATATCGGCGGAGGCGCGGTCGAAGCGCTCGGCCCATATGTGGGCGCCGGTCGAGGTGTCGATCATCTGGCCGGTGACGCGCACGCTGCCGCCGGCCCTGCGCACGCTGCCTTCGAGCACATAGTGGACGCCGAGCTCGCGGCCGACCTGCTTCACGTCCACCGCGCGCCCCTTATAGGTGAAGGAGGAGTTGCGCGCGATGACGAACAGCCAGTTGATGCGCGCCAGGCCGGTGATGATGTCGTCGACGATGCCGTCGGCGAAATAATCCTGTTCGGGATCACCGCTGAGGTTCGAGAACGGCAGAACCGCGATCGAAGGCTTTCCGGGCCATGTCAGCGTTGCCGCCTCGGGGCCCAGGCCACCGATCGCGACCTCGGGCCCGACATAGCGATAGCCGTGCCGCGGCAGCGTCTCGATCCAGCTTCCGCCGCCGGCCGCGCTCTCCAGCATGCGCCTGGCCGCCGCGATCTGCACCGTCAGATTGCTGTCCTCGATCGCTTGGCCCGGCCATGCGGCGTCGATCAGCGCCTGCTTGGGAACCGGCTTGCCCGTGCGTTCGACAAGCAGCGCCAGCAGCGCGACGGCCCGTTGGCCGAGCGGCGTCGGCTGGTCACCGTGGAACAGGATCCCGGCTTCGCCGTCGATGCGAAAGGGGCCAAAGGCGAGGCTCGTTGCCATTCCCGAAGGAGATACCGTTTGCAATCTTTTCGCAATGATTTCGCAACGGCTTCACGACTGGCCGGCCGGGTAGAGGCATCCTGTGCCGGTGGCTGCGGGAAAAAGCAGCGAACCGATGGAGGATCAAATGAGCGCCGCCCCTGTCATCCGGATGCCCGACGAGAACAAGGGGGTCATGTTGCGTGGCCAGCCGATGGTGTTTCTCGTCACCGGCGAGGATACCAGACACACGAGCATGTTCGACTGGACCATACCGGCCGGCTTCGCCACCGGCCTGCATATCCATCGCGTGCAGGAAGAGACCTTCTATGTGCTTGACGGCGAATGTGTCTGGCACGTCGGCGCGCAGGTAATCCGGGCGACCCCCGGCACCTTCCTGTTCATTCCGCCCGGCGTGCAGCACAACATCACCAATGTCGGCGAGAAACCGGCCAGCGTGCTGATGACCGTCTCGCCGCCCGGGCATGAGCATTATTTCGAGGAACTTGCCAGGCTGGCCGCAAAGAGCTCCCCGGACCCGAAGGCGCTTGCCGAGCTGCGGAACCGCTACGACACCGACCAGCTCTCCACGTTGACGGCGAGTGCCTAGGCGCAGTTGGTCGACAGGGGTAGTTGGCCTGCCTCCGGCGCAACTGTGACCTCCGGTGGCTGCGATGTCCGGACACAGCGAAGATGATCTCCACGGCCGAGAGGTGGCCCTCCAACGCGGGGAACCCTGCATCTGGATAAAAGCGAGCAGTGGTCTAATCTCCCTCGGGATTCCGACGTCTTTCGCAGGGGATACCCGAATGGCACTTGGCGGACCGCGCCCGACTTGGCTTACTTTCGACTGCTACGGCACGCTGATCCAATGGGATGAAGGGCTGATGGCCGCGATGGAGACGATCCTGTCGCGCAAGGGCCGCAGGATCGAGGCGCAGACATTCATCCCGGTCTACGACCGGCACGAACACCAGCTCGAGCATACCAGGCCGCACCTCTCCTTCGCCGAGGTGACGGCCAAGGCGCTGCAGCTGGCGATGCGGGATTTTTCGCTGGAAGCGGAAGCCGGCGACGCCGAACTGCTGACATCCTCGATCGGCCGCATGCCGCCCTTCCCGGAGGTCGTCGCGACGCTGCAAAAGCTGAAGCAAGCCGGCTTCAAGCTGGCGATCATCTCCAACACCGACGACGCCATCATCGCCGGCAATGTCGCGCAGCTGGGCGGCGCCATCGACCGGGTCATCACCGCGCAACAGGCGCAGGCCTACAAGCCGTCGCGGCAGATCTTCGAACACGCCTGGCGCACCCTTGGCGTGACCAGGGACGAGCTGGTCCACATCTGCGCCAGCCCGCACCTCGACCTGACCGCAGCCCGCGACCTGCACTTCCGCGCGGTGTGGGTCGACCGCGGGACAGGACGAAGGCCGCCGGCGGATTACGAGCCGGACGCGGTGGCGCGGCGGTTGGACGAAGTGCCGGGGTTTTTTGAGGCGGCTGGGTGGGTTTAGGGCGGGAGCGGCCAAGTGCCGCCCGACCGCCATTTTCTACCAGAACGACCGCACCGCGATCAGTTGCTGCGAGGCGCTGAAGGAAGCCGGCCTGCGCAGAAGCTTCGCCATTGCGCAACTCGTTGGCAGAAGGCACTCGCCCAGGTAGCTTGCGGCGCAAACTGAGGGAGTGTGCTTTTGTATCAGCAGACATTCAAAGCCATTAACGACATGTTGTTGAGGAGGCCGGCTGCCAAAGTGAACTGGACTACACCGAGCAGATCTCGTGGAGGCTGCAACCACGGCGACGGACGCACTATTGCTCGCGCTCAAAGTGGTCTCAAAATACGAGCAGGCATAGAGCTATATAGGGCAACTTAGACAAATACAGGATTATCAACGAAGTCGTAACGCACTTTGAAGTTTGGGGGCGAATCGTGAAAGCTAAATCGGAGACCATGACGGTTGGGGACCTTGTCGAATTACACAAGGAACAGATGCTGAAAGCGAATCCAGAATATCAGCGGGGTATCGTCTGGAATTCAACGCAGAAGAAGAAACTTATCGATTCCGTGCTGCGCGGTTATCCCTTGCCTCGCATCTACCTGCATCATGTTTCGAAGAGCGTCGCGGGTATGAAAAGCGAGGGGCTCGAAGTGATCGACGGTCAGCAACGGATAAACGCGCTGAGCGAGTTCGCGCAAGGTGCATTCAAGTTGTTCGATCCGATAGTGGACGCAGCGGCTGCCAAGTTCCCTGGCTTCATCCAAAATCAGCCGTGCGATTGGGCGCATAAGAACTTTGAGGGTTTGGGTGAGGAACTGCAGGCACGCTTCCTCGATGCCTCAATTCCCGTGGCGAAGATTGAAACGAAAGACGCCAATGAGGTAAGGGACCTTTTCGTCCGGTTGCAGGGCGGCGTACCGCTAAGCGCGCAGGAGAGGCGGGACGCGTTCCCCGGCAACTTCACGGATTTCATATTGCAGATCGGTGGTAAGCCTGAGCTGGTACGCTATCCCGGCCACGATTTCTTCGTGCGCTCGTTGGGCATGAAGCCTGGGCAGGATCGTGGCAAGACACGGCAGCTCGCGGCGCAGATTGCTGTGCTGTTCTTCCATCGGCGGGAAAGTGGCGCAGATAGCTATTGCGACATCAACGCACAGGCGTTGGACGATTTCTATTACCAGAATCTCGATTTCGATTCTGCGTCCGATGGCGCAGCTCGCCTGGTCGCCATTCTCGACAAGCTTGCCCAACTGCTCCAGCCTGGAAAGCACGGAAAGTTGCGCGGGCATGACGCGATCCACCTCGTGTTGCTCACTGACACGCTATGGGACGACTATGTGCGCAGCTGGGAAGGCCGCTTACCGGAAGCGCTAGACAAGTTTTTGGCAGCAGTCGCCGAAGGAAATCTGACGAGGAAGGCCTCCACGCCGAGTGAGTACTGGTCGCAGTATGCGCAATGGACACGCGTCAATTCGGATCGAGGAGACACGATCGCCCAGCGACATCGTTTCTACCAGGAGAAGATGCTGGGGAGCCTTCAGCCGCTGCAGCCTAAGGACCCAGTGCGGCTTTACGGCGAACTGGAACGAAGCGTTCTGTTCTACCGTCAGAAAAAACAATGCGCGGTGTGCGACGTGGCGATGAACTGGCGTGAGGTCGAAATTCACCATATCGAGGAACACGGCAAGGGCGGACCGACGTCGCTCGAAAACGGCGCGGCCGTGCACAAAAAATGCCATCCAAAAAGCGCGACAGAGACGCAGGCGTTGGCGGAAAAATTGAACGGCAGCGGGCGCGTGGCCTAGACTTGTGATCTAAGACACCGTCATGTTCCCTAACTCTGTTAGCGTGGCAGCAATCGATGAAACAGCTGGGTTGTTACTCTGGTGTTTCTGATTGATGCCATGCTTGTCCGTTCATTTGCTGTGACAACGTTGTGACAGGACGGGTATTTGGAGGGGGCATCGCGCAAAATCGGCGCGAATATACCAATCAAATCAGCGGCTTGAGTGGCGCACCCGACAGGATTCGAACCTGTGACCTCTGCCTTCGGAGGGCAGCGCTCTATCCAGCTGAGCTACGGGTGCTTCCCGGCGGGCCGGAAAACGAACCGGGTGAACCGGCAAGTCACGGCTTCTTAGCGGAAGCGGGCGCGGGCTTCAACGGCGAACTCATTTTTGTTCGAATGCGAGTCATCCGAGAAACCGGCTGTTGTTGTGCCAGGTCAGCGCATCGCGATCGGGCTGCTGACTGGCGATGGAAGGGACAGCAACGGACGATCCGTGAAGTTCGTAGTAGTGTCGACCATTCTCAAATTCCTCGCGAATGCGCCGGCTCACCTCAAAACGACTATCAGGAGTAATGGTCACATACCCTTGATCGAACAGGCTGTGGATGTCCCGCCGCATGAGGATGCCATTGTTCGGAGAGTGTTCTCCACCGTCGGCATAGGGGCGAATATGGGCGGCCTCCAATGCTGGCAAGGTACGCTCCTTCGTAATGGCGCATCGCCTGTCATAAAGATCCGTCACCAACAGCCTAAACGCTCCTTGACCGAGACGCGGTCGTATCAGCACAGGCTCACCAAATCGCGACGCCTCTTCCGAAAACCCTGTGCTGGTGGAAACAGCGGGAGTCATTGCGTCCTGCACCGAATTCCAAAGTGCCGCGCCTTCAGAACTATCAGTCCCGTAGGTCGTAAACGAAACAATGTTCTTTGACCAAGATGGCGGTGGCGGAAACCAGCGGCTCTCTTCGAGAAAGAAGGGCTGGGTGAGAACTCGGCAACCGATCTCGACGGGTCCGGCTGTTCTCGGATCGAGCTTTCGATAGCAGAGGATGCGTGTTCGCATCTCGGCGAGGCTCGTCACCCCATTGCTTTTGCCGAACGCCTCCCATGCCAGCGATAGGGGCATGACTGTAGAGGAAGCGAAGATCCCACCTCCCACGATCATGTTGATCGGGGCATGCAATTTGAACAGAAACAGCTCACCCGGTTGCAACGCTCGAAACGGTCTTGGCGATGGCGACCAGAAATTGACCTCCATCAAATCTGGCATCCGGCGGAGCTGCTCGAACCAGTCTCCATCCGTTACCGCGACCACAATTTTGACGGCCACGCCCGCTACCCCTTGCGGCTATTCCGGCACAAGCTATTGCCGTTGCCTTGGTATTCCTCTTCGGGAAATTAAACTTTAACGCCAGACTTTCTACCGGCAGACAATTTCTGCAGCGGCTCAACGAAATCGCTGCGCAGACAATGCCTCATCCTCCCGCCTCGCCCCGCACCGCCCGCCTCCTCACTCCCCGTGCCGCGCGCTTCGCCTTCTTCGCTCCGGTCAGCTCATGCATGGCGTCGAGCTGCATCTGCTGCATCTCGGCCAGACGGGTCCATTGGCGCGAGATGAGGTAGTCGAGTTTTTCGTGCAGATGGCGCACTTCGAGCTCGGCCTTGAGGTTGACGCGGTAGTCGTTGAAGGAGCGCAGGCGGTCTTTCACCTCCTGGCGCTTCTGGCTCATCATGATGATGGGCGCCTGGATGGCGGCGATGCAGGAGAGCAGCAGGTTGAGCAGGATGAAGGGGTAGGGATCGAAGGCGCGGTTCAAGCCCTCGAACAAATTGATGGCGATCCACACCAGGAGCACGCCGGCGAACGAGATCAGGAACCACCAGCTGCCGCCGAAGGCCGCCATGTTGTCGGAGACGCGATCGGCAAACGAGCGGTGCTCCTCGAACTCCTCTTCCGAGTTTTCCGAAATCGTGTCCTGCCTGGCGATCGATTCCACCACCTGGCGGTCGAGCTCGGAGAATTCGCCGTGCTCCTGCTGGAGCAGCTCCTCCATGTAGCGCATGCGGTAGCGGCCGAGCTCCTCGCGGCTGATGCGGGCGCCATGCGGCAGGTCGGGATGGTCGGAGCGGATGCGGTCGGCCAGGCTCGGGCGCAAATCGTCGATGCGCACCAGGTCGCGCTTGCGGAATTTGCGGCCCGAGATCGCCGACGGTCTTTTCTTGGGCTTTGCCCGCGAGGTTCCGGGCAAGGCCGGCTCGGAGTCCGGCACTTCCGGCGTGTCGAAATGCTCGTCCGAAACCCCGTGCAGGTCCTCCCCCGTGGTCGGCGCCTCGAAATATTCGCCGCCGCTGTCATTGTCCGCCTGCTGCTCGGACGCCTTGGGGAGGGTGCTCATGGTGCGGGCTCCTGCTGTGGTGGAAGACGATAGACCGACGCGGCGATGCTTAGCCAGCATCACGGCGATTTGGCATGCCTATGCCACGCCTTGCGGACGATTGCGTGACAGGAAGGGGCAGCGGGCCGCCTTTCGGGGCTGGTAGAGAGACATTCGAGGTTGGCGGCGGCTCTATGAAATCGTTATCAACCCCTGGGGAAAACCATAACGGGGGCGAAGCTCCGTCGCGGAGCCTGGATCCATTCCGTGGCATTGGCGGCGGTGGAGCAGAATTGCGAACCGTTGCGGCGCCTGCCGAGTCGCGGCATGGATCCTCGCGCCGCGTCGCTACGCTCCTTGCTCCGACGAAGTGATCGGCTGGCGCCTGAGCGACGGCAACAAAAACCCGCCTTGCGGCGGGTGGCCGGCGCAAATCAGCACCATAGCGAGAATAGTAGCATAGTTGCCTTCAACCTGTCAAGAAAAAATTCCTATCGGGTCAAGTGGACGCCATCGCCCGCTTTCGAGCGACTGCGCCGCCCCTCACTGTCCTGCCGGACATCTCTCCCCGTAGAACGGGGAGAGAGGGGCTGTTATCGCCGGTTTCGCCCATCACCAACGCTGCAAAAAGGGTGCCGAGGTTGCGGCCAGCCCCTTCTCCCCGTCACTATACGGGGAGAAGTGCCCGGCAGGGCGATGAGGGGCGGCACTGACTTCGATAGTTGAGCAAGCTGGTCCGAAGCGAGGCAGCCCCGCAGCTCGCCCGTTCACTGCTGTTCGGCGTACATCACCCTGGTCGGGGCGTCGGCAACCGCCGGCGATAGGTTGCGCTGGATCAGCGCCTCGACATGGTCGTTGCGCTGGCGGGCGCTGTCGGCGCCCATCACCACCACGATCAGCTGGCGGCCGTCGGCTTCGTAGGAGGTGACGATGTTGAAGCCGGAAGCCCTGATATAGCCGGTCTTGATGCCGTTCACGCCGCGCACGCGGCCGAGCATGTCGTTGTGGCCGCGCACCAGCCGGCCGCGGAACATGAAGTCGCTTTCGGAAAAATAGTGGAAATGCTGGGGGAAGCGCTGGTGCAGCGCCATGCCGAGCACCGCCATGTCGCGCGCGCTGGTGACCTGGCCGTCGTCGGGCAGGCCCGAGGCGTTGCGGAAAATGGTGCTGGTCATGCCGAGCTGGCGCGCCTTCGACGTCATCATGGCGGCGAACTGCTCCTCCGAGCCGCCGAGATATTCGCCCACCGCCACCGCCACGTCATTGGCCGACTTGACGACGATGGCGCGGATGGCGGAGTCGACGTCGATCGTTTCCCCGCGCCGGAATCGCAGCTTGGTCGGCGGCTGCGAGGCGGCGTGGTCGGAGACCGGGATCTGCGTTTCCTTGGAGACGCGGCCGCTCTCCATCGCCTCGAACAGGAGGTAGAGCGTCATCATCTTGGTCAGCGAGGCCGGATAGCGCTGCGCCCTCGAATTGACCTCGAACAGCTGCTTGCCGCTTCTGATATCGACGACGATGGCGGCGTATTTCTGCGGCGGCGCCGGCACGGCGAGCACAGAGTCCGGCGGTGTCGTGGTCGAGCAGCCCGCAGCCATCAGCAACAGGCCAAGGGCGACGAAAAGTCTCTGGACGAGCGGAAGGCGACGCAAGGGGGACAAGGACAGGTCTGTTCTGGCTGGGCTGTTGCTGAGATGCGGCGAAGCTAACGTAACCCGCCGGCTGCGTCCATTTGGTTAATAGCGGTAGCCCCAGCTTTGTCTGCTTTCGCAAGCTTGCGTTCCTAGGATGATGCAAAATGCCGGTCGCGGCGCTTGCGCAACCGGCGGCGAACGGTTCTTGTTGCGCCTTCGGATTCGATGAGAGCGCTATGGATACGGTTACCCTCAAGGCACGCGGCATTTCGGTTTCGCTGGACACCACGGTCGGCCATGTCGCCGACATGGTGATCGAGAATGGCGGGCGCCAATTGCGGCCGCTGCACCGCGCACCCTGGGTCGGCGCGCCACGCGAGACGCTGCCGGCCGACTTGCCCGAGGGCACGGTGCGGCTGTCCGGCGATTTCCTGTGCGCGCCGTTTTCGCGCAGCGATGTCGAGGAAGCGCCGCTGCATGGCTGGCCGGCCAACAGCGCCTGGGACGTCACCGAAAGCAGCGCCGTGGACGGCGGCTGGCGAGCCGTTTTCCGGCTGCGCCGCAAGGTGATGGGCGCGACCGTCGACAAGATCCTGACGCTGCGCGACGGCCATGCCTTTCTCTACCAGGAACATGTGTTTTCCGGCGGCCACGGCGCGATCTCCGTCGCCCATCATCCGATGACGGCGATGACGGATGGCGGCCGGCTGGCCTTTTCGCCAAAACGCTTCGCGGCCTCGCCGGCCGATCCGCTGGAGCCCGATCCCGCGCGCGGCCGCTTCCTGCTCGCCTATCCCGGACGCAGCAGCGATCTCGGCCATTTTCCCGCCGCCGGCGGCGGCACGCTCGACCTGACGGATTACCGCATGGACGACCGGCGCGAGGATTTCGTCACGCTGGTCGAGGCCGATCATGGCGGGCCAGGCTGGACGGCCCTGGCGCGCCGGGCCGAGGACGATCTGGTTCTGGTGCTGAAGAACCCGGCCGAGCTGCCGGTCACCATGCTGTGGTTCAGCAATGGCGGCCGCGACTACGCGCCGTGGAGCGGCCGGCATCTGGGCGTGCTCGGCATCGAGGACGGGCGCACAGCCGTCGGCCATGCCGCCTCGATCGGCGACAACTGGCTGACACGCGAAGGCGTGGCGACGGCGTTTACGGTCGGCGAAGGCGCCAGCGTCTCCTTCCGCCATGTCATCGGCGCCCTGCCGCTGGCGGGCGGCGAGCCGCCGCAAGAGGTCACCACGGCGGACGGCCGCATGCGGCTCTTGGGCCGAGGCTCGGCGCGGGAGGTGCCGTTCGACAGCGATTTCCTGCGCATCGGGCAGGCCGCGGCTGGTTGAGCGGATTGGCTTCGAACGTCGGCGTTTCGACACTTGACCACCGCACCTTACCCAAAATGCCGGTTTGAAATTTCCGCCGAGTGCCGCCAGAATAACGGTCGCGCCAACCATCAGGGGCAAGCGAGGCCGCCATGTCCGAAATCGCCCATCTCGCCGCCACCATCTTCAAGCGCGCCGGCAAGGCAAAGCGCTTCATCGTCGCCATTGCCGGACCGCCGGGGGCCGGCAAGTCGACATTGTCGGCGAGCCTGCACGATCTGCTGCCGGAAGGCGCCGTGGAGGTCGTGCCGATGGACGGCTTCCACTATGACGACGTCGTTCTCAACCAGCGCGGGCTGCGCGCGCGAAAGGGCGCGCCGGATACGTTCGACTTCGGCGGCTTCGAGACGCTTCTGAAGCGCATCCGGGCGGGAGAGCCCGACATCGCAATCCCGGTGTTCGACCGCGGCATGGAACTGTCGCGCGCGGCGGCGGCGATCATCGGCGCGGAGACCAAATTCATCCTGGTCGAGGGCAATTACCTGCTGCTCGACGAGGAGCCGTGGTCGCGGCTGGCGCCGCTGTTCGATTTCTCGATCTTCGTCGAGGTGCCGCGCAACGAGCTCGAGCGCCGGCTGATGGAGCGCTGGCACGAACATGGCCGCTCCGAGGAGGATGCGCGCGCCTGGATCGCCTCCAACGACATGCCCAACATCGAACGCGTGCTGGCGCGGCGCCGGGCGGCCGACCTGGTGATTGGTTAACCTGCTAATTGTCGGTATTTTTCGACGGGAACCTTAAGGGGTTTCGCACCGTTATGGCCGGGAACCGATTGTCCTGCGTAAGGGGATTTTGCAATGGCAACCAAGGCAAGAAAACCCGCGACCGCCAAGACCAGGACGACGAAGACGACGCAGGCGAAAGCCGGCGCTGGTTCGGCGATCGCCGAACGTTCGAAGGACGCAAAGCCCAGCTTCGGCAAGGCCGCGCCTCGGAAGGTCGCGGCCGCGGCCGCAAAGCCGGCCAGCGCGCGCAAGCCGGCGCCAGACAAATCCGGCGCCGTCCGCACCGTGGCGAGCGTTGCAGCCGGCGCGGTGGTGGCGACGGCACGCGGCGCCGCTTCGCTGGCGGCTTCCGTGATGGGCAAGGGCGGCCCGAAAGCCAAGGCGAAATAGCCCAGCCGAGTCGGCCAAGGCTACGATATCCCGCGCCCCAGGGCGGCCGGGCCGCTTCAGCCCTTTGCCGGGATTGTCAGGCCCTTCTGCACCGCCGGCCGAGCCAGGCCGCGCTCCAGCCATGCCGCCACATGCGCGAAATCATCGAAGCCGACGAGGTCGCGCGCTTCATAGAAGCCGATCAGATTGCGCACCCAGCCGATGAGCGAGATGTCGGCGATGGTGTAGTCATTGTCCATGATCCATCGGCGGCCCTTCAGCCTGCCGTCGAGAACGCCGAGCAGGCGGCGCGATTCATCGCGGTAGCGTTCCAGCGGCCGCTTGTCGGCGATCTCGCGGCCGGCGAATTTGTGGAAAAAGCCGACCTGGCCGAAGATCGGGCCGACGGCCGCCATCTGGAAGAACACCCACTGGATCGTCTCGTAGCGCCGCGCCGCGTCCGCCGGGACGAGCAGGCCGGTCTTGTCGGCGAGGTAGAGCAGGATGGCGCCGGACTCGAACAGGCCGATCGGCTTGCCGTCGGGACCGTTCGGATCGATGATCGCCGGTATCTTGCCGTTGGGATTGAGCGACAGGAATTCCGGCGTCCAGCTTTCGTTTTTGCCGATGTCCACATAGTGCGGCTCGTAGGCCAGGCCGATCTCTTCCAGGGCGATCGATATCTTCACCCCATTCGGGGTCGTCGCCGAATAGAGCTGGATCCGGTCCGGGTGCCTGGCCGGCCAGCGGGCGGTGATTGGAAAGGCGGACAGGTCGGCCATCGAGAACTCCTGGGCGGGATTTCGCACCGAGCGGCGCGGTCTGGGTGGGGTCGGCAAAGAATTAGGCGTACGCCCCGGCACGATCAATGCGGCGTCAGGCGTTTGGCCGTGCACGCACAGTCAACAAATCGAATGATGCCGGCATCGGGAGCCGGCAGATTGACCTGCCGGGGCAGAACACGATCGCCGGGATCAGATCGCCTTGAAGGCCAGCACCGCATTGGTGCCGCCGAAGGCGAAGCCGTTGCTGATGGCGGCGCGCACCTTGCGCTCGCGCGCGACGTTCGGCGTCACGTCGAGATCGCAATCGGGGTCGGCCTCGCGGAAATTCGCCGTGGGCGGCACCACGCCCTCTCGGATCGCCATCACGCAGGCGATCATCTCCAGCCCGCCCGAGGCGCCAAGGCAATGGGCATGCATCGACTTGGTCGAGGAGACGGAAAGCGAGCGCGCGTGCTCGCCGAAGACGCGCTTGATCGCGGCGGTCTCGATCTGGTCATTGGCCTTGGTGCCGGTGCCGTGCGCATTGAGGTAGTCGATGTCCTCGGGATTCAACCCGGCGTCCGCCAGGCAGAAACGCATCGCCGCTTCCGGCCCTTCTATGGTCGGCGCAACGATGTCGGAGGCATCGGCCGAGAGGCCGGCGCCGACGATTTCGGCGAGGATGTTTGCGCCGCGCGCCACCGCATGGTCGTAGCTTTCCAGAATCGCCATGCCGGCGCCTTCGCCGAGCACCAGGCCCTGACGGTCGGCCGAAAACGGCCGGCAGGTATCGGGCGACAGCACGCGCAGAGCCTCCCACCCCTTCAGCACGCCCCAGACCAGCGGCGCCTCGGTGCCGCCGGCGACCATGACGTCGGCGCGGCCGAGCCTGATCTGGTCGACCGCCGATGCGATGGCGTGGTTGGCCGACGAGCAGGCCGAAGTGACGCCGAACACCGGTCCGCGCAGGCCGAGATGCATGCTGACCTGGCCGGCGGCGGCGCCCGGCATGACCTTCGGCACCGTGAAGATGCCGGCGCGATTCTTGCCCTCGATCAGGATGGCGCGATAGTTCTCCTCGACCGTCTCGAAGCCGCAGACGCCGATGCCGATAACGGCACCCATGCGGTAGGTATTGTCCGCATGGGCGGCCAAGCCGGACTGCTGTAAGGCTTCGCGGGCGGCAATCACCGCCAACAGGCTGAAACGGTCCATCGAGACCAGCTGCTTGCGCTCGATGCCATGGTCGGGCAGCCCCTTGATCTCGCAGCCGATCTTGACCTTCAAATCGTGCAGGAACGGGTTATCGATGGGGCCGATCGCCGAGCGGCCGGCGCGCATCTCGGTCCAGATCGCCGGCACGTCGGTGCCAAGCCCGCACAAACCGCCGATGCCGGTAATGACGACGCGCTTGTGCATCCGGTCAGGCTTTTTTCGCGATCAGCGCGCGAACGGCCTCGACCATGTCGCCAACATTCTTCAGGTTGCTCCAGGCATCGACCGTGTTCATCTCGATCTCGATGCCATACTGCTCCTCGAGATCGAAGATGATCTCGGTCAGTTCCAGCGAATGGATGCCGAGCGCCGTCAATTCGGTGCTGGTGGTGATCTCCTCGCCGCCCGGCTCGGCATGAGCCTTGATCTTTTCGATGATTTCGGTCGCCAGTTGGTCAGCCATTCGGTTTCTTCCCCACTTTGTCGTTTCCCGACGCCAACTGAACAGCGCCTTTTTGTCCTCGATATCAGGCCGCGACCGTCGCCTTGGACCCCCGCCAGGCGTCGCATGAGCGTACCAAGGTGGCTCCCTCTATAGAAACGGAAACGCCATCAAGCAACAAGCTATATATCGACAAAACCGCCGCGGTGCTTAACCTGACGGCGTGGATACGATCGAACATACCGGATTTTCGGCCCCGCCGGCGCAGCGGGCGGCCGGACTGGCGCAGCTCGTCTGCGCCAGTCAAGACGGCCGCACACGGCTGCGCCGCCTCTATCAGGACGGTTCCGCCAAGATAAGGATGCCGGCCGTTTCCGGCGGCCCGCTGGAAGCCGTGCTGATCAACACCGCGGGCGGGCTGACCGGAGGCGACCGCCTCGGCTGGGAGATCGACGTCGGCGCGCATGCCAGCGCCACGATAACGACGCAGGCCTGCGAGAAAATCTATCGCGCCGCTTCCGACCGGGCCGAAGTCAGCGTCCGGCTAACGGTCGGCGAAAACGGCCGCGTCGCCTGGCTGCCGCAGGAGACCATCGTTTTCGACCGATCGGCCTTTGCCCGCACGCTCGACCTTGATCTTGCCGCCGGCGCCGAGGCGCTGGTGCTGGAAGCCACCGTCTTCGGCCGGACGGCGATGGGCGAACGCGCGGTCCAGGGCGGCTTTCACGACCGCTGGCGCGTCCGCCGGGGCGGGACTCTCATCCATGCCGAGGATTTCCGCATCGGGCCCGACATCGCCGCGACCCTGACGCGCCCGCCGATTGCCGGCGGCGCCGTCGCCATGGCGACGGTGCTATTGATCTCGCCGCGGGCGGAAGCGCTTCTCGATCCAGTTCGGGAGATCATCGGCGGCCAGGGCGGCGCCAGCACCTGGAGCGTGCAGGAATCTGGCAAGCTTCTTGCGAGGCTTTATGCCGGCGACGGCTACCGGCTGCGCCAGCATCTGGTTCCGCTCGTCGGCTTGCTCAACGGAAAGGCGGGGCTGCCCAAAATATGGTCACTGTGATCGTGTCCGCATCATTCCAGGGAAACGCATGAACCTGACGCCGAGGGAAAAGGACAAGCTGCTGATCGCCATGGCGGCGATCGTGGCGCGCAAGCGGCTGGAGCGCGGCGTCAGGCTCAATCATCCGGAGGCGATCGCGCTGATCACCGACTTCGTCGTCGAAGGCGCCCGCGACGGCCGTCCCGTCGCCGAGCTGATGGAAGCCGGCGCCCATGTCGTCAGCCGCGCCCAGGTGATGGAAGGCATCGCCGAGATGATCCATGACGTGCAGGTGGAGGCGACATTCCCCGACGGCACCAAGCTGGTGACCGTGCATGAGCCGATACGGTGAGGAGACAGATATGCTTGAGCTGCGCCCGAACTGCGAATGCTGCGACAAGGACCTGCCGCCGGAGGCGACGGATGCGCTAATCTGCACCTTCGAATGCACCTTCTGCGCCGATTGCGTCGAAGACGTGCTCGGCGGCGTCTGCCCCAATTGCGGCGGCAATTTTTCGGCACGGCCGATCCGTCCGGCGGCAATGCTGAAGAAATATCCGGCGTCGACCAAGCGCGTCCTCAAAGCCGAGGGTTGTGGCCCGCGCGAGGCCGCGTGAACGCCAGACGACCCTGATAGGCCAGACGATCCTGATAGGAAAGACGCACCGATGATCTCAGCACAGATGAAACGCACAGCCCTCTCGGCGATTCTGCTCATGGCAGCCGCCATGCCCGCTTATGCCCATGTCGGGGCCGGCACGACCTCCTCCTTCGCGGCCGGCTTCATGCATCCGCTCTCCGGCCTCGACCACATCACGGTAATGGTCGCGGTCGGCCTGTGGGCGGCACAGAAAGGCGGCGAGGCTGTGTGGGCATGGCCGGCCGCGTTCGTCGGCGTCATGCTGGCCGGCGGCGCGCTCGGCATGCTGCATGTGCCGCTGCCCTTCGTCGAGCCGGGCATACTGGCGTCGGTGGTGGCGCTCGGATTGTTCGTGGCGCTGGCCGTCGATCTTCCTGTCACGGCCGGCGTCGCCATCATCGGCGCGTACGCGCTGTTTCATGGCCACGCCCATGGCACCGAAGTGCCGGAAAATGCCGCAGGGCTTGAATATATGGCCGGCTTTGCCGTCGCCACGACGCTGCTGCACGCCGTCGGCATCGCCGCCGGGCTTGGCCTCGGCAGGCGATTTCGCGTGCTCGTGCGGGCCGCGGGTGCCGCCTGCACGGCGATAGGGCTCGGCCTCGTCTTCGGCGCCGTGTGACGAACGATGATCCCAGGTGAAATCATTCCCGCCGACGGCGACATCGACCTGAACAAAGGCCTGCCGACGGTTACGCTCAAAGTGGCCAACAGCGGCGACCGGCCGATCCAGGTCGGCAGCCACTATCATTTCTTCGAGACCAATGAGGGCTTGAAATTCGACCGCGAACAGGCGCGCGGCATGCGCCTCGACATCGCCGCCGGCACCGCCATGCGCTTCGAGCCCGGACAGGAGCGCGACGTTACGCTGGTGCCGCTGGGCGGCAAGCGCGAGGTCTATGGCTTTCAGCAGAAGGTGATGGGCAGGCTGTGAGGCCGAGGGCGTCTCATGCGCGGCGTGCAAAGAGGGCAAAGGGCTTTCGGGCGAGCACGAAAGCGAGTTGTGCCCTCGGCTCAACCGGACGGCTTGGCCGCCGCATAGATGACGATTTTTCCGGGGTCGTCGAATTCCACGGCGAGAACGTCCTGCGCAAGCACGCGTCGCGAGTCGATGGCGTTGAACAGCAGCGCGTTGGCCTCGATCTCCTTGCGCAGCTCCGCAATGTCGTCCTGATGCTGCTTGACCTTGGTTTCGATCGCCGGCGGCGGACCGCCTTCGGTGCGCGCGGCATCGGTCAGGAACACGATGTCGACCTTGTCGAGCTTGGAGGTCTTGCGCACCGTGCCGATGTTTTCACGCGTCCGGTCGATCGCCCTGGCAACTTTGCCCGCTTCGGCATCGCTCCTGGTTTCTTCCTGCTTGACGTCCGAGCCGATGATCCGGTTGACGGTCTCGGGACTTTCGAGTCCTTGTGCGTGAAGGGAGGCTCCGGGGCTGCCCGCCGCCAGCAATGCCATGGAGGCGAAGGCATAGAGCCGTCTCTTGCCGGGGTTGATCGCCATCGCTCGCTCCTGGACGGGTTCATTTCGCGGCGCCGTTCAGCGCCGATAAAACGAAACGGCTCCTGCCCGGCCAAGGTTCCCTTCCAGATAGCGCGGGCGGACCGGACGACGGCCCGCCGCGCAGGCGCGCCGTCAGCTCGCCTTCTTGGTGATCAGGGTCAGGGCGCCGTTGGGCTCCATGCTGGCCGCGACCACCTGCGCCGAGGTCATTCCCTTGGCCTCGAGAGCGGATTTGACCTTGGGCGTGGCATCGATCGAGCTGCGCAGCTTCTGCAGACCGGCATCGCCGCGCTGGGCGATCACCTGATTGACCTGCGTCTGCGTGTCCTTCGGCAGTTCGGTGATGTCGACGATGTTGACGCTCTGGATCGTCGGCGCGGCCTGCTGCCCGCCGGGGGCGGGCGCGGCCGGCGCTGCCGGAGCGGGCTGCTGCTGGGCAATGGCGGCACCCGCCAGCATCAGGGTGGCGGCAGCGGCGAGAACTATCGTTTTGCGCATGGATTTTCCTTCCATCGATTTGGCAAACGGTCGTTTTGGGGTGACCCTCCAACCTCAACCGCCAAATGGGATCAGAAGGTGTCGGCCAGCGGGTCATTGCGTGACCATTGGATGGCAGCAATGTGCAGCGCGGTTTCACCAGCACCGCAATTCGGGAGCAATCACTGATGGCCAGAATAACCCGCGCCGCCTATGCGCAGATGTACGGCCCGACGGTCGGCGACAGGGTGCGGCTTGCCGATACCGAACTCTTCGTCGAGGTCGAGAAGGATTTCACCATTCATGGCGAGGAGGTGAAATTCGGCGGCGGCAAGGTCATCCGCGACGGCATGGGCCAGAGCCAGGTTTCCCGCGCTGAAGGAGCGGTCGACACCGTCATTACCAATGCGCTGGTGATCGACGCCAGCGCCGGCATCTTCAAGGCCGATATCGGCCTCAGGGACGGCCGCATCGCGGCAATCGGCAAGGCCGGCAACCCGGACACGCAGGATGGCGTCACCATCATCATCGGCCCCGGCACCGAGATCATCGCCGGCGAAGGCAAGATCCTTACCGCGGGCGGCTTCGACGCGCATATCCATTTCATCTGCCCGCAGCAGATCGAGGAAGCGCTGATGTCGGGCATCACCACGATGCTGGGCGGCGGCACCGGCCCGGCGCACGGCACGCTCGCCACCACCTGCACGCCCGGGCCATGGCACATGGCGCGCATGATCCAGTCCTTCGACGCCTTCCCGATGAATATCGGCCTGTCGGGCAAGGGCAACGCTTCCTTGCCCGCGGCGCTCGAGGAGATGGTGCTGGGCGGCGCCTGCTCGCTGAAGCTGCACGAGGACTGGGGCACGACGCCGGCCGCGATCGACTGCTGCCTGTCGGTCGCCGACGACCATGACGTTCAGGTGATGATCCATACCGATACGCTCAACGAGAGCGGCTTCGTCGAGAACACGGTGGCGGCGATCGGGGGCCGCACCATCCACGCCTTCCACACCGAAGGCGCGGGCGGCGGGCATGCGCCCGACATCATCAAGGTCTGCGGCCTGCCCAACGTCATCCCGTCCTCGACCAACCCGACGCGGCCCTACACGGTCAACACGCTGGCCGAGCATCTCGACATGCTGATGGTCTGCCACCATCTGTCGCCGTCGATCCCGGAAGACATCGCCTTCGCCGAAAGCCGCATCCGCAAGGAGACCATCGCGGCGGAAGACATTCTGCACGACATCGGTGCCTTCTCGATCATCTCCTCGGACTCACAAGCGATGGGCCGCGTCGGCGAGGTGGCGATCCGGACCTGGCAGACCGCCGACAAGATGAAGCGCCAGCGCGGTTCGCTGCCGCAGGAGACCGGCAACAACGACAATTTCCGCGTCCGCCGCTATATCGCCAAATACACGATCAACCCGGCCATCGCGCACGGGCTGTCGAAGGAGATTGGTTCGATCGCTGTCGGCAAGCGCGCCGACCTGGTGCTGTGGAACCCGGCCTTCTTCGGCGTCAAGCCTGATATGGTGCTGATCGGCGGCATGATCGCGGCGGCGCCGATGGGCGACCCCAACGCCTCGATCCCGACGCCGCAGCCGATGCACTATCGGCCGATGTTCGGCGCCTATGGCAAGGCGCGCACCAACTCGTCGGTAACCTTCGTCTCGAAGGCGGCACTAGAGTCCGGTCTGCACGGCCGGCTCGGCGTCGACAAGCAGTTCGCCGCGGTCGAAAACACGCGTGGCGGCATCGGCAAGCACTCCATGGTGCTCAACGACGCCACGCCGCATATCGAAGTCGATCCCGAGACTTACGAGGTTCGTGCCGACGGCGAACTCTTGACCTGCGAACCAGCGACGGTGCTGCCGATGGCGCAGCGATATTTTCTGTTTTGATAAGATCGCCGCGAGCCATTGCCCTCGTTAAATGCGGCGGTGAGTGGGTTGTGCCGACTGCCCGAATGGGCCCACTCGTTCTCCGCAGGCTTGGAAATTGTGCACTTTGGGAGCAATATCTCCTCAATGAACAAGATATTTCGCAAACAGCAATTGACGCCCTACGAGGCCGACTATGCTCAGTGGTGCGCCGAGCAGGGCGCGTTGCTGCGCGAAGGTCGTCTTTCCGACCTCGATCGTGAGAATGTTGCCGAGGAGATCGAGAGCTTGGGGCGGAGCGACAAAAGGGAAATTGCGAGCAGGCTTGGCACTTTGGTCCTTCACTTGCTAAAATGGGAGTTTCAGTCTGAGCAGCGCAAAACGGGCTGGTTGCTGACAATTCGGGAGCAACGGCTTCGGATTGAGGGCCTGCTTGATGAAAGTCCGAGCCTCAAAAAATATCCTGCGCAGGTGCTCGATCGAGAGTTCAAGATAGCAAGATTAAAGGCCTTGGACGAAACAGGCCTGAGAGATCGGGATTTCCCTGTCCATTGCCCCTATGGGATCAAGGAAATCTTGGACGATGATTATTTCCCAGGATCACCGTGGTCTTCAGACAACCTTATGCGCGAATAGACTGATAGTGGTGTGTTGACGGACGTTCCATCACCTGGCGAGCATTCGGCATGGCCACCGAAATAGCTTCGCCCCACGACATCTTCCCGCATATCCGCATCGTCCTGGGCATGGTGATCGGGCTCGGCGTCGCGCGCCTGTTGTCGGGGGTGGCGCGCATCGTCCAGCATCCCGGCCAGTACCGGCTCTATACGGTGCATCTGGCCTGGGTCGCTTCGGTGCTGTTGATGCTGGTGCATTTCTGGTGGTGGGAGTTCGGCCTCTACGCCATCGAAACATGGACCTTCGGCAAGTACCTGTTCATCATCTTCTACGCCATCACCCTGTTCCTGCTCTGCGCGCTGCTGTTTCCGGATTCGATGCTCGACTACACCAGCTATGAGGATTTCTTCTATTCGCGCCGCGCCTGGTTCTTCGGCCTGCTGGCCGCGACCTACGTGCTCGACGTGATCGACACGCTGCTGAAGGGGCCGGAGCATTTCGCCCGCTTCGGCAACGAATATCTGTTCCGCACGCCGGTCTTCGTCGCGCTGTGCATCGCCGCGATCCTGGTGCGCGACCGCCGGTTTCACATCGCCTTCGTCGCGGCGGCGCTGATTTACCAGGTATCGTTCATCCTGCGGCTGTTCGACACGATCGTATGACGGCCGCGGATGCTCTAGGCTGACCGGGAAAGGCAGGGTTCAATCATGTACAAGGCCGTCGGATCGCGTGGATCCCGGGTCAGCCGTGTTCTGTGGATGCTCGAAGAACTCGGGCAGGCCTATGAATTCGTCGAAATTCCCCTGCGCTCGCCCGAAGCCTATGCGCTCAATCCCTCGGGCAAGGTGCCGATCTTGATCGACGGCGAGCTGACGCTGACGGATTCGGCGGCGATCTGCGTCTATCTCGCCGATAAGCACGCGGACAAGGGCATGGGCGCCAGTCCCGGCCTCGCAGGCCGCGCCGAAATGGATTCCTGGATGCATTTCGCCCAGAGCGAGTTCGAGGCGCCGCTGTGGAACAAATTGCGCCACCGCTTCCTGCTGCCCAGGGAAGTCCGGGTCGACGTCGGCCCCGCGGCCGCTTACGATTTCGCCTCCGAGGTCAAGGCGCTGGACCGCCGGCTTGGCGACAAGCCTTTCGCGCTCGGCGACCGGTTCTCGGCTGTCGACGTGCTGCTCGGCGACATGGGCGGCTGGGCCCGAGCCGGCCGCTTTCCAATAGAATCCGACCGCGTCAACGCCTATTTCGACCGCGTGCTTTCACGCCCTGCCCGTGCCCGGGCGCAAGCCAATGGCGGAGCCATGAAATGAAGCTCAACCTCAACACCGACTTCACGAAGTTCCCGCGCGCCATCTCGGTGCTGACCTCCGGCAATGCCGGCACCACGGCGCCATCCGGCCGCGCGGTTCTTGCCCATGACGAGCGGCATCTGCGCCGCCGGGCGATCGAATTGTCCGATGGCAGCAAGGTACTGGTCGACCTGCCGGAGCCCGTCACCCTCAACGACGGCGACAGGCTGGTGCTGGAAGACGGCCGCCACGTCGAGATCATCGCGGCGCCGGAGGAGGTCTATGATATCCGCGCCCGCGACGCCGTGCATCTGGCCGAGCTTGCCTGGCATATCGGCAACCGCCATCTCGCGGCGGCGATAGAGGCGGAGCGCATCCTCATCCTGCGCGATCATGTCATCAAGGCGATGCTGGAGGGGCTCGGGGCCACGGTGAGCGAGGTTTCCGAACCGTTCAAACCGGTGCGGGGCGCCTATTCCGGCGGCCATGACCACGGCCATGCGCACGCCCACAGCCACGCCGAAGCGCATTCGCACAGCCATTCGCATTCGCACGACCATCACGATCATCACGATGATCATCATGATCACCATGACTGACCAGCCATCCGGGGTCGCCCTGCTGCGATTGATGGCGTGGCTGTCGCCGGTCTTTCCGGTCGGCGGCTTTTCCTACAGCCATGGCCTCGAGCGCGCCGCGCATGATGGGCTGGTGACCGATGCGGCGAGCCTCGCCGCTTGGCTTGAAACGCTGGTCGAGATGGGCTCCGCCTGGAACGATGCCGTGCTGTTCGCGGAGAGCTGGCGCAACGCCCGCGACGGCGGCGATCCGGCCGAAGTCGCCACACTGGCGGAGGCGTTGGCCGGGTCGCGTGAGCGCCATGCCGAGACCATGCTGCAAGGTGCGGCTTTCCTCAAAGCGGCCGCCGCCTGGCCCACTCCCGTGCTGGAGCGCTTGCCCGCCGATTGTGCGTACTGCGTCGCCGTCGGCGCTGTTGCCGGCGGCAATGGTATCGCGCTTCAGGACGCGCTGTCCGCCTTCCTGCAGGCCTTCTTCTCCAATCTCGTCCAGGCCGCGATCCGGCTGGGCGTCATCGGACAAAGCGGCGCGACCAGTTTGCTCGCCGGCTTCGAGCAGCTGGCCCTTGCGACCGCCGCCCGCGCATCCCGCTCGACATTGGACGATCTCGGCGGTTGCGCCTTTGTCTCTGATATCGTGGCGATGCAGCACGAAACCCAGTATTCGCGATTGTTCCGCTCATGATCGTCCTTGCCTTCGTCCTCTCATTCGTCCTGCTGGTGATCACCGCGTTGCACGTTTATTGGGGCATTGGCGGGATATGGCCGGGCAAGGATGCGGCGTCCTGCGCGCATGCGGTCGTCGGCTTTCGCGGCGTCGACGAGATGCCGGCGCCGTTCGCCTGCTTTGCCGTCGCCGCCTGCCTGGCGCTGGCAACGCTCTGGCCGATGGCTCTGGAGGGTGTGTTTGCCTCGCCCTTTCCTGGGCAAGGCCTCGCCGCCACCGCGCTGCTGATCGGGCTGGTGTTTCTCGGACGCGGCATTGCCGGCTTCACGCCCCGGTGGCGCCGGCTGGCACCGGAACAGCCTTTCGCGCGGCTCGATAGGAGCCTTTATTCGCCGCTGTGCCTGCTGATCGGGCTCGGCTTCGCAGTTCTCGCCATCACGGAGTTCCCGACATGACGCAGCCCAACGGTCCCCTTCGCATCGGCATTGGCGGCCCCGTCGGTTCGGGCAAGACGACGCTCACCGAGAAACTGTGCAAGGCGCTGCGTGAGGAATTCTCCATCGCCGTCGTCACCAACGACATCTACACAAGGGAAGACGCCATGATGCTGGCGCGGCTGCAGGCGCTGCCGGAAGAGCGCATCGTCGGCGTCGAGACCGGCGGCTGCCCGCACACCGCCATCCGCGAGGACGCCTCGATCAATCTGCAGGCGATCGCGGAGCTCAACCGCAAATTCCCCGATCTCGACATCATCTTCATCGAATCCGGCGGCGACAACCTTGCCGCCACCTTCTCGCCGGATCTCGCCGACCTCACGCTCTATGTCATCTCCGTCTGCCAGGGCGAGGAGATCCCGCGGAAAGGCGGCCCGGCGATCACCCGTTCCGATTTCCTGATCATCAACAAGAGCGACCTGGCGCCCTATGTGAACGTCAATCTCGACGTGATGGAGAGCGACGCCACCCGCATGCGCGGCAAGCGGCCGTTCGGCTTCACCGACCTGTCGCGCGGCAAGGGGTTGCGGGAGGTGATCGATTTCATCGTCGAGCATGGCGGCTTGAGGCTCGGGACCGCCGCAAGCACGGCGGCGTGAGCCGGCTGCACCAACCGAAACCGGTTGCGGGCACAAGCAGGGCACGGCATTGTTCCTAAAACCCGGAGGATTTTTCGATGAGCATCGCCCGCCTGCAAAAGGAACCGCTGACCAACCTGCCCTTCTACGAGGAGCGCGTCGACCTTGCCTGCGCCTTCCGCTGGACGGCGCGGCTCAACATGCACGAGGCGGTGGCCAACCATTTCTCGCTGGCGGTCAACGAGGACGGCACAAAATTCCTGATGAACCCCAACCAGGTGCACTTCTCGCGCATCAAGGCGAGCGACCTTTTGATGATCGACGCCAACGATCCCGAGACGCTGTCCGGCCCGAATGCGCCCGACCCGACGGCGTGGGGCCTGCACGGCGCCATCCACCGCAACGTCCGCCATGCGCGCTGCGTCATGCATGTGCATTCCATCCACGCCACCGTGCTGGCCTCGCTCGCCGATTCTAGGCTGCCGCCGATCGACCAGAATTCGGCGATGTTCTTCAACCGCCACGTCGTCGACGCCCATTATGGCGGTCTGGCCTTCGAGGAAGAGGGCGAGCGCTGCTCGCAGCTCCTGACCGACCCCAAGGTCAAGGTAATGGTGATGGGCAATCACGGCGTGCTGGTCATCGGCGACACGGTGGCCGACGCCTTCAATCGCATGTTCTATTTCGAACGCGCCGCCGAGACCTACATCAAGGCGCTGTGGACAGGGCGGCCGCTACGCACGCTTTCCGACGCCATCGCCGAGAAGGCGGCAAGCGAAATGGACGACTATCCCGGCCAGGCCGAGCGGCATCTCAGCGAGCTGAAGGCGATCCTCGACGAGCAGGAGCCGGTCTACCGGAACTGAGGTTTAAAGCCCCAGTTCAGCCCGCAATTCCTCGGCGCTGTTGATGACCACCGCACCGGGCGGGCCGTCCATGGGTTTTTCCGGCCAGAAGATCGTCTTCATGCCTGCCGCCAGCCCCGCCATGGCGCCCGGCCAGCTGTCGTCGACCGCCACCGCGTCCGCGGGATCGACATCGGCCAGATAGGCGGCGCGCAGGAACGGCTCGGCTTGCGGCTTGCCTTCGCGCACGTCGTTGCGGCTGATGGTCTTCATGCCTGGATAGATCAGGCCGACCATGTGCAGATTGGCGTCGACGATCATGCGGTCGGAATTCGAGACCACGGCCTGCTGCACGCCAAGTGCGCGCAATTCGTTGAAGATCTCGATCGCACCGGGGCGCGGCTTCAATGTCGTGACAAGCGGCAGATAATGCTCGTATTTATGGACGATCCACTCGTCGAAGGGCAGATCCAGGCCGAACTCGTCGCGCATCATCAGGTAGACCGGCCAGGCAGCGACCCCGAGAACGCGCTCATGCAGGTCGGGCGGAGGCTGAAGGCCGACATTGCGCATCGCCGCCACCAGGGCTGCTTCGTGCAGCGGTTCGCTGTCGACCAGCGTGCCGTCCATGTCCCAGAAAACCGCTTTCGGTGTCATGCAACGCTCCTTTTGGCGTTCCCTTAAAGGGTTTACCCCGCGAGATAAACCATCCGGACGGCAGAACGTGCCACCTGTCGGAACGGAAATCCTCCTTTTGCCTGCCGTGGAATCCCCAGGCCGACGATGATCCGGCCGATCCCACGCCCGCATGCGCAAGCAATTGCCCTGGCGATTTGACAATTGCGCAGCGCGCGGTTCCCTGCGAAAGTAGGCGCGACCGGTTCCATGACCGGCGGTTTCGGGAGGCAGGACGTGAACAACCGGCAGGAGGGCGGCAGCAACAGGTTGGACGATGCCGCGCGCGCGGGCTGGCTTTATTACGTCGCCGGCAACACGCAGGACCAGATCGCCGCCACGCTCGGCATCTCGCGGCAGACTGCACAGCGGCTGGTGTCGCTGGCAGTGTCGGAAGGCCTGATCAAGGTGCGCGTCGACCATCCGATCGCCAACTGCCTCGACCTCGCCGCCCGCCTGAAGTCGCGCTTCGCGCTCGACCTGGTGGAGGTGGTGCCGAGCGACCCGACCTCGTCGTCGACGACGATCGGTATCGCCGAGGCGGCGGCAGCGGAAATCGAGAGGCGGCTGAGATCGCCGGCGCCGATCGTGCTGGCGATCGGCACCGGCCGTACGCTGAAGGCGGCGATCGAGCAACTGCCGCCGATGGAGTGCCCGCAGCACAAGGTGGTGTCCCTGACCGGCAATATCTCGCCGGACGGTTCGGCCGCTTTCTACAACGTCATCTTCACCATGGCCGACAGGGTCAAGGCGCGGTCGTTCCCGATGCCGTTGCCGGTCATCGCCTCCTCGCCGCAGGAGCGCGAGATGCTGCTCAGCCAGCCGATGATCCAGCCGACGCTGGCGCTGGCCGCGGAGGCCGACGTCACCTTCGTCGGCATCGGCGACCTCGGCCCGAAGGCGCCGCTCTATGAGGACGGCTTCATTTCCGACGCCGAGCTGAAGGCGCTACAGAAGGCCGGCGGCGTCGCCGAAATTGTCGGCTGGGTGTTCGATCGCGACGGCCGCATGATCGAGGGCATCACCAACGACCGGGTGTCGTCGGCGGCCCTGCCGTCACGCGAGAAGTCGCTGGTCATCGCGCTCGCCATGGGTGAACGCAAGCTGCCGGGCATCCTGGCGGCCGTGAACCGCCGGCTGGTCAACGGCCTTATCACCGACGAACGAACCGCCGCCGCCCTGCTGGCGAGCGGATGAGCCAAAAGCCTCGAGGCAACATCGATTTGCGATAAAATCCGGGCGGGCTATCCATGCCGTCCGAAGGGGTCGTTGCCGTCGAGGAAGCCAAGGTCCCGCCGCAAGTGCGGTGACAGGTCCCTGATGTCGAGATGCGCCTTTTTCCTGGTCGCGAACCAGCCGAATCCGTCCGCAAGCCATGAAATCCAGCGATGATCCGGAGCGGGAGTGCATTTTTGCTGCGCCATGGTCATGATCGTCAACCTTCGCTATCTTCAACCCGAGTGACGGGCTGAGGATGAATGTCGGTCTTGCCGGCCGCCTTTGCCAATCGAACGTCGATAAGGACCCATAAGGAGGCTTTATGCCGGATCTCAGCTCGCGACAGGTTGCGCAGCTTCCGCCGCTGCAGGCGATCCGGGTGTTCGAAGCGGTGGCGCGGCATCTGTCCTTCACCAAAGCGGCCGAGGAACTGGCGATGACGCAGGCAGCGGTCAGCTATCAGATCAAGGTGCTGGAGGAGCGGGTCGGCGCGCCGCTTTTCCTGCGCCGGCCGCGACAGATCGAGCTCACCGAAGCCGGACAGCGCCTGGCGCCGGCGGTCAGCGAGGCCTTCGCCATACTCGGCCAGGCCTATGCGGCGGCGCGCGGCGGGGCGGACGGTCTGCTGTGCGTCACCACGGTGCTGACCTTTGCCTCCAACTGGCTGGCGCATCATCTGGGTTCGTTCCAGATCGCGCATCCCGCCCTTGCCGTGCGGCTCGACACATCCAGCCGCCTGACCGATTTCGCCCGCGAGGATGTCGACCTTGCCATCCGCTCGGGCGGCGGCAAATGGCCGGGACTGGAGGCCTACAAGCTGCTCGACGCCGATTTCACGCCGATGCTGAGCCCCAAGCTCGCCGCGAGCATCGGCGGCGTCAAGGAACCGGCCGATCTGCTCAAGCTGCCTATCCTCGATCCCGGCGACATCTGGTGGACGCAATGGTTCGAGGCCGCGGGCGTGCAAAGCCATGACCTTGCCAAGCGCCCCGGCAGCAGCATGGGCGCGCAGGCCTATGAGGCCAATGCGGCCATCGCAGGCCATGGCGTGGCGGTCCTGACCAGGGCGCTGTTCAAGGCGGAACTCGCCGACGGCCGCCTGATCCAGCCCTTCGACCTGGTCGGCGACGACGGCCACGCCTACTGGCTGGTCTATCCGGAGGCGCGCCGCAACGTGCCGAAGATCCGCGCTTTCCGCGACTGGATCCTGGCCGAGATCGCCTGCTGACCGGCTAACTCCAGGATCAAAACCGCGCTCCATCCAGATCACCGTTGTCGCCCGCTCCGCACCTGCGGGACGGCCATTTGCAACGCGCCAGGTCGGCGCTCCTCCATCGAGTGTGCGCTGCACCATCGAATCTGGCTTGACATAATTCATTCTTAGTGAGTAATTGCTCACAGCCAAGGCAAATGCTCATCTTGGTCCATGGGAGGAATTTGATGAAACTTCGTACGCTCATCCTGGGCTTGTGCTCGGCCAGCGCGCTCGCGTTCGCGGCACATGCCGAATCCATCACCATCGCCACCGTCAACAATGGCGATATGGTCCGCATGCAGAAGCTGACCGACGACTTCACCAAGGCGAACCCCGACATCCAGCTCAACTGGGTGACGCTGGAAGAGAACGTGCTGCGCGAGCGCGTGACCACCGACATCGCCACCAAGGGCGGCCAGTATGACGTGATGACCATCGGCACCTACGAGGTCCCGATCTGGGCCAAGCAGAGCTGGCTGTTGCCGCTCGACAAGCTCGGCGACGACTACGACGCCAAGGACATCATCCCGGCGATCGCCGGCGGCCTCTCGGTCGACGGCAAGCTCTATGCCGCGCCCTTCTACGGCGAAAGCTCCTTCGTCATGTACCGCAAGGACCTGATGGAGAAGGCAGGGCTGAAGATGCCCGACGCGCCGACCTGGGACTTCATCAAGCAGGCCGCCGACAAGATGACCGACCGCGCCAATGGCGTGAACGGCGTTTGCCTGCGCGGCAAGGCCGGCTGGGGCGAGAACATGGCCTTCCTGACCGCCATGTCGAACTCCTTCGGCGCGCGCTGGTTCGACGAGAACTGGAAGCCGCAGTTCGACCAGCCCGAATGGAAGAACACCTTGCAGTTCTATGTCGACCTGATGAAGGCCGACGGCCCCGAGGGAGCGTCCTCCAACGGCTTCAACGAGAATTTGGCGCTGTTCCAGCAGGGCAAGTGCGGCATGTGGATCGACGCCACCGTCGCCGCCTCCTTCGTCTCCGATCCCAAGGCCTCGCAGGTCGCCGACAAGGTCGGTTACGCATTGGCGCCTGACAATGGGCTCGGCAAGCGCGGCAACTGGCTGTGGGCGTGGTCGCTGGCCATTCCCGCCGGCACGCAGAAGGCCGATGCCGCCGAGAAGTTCGTGTCATGGGCAACCAGCAAGCACTATGCAGAACTGGTCGCCTCGAAGGAAGGCTGGGCCAACGTTCCGCCGGGAACGCGCTCCTCGCTCTATGCCAATCCAGAGTACCAGAAGGCGGCTCCGTTCGCCAAGATGACGCTGGACTCCATCAATGCCGCCGACCCGACGCATCCGACCGTCAAGCCGGTGCCCTATGTCGGCGTGCAGTTCGTCGCCATCCCCGAATTCCAGGGCCTCGGCACGACCGTCGGCCAGCTGTTCTCGGCAGCCCTTGCCGGCCAGTCGAGCGTCGACGACGCGCTGAAGCAGGCCCAGGACGCCGCAACCGCGGCGATGACCGAGGGCGGCTACATCCAGTAAGGCTCCTCCCGGTGCCTAAGGCCGGTCGCCGACCATGGCCGGCAACGGCCGCCCGAAACCCAGTTCGGGCGGCCACTTCCCGACAGCTCGAGAAAATTCCGTCCGATCCTTGAAGGGTGACCGTCATGGCTACTCAGCAGACCCGTTCGCTTGCCCGTTTCATGATGGCGCCATCCGTCGTCCTGCTGCTCGTCTGGATGGTCGTTCCGCTGGCGCTCACGCTCTGGTTCTCCTTCCAGCAGTACAATCCGCTCAATCCGATCCGCGACGGCTTCGTCGGCTTCTCCAATTACGCGTTGTTCTATTCCAACCCGGCCTTCCTGCAATCGATCCTGAACACGCTGCTGATCGTCGTCAGCGTGCTTGTGATCACCGTGGTCGGAGGCATCCTGCTGGCGCTTTTGATCGACCAGCCGATGTGGGGCCAGGGCATCGTGCGCATCCTCGTCATCTCGCCGTTCTTCGTCATGCCGCCGGTGGCGGCACTGGTCTGGAAGAACATGATCATGCATCCGCAATACGGCGTCTTCGCCGACATAGCGCGGTTCTTTGGCCTCCAGCCCATAGACTGGTTCGGACAATATCCGCTGACCGCCATCATCATCATCGTCGCCTGGCAGTGGCTGCCTTTCGCGACGCTCATTCTTTTGACTTCGCTTCAGTCGCTGGACGGCGAGCAGAAGGAAGCCGCCGAGATGGACGGCGCCGGCTTCATCAGCCGCTTCATCTACCTGACGCTGCCGCACATGTCGCGCGCGATCACCGTCGTCATCCTGATCCAGACGATCTTCCTGCTTTCGGTCTATGCCGAGATCCTCGTCACCACCAATGGCGGCCCGGGATACGCCTCCACCAACCTGCCCTTCCTGGTCTACCAGAAGGCGCTGCTCGAATTCAAAATCGGCCAGGCCTCCGCCGGCGGCATCATCGCGGTCATTCTCGCCAACATCGTCGCCTTCTTCGCCATGCGCGCCGTCGGCAAGAACCTGGACAGATAAGGGAGGAAAAGATGGCACGCGCAGTCACAACCCGGCACAAGACGATCGCGACGGCTGCCGCCTGGATCGTCGCCTTGCTGATCTTCTTCCCGATCCTCTACACGATCATCACCTCGTTCAAGTCGGAACAGGAGGCGATCCAGGGCTTCAACCTGATCCCGTCCGGGACCTTCGAGAGCTATTCCGAGGTCCAGGCGCAGAACGGCTATTTCAAGTTCTTCCTGAACTCGGTGCTGCTCTCGGTCGGCTCGACCATCCTGGCCCTGCTGGTCGCCATTCCGGCGGCCTGGTCGATGGCGTTCTCGCCGACCAAGCGGACCAAGGACATTTTGATGTGGATGCTGTCCACCAAGATGATGCCGGCCGTGGCCGTGCTGTTTCCGATCTACCTGATCTTCCGCGACACCGGCCTGCTCGACAGCCGCATCGGCCTGATGGTGATGCTGATGCTGATCAACCTGCCGATCGTGGTGTGGATGCTCTACACCTATTTCCGAGAAATCCCCGGCGAGATCCTGGAAGCGGCGCGCATGGACGGCGCCTCGCTGTGGAACGAGATCATCTATGTGCTCACACCCATGGCGGTGCCGGGCATCGCCTCGACCATGCTGCTCAACATCATCCTGGCCTGGAACGAAGCGTTCTGGACGATCCGGCTGACCACGACGGAAGCAGCACCCTTGACCGCCTTCATCAGCTCCTTCTCCAGCCCGCAAGGCCTGTTCTGGGCGAAGCTCTCGGCCGCCTCGACGCTGGCGATCGCGCCGATCCTGATCATGGGCTGGTTCAGCCAGAAGCAACTGGTGCGCGGCCTGACCTTCGGTGCGGTGAAGTAGGGGCGGCGCCGTGAAGTAGCAGCGTGCGCCAGGCGGCGGACGGAAATCCACCGGGAGGAAAGCATGGGAAATATCACGCTCAAGAACGTCTCGAAATCCTTCGGCTCGACGTCGATCATTCCGAACATCGATCTCGTCATCGAGGACGGCGAGTTCGTCGTCTTCGTCGGCCCGTCGGGCTGCGGCAAGTCCACGCTGCTGCGCCTGATCGCCGGCCTGGAGGACACCAGCGGCGGCACCATCAACATTGACGGTCGCGACGTCACCGGCGAGGCGCCGGCCAAGCGCAAGCTTGCCATGGTGTTCCAGTCCTATGCGCTCTACCCGCACATGACGGTGGCCAAGAACATCGCCTTTCCGCTGAAAATGGCGGGCGAGGACCAGGCGACCATCGACAGGAAGGTGAAGGACGCCGCGCGCGTGCTCAACCTCACCAATTATCTGGAGCGCCGCCCCGGCCAGCTTTCCGGCGGCCAGCGCCAGCGCGTCGCCATCGGCCGCGCCATCGTGCGCCAGCCTTCGGCCTTCCTGTTCGATGAACCCTTGTCCAACCTCGACGCGGCACTCCGCGGCACGATGCGGCTGGAGATCAGCGAACTGCACCACCAGCTCAAGACGACGATGATCTACGTCACCCACGACCAGGTCGAGGCGATGACCATGGCCGACAAGATCGTCGTGCTGAATGCCGGAAATGTCGAGCAGGTCGGCTCGCCGATGGAGCTCTACAAGACGCCGAAGAACCTGTTCGTCGCCGGCTTCATCGGCTCGCCGAAAATGAACCTGATCGAAGGCGCCCCGGCGGCGAAGTACGGCGCCAAGACCATCGGCATCCGGCCCGAGCACATGGCGATCTCGACCACGGCGGGCGATTGGAAGGCAACAGTCGGCGTTGCCGAACACCTGGGATCCGACACCTTCCTGCATGTCCAGGCCGACGGTGTCGGCCCGCTGACGGTGCGCGCCGACGGCGAACTCAGCGTCCACCATGGCGACAGCATTTATCTCACGCCCGACAAGGCCAAGCTGCATCGCTTCGGCCCCGACGGCAAGGCATTGGCGCCGTGAGGCTGAAAGGCAAATCGGCGCTGATCACCGGGTCGGCGCGCGGCATCGGCAAGGCCTTCGCCGAAGCCTATGCCCGTGAGGGCGCCATCGTGGCGATTGCCGACATCGATCTCGAGGCGGCGCAAGAGACAGCCGCCGGGATCGGCGGCAAGGCCTATGCGGTGAAGCTCGATGTCACCGACCTCGCTTCCATCGACGCGGCGGTGAAGGCCGACGAGACCAGGACCGGCGGTCTCGACATCCTGATCAACAACGCCGCTTTGTTCGACCTGGCGCCGATCGTCGACATTACCAAGGCGAGCTACGACAAACTGTTTTCCGTCAACGTCGCCGGCACGCTGTTCATGCTGCAGGCGGCCGCCCGCTCGATGATCGCGCGGGGCAAAGGCGGCAGGATCATCAACATGGCGAGCCAGGCCGGGCGGCGCGGCGAACCGCTGGTCGGCGTCTATTGCGCCACCAAGGCCGCCGTCATCTCGCTGACCCAGTCGGCGGGACTCGACCTGATCAAGCACCGCATCAACGTCAACGCCATCGCGCCCGGCGTCGTTGACGGTGAGCACTGGGATCATGTCGATGCGCTGTTCGCCAAGTTCGAAAACCGGCCGAAGGGCGAGAAGAAGAAGCTGGTCGGCGAGAGCGTGCCCTATGGCCGCATGGGCACGGCCCAGGACCTGACAGGCATGGCGGTCTTCCTCGCCAGCAGCGACGCCGAATATATCGTCGCCCAGACCTACAATGTCGATGGCGGCCAGTGGATGAGTTGAGGTGGGGGCGGCCTCTTCTCCCCGTGCCTCCGCGGGGAGAAGAGGCCAACATCAAGGTGGCGGCCGCATCGCCTCGGAAGGCATGTGCCGCTTCCTACCCTCTCCCGGTGAAGGGGAGAGAAGGGTAACGAAGGCCGCAACCCGGCCAAAGGGTAAACAGATGACCGTGAAACTCTCTTCCGCCAATCTCGCCAACCTGCCGGCCAGGGTCGCAGGTCCGAAATACGACCGCGCAGCGCTGAAGGCCGGCATCGTGCATTTCGGCGTCGGCAATTTCCACCGCTCGCACCAGGCCGTCTATCTCGACGACCTGTTCAACCATGGCATCGGCCATGACTGGGCGCTGGTTGGCGCCGGCGTGTTCGAGGGCGAGAAGACCGGCCGCGGCAAACTGGAAGAGCAGGACTGGCTGACGACGGTGGTCGAGCAGGATGAGGGGCATATGAGCGCCCGCGTCACCGGCGCCATGATCGACTTCCTGACGCCCGGCGATGCCGCCGCCATCATCGAACGGCTGGCCGATCCGGCGATCAAGATCGTGTCGCTGACCATCACCGAAGGCGGCTATTTCATCGATCCTGCCTCCGGCGTGTTCAACCCGACGCATCCCGATATCGTCGCGGATGCGCAGCCGGACGCGACGCCGAAGACCGTGTTCGGCATCATCCTCGCCGGCCTGGTGCGGCGGCGCGGCGATGGCATCGCACCGTTCACGGTGATGTCCTGCGACAACATTCCCCACAACGGCCATGTGACGTCGGATGGCGTCATCGGGTTGGCCCGCCTGATCGACGAGGATCTGGCGGCCTGGGTCGGCGGCAATGTCGCTTTCCCGAACGCGATGGTCGACCGCATCACGCCGGCTACGTCGGACCGCGAACGCGCGATCCTGGCCAAGGATTTCGGCGTCGAGGACAATTGGCCTGTCTTTTGCGAACCCTTCCGGCAATGGGTGCTGGAAGACCATTTCACCGACGGCCGGCCGCCGCTTGAAAAGGTCGGCGTGCAGTTCGTCAAAGACGTCGCGCCCTACGAGCTTATGAAGATCCGCATCCTCAATGGCGGCCATGCCACCATCGCCTATCCGGCCGGGCTGATGGACATCCATTTCGTGCATGAGGCGATGCAGGAGCCGCTGGTGCGCGGCTTTCTCGACAAGCTCGAGCATGACGAAATCATTCCGACCGTACCGCCGGTGCCAGACACGGTCCTGGAGGATTATTACCAGCTCATCGAAAGGCGCTTTTCCAACCCCAAGATCGGCGACACGGTGCGCCGGCTTTGTCTCGACGGGTCCAATCGCCAGCCGAAATTCATCATCCCGACCATCGCCGACCGCCTGAAGGCGGGAAAGAGCGTCGCCGGCCTGGCACTGGAATCGGCGCTGTGGTGCCGCTACTGCTTCGGCACGACGGACAGCGGCGCGGTCATCGAGCCCAACGATCCGAACTGGGACCGCTTGCAGGCGACGGCAAAGGCGGCAAAGGACGCGCCCGCCGCCTGGCTTGCGATGGAAGACATCTATGGCGATGTCGGGCGCGCCACCGCGTTCGTCGAGGCTTTCGCGCATGCATTGAACCTGCTGTGGACGGATGGCACGCGCGCCACGCTGACGCGCTACCTCGCCGGCAAGCTCTGAAACGGGACCATGGCGCCGGAACTGGTCATTTTCGACTGCGACGGCGTGCTGGTGGACAGCGAGGCGCTGTCGGTCTCGGCGCTGCTCGGCATGATTGCGCTTGCCGGCGGCAGCATTGGCGAAGACACGGCCTACGAGCATTTCCTCGGCAAGAGCATGAAGAGCGTGCGCGAGATCCTCGCCCGCGACTTCGGCCTTCCCATCACCGATCAGCACCTGACCACGATGCGCGTCGAATTGATGCGCAAATTTCGCGAGGAGCTGAAGCCAATCGCCGGCGTCAAGGAAGTGCTGCCGAGGCTTGGCTTGCCGTTCTGCGTCGCCTCCTCGGGCACGCTCGACCGCATCCGCTATGCGCTCGACGTCACCGGCCTGCTCGGATTGATGGAGCCGCATCTGTTCAGTGCCGGCATGGTGGCCAGGGGCAAGCCGGCGCCCGACCTGTTCCTTCATGCCGCCGCCTCGATGCGGGCGCATCCGCGCAAATGCCTTGTGATCGAGGACAGCCCCGCCGGCGTCGCGGCGGCGCGGGCGGCTGATATGCGCGTGTTCGCCTTCACCGGCGGCGCGCATGCCGGCAACCCTGCCCTGAAAGCGCGGCTTGCGTCGAGTGAGCCGGACTTTATATTCGCTGACATGCTGCAATTGCCCGATCTGATTGCAGGCCTGGGAGCGAGAGACAGAGCATCTTGACGAAACAGTTCGTTTGCGCGGTCGATGTCGGCACCGGGAGCGCCCGCGCGGGCATTCTCGACACCAGTGGCACCTTGCTCGGCCGCGCCGAGCACCCGATCGCCATGCACCAGCCGAAGGCCGATCACGCCGAGCATGATTCGCGCGATATCTGGTCAGCCGTGTGCGCCGCGGTGCGTGCGGCCCGCGAAAAATCCGGTGTTGCCGCCGAGGACATTGCCGGCATTTCCTTCGATGCCACCTGCTCGCTGGTCGTGCGCGACAGGCAAGGCGGCCAGCTCAGCGTTTCGGTGACCGGAGAGGAGCGCTGGGACACCATCGTCTGGCTCGATCACCGCGCCATCGCCGAGGCCGACGAATGCACGGCGAGCGGCCACGAGGTGCTCGACTATATCGGCGGCGTGATGTCGCCGGAAATGGCGACGCCGAAGCTGATGTGGCTGAAGCGAAACCTGCCGAAGACCTGGAATGAAGCCGGCTATCTATTCGACCTCACCGACTTCCTGACCTGGCAGGCGACGGGGTCGCTGGCCCGCTCGCAGTGCACGCTGACCGCCAAATGGACCTATCTGGCGCACCGGGAACCCGCATGGCAGCGCGATTTCTTCGAACTCGTCGGCCTCGGCGACCTCTTCGAGCACGGCAATCTGCCCGAAAGGGCCAGTCCGGTCGGCGCCTACATCGGCTCTTTGAGCGCGCAAGCAGCGGCGGAGCTCGGCCTGACGGAGACATGCCGGGTCGGCGCCGGGGTGATCGATGCCTATGCCGGTGCGCTTGGCGTGCTCGGCGGGTTTGCCGGCGACGAGCGGAATATCGGCCGTCATTTGGCGCTGATCGCCGGCACATCCTCCTGCGTCATGGCGATGTCACCCGATCCGCAGCCCTTCGCCGGGGTCTGGGGGCCATACTACGGCGCCGCGCTACCGAAGCTGTGGCTGTCGGAGGGCGGCCAGTCGGCCACCGGCGCCCTGCTCGACCACATCATCCGCTGGCACGGCGCGGGCGGCGAGCCGAACGCGGCCATGCATGCGAGGATTGCAAGCCGCGTCGCCGAGCTGCGCACGGCGGAGGGCGATGCACTTGCCGGCCGGCTGCATGTGCTGCCCGACTTTCACGGCAACCGCTCGCCGCTCGCCGATCCACATGCGGTCGGCGTGGTCAGCGGCCTTACGCTGGATTCCTCCTTCGACAGCCTGTGCCGGCTTTACTGGCGCACCGCCGTCGGCATCGCGCTCGGCGTGCGCCATGTGCTGGAAGCGCTGAACGAGAATGGCTATCTGATCGACACGCTGCATGTCACCGGCGGCCACACCAAAAACCCGCTCTTGATGGAACTCTATGCCGACGCCACCGGCTGCACGGTGGTCGAGCCGCTGGCGGACGAAGCGGTGTTGCTTGGCACCGGCATGGTGGCGGCGACGGCCGCCGGGCTTTTCCCCGACCTCAATGCGGCCTGTCTGGCCATGCAGCAGGGCGGCAGGACGCGCGCCGCCAACCCGGCCGCCGGCGCCCGCTTCGATCGCGACTACCGGATTTTCCTGGAGATGCACCGGCAACGCCAGGCGCTCGACGCGATACGGTAGAGCGCCTCGAGCAATCCCGGGAAAGTGGAGCGGTTTCCGTCCGGAATTTGCCTCAAAACAACAGATAGACCAGTTCGTCGTTCGGAACCGGTGAACTGCTCAAGGGCCAACGCGGCTACTGTTTGCGTAGTGATGCCCCTGACGTCGCGTCGAACAGGTGGATGCTTTCCTCCTCGAACGCGTAGCGCACAGGGGCATGCAGCACCGGGCATTCGCGTGCCGGAACCAGCGCGCTGATCTCCTTGCCGCCGGACCCGAATGTCACCAAGGCGTCATTGCCATGAAATTCGATGAGATCCGCGGTGCCTTGCAGTATGCTGGCCTCACCGGCGCCGGCCGTCTTCAGGTCCGGAGGCCGGATGCCCAGCACGGCGCGGTCACCGTGCTGGAGATGGAAGCCCGAGCCGTCCATCGAAAGCACCGTTCCGGCGCCAGTCAGTGTCCAGCCGCTGCCGGTTCGGCCAACGGTCACCTCGACAAAATTCATGTTCGGCGTGCCGATGAAGCCGGCGACGAACAGATTGCCCGGCCGCTCGTAGATTTCCGCCGGCGAGCCGACCTGCTCGATGACGCCGTCCTTGAGCAGCACGATGCGGTCGGCGAGCGTCATCGCTTCGAGCTGGTCATGGGTGACATAGACGGTGGTGGTCTTCAGCGACTGGTGCAGCCGCGCGATCTCGACGCGCATGTGGTTGCGCAGCTTGGCGTCGAGATTGGACAGCGGCTCGTCGAACAGGAAGACTTTCGGCGTCTTGATCATGGCGCGCGCGATCGCCACGCGCTGCTGCTGGCCGCCGGAAAGCTCGGCCGGCTTGCGGCCGAGATAGGGTTCCAGCCCGAGCGTCCTTGACACCGCTTCGACCCGCTTCTGGATCTCGGCCGCCGGCACTTTCTGGCGCCGCAGCCCGAAGGCGATGTTGTCGAAGATCGTCATGTGGGGGTAGAGTGCGTAGTTCTGGAACACCATGGCGATGCCGCGGTCGCCCGGATCGAGATCGTTGACCACCTTGCCGCCGATCGAGACCTCGCCGCCGCTGATGTCCTCCAGCCCCGCCAACATGCGCAGCAAGGTCGACTTGCCACAGCCGGACGGGCCAAGGAACACGACGAACTCGTGCTCCTCGATCGAGAGATTGAGGTCGCGGATGACCGTCGTGGTGCCATAGGCCTTGTCGACATGAGAACAGGTGATCGCGGACATGGTCAGCCCTTTTCGCCGCTGAGCAGGATCTGCAGCTTGACGTCCTGCGGGTGCGCTGCCGCCGCCCGCTCGAAAGCCTCGATGCTGTCGGAGAAATCATAGGTGCCAGTGATCAGCGGCTTGAGATCGACCTTGCCGGAGGCGATGAGCTGCAAAGCGCGGTCGAAAATGTTGGCATAGCGGAACACGGTTTCGATGCGCACTTCCTTCGATATGGCCGCCGGCACGTTGAGCGCCACAGGCTCCACCGGCAGCCCGACGAGCACCACCGCGCCGCCAGGGCGCACAACGTCGAACAGATTGGCGAACGCCTTGGGGCTGCCGCTGGCCTCGAAGACGATGTCCGCGCCCCAATTGTCGGTCGCCTCCGCCACCGCCTCGGCCAATGACTGCTCGCCGATGTTGACCGGAACGACGCCGGGATAGCGCCCGGCAATTTCGAGCTTGGGCGCGGAGAAGTCGGAAATCAGCACTTTCGAGCAACCACCGGCCAGGGCGGCCAGCGCTATCATGATGCCGATCGGGCCACAGCCGGCGACAGCCGCCACGTCACCCGGAACGATGCGCGCGCGCGCCGCCGCCTGCATGCCGATGGCGAAAGGTTCGACCATCGCGCCTTCGGCGAAGGAGACGTTGTCGGGCAGCCTGTAGGTGAACGCCGCCGGATGCACGGCTTGCGGCGCCAGAATGCCGTGCACCGGCGGCGTCGCCCAGAAGGTGACGTCCGGGTCGACATTGTAGATGCCGAGTTTTGTCGCCCGCGACGACAGGTTCGGTACGCCCGGTTCCATGCAGACGCGATCGCCGACCTTCAGCGTCCGGACATTGGCGCCGATCTCGACGATCGTTCCGGACGCTTCGTGGCCGAGCACCATCGGCGCGCGCACGACATAACTGCCGATGGCGCCATGGGTGTAATAATGCACGTCGCTACCGCAGACGCCGACCGTGTGGATGGCGATCCTGACGTCGTCCGGCCCGACCTCGAGCGGCAACGCGATTTCGCGCAGCGACAGCTCGCCCTTTTTTTCAAGCACCAGTGCCCGCATCGTGTCGTCCTCGCTTCAAGTCTTTTTTTGCCGGAAAACGGAATTCAGGAAGCCGCTGAGCACGCCGAGAAACAACAGCGGCGGCAGCGACAGAAGCACGACCGAGGCGTTCAGGATTCCCCACGGCACGTTCATGCCTTGCTGGGAGAGTTCCGAGGCGACGATCGGCAAGGTCTTGGCATTGGAGCTCGACAGCATCAGCGCGATCAGGAACTCGTTCCAGACCAGCACGAAACTGAAAGCCACCGCGCCGATCAGCGAGCGCGCCGCGACCGGCAGCGCGACCCTCCAGAACACCGAATAGGCGCCGTAGCCATCGACGAAGGCGGCTTCCTCGACCTCCTTCGGCACGGCCTGGAAGGCGGGAATGGCGAGCCACATGATCACCGAGATGGTGAGCAGGCAATAGGTGACGATCAGCGCGGCGAGCGTGTCGTAAAGCCCGAGCTGAAGCCAGATCACCATCAGCGGGATGGCGACCGCCACCGGCGGCAGGAAGCGAAGCGACAAAACGAAGAACTGGATGTCGCCGGCCCAGCGGTTCGGGTAGCGCGCTACCGCGTAGGCCGCCGGCAGGCCGAGCACCACGCCGATCAGCACCGCGCAACCGCAGGCGACGACCGAATTGTAGAGGCCGGTCATGACGCTGTCGCGGCCGACGATATAGCTGATGTTGGCCAGCGTCGGCGTGAACACCAGGCGCGGGACCCGGGTGATGATGTCGACATTGTTCTTCAGCGAATTGAGCGCCGTCCACAGCAGCGGAAACACGGCCATGAAGCCGGCAAACGCCAGCACGGTCTTGCCGATCAGGCGGCCGGGTCTCATGCGATATGGTCTCATGCCTGCACCCGCTTCCACAGCATGGTGAAGGTGATGACCGTGGCTATCATCATGAGCACCGCCATCGCCGAGGCGTAGGAGACCTTGCCGGACTCGATGAAGCCTTGCGAGAAGGCGTACATGTCGAGCGTTTCGGTCGCCACGCCCGGGCCGCCGCGGGTCATCACATAGATCAGATCGAAGGAGCGCAGCGATTCGATCATCTTGACGAACGTCAGGCTGACCAGCGGCGCCTTCAGCATCGGCAAGGTCACATAGGCGTGGATCTGCCAGCGTTTGGCATGGTCGAGCCGGGCCGCCTCGATCGGCTGCGGCGGCAGCGTTTCCAGGAGCTTCAGCACGATGACGGCGAAGAACAGGCCCCATTGCCAGACATCGACCGATGCGACCGCCAACAACGCCGTCGACGGCTTGGACAGCGGATCGAAGATCAGCCCACCGGTCAGCAGCCGGTAGGGGTAAGTGGCGATGCCGTAGAGCGGATGGTAGGCGAACTTCCAGACGAAGGCCGCCGAGACGCGCGGCAGCAGGACCGGGATGATGAACAGCACGCAATAGACGTTGCGAAGGCGCGGCGAGGCGACCTCGAACATCAGGACGCCCAGTCCGATGGCGACCGTCATCGTCGCGATGACCGTGACGAATTCCCATTTCACCGACACCCAGACGGCGTTGAGAAAGCGGCGGTCGACGAACAGGTCGGCGAAATTCGAGAACCAGACATAGGAATAGGCTGTCGAGCTGAGTTCACGGTTCTGCAGGGCGATGACGACCGCGTAGAGCGTCGGCACCATCGACAGCACCAGAAGGATGGCGAGTGTCGGCACGACGAAGGTGACCGGCAGGGATGAGCGTCGCGGCATCTGTCTAACCTCTGCTGCGTCTCGAACGATTGAGCATGACTGACCTTTCGCGCGAAGGCTGGCTCAAACCGCAATGATGAACCAAGACCTGCGGCGCACAGGTTCCGGCGCTCCACCGAATGCCGTGGACCGCGCGCCGCAGGGGGAGGATGGCTTATTTCTTCACCAGCTCGTTGGCATAAGCCTCGAGTTCGTTTAGGCCGCCCTTGATATCGGTGCGGGTGCCGGTGACCAGTTCCTCGAGGATGATGCCCCAGCGGTCGCCGAGATCGGGCCAGCGCGGGTCCTGCCAGAAATTGACCGCCGTGACTTTGCCGGTTTCGGCCAGTGCCTGGCCGAGATCGGCGCCGTAAATATCGGCGAATTCCTTGCTGGCCAGGATGCTGGTGCGGTTCAGCTCGCCGAACTGGTGGGCGTCGAGCCGGCGCTTCTCGTTTTCCTTCGATGTTGCCCAGGCGATGAACAGGCCGGCGCATTTCTTCGAGGCGTCGTCGGCATTGGCCTTCGTCGCGATGGCGAGGCCATGGCCGTAACCGCCGCCCGGCAGTGGCGACGGCGGCGGCATGAAGCCGATGTTGCCGACGACCTGCGAGGTCTTCGGATCGACCGCCATGCCCGACAGCGGCGTCGATTCGACCAGGATCGCGACCTGGCCCGACAGGAAGGCGCCGGTCGATTCATCCCAGCTGCCGGTCTGCGTGCCGGGCGCCGAATCCTTGAACAGTTTCAGGTAGGTCTCGGTCGCCTTGACCGCGGCATCCGAATTGAAGGCCGGCTTGTCACCGTCGAACCACTGGCCGCCATAGGCCTTGAAGAAGGGCATCCAGCGCCAGACATTGGCGCCCGAACCGCGCGCGCCGCGCAGCGCGATGCCATACATGCCCTTGTCCGGATTGGTCAGCTTCGGCACGTCGGCGATCAGCTCGTCCAGCGTCTTCGGCGGCTGGATGCCGGCGGCCTCCAGCACGTCCTTGCGGTAGACCATCAGGTCGCCGCCGCCGGTCAGCGGTGCGAACCAGACCTTGCCGTCATAGGTGGCGACCTTCTGGCGGCCGGGGTCGAAGTCGGCATAGTCGTAGTCGGCCGGATAGTAGTCGGCCAGCGGCACGATCCATTTCGAGGAAGCGAACAGCGCGACATTGGCTTCGTCGACATAGTAGACGTTGTAGTTGCCGACCGTGGACGCGTCGGCGCGCGATTTTGCCCGGCGGTCGTTCTCGTTGAGGTAATCGATCTGGAAGCCGGCGCCGGCAAGCTTCTCGAACTCGGCCTTGGAGTCCTCCAGAAGCGTCAGGCCGTCACGTGGCTGCGCCAGCACCTTGACCGGCGCCGAGCAGACCGGCGCCTGCGCTAAAGCGATGGTTGAAACGGTAGCGGAAAGCATGAAAGCTGCACCAAGGCTGGCAGCGAGCCGAATTGGTTTCATTATTTTCTCCTCCAGGAACACGTCGCAGGAAGCGGACGTCCTCGGGTTGCGCGATCCTCACCATCGCCCGAGCGACTTGCCACCCATCGCCAAAATGCGGAGTTGCAGCGGCTCGCGCTAGAAGCTCCGTTGCAGAAGACCTGTACTTTTATGCATTGTGCGACGCAAAAACCGGCATCCGGTTGCGCCCAATCTCACATGAGTATCGATCGGACTCGGGGGCGGTGGTTTTTAGGGCGTGCTTACGCGCGCATCGCCAGCCGCTGCCGCGACAGCTTGCGATAGGATGACGGCGTCATCTTGTGCTTGCGCATGAAGGCGCGGTTGAAATTGGAGATGTTCATATAGCCGACCTGGAAACAGATGTCGGTGATCGGAATATCGGTATCGGCCAGCAGCTTGCAGGCCTGCCACAGCCTCAGCTTGGCAAGGTGGTCACTGAAGGAATTGCCGGTGTTCTTCTGGAAGAAGCGCGAGAATGTGCTCTCGGTCATCCCAGCGAGCGCCGCCACATCAGGCAGCTTCAGATCCTCGGCGAAATGCTGGAACAGATAGGTCAGCGTGCGCTGGATGATGTCGAGCGAGGCGGCATCCAGAACAGGGGAGAAATCCGGCGAGGACAACAGCTCGTATTCGTCGGTCCTGGCGAGGAGATCGACGAGGTTCAGGAACAGGCAGAACCTGGTTAGCCCGCTGACCTCCCCCATCCGTTCCATCAGCTCGGCGCCTTCCAATGCCGTGCGGCCATGAAAAACCATGCCGCGCAGCGACCGCTCCAGGAACGGCTCCAGTTCGCGCAGTTCGGGCAACAGGCCAGCCGACCCGCGCAGCCTCTCGGCATCGAACTGGAGGACGATGTCGCGGCCTTCGATCAGCTCGCCCGGCTGCACCGCCGTCACCCAATCATGCGGCAGCCCGCCGCCGACAATGGTCAAGTAACCCGGTCCGAACTCGCCGATGTGGTCGCCGACCAGCACGACGCCGGAGGATTTTCGCAACAGGTGGATTTCGTACTCCGGATGGAAATTCCAGACATTGCGCTCCCAGGGATAGTCGTCCAGCCGCCACAGGAAACTGTCGCTCGCCTCGGTGACGATATGTTCGAAGGCCGGCGCCGTGCGCGGGATCGCGGCCGGATTTTTCCTGCGCCTGAACTGCATCCTTCCCTCCCGGCAATTCGCCGGCTGCTCATGTCTCCTGATGATCCCGTAGCAGCCCCTGGCCGGCAAGGGAACGAGACGCAGGCATCTCCCTGAAATGCCGCTGGCTCAATCTCTTCCGGTGCCTTCTCCCTTGCCTTCATGTCGCATTTCGTTCAAGAGACGGCGCAAACGCCGCGAAACTGAAGGTTTTGCCGTTTGACACGCGGCTTCCGGCTTTTTGCCGACGCGCCGCGACCTTGAAAGAGCGGAACAATGTCTGCGATCGAAGCCGGCGCTCGCGCGCCGGAAAATCTTTGGCGTCAGGAAATCAGGGCGACTTTGGCGCTCGCCTGGCCCATGGTGCTGACCAATCTCGGCCAGACCGCCATGACGGCCACCGACGTCATGATGATGGGCAGGCTGGGGGCGGACACGCTGGCCAGCGGCGCGCTTGGCGCCAATCTCTATTTCATGCCGCTGATCTTCGGCCTGGGCCTGATGCTGGCGACCTCGCCGATGATGGCGACCGAGCTCGGCCGCCGCCGTCATTCGGTGCGCGACCTGCGCCGCACCGTGCGCCAGGGCCTGTGGCTGGCGATCCTCATCTGCATCCCGATCTGGATCTTCCTCTGGCACGGCGAGAACGTGCTGCTCGCCATGGGCCAGGAGCCCGCTCTGGCGCACAGCGCCGGCATCTACCTGCGCTGGCTGGAATGGGCGGTGCTGCCCTTCTACGGCTATATCGTGCTGCGTTCCTTCATATCGGCGCTGGAGCGGCCGGGCTGGGCATTGATAATCGTCTTTGTCGCCGTCGCCTGCAACGCGCTCTTCAACTGGGTGTTCATGTTCGGCAATCTCGGTGTTGCGGCCATGGGCATATCAGGCTCGGGCCTTGCCACCTCGCTGTCCTCAACGCTGATGTTCGTCGGCATGGCCGCCGTGGTGATGTGGGAGAAGAAATTCAGGCGCTATCATCTGTTCGGCCGCTTCTGGCGGTCCGACTGGCCGCGCTTCAAGGGCCTGCTGCGGCTCGGCCTGCCGATCGCGGGCATCCTCGCTTTCGAGGTGACGATCTTCAACGCCGCGGCGCTGCTGATGGGCCTGATCGACGCGGATTCGCTTGCCGCGCACGCCATCGCCATCCAGATCGCGTCGATCTCCTTCATGGTGCCGCTCGGCCTCAACCAAGCGGTGACGGTGCGCGTCGGGCTTGCGCATGGCGCCGGCAATCCGGAAGGCGTCTCGCGCGCCGGCTGGACCGCCTTCGTCATCGGCGTCTCGTTCATGGCCCTGATGGGCCTGATAATGATCCTGTGGCCGCATCTCCTGATCAGCGCCTTCATCGACCTGGCCAATCCGGCCAATGCCAGGGTGATCACGCTTGCCGTATCGTTCCTGGTCTTCGCGGCCCTGTTCCAGGTCTTCGATGGCGCGCAAGCGGTTGCCGCCGGCATGCTGCGCGGCCTGCACGACACCAAGGTGCCGATGATCTATGCCGCGATCGGCTATTGGGGCGTCGGCCTGCCGCTGGGCGTGCTGCTCGCCTTCCCTTTCGGCTTCCATGGCGTCGGCATCTGGATCGGGCTGTCCAGCGGACTGGCGGTGGTGGCGGCGTTGCTTCTGGCGCGCTGGCTACGGCGGGATCGCCTCGCGCCGCCGCTGGTGTTCGAACACTGATGCAGAGGGCCGCCGGGTTGTCCGGTGGCCTTTCCGTCATTGTCGGCGTCAGCTGTTTTTGAGCGCCGGGCTGAACACCATCAGGCTCAGTATTTCGAACAGCACCTGGGCGCCGGCATGCGCGGTGTTGGTGGTCGCATCATATTGCGGCGCCACCTCGACCACGTCGCCGCCGACGATGTTGAGGCCTTTGAGGCCGCGCAGCAGTTCGAGCACCTCGCGCGTCGTCAGGCCGCCGACTTCCGGCGTGCCGGTGCCCGGCGCGAAGGCCGGATCGACGCTGTCGATGTCGAAGGAGACATAGGTCGGTCCGTCGCCGACTATTCTGCGCGCCTTCTCGATAATGGCGGGGATACCGAGGCCGGTCACCTCCTCGGCATGGATCACGGTCATGCCGGATTCGTAGGTGAACTCCCACAGATATTCGGCCGAGCCACGGATGCCGATCTGGATGGTGCGCGTCGGGTCGAGCACGCCATCGAGCACCGCGTTGCGGAACGGGCCGCCATGGTGGAACTTGGTCATGTCGAACAAGCCGCTTGTATCGCAATGGGCGTCGATGTGGATGAGGCCGACCGGGGCCTTCTTGCCGACGGCCTTCAGGATCGGATGGCTGATCGAATGGTCGCCGCCGACCGACAATGGAATGACGCCGGCATCGACGATCTGGTTGGTGCGGCGCTCGATGTCCTCATGGCAGGTCTCGAGCCGGTAACGACTCTGGAACGGCACGTCGCCGATGTCGGCGACCCTGAGCTCATGCGTGGGCGCGCATTCCAGCACGTGATTGTAGGGGCCGATGCGCTCGATGGCGCGCAGCGCCCGCGGCCCGAAGCGGGAGCCCGGCCGGTTGGTGACGCCGAGATCCATCGGCACGCCTGTTATCGCCACCTGCAAATCGCCGAAATCCGGGTTGTCGGCCGATATTTCGCGATAGGGCGCGGCGAGGAAGGTGGGGATACCGGAATAGGGCGCCAGCCGCGTGCCCGACTTGGAAAATATCTTGTCGGCGACCTTGCGGAACTTCGGGTCGAACATCTCGCCGCCATGGCTCTCGCCATATTTGCGGCGCAACGCGTCGAGCTTGCCGCTGTCATAACCCATGTCGGTTTTCTCCTGTCTGTCTCTCCGGAGTGTCCGGTAGCGCTTTGGAAAAATCAATTGCGTTCGGACGGGTTGGCTGCCGCAGGTCTTTCTTTTTGTCGGGCCAGCCTGAAACCGGGCAGCGCTTTTGCCAATTCGATGCTATGAGGCCTGTCGCGATCATGGGCGGCAGGCAGCGAAGGCGGTAACGAGACATGGCCAGGACCGATATTGCGCGGCGCGTCTACAACCATACCTGGAAGCTCGACCCGATCGTGCGCAGCCTGCTGGACACGGATTTCTACAAGCTTCTGATGCTGCAGATGATCTGGGGCATGTACCCCAAGGTCGACGCCACCTTTTCGCTGATCAACCGCACCACTTCGGTGCGGCTGGCCGAGGAGATCGACGAGGGCGAGTTGCGCGAACAGCTTGACCACGCCCGCACCTTGCGCTTCTCCAAGAAGGAGATGATCTGGCTGGGGGGCAACAATTTCTATGGCCGCAAGCAGATCTTCGAGCCGGAATTCCTGGCCTGGCTGGAAAATTTCCGGTTGCCCGAGTACGAGCTTTCCAGGCGCGGCGGGCAGTATGAGCTCTCCTTCAGCGGCCCGTGGATGTACACCACGCTGTGGGAGATTCCCGCGCTCGCCATCATCAACGAATTGCGCTCGCGCGCCGCCTTGCGGTCGTTCGGGCCTTTCACGCTCGACGTGCTCTACGCCCGCGCAAAAGCCAAGATGTGGGCCAAGACCGAACGACTGAAGGCGCTGCCCGGCATCCGTATTTCCGACTTCGGCACGCGCCGGCGCCATTCCTTCCTGTGGCAGCGCTGGTGCGTGGAAGCGCTGAAGGAAGGCATCGGCGAGGCTTTCACCGGCACCTCCAACGTGCTTCTGGCCATGGACAACGACCTCGAGGCGCTGGGCACCAACGCGCATGAACTGCCGATGGTGTTCGGAGCGCTGGCCAATTCGGAAAAGGAATTGAAACAGGCGCCCTACAAGGTGCTGCAGGATTGGCAGCGCTACTATGGCGGCAATTTGCTGATCGTGCTGCCCGACGCCTTCGGCACGGCTTCCTTCCTGCGCGACGCGCCGGATTGGGTGGCCGACTGGACCGGCTTTCGCCCCGACAGCGCGCCGCCGATCGAGGGCGGCGAGAAGATCCTGTCCTGGTGGCGCGAGAAGGGCAAGGACCCCAGGCAGAAGCTGCTGATCTTCTCCGACGGGCTCGAGGTCGAGACCATCGAGGAGACCTACCGCCACTTCAAGGGCAAGGTGCGCATGTCCTTCGGCTGGGGCACGAACCTGACCAATGATTTCGAGGGCTGCGCGCCTACGGCAACCGACAGCCTCGACGCCATATCGCTGGTCTGCAAGGTGACCGAGGCCAACGGCCGGCCGGCCGTGAAGCTCTCGGATAATCCAGCCAAGGCGACGGGTGACCTCAAGGAGATCGAGCGGTATCTGCGCATCTTCGGTGAAAAGGACCGGGTGGAGCAGTTGGTCAAGGTGTGAGGGCACGACCGGTGCTTCCGGCATCGCCATACGAGACGGCAAAGTCGGATAGGCTGAGTTCCTTGGCGCCCCCCTCTGTCCTGCCGGACATCTCCCCCTCAAGGGGGGAGATCATGCTGTCATCTTCGTCTTCGCGAACCTCCGGCGTTGCAAGGGAAGCGCCGACAGAGAAACCGCCAATCTCCCCCCTTGAGGGGGAGATGTCCGGCAGGACAGAGGGGGGCGCCGTAGAGTGCCGTCGTCGGTCATTAGCATTTTTGCCTATCGCTCTATTGCTCCTCTCACCCACCCCAGCCTTCGCCCACGCCTCGGACCGCGGCCACGTCCTGCTCCTGCCGACCGGCTATTACCTGATCGGCGGCGCTTTCGCCGTGGCCGCAAGCTTCCTCGTGCTGGCGCTGCTGCCGGCGCATCGGCTCGATCGTTTCTGGCGGCGGCGCCTGCCACTGTTCACACTGGGTGATGATGCCCGCACCGCTGCCAGCCTGATATCCTTTGCCGGCTTTGCATGTCTCATTGCCGCGGGTTTTCTCGGCAGCCGCGATCCGCTCTCCAACCCGCTGCCTCTGGTGATCTGGACACTGCTGTGGGCCGGCTTCACGCTGCTGCAAGGTTTCCTCGGCGACCTCTGGTCCTGGCTCAATCCCTGGTACGGGCCGGTGCGTCTCCTGTCTCGCCTGGCCGGCAGAGGCGATGAAGCGGCAAGGCGCCTTCCATCATGGCTCGGATACTGGCTGGCTGTTATCCTGTTCTTCGCTTTTGCCTGGTTCGAGCTCATCGATCCGGCGCCCGACGATCCGACACGGCTGGCCCGGGCCGCCGGCCTCTACTGGTTGTTCACCTTGCTGGCGATGCTGTCGTTCGGTTATGGGGCGTGGGCCCGCAGCGGCGAGTTCCTTACCGTCTTCTTCTCAATGGTGGCACGCTTCGCGCCGCTCGTGCGCGACGAGCGCGGCCGGCTTGCGCTATGCTGGCCGGGCGCCAAGCTGCTGACCGCCGCGCCTTTGCCGGCAAGCGGCGTGGCCTTCCTGCTGCTCGCCCTGTCCTCGGTTTCCTATGACGGCCTGTCGAAGACCTTCTTCTGGCTGGGCCTGTTCGGCATCAATCCGCTTGAATTCCCCGGCCGCACGGCGGTGATCGGCAGCGGCAGTTTTGGCCTCGTCCTGACATTCATGCTGCTTGCGGCGGTCTTCCTGCTTGCCGTGGTCGTCGGCCAGAAGCTCGCCGGCGACGGCCACAGGCTTGGCGAGGCGACGGGGCTGCTGGTCTGGTCGATCGTGCCGATCGCGCTCGCCTACCACATCGCGCATTACCTGACGGCGCTGCTGGTCGACGGCCAGTATGCGCTTGCGGCACTGTCCGATCCGTTTGCGCTCGGCTGGAACCTTTTAGGCACCGCCGACATGCAGATCGAAGCCGGCATCGTCGCCGGCGCGGGCTCGGCATGGTGGCTGTGGAACATCCAGGCCGGTGCCATCATTCTCGGTCATCTGCTTGCCGTGCTCGTCGCCCACGGCTTCGCCGCACGCCTGCATCCGGTTCCCGCCCGCGCCGCGCTCAGCCAGTTTCCGCTCACCTTGCTGATGATCGCCTACACCGTCTTCGGCCTCTGGCTGCTCGCCACGCCGACCGTTGGCTAGACGCGGTGGAAATAAACCGGGATCCCCCTGGGGAAACGGCATTGCCGTGTCCGGACTTTGGTGATTTAGTTTGTACACATGCAATTTCGGCCGTCCGCAGGAAGCGGTCTGCTACGTTCCAGCCATTGGTCAAAACTCAAAAACAGGGGAACTGCCGTGACTGACAAGAATGGGTTTTTCGATCTCTCCAAGGCCGGTCTCACCCGCCGCACCGCGCTGAAGGGTCTGGCCGCCGGCGCCGGCCTGGCGGTCGCGCCCGGTTTCGTCCGCTACTCCCAGGCGCAAAGCTCCGCCCCGATCAAGATTGGCTTCCAGTCGCACCGAACCGGCATCGGCGCCGCCTATGGCCGCTGGTACGAGAAGACCACGGCCGCGGCGGTCAAGGCGATCAACGCGGCCGGCGGCATCAATGGCCGGCCGGTCGAGGTCATCATCGAGGATGACGGCACCGATCCCGGCCGCGGTGCCGAGGTGGTCGGCAAGTTCGCCACCCAGCACAAGACCGACATCGTCTTCGGCACCTTGTTTTCGCACGTCGTCATCGGCTCGGCACCCGCCGCCGGCGAAGCCAAGATGCCCTATTTCGTCGTCAGCGAAGGCCACCATGTCGCCTCGACCAAGCTCAACCGCTATGTCTTCCAGCCCGGCATCACGGACGTAAAGAGCCAGATCCAGTCGATGGCGCCGTGGATCGCGGCCAATGCCGGCAAGAAGGTGACGCAGATCTTCCCCGATTTCGCTTTCGGCTACGACCACCGCGACTACCTCCCGCCGGCGCTGAAGGCGCAGGGCGCAGAGGTCATCGCGCAAATCGCCATTCCGCCGACGGAGAGCTCCTTCACCAAATACTTCCCGCAGATTCCGGCCGAGACCGAGGTGATCTACCACGTCATGGTCGGCCCGGCGGTGCTCACCTTCGTCAAGGAGCTTGGCGAGTTCTACGGCTCCAACCGGCCGCAGCTGTTCGGCTTCATCGATTCGCTCGAAGCCGTCGACATCAACAGCCCCGGGCTCGAATTCCTGGACGGCAGCCATTTCTGGGAAGGCTCGCCACGTTATGCCCAGACGGACGATTCCGAGGCGCAGAAGGCCTATCGCGCCGCCGTCGGCATCGATGACAATGGCGCGGCCGTCGGCGACCCCAAGGATGTCTCCACCGCCGCGCATATGTTCGGCTGCTGGGAGACGTTCTACGTCGTCAAGAAGGCGATGGAAGACGCCGGCTACAAGGGCCCGGAAGACCGCGCCAAGCTGGTCGAGGCGACCGAGGCGCTGACCGAATTCGCCGAAGGCCCGGAGCATCCGCAAGGGCCAAAGACCTTCAACGGCAAGATCCACCAGTGCTTCGGCATCCAGAACATCTCCAAGGTCGAAGGCGGCAAGCTCAAGGTGGTGCACAAGACCAAGATCGAGGACGGGCTTTACGAGGCCGAGGGGGATTATACGACGCAGGCGTTGTAGGCCGGCTCAACAGCAAGCGTGAGCGCCAAGCCACCCCCCTCTGTCCTGCCGGACCCGGCCCTTCGCTGTCGCTCCGGGCGTTCGTCGTTCGGAAAGCCAAGCAATTGGCTTTCCGTCCGCTGCGCGGACCACTTCTCACCCCCCTCAAGGGGCGCGATTGCGCTATCGGTGAGTGCCTAACCCATGCATTTCGGACCCCACCTCCTCCTTGCCGCCCTCGAAGGGCTCGTCACATCCGCCGTGCTGGCGCTGACCGCGCTCGGCCTGTCGCTGGTGTTCGGCGTGATGCGCGTGGTCAACGTCGCGCATGGCGAGTTCTTCATGCTGGGCGCCGTGCTCGCCTGGGCGATCACGACTGCGATCGGAGGCCATCCGGCGCTCGGGTTCCTGGCGGCACTTATCATCGCACCGCTGGTCGTCGGCGCCCTTGCACTGGTGGCCGAGCGGCTGGTGCTGCGCCGGCTGAACTACAATCCGGAAGCCACCATCGTCGCCACCATCGGCATGCTCTACATTATCCAGCAGCTGGCGCTGACCTTCTATGGTCCGGAAGCGCGCCCGGTAGAGCCGCCCTTCAGCTATCGCATCCTTCTGCCGTGGTTCGGCTATTCGGGCTACAAGCTGTCGATCATCGCGGCATCCGTCCTTCTGCTCGTCGTGACATGGCTGGTGCTGACGCGCACCAGGGTCGGCCTCGTCATGCGTGCCACGCAGTATGACAGCGAGACGGCACAGGCCTTCGGCATCCCTGTCGATCGAGTCTATGGCGGCGTCTTCGCGCTCGGCGCCATGCTGGTGGCCATAGCGGCGGTGCTGATCGTGCCGATCAGCCAGGCGCATTATCTGATGGGGCAGGACCCGCTGCTGCTTTCCTTCATCGTCGTCATCATCGGCGGCCTCGGTTCGCTGCGCGGAACCGTCATCGCCGCCGTGCTGATCGGCCTGTCCGACGGCATCATCTCGATGTTCTTCTCGCCGACGCTGGCCAAGATCATCGCCACGCTGCTGGTCGCCATGGTGCTGGTGTTCCGGCCGCAGGGCCTGTTCGGGACGGCGACGCGATGAGCGAGACCTCGCCGGCAAAAGCCTATGGCTTGCATCTCGGCGTCATCGCGCTGCTTTTTGTCCTGAGCTTCGTGCTGCCGGATTATCATCACGGCCTCGTCGCCCGCATCATGGTGCTGGCGGTCTTCGCCATGGGCTACAACATGCTGTTCGGCTATGTCGGCCTGCTCAGTCTCGGTCATGCCATGTTCTTTGGCGCCGGCCTCTACGGCGCCGGCCTTGCCGTCATCCAGCTTGGCTGGAGCGTGCCGGCGGCTTTGTTGAGCGGTATCGCCTGCGGCGCGGTGCTGGCACTGGTGATCGGGCTGCTGGCGCTGCGCACTACGGGTGTCGCCTTCATGATCGTCACCATGATGTTCGCGCAGGTCTTTTACCTCCTCATCCTCTATTTTGCCGCGTGGACCGGCGGCGACCAGGGCATGGTGGTGCCGCAGCCGGCACGCGTCCTGAATTTCGGCGCGACGTCGCTCGATCTCACCAATCCGACGGTGCGCTACATGAGCGCGCTGGCTCTGTTCTCGCTCGTGCTTCTGGTCACGCTGGCCGTCGTCCGCTCCCGATACGGCCGCGTGCTGGTCGCCATCCGCGAGAACGAGGAACGGACCAAAATGCTGGGGTACGACACCTTCTCCAACAAGCTCGCCGCCGTGGTCGTCTCCGGCGCCATCTGCGCGGCGTCGGGCGCTGCCTATGCGCTGCTGTTCGGCTATGTCGGCTCGAGCTTCGCCTCGGTACAGTACTCGATCCTGCCGCTGCTGTGGGTGCTGCTCGGCGGCGCCGCCACCACGCTCGGACCGCTGATCGGCACGCTGTTCATGTACTATGTCATCGACGTCACCAGCGGCTTCACCTCCGCCTACCTGTTGATCGTCGGCGTCGCGTTGATCCTGCTGGTGCTGTTCTTCCCGAAAGGCATTCTGGGCAGCATCCGGCAGCGCTGGCTCGGATGGCTGCCATGACGCCGCTTCTGACCACCAAAGGCCTGTCGCGCAATTTCGGCGGCCTGCGCGCCGTCGACAGCGTCGATTTCACCTTGGTGCCGGGCGAAATCCGCGCCGTCATCGGCCCCAACGGTGCCGGGAAGACCACTTTCGTCAGCCTGATCAGCGGCCGAATCCCGCCCTCGTCCGGATCGATCGTTTTCGACGGCTCCGACATCACCGGCCTGCCGGCCTATGTCAGGGTCCGCCAAGGCATTGCCTACACGTTCCAGATCACCAGCATCTATGCCAACCTGTCCGTTTACGCCAACGTCGCGCTGCCCGTGCAACTGACGCTACGGCATGGCCATTCCAAGAGCGCGATACAGGCCGCTGTCATGTCGGCGCTCGCACGCACCGGGCTGGCCGACCGCGCCCATATGCCGGCCGGTCAATTGTCCTATGGCCACCAGCGCCTGCTGGAGGTGGCGATGGGCCTGGCGCTGAAGCCGCGCCTGCTGATCCTCGACGAGCCGACGCAGGGGCTCGCCGACAGCGAGATCGACAATTTCATCGGCCTGGTGCGCGAGATCGCCAGGGACGCCACCGTGCTCCTCATCGAGCACAACATGCCTGTCGTCATGCAGCTTGCCGACCGCATCACCGTTTTCAACGCCGGCAAGATCCTGGCAGAGGGCACGCCGGAGGCGATCCGCGAAAATGCGGCGGTGCAGGAAGCCTATCTGGGGACCGCCCTATGACCGAGACGAGCAAGACGCAAGCGTTGCGAATCGCGGGACTGGACTGCTTCTACGGCGAGGTTCAGGTGCTCTATGGGCTCGACCTGGCGCTGAACAAGGGCGAGGTGCTGTGCCTGTTCGGCCGCAACGGCGCCGGCAAGACGACGACGCTGAAAGCCATCATGGGGCTGGTCCGGGCGAGTGCCGGTTCGATCAGCCTCGCAGGCCAGGAATTGACCGGTCTGGCCGCCCACGAGGTGCCTAAAGCCGGCATTGCCTATGTGCCGCAAGGCAGGCGGCTGTTCGCCGAAATGACGGTGGCGGAGAACATCGAGATCGGGCTGATGGCGCGCGGCAAGGGGAAGGCCGTGCGCGAAAACGTGCTCAACCTGTTCCCGCTGCTGCGCCAGCGGCTCAGGCAGCGCTCGGGCACCTTGTCGGGCGGCGAGCAGCAGATGCTGGCCATGGCACGCGCGCTCTGCCTGGAACCGCAGGTGCTACTGCTCGACGAGCCGACCGAAGGGCTGATGCCGTCGATGATCGCAAAAATCCGCGAAACGGTGGCGAAGCTGCGCGAACTGGGCGTTTCCACCATCCTGGTGGAGCAGCGGGTCGACGCCGTGCTGTCGGTAGCCGACCGCGTCGCCTTCATCGAGAACGGCCGCAACCGCGAGACGGTCGATGTCGAGGCGTTGCGCGCCGACCCGTCGGCGGTCAGGCGCTATGTCGGCGTAGGCTGAGCACTATCTCCCCTAGTAGCCGTTCCGCGTCAACCGCTTGGCGCCATCGTGGGCTTATCCAAAGAACAAAAACCCGGCGATCAAAAACGTCGGGATCAGCACCGCGCCCGACCATGCCATGTAGCCGAAAAAACCCGGCATGTTCACGCCGCGGTGCCGGGCAATGGCGTAGACCATGAAGTTCGGCGCGTTGCCGATATAGGTGTTGGCGCCCATGAACACCGCACCCGCCGAGATCGCCGCCAAGGTCGAAGCGAGCTCCGTCATCAGATGCCGGGGAGCGCCGCCGGCCAGCTCGAAGAACACCAGGTAGGTCGGAGCGTTATCCAGGAAGGACGACAGCGCTCCGGTCAGCCAGAAATAGGCGAGATCGTTGGGCATGCCCTGCGCTGACGTGACGAGCGCGACCAGCGGCGCCAGCGCGCCTTCGTGGCCGGCCCTCAGGATGGCGACGACGGGCACGATGCAGACGAAGATGCCGGCGAACAGTTTCGCCACTTCCGCGATCGGCCCCCAGTTGAAACCGTTCGCCTGCCGATACTCCTTGCGCGAGACGGCCAGCGAAACGAAGGCAAGCGCCAGGATGACGACATCGCGCACAAGGTTCTGCAACTCGAGGTCCACCCCCTGAATGGAAAGACCGATGCCGGGCTTCCATGTGGCCGAAAGCAGGATCGCGCCGATCACGCCGGCCAGCAGCGGCAGGTTGGGCAGGCCGCGGATGCGCACTTTCGTGTCCGGCGTCGGGTCCTTGATCTTTGGCGCGCCCATTTCGCGGCGATGCAGCGTGGTGTCGATCGCCAGGAAGACGGCGAGCACGACGACGCTGACGAACAGGGTCTCGCGCCAGAGGTTGGCGGTGGTCCAGAAGAAATCGACGCCGCGCAGGAAGCCGACGAACAGCGGCGGGTCGCCGAGCGGCGTCAGCGAACCGCCGATGTTGGACACCAGGAAGATGAAGAAGATGATGACATGGGCGTTGAACGGCCGGTTGTCATTGGCGCGGATGAGCGGCCGGATAAGGATCATCGAGGCGCCGGTAGTGCCGATGACGGAAGCGAGCAGGGCGCCGATGAGCAGCAGCCCGGCATTGACCAATGGCGTGCCGTGGATGTTGCCGGCCACGAGAATGCCGCCCGAAATGGTGAACAGCGCGAACAGGAGAATGATGAACGACATGTATTCGGTGAGCAGCGCATGCAGCACCGCTTCCGTTGCCACCGTCGTGCCGAAGGCCGATGCGAGCGGCACCACCACGAGAGCCGCCCAAAATGCAGCAATCTTGCCGTAATGATGCTCCCAGACATGGTTGAAAAGCAGCGGTCCCGTGGCGATCGACAGCAACAGCCCGGCAAAGGGCAGCGCCCACCACAGCGACATCGTCCGGCCTGGCAGGCCGTGCTCTTCCGCGGCGAAGGCCGTTCCCGGTAACAGCATCGCGACAGCCACCACGGCACTTGCCGTCAAAGCCGTCGCCCCTATCGACCCCTTCTCTTCTCCCACGATGAGGTCAGTCCGCCGCGTGGTCTTCGAGCGTCACGCCTGCTTGGCGCATCCTTGCCAACATCGTCTCGACCGAACCGTTGAGGTCGATCCCGCGGCAGGCATCGAGCCTGACAGTGGTCCTGAACCCCTGCTTGACCGCGTCGAGCGCCGAGAAGGCGACGCAGAAATCGGTCGCCAGGCCGACCAGGGTCAGCGTGTCGATGCCGCGCTCCCTGAGATAGCCGGCAAGGCCGGTCGGCGTCGTGTGGTCGTTCTCGAAGAAGGCCGAATAGCTGTCGATATCAGGCCGAAATCCCTTGCGGATGACCAGCTCGGCCTTGGTCCAGGCAAGACCCGAGTGAAAATCCGAGCCGAGGCTGCCCTGGATGCAATGGTCCGGCCACAATGTCTGCTGGCCGTAGGGCATCTCCATGGTTTCAAAAGGCTGGGCGCCTGGATGGCTTGAGGCAAAGCTCGAATGGCCGGCTGGATGCCAGTCCTGCGTCAGCACGACATGATCGGTTCGCCGGATCAGGTCGTTGACCAGCGGCACGATCTCGTCGCCGCCGGTCACAGCCAGCGCGCCGCCAGGGCAAAAGTCGTTCTGCAGATCGATGACGACAAGCGCTTCTTCGGCCATGGGGTTCCTTCCTGTCGGTATCGGGCGCGGGCTCCCAGAGGGATCCCGGCGAAAGAAAGCCGCTGGCGCGACCGGAGGGAGAAACTTGACCAGATGGCGGGCCGCGTCAACCATTAGAGCGCCGGGCGCAACCCCGAACGCGCAAAGGGCGCCCCAGCACCTAGATTTTGCGGAGAACAAATGCGTGGCGGCGGCAGCCGTGCGGGTGCTGCGCAAACTCCGGCTTTGACAATTTCCGCCGACTTGATATCATTTGCATACGAATGAATTTAAGCCGGGCCCGGACGCCGGCAAGTTCCCTCGGAAAGGCCCTTTTTCTGGGAAGGCAAAGCGTGATCCGTTACGCGAAACCCACCACGGTCGACGAGGCGCTCGCCCTGCTTGGCGAAGCTTCGTGGCGCATCCTTGCCGGCGGCACCGACTTCTACCCGGCGCAAGGCAACAAGCCTTTCCGCGACAATGTGCTCGACATCAACGGGCTGGCCGCGCTGCGCGGCATTGCGGAAACGGAAACGCACTGGCAGATCGGGGCGCGCACCAGCTGGACCGATATCGTTCGCCATCCCTTGCCGCCGGCCTTCGATGCGCTGAAAGCGGCCGCGCGGGAGGTCGGGTCCGTTCAGATCCAGAATGTCGCCTCGATCGCCGGCAATCTCTGCAACGCTTCGCCGGCCGCGGATGGCGTGCCGGCGCTGCTGGTGCTCGACGCCGAGATAGAACTGCGCTCGGCGCAAGCGGTGCGCCACCTGCCGCTCCGGGAATTCATCCTCGGCAATCGCCGCACGGACCTGCGGCCCGGCGAGATGGTAACCGCCATCCGCGTGCCGAAAGCGGCCGGCGCGGGTATGTCGGCTTTCGTCAAGCTCGGCGCGCGGCGCTATCTCGTCATCTCGATCGCCATGGTGGGGGCACGCCTGGTCGTGCAGGACGGCATCGTCGAGCAAGCGGCGGTCGCCGTCGGTTCCTGCTCGGCTGTTGCAAAGCGGCTCGGCGGGGTCGAGGCGGCCCTGCGCGGACTGGCGGCGGATCATGGGCTGGCCACAGCGGTCCTCGCCGCGCCGATGGAAGAGCTGTCGCCGATCGGCGACGTGCGCGGCAGCGCCGAATACCGGCAGGACGCGGCGCGCGAAATCGTTGTCCGCGCCGTGCTTGCGGCGGCAGGGCCGATGAGCGGTGACAGGGTGGCGGCATGAACAAAGCTCAGCCTCACATCAGCCAGGCTCGACCCGGCGGGGCCCTATCCGGCAGTGATGCAGTTGGCCTGGCACGCGCGGAGATCACCTTCGCGGTCAACGGCGCCGCCGTCTCGGTCAACGTGCCGCCGCTGCGCCGGCTGTCTGCGGTGCTGCGCGATGAATTGCTGCTGACCGGGACCAAGGTCGGCTGCGACGCCGGCGACTGCGGCGCCTGCACGGTGCTGGTCGATGGCGATCCGGTCTGCGCCTGCCTGATGCCGGCGGCGTCGGCCGCCGGAGCGTCGGTAACGACGGTTGAAGGGCTCGCCAATGGCCGGCTGTCGGCACTACAGGCCTCCTTCCTGGCGCATGGTGCGGCGCAGTGCGGCATCTGCACGCCGGGCCTGCTGGTGGCGGCGACGGCCCTGCTGGACAAGAAAGCCAGGCCGAGCGAGATCGAAGTGCAGGACGCGCTTGGTGGTGTCCTCTGCCGTTGCACCGGGTACCGGAAGATCGTCGCTGCTGTGATGGATGCCTCCGCCCAGGCTGCAAGCCTGGATTTCCGTCTGCCTCGGTCCGGTCACGCCATTGGCTCCTCCCCGATCCGGCTCGACGGCGTGCCGAAGGTGACCGGCGGTGAGAAATTCGGCGGCGATTCGTTCCCGGCCGATGCGCTGGCGGTGCTGGTAATCCGCTCGCCGCACTACCATGCCAGCTTCGCCTTCGGCGACCTCGACGGCTGGGCAAAAGCTCGTCCCGGCATCGCCGGCGTCTTCACGGCGGCCGATATCCCGGGAAAGAACTGTTTCGGCGTCATCGGTCCGTTCGCCGACCAGCCGGCTCTCGCCGAAGGCTTGGCGCGGTTTCGCGGCGAGGCGGTGGCGCTTGTTGCCGGCGAGCGCGAGGCGATGCTCGATCTCGACCTGTCGGATTTCCCGATCCGCTGGACCGAATTGCCACATCTGTTGCAGCCTTGCGAGGCACAGGCCGAAGGAGCGGCGCTGATCCATGTGAACCGCCCGGCCAACCTTCTGACCAAGGGCTTCGTCGAACGCGGCGATCCCGAGACGGCGCTTGCCGATGCCGCTGTCACCGTGACCGGTGCGATCGAGACGTCCTATGTCGAGCATGCCTATATCGAGCCGGAAGCCGGCCATGCCTATATGGATGGCGACACGCTGGTCGTCGTCGCCTGCACGCAGGCGCCCTATATGGACCGCGACGACACGGCGAAGGTGCTGGGCCTGCCCGTCGACAAGGTGCGCATCGTGCCGACCGCGACGGGCGGCGGTTTTGGTTCCAAACTCGACGTGTCCCTGCAACCGCTGGTCGGCCTGGTGGCGATGAGGACCGGGCGGCCGGCGGCGCTTGCCTACACGCGCAATGAATCGATGATGTCGACCACCAAGCGCCACCCGGCGCAGATGAAAGCGACCATCGGCGCCGATGCCGAGGGCCATGTCACCGGCATGATTTTCTCAGGTGATTTCAACACCGGGGCGTACGCGAGCTGGGGACCGACCGTCGCCAACCGTGTGCCGGTGCATGCCTCGGGTCCCTATGCCACCCCGAACTACCGCGCCGAAGGCCGCGCCATCCATACACATGGGCCGATTTCCGGCGCTTTCCGCGGCTTCGGCGTGCCGCAAGCGACCATCATGCAGGAGACCTTGTACGACGAGCTGGCCGGCAAGCTCGGCATCGACCGGCTCGACTTCCGCTTGAGAAACTGCCTTCGTAACGGATCCGAAACAGTTACCGGACAGAGGCTGGAATCGGGCGTCGGCATTGCCGAATGCCTCGATGCCCTGCGGCCGCATTGGGCGCGTGCAGTGGCTGACGTGGATGCCTTCAACAGTGCCAACACGGATAAAAAGCGCGGCGTCGGCATCGCCTCCTGCTGGTACGGCTGCGGCAACACCTCGCTGCCCAATCCGTCGACCATCCGGGTCGGCATTGCGGCGTCAGGCGAGATCATCCTGCACCAGGGCGCCGTCGACATCGGCCAGGGCTCCAACACCGTCATCACGCAAATCTGCGCCGACGCGCTCGGCCTGCCATTGGAGAATTTCCGGCTCAAGGGCGCCGACACCGCGATCACTCCCGATGCCGGCAAGACCTCGGCCTCGCGCCAGACCTTCGTCACCGGCAAGGCGGCCGAGAAGGCCGGCCGTGCCTTGCGCGATGAGATCCTGCGTTTTGCCAATGTCTCGCAAAAGGCGTCGCTTCAACTCGACGGGCCGACGATTATCATATGCGAGGGCGAAGCGATCCGCCGCGTCCATCTTGGCGCCCTCGAAGCGGATGCAGACGGCTTCGTCTTCCGCGCCGAGGAGACTTACGACCCGCCGACCTTGCCGCTCGACGGCAAAGGGCAGGGCAAGCCCTATGCGGTCTATGGTTACGGCGCGCAGATCGCCGAGCTCGAGGTCGACCTCAAGCTCGGCACGGTCAAGCTGGTCAAGATCACAGCCGCGCACGATGTCGGCAAGGCGATCAACCCTCTGCTGGCCGAGGGCCAGATCGAGGGCGGCATCGCGCAAGGCATCGGCATGGCGCTGATGGAAGAGTATATTCCCGGCCGCACCGAGAATCTGCACGATTATCTCATTCCGACCATCGGCGACGTGCCGCCGATCGAGACGATATTGATCGAGGTGCCAGACCCGGAGGGGCCGTTCGGCGCCAAGGGCCTGGGCGAACATGTGCTGATCCCGACCGCGCCGGCGATCCTCAACGCCATCCGCCATGCGACCGGTATTGCGATCACCAAAGTTCCGGCGACGCCGACTCGCATCCGCGCCGCCATCCGCGCCGCCATCCGCGAGAAGGAGGCATGCCGATGAGCGAGCTTGCCGAACGCTTCGAAACCCATGATCCCGGCGAGAAGCTGGTGGCGGAGAAGATCCGCTGCGATGCCTGCCCTGTCATGTGCTACATATCAGATGGCCGCACCGGCGCTTGCGACCGCTACGGCAATGCCGGCGGCCGGATCGTGCGCATGGACCCGATGACCATTCTCGATCATACCGCCGAGATCGGCGGCGCGGTCGTGCCCTTCATCGCAGAGGGCGAGGCCTGGGACGGCGAACTGGTCAACACCGGCCGCCGCTTCGTCACGGCGATCGGCGCCGGAACCACCTATCCCGACTACAAGCCGGCGCCCTTCATCGTCAGCCAGCAGGTCGAGGGCGTCGATCTCGTCACCGTCGTGACGGAGGGCATCTTCTCCTATTGCGGCGTCAAGGTGAAGATCGACACCGACCGTCATATCGGACCCGAAACGGCTGTCGTGCGGTCGCAAGGCGAGGCGATCGGTCATGTCACGACAGGCGAATATGGCTCGCAGATGCTGTCGCTGGGCGGCGTGCATCATCTGACCGGCGGCTCCAAGGCCGAAGGCCGCGCCACCTGCGATGCGCTGCTCGATCTGTGCAACCGCAAGCCGGTGGAACTGACCATCGATGGCGGCGCCACCATAACAGTCGAAGCCGGCAAACCGCCCGTCATCGACGGCAAGCAGGAGCACCGCATGCGGGTCGGCTGCGGCTCGGCGACCATCGGCATGTTCGCCACCCAATGGCGCGGGCTGGTCGACGAGGTGGTGGTGGTCGACGACCACATAACCGGCGTCGTCTCGGAGCATCAGGCCGGCAAGGTGCTGGGCTGGCAGGACACGGGGATAAAGATCATCGGCCGCCGCTCGACGCCTGGGCGCTATTTCAAGGTCTCCGAGCCCGGCCTCGGCTGGGGCGGCACCAGCATATCCGACCCGCTGTCGATCCTGGGCGAATGGAATGCCAAGAAGGGCGCGCGGCCCGGCCTGTCGCTGCTGATGGTTTCGACCACCGGCGAGCAGTTCGCCTATTACGAACTCGACGACCAGTTGAAGCCTGTCAAAAAGCCGTTCCCGGAACGGTTGCAAAAGTCGGTCAGGCTGATCGAGGACAATTGCGAACCGGCGCTGTGCACCGTGCTGTTCATCGGCGGCGCCGGCGGTTCGCTGCGCGCCGGCGTCACCGAGAATCCCGTCAACCTGACGCGTTCCGTACAGGGCCTGACTACCTATGTGACGGTCGGCGGCGCGCCGGTCTATGTCTGGCCGGGCGGCGGCATCACGCTGATGGTGGATGTGACGCGTGTGCCGGAAGGCGCCTTCGGCTATGTGCCGACGCCGGCGCTGGTGGCGCCGATCGAATTCACGCTGCTCCGCGACGACTATATCAGGCTCGGCGGCTACGAAGCCGAGATCCGCAGCGTCGAGGATGTCGTCGCCAAAGGCGGCGAGTACCTGAACGCGCGCCGGGGCGGCGGTGCGCCGGCCGGCAATCCATGGCCGCCGCTGGCGCAGTTGCGGCGCACGCCCGCGAACGGGGCCGCGTGACGATGAACGGCCCGCAAGCGCATTGGCTCGGGGATGGCAGGCGGCTACACCTCAATCACGGGCCGATCGACCTGATCGTCGAGGCCTTTGGGACACCAGGCGAATGCCGGCGAGCTTATGAGCAGGCCGTGGCGCGATTCCAGACCATCCTGCCGGAACTGGTGGAGGAATTGCCCGAGTTGCGCCGGCCGGCCACGTTGCGCCCGCGCGCCTTCGCCGGCTCGACGGCGCGGCGCATGGAAGCGGCAGTTACCCCATTGGCGGACGACTTCATCACGCCGATGGCAGCCGTCGCCGGTTCGGTAGCCGACGAAATACTTGCCGCACTGATTGCTGGGCGAAAACTCGATCGCGCCTATGTCAACAACGGTGGCGACAGCGCGCTTCATCTCGGTGCCGGCCAGTCGATCACTCTTGCCATTGCCGGCACCGGCCATGGCCTTGCCGACCGCATCGTCATCAGCGCCGAGGACGGCGTGCAAGGCGTTGCCACCAGTGGCTGGCGCGGGCGCTCGTTTTCCCTGGGCATCGCCGACGCCGTCACCGTGCTGGCGAGGACCGGCGCAGAGGCCGATGCCGCGGCGACCCTGATCGCCAATGCCGTCGACTTGGCCAACCATCCCGCTATTCGGCGTGTGCCCGCGCGTGATCTGGCGCCGGACAACGACCTTGGCGACAGGCTGGTGACGCAAGAGGTCGGGCCGCTTTCTGCCAAAGAGATTGCCACGGCGCTGGACAGCGGACTTGCCGTCGCCGAAGATTTCCGCCGCAGGGGACTGATCGCCGCGTCGGCGCTATTCCTCGCCGGCCAGACCCGCATCGAGGGCTCAATGGCGCTTGCCGCGCCCGACAAAAGTCCAGGGAAGGAAGTTGCCCATGCCTGAGTTTCCGATCCGCAAGATCGTGGTGCTGACCGAAGAGATCTTTCATGAGGGCGGGCCGGTGGCCAAGGTGCCGCGCCGCCGTGCCGCCGCCATGGCACTGGTGAAGAACCCGTTCGCCGGGCGCTATGTCGAGGAGTTGCAGAGCGCCATGGACGATCTGAAGCCGCTTGGCCTGCTGCTTGCCGACCGGCTGATCGCGGCATTGGGTGGCGACGTGAAGCAGATCGACGGCTATGGCAAAGGCGCCCTCGTCGGCATCTCGGGCGAACTCGAGCATGGCGCGCTTTGGCATGTGCCGGGCGGCTACGCCATGCGCGAGCGGCTCGGCGACGCCAAGGCGATCGTGCCGTCGGCCAAGAAGGTCGGCGCCTTCGGCTCGCGGCTGGATGTGCCTCTCGGCCACATCAACGCGGCCTATGTGCGCAGCCATTTCGATGCGATGGAAGTCGGCGTCAGCGACGGACCGCGTCCCGACGAGATCCTGTTCTGCCTCGCCATGACCTGCGGTCCGCGCGTGCACAATCGCATGGGCGGCCTGGCCGCCGACGACATCAAGGCATGGGACGGGCTGCGGTGAGCGGCGAGGACAATCTGCTGAAGCTGGTCGAGGTCGAGGAGGCGGACGATCAGGACTACCACCTGCAGGAGCAGGTCGGCTTCATCCTGCGCAAGGCGCATCAGCGCCACGTCTCGATCTTCGCTGCCCATATCGGCGACCTGACGCCACCGCAATTCGCGGCATTGGCCAAGCTGCGCGATGTCGGCGAGACTTCGCAGAACCAGCTCGGCACGCTGATCGCCATGGATGCGGCGACGGTGAAGGGCGTGATCGACCGGCTGAAGGCGCGCGGCCTTGTCGAGCTTTCCAAGCACGAGGGCGACAAGAGGCGGCTGCTGGTCAATTTGACCGCCGAAGGGCGCGAGGCGATCGAACGCCTGATCCCGCTGGCGCGCGAGATTACCGAGGAAACCTTGGCACCGCTCACGGCCAGGGAGATCGCCACCTTCATGAGGCTGCTGGCGAAATTGGCGTAGGGGCCGACGACGAGGTCCTTTCCTCTCCCTCCGGAGGGGAACCACCTGGCCACCGCCGACGACGGATATTGAGAGGGGACCAGGGCGCAAGAATCTTCCTGCACCGCGCCAAGGGTCGACCCCACTCCGTCGAGCTTCGCTCGACACCTCTCCCCCGATCGACGGGGGAGAGGAAGGCGCTAAGCTGTCCTGGGACGAAGAACCTGGACCTTGGGCCGGCGCTTATCTCCGGCGAAATCTCAGAGGCCGTTGTCCTTCAGCACCTGGGCGGCGTTTTCCTTGGTGATCTTCTGCGTCGGCAAGGTGATGGTCTTTTCGACCTTCTCGCCATTGAGGAACTTGATCGCCTGCCGAAGGCCCTCGGCGCCCGGGGTGACATAGGTGAAGGTCGCCGTCAGCTCGCCCTTGTTCACCATCTGCACGCCTTCGTTGGGCAGGCCGTCGATGCCGATGAACTTGATGTCCTTCTCGCGGCCGACATCCTTGGCGGCAAGATAGGCGCCATAGGCCATCGGGTCGTTGTGGCCGTAGACGAGATCGATCTTCTCGTTGCTCTTCAGCGCGTTGGCCATCAGATTATAGGCCTGGTCCTGCTTCCAGTCGCCCGACTGCTGGTCGAGCAGGTACTTGATGCCCGGCTCCTTGTCGGTGAACTCATGGAAGCCGTCATGGCGGTCATGCGCCGGCTGGGTGCCCATGCCGCCCCAGATCTCGACGACATTGCCCGATGCCTTGCCCTTGCCGCCGAGCAGCTCGACGGCATATTCGCCGGCCGCGCGGCCGATCAGCTTGTTGTCGCCGCCGACGAACTGGGTGTAGTCCTTGGTGTCGACATTGCGGTCGAGCACGAAGACCGGGATCTTGGCGTCGATCGCCTGCTGCACGACGCCGGTCAGGCCGGCCGATTCCTTCGGCGACACCAAGAGCGCATCGACCTCCTGGCGGATCAGGTTCTCGACATCGGCAACCTGCTTCTCGGTCTTATCCTCGCCGTCGGTGATGATTAGCTCGACCTCGGGGTGCTTGGCGGCCTCAGCCAGTATGTCCTTGTTGAACTGCGCGCGCCAAGGCTCGATGGTCGTCACCTGCGAGAAGCCGATCTTCCACTTCTTGTCCTGGGCCATGGCGTGGCCGGTGGAGAGCAGCGCGGTGGTGGTCAGCAATGCCGCGCCAAGGGCGGCAAGCTTCAGCGTGTCACGTCGTTTCATTTCTTGTTTCCTCCGAGATTGAGAGACCGGGTCTCTTGCGACGGCCGTTTTGCCGCGGCCGTTTCCTTGTGCGCCGCTCCGGGCAGGCGCAGATAGGCTAGGAGATCACCGGCATTGCGCTCCTGCACGAGCACTGTGCCGATGATGATCATCCCCTTCAGCACCAGCTGAAGGTTCGAATTGATGTTGTGGAGCTGCAATATGTTGGACAGCAGCCCGAAGATCAGCACGCCGCAGAATGTCCCCGTGAGGCTGCCGCGCCCACCCATCAGGCTGGTGCCGCCGATGACCACGGCGGCGATGGCGTCGAGCTCCAGGCCGGCGCCGGCATCGGGCTTGCCTTGCCGGTACTGCGCGACATAGAGCACCGCGGCAATGCCGGCGAGCAGGCCCGAAACGGCGTAGGTGACGATCTTGACCCGGCCGGCGGCGATGCCGGAAAGCCTGGCCGCCTCCTCATTGCCGCCGATGGCGTAGACATAGCGGCCGAACGGCGTGAAGCGCAGCACCGCGCCATAGATCAGGATGGCGCCGAGGAAGAACAGGCCTGGCATCGGAATGACGCCGAACACCATCGAGCGCAGCAGCTCGAAATCCTCGGTGGCGTTCGAGCCGGTATAGACCGGCAGCACAGCATTGTTCTGGCCGGCGGTCAGCCGGGCGATGCCCAACGCCGTCACCATCATCGCCAGGGTGACGATGAAGGGCTGCAGCCGCCCGGCAACGATGATGAAGCCGTTGAGCGCACCGAACAGCAGGCCCACGCATGGCGCGACCAGCAGCACGCCGAGGACGCCGAATTTGGGCTCGACCTGCGGCAGCAGGTACCACAGGGAAAGACAGCACAGGACCACGCCGACGATTGCCGGCGTGACCAGGCCGCGGGCGCGGTCCAGCCTTGCGTCGCGCGAGGCATCGGCGCCGGCGCGCGACTTTTCAAGATTGAGGAAAATGAAGCGGGTGACGATGAAGCCGAGACAGAGCGCCACCACGGCGACGGTGGGCACGCCAAGCACCACTCCCGGCGTCACGCCCGGAACCGTCAGCAGCATGGCGCAGACCACCGAACAGATTGCCATCAGCGAGCCGACCGAAAGATCGATGCCGCCGGTGATGATCACCGCCGTCATGCCGGTGGCGATCAGGCCGGTGGTCGACACCTGGCGCAGCACGTCGAGCAGATTGCCGTAGGACAGGAAGATGTTGTTGCCCTTGGAGCTGACCGGCGAGCCCAGCACGCCGATCAGGAAGATGGCGATGAGGCCCCAATAGAGCTTGGTGCGGGACAGGAGTTTCAAGGCGGTCATGCGGCAGGTCTCGAAATCGTGCGGCGCGGCGCGGCGAGACGCATGATGGCCTCCTCGCTCGCCGCATCGCGGGAAAGGATGCCGGTCTGGCGGCCATCGGCCATCACCAGAATGCGGTCGGAGAGGTACAGCAGTTCCGGCAATTCGGAGCTGATGACGGCAATAGCCAGCCCGTCGCGCGCAAGCTTGAAGATGAGATCGTAGATCTCGCGCTTGGCGCCGACGTCGATGCCGCGCGTCGGCTCGTCGAGAAGAAGCACGCGCGGCCGTGTCGCCAGCCATTTGCCGATGACGACCTTCTGCTGGTTGCCGCCCGACAACGTGCCGGCTGGCTGGTCGATGTCCTCGCAGCGTATGCCGAGCGCCCGGACCGCGTGGCGCGCCAGCTCCTGTTCGCCGGCCAGCGAACGGATGCCGAAGCGCGCCAGCGATCCGACCAGCGGCAATGCGACGTTGTCTGTAATGGAAGCCTGGAGATGCAGGCCTTGGGTCTTGCGGTCCTCGGTCACCAGCGCAATGCCGAGGCGCCTGGCATCGCGCGGCGAGCGGATCTCGACCGGCGCGCCGTCGAGCCGGATCTCGCCGCCGGTGCGGCCATCGCTCGAGCCGAAGATCGCCTCCAGGATTTCGGTGCGCCCTGAACCCAGCAGCCCGCCAATGCCAAGGATCTCGCCTTCGGCGAGTTCGAGGCTGACTCCGTCGATCACGGTGCGCCAGCCATGGGCGTCGGGTTTCGTCAGCGACAGGTTCTCGACGGAAAGCACGATTTCGCCGCCGGAACGGCGCTCCTCTTCCGAGGAGGCCAGCAGGTCTCGCCCGACCATTGCCGAAATGATGGCGTTCTCGTCGAGCTCGCCCATCGGCCGCGTCAGCACGTGGCGTCCGTCGCGAAACACAGTGACCCTGCCCGCCAGGTGCATGACCTCGTCGATGCGGTGCGAGATGTAGACGATGGCGACGCCGCTGTCGGCAAGCTGGCGGATGATGCGGAACAGCCTCTGGCATTCGGCTGGAGAAAGCGCCGAGGTCGGCTCGTCCATGATCAGGATGCGCGCCGACATCGACAGCGCCTTGGCGATCTCGACCAGTTGCTGTTCGCCGACGCGCAAGGTGCCGACACGGGCTTCCGGGTCGAGCTCGATGCCCAGCCGCTGCAGAAGGGCGCTGGCGGCGCGGCTGCTCGCCTTGCGGTCGACGATCAGCCCGGCGATCAGCTTCTCGCGTCCGAGAAAGATGTTGTCGGCGACGCTGAGTTCGGGAACCAGATTGAGCTCCTGGTGGATGATGGCAATGCCGGCGGCCTCGGCGTCGCGCACGCCGGCAAAATTCGCGGCTACGCCGTCGACGCGAACCGTGCCTTCATAACCCGTGTAGACACCGGAAAGGATCTTCATCAGCGTCGACTTGCCGGCGCCGTTCTCGCCCATCAAGGCGTGGACTTCGCCGCGTCGCAACTCGAAACCGACGTCGACCAAGGCGGCAATGCCGCCGAAGCTCTTGGATACGTGCTCGGCGCTTAGGACGACATCCGAACGATCCGCCGCAACATCCCGACGCGCGATGGAATTTCCGTGCTCCATGACAAAGGCGGCCTCCCTTCCGTCGTCGTCTGACCCTCATGAACGCTATTCTAAACGTTTCGATCCTGTCAAGCTTCTATCTGGTGACGTGAGATTGGCTCATTTCAATTCTTGCGAAAAACCGCGATATTCCGTAGGTATGATGCATAGAGAGGCGGCGAAACGTTTCGAAAATGGCAAGGTCAAGGCAGACAAGGCAGCGAAAATCGACGGCGCCGACCATGCTTCACGTGGCCGAAGCGGCGCGCGTGTCGGTCGCCACGGTTTCGGCGCTGATCAACGGCACGGCGACCGTCAGTCCGGAGCTCAGCCAGCGCATCGAGCAGGCGATCCGCGATATCGGCTACAAGCGCAATGCGATCGCCCGCAGCCTGAAAATGGGCACAACGCGCACCATCGGATTGACTGTCCCGCACATCACCAATCCGTTCTTCACCGATGTCGTGTCAGTCATCCAGCAGGCCTTCGACCGCGCCGGCTATGCGGTCATGCTGTGCTGCACGGACGAGGACCTCAACACCCAGGACGACCAGATCAGGCTGCTGCTCGACCGTATGGTCGACGGGCTGATCGTGGCGCGCGTCGGCGATGGGACGATCCTCAAGCGCATCGTCGACGACGCCAACGTGCCGGTCGTCCTGCTTGACCGCATCTGCGACGGCGTCGACACGGATGCCGTGGTGCTCGACAACCAGCGCGCCGTGTTCGACGCCATCACCTACCTGATCCATCTCGGGCACCGGCGCATCGGCTACATCACCGGAACGTCGGATATCTCACCGATGCATGATCGCATGGCCGGATATCGCGAAGCGCTTCAGGCAGCCGGCCTGCCGGTCGCCGAAGAGCTGGTACGCTCCGGCAATTTTCACGAGATCGACGGCTACAACGCGGCCATGCAGTTGTTGTCGCTGCACGACAGGCCGAGCGCGATCTTCTCCGCCAACAATCCGATGGTGATCGGCACCATGAAGGCGATCCGCGATATCGGCCTGTCCTGCCCGGAAGATGTTTCGATCGCCTGTTTCGACGATTTTCCGTGGTCGGACGTGTTTGTCCCGCAACTGACCACGGTGGCACAGCCGGTGCAGGCGATCGGCGAACAGGCGGCCAATTTGCTGCTCGACCGCCTTGCCGGAAATCGCGACGCGCCGCCGCGCAAGCTGGTGCTCAAAGGCCGGCTGATGATCCGCAATTCATGCCGACCGCTGGGAGCGGTGGCGCAGAGCGTGAGTGCGTAGAGCGGTTCAGCGGTTGAATCGCTATCGGCAAGCGCCGAGCTGGAAATCTCACGCCGCTTGCGACAGCGATTTGTGGGCGTCGGCCAGGATTTCGAAGGACCTCACCCGAGCCGCATGATCGAATATCTGCGCGGTGACCATCAATTCGTCGGCGCCGGTGCGGCGAACGAAGGCGTCGATGCCTTGCCGCACCGTTTCCGGCGAGCCGACGACGGCGCAGGACAGCGCCTGGCCTAGCATGGACTTGGCCATCGGATCGAGGTCGCGGTCATAATTCTCGACCGGTGGCGGCAATTTTCCGGGGCGGCCGGTGCGCAGATTGACGAAAGCCTGCTGCAGCGAGGTGAACAGCAGCCGCGCCTCAGTGTCGGTGGGCGCCGCAAAGACGTTGAGGCCGAGCATGACATAGGGCTTGTCGAGCTGTTCCGACGGCTGGAAGCGCGAGCGGTAGATGTCCAGCGCATGGTCTAGCTCGGCCGGCGCGAAATGCGAAGCGAAGGCGTAGGGCAGGCCGAGCATGGCGGCAAGCTGGGCGCCATACAGGCTGGAGCCGAGGATCCAGACCGGCACGGTCTGGCCTTCACCCGGCACGGCGCGCAGCCGCTGACCCTCTTCCGCCGGCAGGAAATAGCCCATCAGCTCGACGACGTCCTGCGGAAAATTGTCGGCACCGGCCTCGAGATTGCGGCGCAAGGCGCGCGCCGTGTTCATGTCCGTGCCGGGCGCCCTGCCGAGGCCGAGATCGATGCGGCCGGGGAACAAGGCGGCCAGCGTGCCGAACTGCTCGGCGATGACCAGCGGCGAGTGATTGGGCAGCATGATGCCGCCGGCGCCAACGCGAATAGTCTTGGTGCCGCCCGCGACATGGGCAATGACGACCGAGGTGGCGGCACTTGCGATGCCCGGCATGTTATGATGCTCGGCCAGCCAATAGCGCTTGTAGCCCAGCCGCTCGGCATGGCAGGCAAGATCGAGCGAATTGGCCAGCGACTGCGAGGCATCGCTGCCTTCGACGATCGGCGACAGGTCGAGGACGGAAAGGACTGCCATGTCAGGTCTCCACGAGGTTTATCTCAAGCACCCTGCCTCGAAGGCCGTGCGGTCGGGAATGTGGATGCCAAGCCGCCCCCGAGCGCATCGGCAAATCCGCTGGCCGCGGCCATGCGCTTCTGCTCGGCGGGGCTGCCGCGATGATGGACAGGAAATGCAAGCCCGGATCTGTCGACAGCAAATGTTGGCGACGCGCCCAGCCGCGCATCGCGCAAGCCGGCATGGCCGATGCGAGCGAAACGGTCGTCGAGGTCGAAGGAAGCATCGCTCATGGGAAGGGCACCGGCCATTGGACCGGCCGGATATAGGCATTCGAGCCAGGCGCCGCAAACCAGACGCGCGGCTTTATGCCGGAGCCTTACCTTCCTCGGTGGCCTCATCTTCCACCGCCGAGAGATGTTGTGCCGCCAGGAAGTTGCCGACATGGCTCAGACCGTCGAAGTGATCGCAGAACACCTTGATGAGGACCAGCAGCGGCACCGCCATCAGCGCGCCGACAAAGCCCCATAGCCATGACCAGAAGGCAATGGCGATGAAGATCGCCACGGCGTTGATCTCGAGCCGCCGGCCGACAACCATCGGCGTTACGAATTGGCCTTCGACGATGTCGCACAAAAGCAGGAAGGCAGGCGCCAACAACGCATAGGAGATCGTGTCGAAGCTGATCAGCGCGATGATCGTGACCACGATGAGCGTGATCATGGCGCCGACATAGGGCAGGAAATTAAGCAGAGCGGCCGTGGCGCCCCAGACGAGCGGGTTGGGCATGCCGAGTGCCCACAGACCAAGGCCAATGATCGTGCCGAGGCCGATATTGATGATGGTGACGGTGAGCAGATAGTGCGAGATTTCCCGTTCCACGTCGTAAACGACGCGCAGCGCCCGCTTCTTCTCGGTGAGGCTGGCGAAGGACTGGATGATCTTTTCATAGAACATCGTGCCTGAAGCGAGCAGGAACAGCGACAGCACGAAGATGATGGTCAGGCTTGTTCCCGCCGAAAGAATGTTTGAGGCCGCCGACGACAGGAAGCCAGACTGGGCTACCGCGACTTTCTGTATGCCCGGTTCCTGCGACGTCTCGGTGAGGCCTTCGATCTGATGTGTAACCTCCATCATCCTCTCGAGCGGAGGCCGCAAATGCGCCAGCCGCTCGGTCAGCCGCTGGCCGATCGACGAAGTGTTGTTGATGAGATCGATCACCGGGCCGCTCAGCAGGTAGCCGGCGCTGGCGAAGAGGCAGAGGGACAGAAGCACCAGAAGCGTCGCCGAAATCACCTCGGGTATGCCGCGCTTGCGCAGAAGCCTGACGATCGGCGTCAGCGTCAATGCCAGCAGAAAGGCCAGTATGACCGGCATGAAGAAGGCACGGGCGAAATAGAGCGCGTAGATGGCCATGAAGATGAAGATGCCGACGAGCAGCGAGCGTATCAGATGCGTGTCGGCGCGGGCGGCGATGCGCGCCTCTTCTGCTTCGGAAACGCCCGCGACCGAAGCGGTGGGGTCAGCTTTCATCACGGTCCCTCGGCGGCGCACCGCAATTGGCGCAACCGCTGAGAAAACGCCCCTGCCGGTCCAAGGTTCCGTGAGCCGGCGTTGACGGCGAGCCCACGAGGCCCGCCGTCGCGGTTATTGTTCCCGCGCAATTTTTCGCGGAAGTGCAACACTACGCGGCAGGCGCCGGGGCCGGGACGGCGTCAGCCGTTTCCTTGCGCACGATCGGCGCCACCCTGGTGCCGTAGAGTTCAATCGCCTTCATGATCTTGGCATGCGGCATGATGCCGATCGCCATCTGCAGCAGGAAGCGGTCGTTGCCGAAGATCTTGTGCTGGGTGACGATCTTCTCGGCCACCTGCTCGGGATTGCCGACGAACAAGGCGCCGCTCGGGCCGCGTGACTGGTCGAAATGCGCCCGCGAGGTCGGACCCCAGCCGCGCTCGCAGCCGATGCGGTTCATCACCTCGGCCTGTGGGCCATAGAAATCGTCGGCCGCCTTCTCGGTCGTGTCGGCGATGAAGCCGTGGACGTTGATGCTGGTGGCAAGACCCTTCGGATCGGCGCCCGCGCGCCTGGCGGCCTCGCGGTAGAGGTCAAACAGCGGCGCGAACCGCGCCGGCTCGCCGCCGATGATGGCGAGCGCCAGCGGCAGGCCGAGCGCGCCCGCGCGGGCGGCGGACTGCGGCGTGCCGCCGATGGCGATCCAGATCGGCAGTTTTTCCTGCAAGGGGCGCGGGTAGACGCCGCGATCGTTGATCGGCGCGCGCAGATTGCCCGACCAGGTGATCTTCACCTGATCGCGGATGGCGAGCAGCAGGTCGAGCTTTTCGGCGAACAGCTCGTCATAATCCTCAAGATTGTAGCCGAACAGCGGAAAGGACTCGATGAACGAGCCGCGCCCGGCCATGATTTCGGCCCGGCCGCCGGAAAGAAGGTCGAGCGTGGCGAATTGCTGGAAGACGCGGACCGGATCGTCCGAGGACAGGACAGTGACGGCGCTGGTCAGTTTTATGCGTTTGGTGTGCTCGGCCGCCGCGGCCAGAGCCACGACAGGCGCGGACGCGGCATAGTCCGGCCGGTGATGCTCGCCGAGGCCGAAAACGTCAAGGCCGACCTGATCGGCCAGTTCGATCTCCTCGATCAGGTTGCGCAGCCGCTCGTGCGGGCCGATTGCGCCGGGGCCCGGCTGCGGGCTGACGTCGGCGAAAGTGTAGAGACCGAGTTCCATCTGGTGTCATCCTGGCGTTTGATTTTCGCGCTAGAGGTAGCGATCAGCCCGTATCACCACCAGAGGGTCTGACTGCGAACAGTGCGTGTCCGTTTCGGCCGCGAAGGCGTCTCCCGGCTGCAACAGCACGGAATTTCATGGCTGGCATACCGTTTTGGCGCTTGAACTCCCGGTTTTCGCGCGTATGTAAGCGTCGCGAATTGACTTCAGGGAAGTGGACTTGGCTATCTACAGGGAAAAAGACATTTTCGAGCGGCGCAACGCCGCGAACGAGGCAAAGAAGGCGCTTCTGGAGCGCTTCAAGTCAAAACCGGCGGCGGACGATCCCGCAGTGCTGGCGCGACAGGCCGAACGCAAGGCTATCCTTGCGGCGCGTGAGATACGCGAGGCCGAGAAGGCGAGGCTGAAGCAGGAAAGGCTGGCACGCGAGGCAATCGAGAAGGCCGAGCGCGAGGCCGCAGCCGAAGCCGCGCGGATCGCGGCCGAAGAGGCGGCGCAGGCGGAAGCCAGGATTCGGGAAGCCGAAGAGGCCGAGCGTATCGCGCGTCTGCTGGCCGACGAGGCCGAGCGCAAGGCGAAGCGCGACGCGCGCTATGCGGCGCGCAAGGCGCGCACCGGCAGGACACCGCCAGGCTTTACCGGCCGCTAGCCTCAGACCGCCGGAGCAATCTGCTTCGAGGATCAGGGTCGCTGCGAAGCGGCCCTGCATGCGTTTGTCCGCGCGCCAATTCATGCGATTGCCGACGCCGTTCGTGATGCGACTTTCGCGGAATTGCTCTGTTTGCTTCGACGCAATTCCGGACGGAAAACCGCTTCGCACCTTTCCTGGATTGCTTTACGCCGCGAATTTCAGCCCCATAATGCCACAGACGATGAGTGCGATGCAGGCGAGCCTGATGACGGTCGCCGGCTCGCCGAGCAGCCAGATACCGAGCAGCGCCGTGCCGACCGTGCCGATGCCGGTCCACACCGCATAGGCGGTGCCGACGGGCAGCGCTTTCAGCGCCAGTCCAAGCAGCGTGAGGCTGACGATCATCGAGGCGACCGTGAGCACGGTCGGGACGAGGCGGGTGAATCCGTCGGTATATTTGAGGCCGATTGCCCAGCCGATCTCGAACAGGCCGGCGAAAAACAGAAAAATCCATGACATGGGGAACGCTCCATCCAAGCATCGCACCGACGTCCGTTCAGGACGATGCAATGCGCGATCGACCGAGCACCGCGGCAGCCGATGCCCTATCAGACAGTGGGCGGGTCGTCCCGACCGGATTTCAGGAGATGTGGGGTCGTCCCCGCACCAGATATAGGGTGTCTTAACGCCCGATCAACAAACTGCCGGCGGTGTTCCGAACGCCGCCGGCGAACTCCATCCGAGGCACGCGACTATTTTTCCTTGAGCCTCGTTGCCTTGACCGGCGGCGCCTTGAGCGTGGGAGCAGCGGCCGGCTTCTTGGCGTCCTTCTTTGGCTTGCGGGCCTCCTTGCCTGCCTTCATCGCACCTTTTGCCATGATTCGTTCCTCCAGTTGCGGGAAGTGAAGTGAAACAAGAGAAATGCCTGTAGGCAAGGGCCGTTCGCGGTGACGGCCGCGAAAACCGGCAACCTGTTTCGGCGGCCTTATGAATCCGAACCGGCGCGCAGCGACTTGAACGGACGGGGTGTTGGTGCGTCGCGATGGCCGCGGAATTTCGGCGGGCCCGCAGCATGATCTCAAGGAAATCGGCTCCCACTTTTCCTGCAATTACTCTAGACTTCGCGTGTCGGACAGGACGACAGGGAAGCAATGGCGGGGCATGGCGGCTCTCGAACGGTCATCTACGCGGCGCTCGCCGGCAATCTCGCGATCGCGCTGACCAAATTCGTCGCAGCCTTCTTCACCGGCAGTTCGGCGATGTTTTCGGAAGGCGTGCATTCGCTGGTCGATACCGGCAATGGTAGCCTGCTGCTTTATGGCATGCATCGCGCCGCACGCCCGGCCACCCGCGCGCATCCGCTCGGCCATGGCCGCGAGCTCTACTTCTGGAGCTTCATCGTGGCGCTTCTCGTCTTCGCGCTCGGCGCCGGCGTATCGTTCTACGAAGGCGTGACGCACATCATTGCGCCCGAACCGGCCGCCAATGTCAGGGTCAACTACATCGTGCTCGGCCTGTCGTTTCTGTTCGAGGGCAGCTCATGGCTGGTGGCGCTGAGGGAATTCCGCCGGCAGAAGGGCCAGCAGGGCTGGCTGCAGGCCGTGCAATCGAGCAAGGATCCAAGCGTCTACACAGTGCTGTTCGAGGACAGTGCCGCGCTTCTCGGCCTGATCGTCGCCTTTGCCGGCATATTGGCGGCGGAGATTTTCGAGATGCCGGAACTGGACGGCGCCGCCTCGATCGGCATTGCGCTGATCCTGGGTGCGACCGCGGCCTTCCTGGCGCGCGAGAGCAAGGGGCTGCTCATCGGCGAGCCTGCTTCGCCCGCGGTGCAGAAAGAAGTGCTGGCGATCGCGCAGCAGGATCCGGCGGTGCAGCGGGCGAACGGCGTCCTGACGGTCCACCTGGGGCCGGAAGAAATCGTTGCCGGCCTGAGCATCGAATTCGAGGACCATCTGTCGGCGCCGGAAATCGAAGCCTGCGTCGAGCGCCTCGAAGCGCGGCTAAGGAAGGAAATGCCCGAGATCACCCGGCTGTTCGTCAAGCCGCAGACGTCAGGCACCTGGGAACAGCGACGCAAGCTGATCGAATCAGCATCCGAGTAGACTTTGAGCATAGCCTCGAAACCCGCGTTCCATTCCTCGGGATCATGCCTCTGGATCAGCGTCGCGTCGTTGCCTTGCGCCGCTGCGCCGCTAAAATCAGCCGATCGAGTTTTGGAGGACTGATTATGAAGATCGACGGCGGCTGTCATTGTGGTGCCATCACCTATGAGGCGGAGGTCGAACCGGAAAAGACCTCGATCTGCCATTGTACCGATTGCCAACAGTTGACCGGTACGGCCTTTCGCGTCACCGTTCCGGCGCCTGAAGATCACTACCGGATCACAAAGGGTACACCGAAGGTCTACATCAAGACCGTGGCAAGCGGCGCCAAGCGCGTCCAGGCCTTTTGCGCCGACTGCGGTTCGCACCTTTACGCCACGTCGGTCGGAGATGGCCCAAAGGTCTACGGCATTCGAGTGGGAACCGCGCGGCAACGCCAGGATTTGATTCCGACACTGCAAAAATGGCACCGCTCGGCGCTTCACTGGCTACCTGAATTTCACGGCATGACCACAGTGGAGGAGCAGTAGCGCCGTCCGGTGCGGCGCCTCATTCGTCGCCTTCGACGACCCTCAGCCTGAGCTGGCCGGTCTTTGAATCGGCAACGCGTGGGGAATCGACAACGCGCGGGCCGGGTTCCGGCTTCGCAGGGGCTGGTGACGCCATGTCAGGGTCGGCATCGCCTCCGGGCTGCGCCCCAAACTCCAGAGCTTCGATCTTCTGGCCGCGTTTGGTCACCTTCGACGTCGAGACGAGGATGTCGTCTATATCCTTGGCCGACTGGGCAAAATGGCCCTGCAATTTGCGCACCCGCTCGTCGACGCGCGAAACATCCTCCATCAGCCGGATCACCTCGCCCTGGATCAGGTGTGCCTGCTCGCGCATACGGGCATCCTTCAGGATCGCCTGGATGACCTGGATCGACAGCATCAGGAGCGACGGCGAGACGATGACGACGCGGGCGCGGTGCGCCTTCTGCACCACCGCCTCGAAATTTTCGTGGATCTCGGCAAACACCGATTCCGACGGCACGAACATGAAGGCGGTATCCTGCGTCTCGCCCTGGATCAGATATTTATCCGCGATATCGCGGACATGCACCTCGATGTCGCGGCGGAAGGCCTGCGACGCGACCTTCTGCTGTTCGGCGCCTTCGGCGGCGCGGATGGCGTTCCAGGCTTCCAGCGGAAACTTGGCGTCGACGGCAAGCGCCGGCGCGCCGTTGGGCATCTTCACCAGGCAATCGGGACGGCTGCCGTTGGACAAGGTCGCCTGGAACTCGTAGGCGCCGTGCGGCAGACCGTCGGCGACGATCGCTTCCATGCGCGACTGGCCGAAGGCGCCGCGCGTCTGCTTGTTGGAGAGGATCGCCTGCAATTGCACGACCTGGCCGGCGAGCGACTGGATGTTGCCTTGCGCGGTGTCGATGACGGCCAGCCGCTCCTGCAATTTGGCCAGGCTCTCATGAGTGGATTTGGTTTGCTCGGTCATGGTCTGGCCGAGGCGGCCGGTCATGGCATCGAGGCGCTGGCCGATCGATTGCGTCAGTTCCGCCTGCCGCGCGCCGAAGACTTCCGCGATGGCGCCCATGCGGCCCTGCATCTCGGCTTGGCTTTGCAATATGCCGGCCATCCGCGCCTCGGCGTCGCGGGCATGGTCGGCGGCTTCGGCAGCGGCCACGGCGCGCGCCTTGGCCGAGCGCCACAGCGCGACGACAAGCGCCACGAACAGGCCAAGAAACACAAAGGCCCCGAACGCCAGCGCATGGCCGAGCGTGATCGTGGTCGCGCCAAGCCGGGCGACAGGTTCCGAAAGGATGGATGTCAGGTCGTTCATGCACACAGCATAGACGATTCGGCCGGCCAGCACAGATCAAAACGTGAACGATCCCCCGGCGTACCGGTTGACGCCCTTTATTCAAGGTCTTAGGTGAGACGCCATGCCGATCAAGCCGCTCATCATTCTTCCCGACCCCATCCTGCGCCAGGTTTCCAAGCCGGTGGAGCGCGTCGACGCGCCCTTGCGCAAACTGGCCGACGACATGCTGGCGACCATGTATGACGCGCCCGGCATCGGGCTGGCCGCGATCCAGATCGGCGAGCCGCTGCGCATGCTGGTGATCGACCTCGCCAAGGAGGACGAGACGCCGGCGCCGCATGTCTTCATCAATCCCGAAATCCTGGAAAGCGCCGACCAGCGCTCCGTCTACGAGGAAGGCTGCCTGTCGATTCCCGACTATTATGCCGAGGTCGAACGCCCGGCTTCCGTGCGGGTCAAGTATCTCGACCGCGACGGCAAGCTGCAGGAGATGGAGGCCGAGGGGCTGATGGCAACCTGCCTGCAGCATGAGATCGACCATCTCAACGGCGTGCTGTTCATCGACCACATTTCGAAGCTGAAGCGCGACATGGTGGTGAAGAAGTTCAAGAAGCTGGCCAAGGACAAGGCTCCGGGCAAGCTGGTGGGATAGGGGACAATGCCCCTTCGCGTCATTTTCATGGGGACGCCGGAGTTTTCGGTGCCGACATTGCGCGCGATTGCCGATGCCGGACATGAGGTCGCGGCCGTCTACACCCAGCCGCCGCGAGCCGCCGGCCGGCGCGGCCTTGAGCTGACACTGTCGCCGGTACAGCGCGAGGCGGAACGGCTGGGCATCGAGACGCGCACGCCGACGTCGCTCAAGGGCGAGGCCGAACAGGCAGCTTTTCGCGCGCTGCAAGCCGATATCGGCGTGGTCGTGGCTTATGGCCTGCTGCTGCCCAGGGCGGTTCTTGAGGCGCCGCAACTGGGCTGCATCAACGGCCATGCCTCGCTGTTGCCGCGGTGGCGCGGTGCGGCGCCCATCCAGCGGGCGATCATGGCGGGAGACAGCGAAACCGGCATGATGGTCATGCGCATGGAAGAAGGCCTCGACACCGGCCCGGTGGGGCTGGTTGAAAAATGCGTCATCGAACCCGATATGACCGCCGGCGATCTGCATGATCGATTGATGAGCGTCAGCGCCGCACTGATCGTGGAAGCGCTGGCGCGGCTGGAAAGGAATGGCCTGGCCTTCACCGCCCAAGCGGTTGAGGGGGTGACCTATGCCAAAAAGATCGGTAAATCCGAGACGCACGTGGATTGGACGCGACCCGCGGCCGAAGTCCACAATAACATTCGCGGCCTGTCGCCCTTCCCCGGCGCCTGGTGCGAGGTTGAAATTGGTGGCCGGGTGGAACGGCTGAAACTGCTTCGCTCGACGCTTGCGCAAGGTGTGGGCGAACCGGGAGGAATTCTCGACGACCGCCTGACGATCGCCTGCGGAGCGGGCGCGATCCGGCTGGTCGAAGTTCAACGGGCGGGCGGAAGGCCCGCCGCCGCGCAAGAATTCCTGCGCGGGACCAAGATCGAAAAAGGAATGAAACTGTCATGAGCATGATGTCGATACGCGCGGCGACGCCGCGGGATCGCGAGGCCATCCGCCTCGTCGAGGAACACGCTTTCGGCCAGCAGGCGGAAGCCGGGCTGGTTGACGCGCTGGTTTCCGGCGGCGACGCCGTTGTCGAACTGGTGGCGGAAGAAGACGGGCAGGTGGTTGGCCACATCCTGTTTTCGCGTCTTTTCGTCCGCACCGGCGGCAAGGATTGCCCGGCGGTGGCACTGGCGCCGCTGGCGGTGGAGCCGTCCTTTCACGGCACCGGCATTGGTGGCGCGCTGATCCGCGAGGCTCACATCCGCCTGCGCGACGCCGGCGAGATGCTGGCCGTGGTGCTGGGCGATCCCACCTATTACGGCCGTTTCGGCTACAGCCACGCGCGCGCCGAAGGATTCGAGAGTGAATACCAGGGCGAGGCGCTGCAGGCGCTGGCCTGGGGCGACGCTCCCGAAACCGGCCGGCTGGTCTACGCCTCAGCCTTCACCGCACTCGCCGCCTAGGCGTATAGCCGCCCGACATGCCGCGTTTTCGCCTCGACATCGAATATGACGGCAGCCTGTTTGCCGGCTGGCAGCACCAGGCGGACCAGCCTACGGTGCAGCAGGCGATCGAGCAGGCGATCGAAAAATTCTGCGGCCAGCAGGTCCGCTTGCGCGCTGCCGGCCGTACCGATGCGGGCGTGCATGCGACGGCCCAGGTGGCGCATGTCGACCTGGCCAAGGCTTGGCCGGACGACAAGGTGCGCGATGCCGTCAACGCGCATCTGCAGGGCGCGGGCAATCGCATCGCGATCTTGAAAGCCACGACCGTCGTCGACGGCTTCGATGCCCGCTTCTCGGCTATCGGCCGTCACTACCTCTACCGCATCCTCAACCGGCGCGCGCCCTCGGCGCTGGAAAAGGGCAAGGTATGGTGGGTGCCGAAGCAGCTTGGCGCCGCTGCCATGCACGAAGCAGCCAAAGTGCTGCTCGGGCGGCATGATTTCACCACCTTCCGTTCCACGCAATGCCAGGCCGAGAGCCCGGTGCGCACGCTCGACCGTCTTGACGTCAGCCGTTCGGGCGACATGATCGAAGTCAGAGCCTCGGCGCGTTCCTTCCTGCACAACCAGGTGCGCTCGATGGTCGGCTCGCTCAAGCGCGTCGGCGAAGGCGCATGGACGGCCGGCGATCTCAAGGCGGCGCTCGAGGCGCACGACCGCGCCGCCTGCGGCCAGGTGGCGCCGCCCGACGGGCTTTTTCTGATCGGCGTCGATTATCCCGGATAGAGTCCCGAAAGGCTCTGAGCTCCGGTGTCCGGAACCGTGATGCCAAGCAGCGCCTGCAGCCCGAACAGCACGATCAGCGAAGCGATGAACATGCCAACGAAGACAGCGGTCCCGATTGCGGCCCCCCTGCCGATGGTCGCGTTGGTCATGCGCCAGGTCAGCACCATCGACAGCGCGAACAACAGCAGCGACACAAGGCTGGAGATCTGGCTCGCCGAGGTCAGGAAAAGCCTGATCAGCGCGGACGGCAGCATCAGCCAGGCGGTGATGGCCGAAGCCCAGTTCGAGGCCACGACATAGTGCACGAAGCGGCCGCCGATGCCGGCGCGCGGCGCGACCAGAGCGAGTGCGACCAGAGGCAGCACCCAGGAACCGATATCGACTGTCGCCAGCCGCAACAGCATGCTGAAGCGGCCCGCGAAGGCATCGGGATCGCCGATCTCGTTGGCGATGCCGACCCAGCCGACGATCAATGCCGGCGCCGCGACGACGATGGCGAAAAAGGAATTCCAGAAACCATCGGCAGACAGGTCGAGCAGACGCAGGCCATCGGCCCTGCCGAGCATCAGTCGCCAGGCGCCGGTCAGCGAAACTTGGGTCTCGTCCGCCGAAAGCATGCTGCTCAGTCCTGTCCGAACCAGTCTTCGATGAAGCGCTGATAGATTTGCGTCAGCGTCTCGAGATCGGCAAGGGCGACGCGCTCGTCGACCATGTGCATGGTCTTGCCGACCAGGCCGAATTCGACCACCGGGCAATAGTCCTTGATGAAGCGCGCATCCGACGTGCCGCCGGAGGTGGACAGCGCCGGCGCTCTGCCGACTACCGTCTTGACCGAGCCGCTCAATGTCTCGATCAGCCTGTCGTCGCGGGTCAGGAAGACATGGCTCGGTCTGTCGCGCCAGACGAGTTCGTAGTCGACCGGCATCTCCTTGCCGGGCCGGTATTTCTTGCGGCCTGCCGCCTGGTCGAGACGGTTGTGGATTTCGGCCTGTATGGTCTCGGCGGTCCAGCTGTCATTGAAGCGGATGTTGAAGGTGGCGGTTGCCTTTGCTGGAATGACGTTGGTGGCCGGGTTGCCTACGTCGATGGATGTCACCTCCAGATTGGTCGGCTGGAAATCCTTCGTGCCCTCATCGAAGACGGGATGCAGCAAAGCATCGATCAGGCTCATCAGCCCGCGTACCGGATTGTCGGCAAGCAAGGGGTAAGCGACATGGCCCTGGCGGCCATTGACGATGACGTCGCCCGACAGCGAGCCGCGCCGGCCGATTTTTATCATGTCGCCGAGCGCAGCCGGGTTGGTCGGCTCGCCGACGATCGATGCATCCCATTTCTCGCCCCTGGAAGCCGCCCATTCGAGCAGCTTCGTGGTACCGTTGATGGCCGGGCCTTCCTCGTCGCCGGTGATCAGCAGCGAGACCGAGCCCTTCGGGCCGCCATTCGCCTCGACATGGCGCGCTACCGCGGCGATGAAACAGGCGATGCCGCCCTTCATGTCGACCGCACCCCGGCCATACATCTCGCCATTGGCGATCTCGGCGCCGAAGGGCGGATGCGTCCAGGCGGCTTCGTCGCCGACCGGCACCACGTCGGTGTGTCCGGCGAACATCAGATGAGGGCCATTGCCGGAGCGCCTGGCATAAAGGTTCTCGATATCGGGCGTGCCGTCTTCCGAAAACACCGGGCGATCGACGAGGAAGCCGAGCGGTTCCAGCATCGTCTGCAACGCGGTCAGCGCACCGCCTTCGGCCGGCGTCACGGAGGCGCAACGGATGAGGGCGGCGAGGTTTGCGGCGGGATCGGTCGGCAGCGTCATGGCAAAAGCGATAGTCGAAAGCTGAAGGCCTGTCACGGCCAGACGTAGGGGCCAGTCCTATGACCGGCGATACCGCCGACATTATGGTTTTCATGTCGTATAGTCGTGGGCCCGGTGCGGAGCGACAGGATGGCAAACGGGGGCAAGAGAATCGTCATTGCCGGCGCCGGCAGCATCGGCTGCTATGCCGGCGGCTGTCTGGCGCTCGCCGGGCGCAAGGTCATCCTGCTGGCCCGGCCGCGCGTCGAGGCGGCTCTGCGGCAAGGCGGATTGCGGATCAGCGACCTTGAGGGCCGCGATCGAGGCCTCGAGCCGCAAGCGCTTGCCGTCACCACCGAACCAGCCGCTGCCTTGCCGCAGGCGGACGTGATCCTGGTCACCGTCAAGAGCGGCGCGACGCGGGAGATGGCTGCGCTCATCGCCGCCCACGCCCCGCCGGACGCCGTGGTGGTGAGCCTGCAGAACGGCATCGACAATGCCGACAGGCTGCGCGCCGGTGTCGGCGGGCGACCAGTGCTGGCCGGCATGGTGCCGTTCAATGTCGTGCAATCGGCCGACGGCGAATTACCGCTGCGTGTCCACCGCGCCAGCGACGGCAAGGTCATGATCGAGGACAGCGATGCCGGTCTGATCAGCCTTATCGGCGTCGAAGGGTTCCGGGTTGAAGTCCATGCCGACATGAAAGCCGTGCTGTGGGGCAAGCTTTTGATGAATTTGAACAATGCGCTGGTGGCGCTTTCGGGCCTGCCGCTGGCGAGCGAGCTTGCCGACCGGCGCTGGCGGCTGATCCTGGCAAGACAGATCGACGAGGCGCTCCAGGCCATGAAGGCGTCGGGCATCGAGCCGGCGCGGATCGCCGGCTTGCGGCCGGCGCTGTTGCCGATAGTGCTCCGCCTCCCCGATTGGCTATTCAGGCTGCTGGCGCGGCGGATGCTGGCCATCGACCCGGAGGCGCGTTCCTCCATGTGGGACGATCTGCAGCGCGGCCGGCCGACGGAGATCGGCGATTTGCAAGGCGCCGTTCTTCGCCTGGCGCAAGAAGCGGGCACGCCGGCGCCGACGGTCCGACGAATCATCGCCCTGGTGCGTGAAGCGGAAGCGGCCGGCCGCGGATCGCCCGGTTTCGGCGCGGATCAGGTCGCCGCGCCTGAAGCGCGTCGCGTCTGAATGAATTCAGGCGACGCGGATCAGGCCTTCATTTTCATGCATACCGTCAGTAGCGCATCGCGATGATGGGCGCTCAGGGTTCGGCCGGTGCATTGGTGCGCTTGCCATAGCGGTTGGGTCCGGGCTTGCCCGGAAACAGGCAAAGCACGACGAAGGCGACGATCGAGACGACCGGCACGAACAGGATCAACGCCGCGATGCCGGGCTTGTCGAGGTCGTGCAGCCGCTTCACCGCCAGTGCGATGTTCGACCACAGCGAGGCGACGAAGGCGATGAAGAAGACGAACGACCACATGTTGCTCTCGGGCGAGCCTTCCGGCACCAGCGTGAAACGATAGAGCGGGAAGGCCTGGATGATGGCCACGAGCAGCCCACCAAGAAAATAGGCCGCGCGGCTGACGCGGCCCGATGTCTTGAAGAAAAGCCAAGTAAGGTTGGATCTGTCAGGCAAGCGGGTCCCGTCCATATTGATTGACACCCTGGGCGCCTTCGAGAACGCTGAGACCGATCAGCGTCCACCAGCCCGACTTGTCGCGGTCGTGCCAGCGTTTTCCATAGAGAGCAATCGCGAAATAGATCGACGCCAGCGCGACGAGCATGCCGATGATGCCGATCCTGCCGCCGCCTGCGGTCGTGAAGCGCGTGCCGAGAATCGCATCGAGAATGAAGGCAACAATACCGATGACGATGAATATATCGATGCCGGCCCAGAACTTGGCGTGATCGATGCGGCCGTCGAAGCTCGTCAGCAGACATCTCCAGTCCATGCCACCCTCCATGTTGAACCGGCGCGACCGATCGTCGCGCCGGCGGAAGGTGCGCCCGCTTTCCAAAAAGATCAATCGCGCAGCAATTCGTTGATCGAGGTCTTGGACCGGGTCCTGGCATCGACCCGCTTGACGATGACCGCGCAATAGAGGCTTGGACCCGGCTCATTGTTCGGAAACGGCTTGCCCGGCAGCGAACCGGCTACGACGACGGAATTCGGCGGCACTTCGCCGTAGAAAATCTCGCCGGTGGCGCGGTCGACGATCTTGGTCGACTGGCCAATGAAGACGCCCATGCCGAGCACCGAGCCCTCGCGCACGATGCAGCCTTCGACCACTTCCGAGCGCGCGCCGATGAAGCAATTGTCCTCGATGATGGTGGGACCGGCCTGCATCGGCTCCAGCACGCCGCCGATGCCGACGCCGCCCGACAGGTGCACATTCTTGCCGATCTGGGCGCAGGAGCCCACCGAAGCCCAGGTATCGACCATGGTGCCCGAATCGACATAGGCGCCGACATTGACGAAGGACGGCATCAGCACGGCGCCCGGCGCGACATAGGCCGAGCGGCGCACGATCGACGACGGCACGGCGCGGAAACCGGCCTTCTCGAAATCGACGGCGCTCCAGCCGTCGAACTTCGACGGCACCTTGTCCCACCACACGGCCTGGCCGGGACCGCCCTTGATGATCTCCATCGGGTTCAGCCGGAAGGACAAAAGGACGGCTTTCTTCAGCCATTGGTTGACATGCCACTGGCCATCGGCCTGGCGCTCGGCAACGCGGGCGGTGCCGCGGTCGAGCAGATCGAGCGCCGACTGGATGGCGTCGCGTGTCTCGCCTCTGGTCGCCGTCGAAATCGCGTCACGCTCCTCGAAGGCCTTGTCGATGGTCTTTTCGAGGCTCGCCAGATCCGGCTTCGACATGAATTCGCTCCATTACCAGGCTGTTAAGGGGCTGAGCCTTAACCTGTTTTGAAAATCGCGCGGACCCTATGTGAAGGCAGAGTAGGGGTCAATCGCGACTGCGCCATGGGACGGCGCAAGTGAATGAAATGGACGGACCTGACATCATGACACCCATGGAAAAGGCGGGCTGGACGCCGCTGCCGCATTCGGACGAGGATCTGGAGCGGGCCAGGAGCGTGCCGGACACGCCGCAGACGCGCGCCGAGACCTACCGCCTGGCGTGGAACGATCCCGACTTCATGACGCGGCGCGAACTGCGCGCGGTCAGGCTGCAGCTCGAACTCCTGAAGCCGGAGATGATCCTGGCCGAGCGCGGTATCCGCTCGACCGTGGTCCTGTTCGGGGGCGCGCGGCTGCCTGAACCCGGCGGCGAGGCCTGGGCGGCCAAAAACGAGACGCAGAAGAAGAACCTCGAGGAAAACAGCAAATATTACGAGGAGGCGCGCAAATTCGCCCGCCTCTGCTCGCAGCAATCGGCCAGTTCATACTACCGCGAATATGTCGTGGTGACCGGCGGCGGGCCCGGCGTGATGGAAGCGGGCAATCGCGGCGCCGACGATGTCGGCGCGCCCTCTATCGGCCTTAACATCGTTCTGCCGCACGAGCAGGCGCCCAATGTCTATGTGACGCCGGAACTCTGTTTCAACTTCCACTATTTCGCCATCCGCAAGATGCATTTCGTCATGCGCGCGAAGGCCGTCGCGGTGTTTCCCGGCGGCTTCGGCACGATGGACGAATTCTTCGAGACGCTGACGCTGATCCAGACCGGGCGCATGGAGCGCGTGCCGGTGATCCTGTTCGGCAAATCCTTCTGGAAACGGGCGATCGATCTCGACTTCCTCGCCGAGCAAGGCACGATCAGTCCCGGCGACCAGGACATCATCGATTTCGTCGACACCGCCGACGAGGCCTGGGGCATCGTCAGCCGGTTCTATAAGTTAGGGGAGTAAGGGAGTAGGGCAGTAAGGCAGTATATCTAGAATCAAGGGCTGAGAGCGCCCCTCATCTTCCTACTGCCCTACTGCCCTACTGCCCTACTGCCCTACTGCCCTACTGCCCTACTGCCCTACTGCCTTATCCCCACGACTATCTCCGTCAGAAACCCGGCCAAATCGTCGGTGACGAAGTCGACATCATCTTCCTGCGCCGGATCGCGCTCCCAGATTTCGGAGAATGTCGGCTCGAAATTGCGCGGCACCACCAGGACCGTCGTCATGCCCAGTGACTTCGGCACGGACAGGTTGCGCGCGAGATCCTCGAACATCACCGCATTGTGGCCGGTGACGGCGTGAAGTTCGGCGAATTTCTCGTAGGTCTGGCGCGCAGGCTTGGGGTTGAGCCCGGCAGCGACGATATCGAAGATGTCGTCGAAATGATCAAGGATGCCAAGCTGGCGCGCAGTGCGCTCGGCATGCCTGCGGTCGCCGTTGGTGAAGATGAACTTGCGGCCGGGAAGCTGGCGAATGGCGGTGCCGAGGACGGGATCCGGCACCAGCCAGGAATAGTCGATGTCGTGGACCTTCTCGAGGAAATCGTCGGGGTCTATGCCATGGCGCGTCATCAGCCCGTTCAGTGTCGTGCCATATTCCCGATAAAGTTCCTTTTGCAGCTTGCGCGCGTCCTCGCGCGGCAGCGACAGCAGTTCCCCGACATAGGCGGTCATCTTGACGTCGATCTGCGAGAACAGATTCGAATGATGCGGATAGAGCGTGTTGTCCAGGTCGAACACCCAGTCGGTGACATGGGCGAAGCGAGCGGGGTCGGGGTGTGTAGCCATGCGCCCCTTATGGCACGAAACGGACGATCTTGAAGGGGCTTTATCCACAACTTCTACGCGCCGAAAGTGGCAGAACAGTCTCACCGTTCAAATTTTAGGCATCCTGGAAAGGTGGCCTTCAGGGCTTGCTGGCACAGAGGCGGTCCAGTGGGAGCCAGCGATGAGCAGTATAATTCTGAAGTCCGCCACCATTGCTTTCGTCTCCGTCGCGGTTTCGCTCCTTCTGACCCTGATCATCGTCCCCGCCATGGGATTCCCGGTCAACCGCATGATCTGGCTGACCTCGACATTGTGTCCGCTGGTTCTTGCATGGGCGGCCTGCGCAAGCACGTTCTGGCACAGCGACAGGCTGAAGTCGGCGCATCGCGACCTTGCCCGCACGCACGCCCAGCTTGCCGCAGCGCATCGCCGGCTGGCGGAAAAGGCCTGCCGCGACGACATGACGGGCATGCTCAACCGGGAAAGCTTCTTTGCCGTGCTCAACGGCTCCCGGCACAAGCCCGATCGCGGCGCCTTGCTGATCATCGATGCCGACCATTTCAAGATGATCAATGACAGCTTCGGCCATCTGACCGGCGACGACGCGCTGCTCCTGATCGCCAGCGCGATCAAGCGCGGGGTGCGCGGCGGCGACGTCCTCGGCCGCATCGGCGGCGAGGAGTTCGGCGCATTGCTGGTCGGAGCCACGGAACGGGAAGCCAAGCGCGTCGCCGAGCACATCCGCCGCGAAGTCGAGCTGATCCGCTTCCGGCCCGTGGACGAGCGGACCATTCCGCTGACCGTCAGCATCGGCGGAACCCTCTGCGACGAAAGCGCCAGCGTGTCGGAGCTGATGCGGGCCGCCGACCGGCGCCTCTACCAGGCCAAACATCGGGGACGCAACCTGGTGATCCTCGACACCGACATCTCCGAGGCGGCCTGAACGGGCCGATCCAGCACATCGGCCTGTTAAGGAGTCTCTAACCCTGTTTGCACTCGGCTGCGCATTGTTCCGGCTTGCAACCAGTTTTGGCACGCTTCTGGCTTCGATGATGAAGCATGTGCCGTTCAGGGACCATGCCTGGATGTTCAGGGAACATGCCTGGATAGAGACCCCGTCGAGAGACCTGTCATGAGTTTCCTTATCAAGAAGATATCGCGCCGAATGATCATGCAGACGCTGATCGCGGTGCCTGCCCTGTCGCTGTTCCGCAAATTGCCCGATGCGGGTTCTTCCGAAGCCGCCCCCGATGAGATCGTCGAGATCAATGGCTGGATCCTGAAGCGGAGCGACCTGGCATGATCTTCGACAGCTATGAGGCGTTTCGCGCCGCGAATTTCACGCCTAGGGTCTGCGTTCTCGGCTCCGGCCCGGCCGGCACCACGATCGCCAGAAAGCTCGGTGCCGCCGGCATACCGGTCGTGGTGCTGGAGGCCGGCGGCAGGGAGTTCAGCGACACCTCGCAGGATTTCTACCGCGGCACCACAGTCGGCGATTTCTATTTCGATCTCGATATCACCCGGCTGCGGTTCATGGGCGGCAGCTCGAACCACTGGGCCGGCTGGTGCCGCGTGCTCGACAAACAGGATTTCGAGCCGAAGGCGTGGGTGCCGGACACGGGCTGGCCGATCCGGCGCAGCGACATCGAACCGTATCTGGGCGAAGTGCGCGACATCCTGGAACTGCCGGATTTCCGGCCGGACGCGCCGGTCTCGGACGACATCCGCTGGGTGCAGCTGATCAAGAGCGGTGCCGTGCGCTTCGCTGAAAAATACGCCGACGAGCTCGACAAGAGCAGGAACATCGCTGTCGTGCTCAACACTTGTGCCACCGAGCTTGCCGGCGACGGCAGACGCGTGACGGGCGCCAGGCTGTGGTCGCAGGGGCAGGATGCCGACTTCTTCAGCGCCGACTATTTCATCGTTTGTACCGGCGGGCTGGAGAATTCGCGGCTGCTTTTGTGGTCGAACCAGCGCTTCAATGGCGGCGTCGTGCCGAACGCGACGGCACTTGGCCGCTACTGGATGGAACACCCGACCTTCCAGGGCGGCAACGCCATCCTGGCCGACTATGGCGCATTCGAGGTCGATGCGGTGAACGAGGCCTTCTTCTCGCCGATGCCGGCCGCGATGGAGCGGCTGCGGATCATGAATTTCGGCATCAGGCTGATCGAGACGCCCTATCCCGGCGTCAAGGACCTGATCGCGGATCTCGCCTGTACGGCGCCCAACATGGCGGAGTGGCTATCGGGCAGGCTCAACCAGAACCTGCGCTGCGCGGCCCAACTCTATGTAGCCTGGGAGCAGGCGCCGCTGGCCTCGAACCGGGTCGAGCTGTCGAAGACCGTGGTCGACCACGCCGGCGTGCCGCGCATCGAGCTGCACTGGAAGAAATCGGACCTGGAACGCCGCACGCTGCTCGAAGGGCTGAGGCTTTTCGGGACGACGCTAGCCCAGAAGAATCTGGGCCGGGTGCGTATAGCCGACTGGATTTCGAACGGCGGCGACTACCCGACGGACGAGGAGACGGCCGGCCACCACCACATGGGAGGCACGCGCATGGGCACCGATGTCGCCACGAGCGTCGTGGATGCCAATTGCAAGGTGCACGGCATGGACAATCTCTATGTCGGCGGCTCCTCGGTGTTCTGCACCTCGGGCCAATGCAACCCGACGACGACGATCACGGCGTTGGCCTGCCGGCTCGGCGAGCATCTCGGCAAGGTGGTCGCCGCCTGAGGGTTCCGCAGTCCCCACTAAATCATCTCATCCCGGCAAAGCCGCGTCACATAATGGCGCGGCCGCCGGAGCGGCTTAAAAGCCGTGGAGATGCGCACCGGCACGGCGGCGACGCAGCTTTCCTGGAATTGTCCTACGCCCGCCGCTCCGACCGGCCAAAACGCCGTTCGAGATAGGCCTGGCCGAACTCCAGCGTGATCGACAGGATCCAGTAGATCATCGAGGCGGTGATCAACATCTCGATATGGCGGAACTCCGTCTGGCCCATGGTGCGGGCGAGATACATGATCTCCCAGACGCCGACGACCGACACCAGGGACGAGTCCTTCAGCATGGCGATGAACTGGTTGCCGGTCGGCGGGATGATGACGCGCATGGCCTGCGGCAGGATGACCAGCGCCATGGTCTGGCCGGGGCTCAGTCCAAGCGCGGTGGCGCCTTCGCTCTGTCCGCGCGGAATGCTTTCGATGCCGGCGCGGAAGATCTCGGTCATGTAGGCGCCATAACACAGCGACAACGCCAGAATGCCGGCCGGCACCGCGCCGATCACGTAACCGACCTGCGGCAGGCCGAGATAGATGATGTAGATCTGCATCAGCAAAGGAAGGCCGCGGAACAACGAGGTGTAGAAAGTGGCCAGCCCGTACACAATGCCGTTTCCGGTCAGTTTGGCGATCGCGCCGACAAGTGCGATGGCTGTCGCGATCAGGATCGAGATCGCCGAAATGTAGAGCGTGGTGGTGACGCCCTGGGTGATCAGGAAGCCGATCTTCCTGGCGATGAAGGCAAGCGAAAGGTCGAAGGAATAGAAGAACAGCATCAGGAGCACGAACAGTTCGATCCAGACGCCGACGATCTGCTGCCGCCGGGGCAAAAGCAGCAGCAGCTTGCAATTCACCAGCACAATGAGCGCGATCAGCACTGCGGAAAGCGCGCGCGACAGGGCAGGGTTGGCCTGCAGCCAGCCGGATGCAACTGGAATCACCGAGCCGATCCAGCTTGACTTGATGCCCATCGCGTAAAGGCCGGCGGCCAACAGCGCCAGCACGAGCGCCCCCACTGCGCGGCGGGTGATCCCCGGATAGAAGAGCATCAGCCTGCCTATCATGCCGTCACCTTGTCTTTCGTGGCGGCATGACGTTCTCGCCACCAGTCCTGCGCCTGCAATTTCCAGTAGGTGAGCTGCGCGGCCGCCAAGCCGGCGGCGCCGCCGGCCCAGCTCAATCCGAATGGCGCGAACTGCCGGTACCGGTCCGAAACGCCCAGAATGCCTTCCGCAACGACTTTTCCGGCGATGGCCGTCGTGTTGAGACCATGGCCGCCGAAAGCCGTGCAATACCAGACGCCCGGCTGCAATTCGCCGATCTGGGGCATCAGGTGACGGGCATAGGACATCAATCCGGACCAGGCCAGTTCGGTCTTGAGGTCCGCAAGCTGCGGATAGGTACCGACCATCTCGCGGCGCAATTCGCACGCCAGCGCGTAGGCAGAAGCGGCGCGCGTGGTGATGCGCCCGCCCCACAAAAGGCGATTGCCGCCATCGACCAGCCGATAGTAGTCGCCGGCCCGCCGGTTGTCGCCGACCGCGTCCGTGGTCGCAACGGCTTGCGCGATCAGGCGCGGCGCCGGCTCGGAAACCATCACATAGGTCGCGATGGGCAGGAAGGCGCGGTGGAGCTGGGTGAATACCGGGCCGGTGTAGCCGCCGGTAGCCAGCACGACGCGCGGTGCCCGAAGCGTGCCCTCTCGCGTACGCAGCATCTTTTGCGGCCCCGACAGATCGCATTGCACGACTTCGGAGCTCTCATGGATGCTGCCGCCAAGCCGCTCGATCTCCTCGGCCACGGAACGCAGATAGTTGAGCGGATGGATGTGAAAGGCTTTCGGGTCGCGCAAGCCCTGATAGTAGCGAGCCGATTTAAGCACCGAACGGACGTCTTCTCTACGCAGATATTGAAGCTCGTATCCGTGGTCGCGCGCCGTCTGGTCGGCATAGGCCTTGAGCGCGTCGCCATCGTCGTAGCGCAGGACGCTGACCAGCCCGTCGCGCGGCATGGCGGCCGATATGTCGAGCGCCTCGATGGTGTGACGCACGAATTCGACGCCCTCGATCGACAGCCGGTGCAGTTGCCGGGCGGCCTCCTTGCCGACACGCGCGGCAATGGTGTCGCCGCCGGTGGCGAAGCCAGGCGTCACGAAGCCGCCATTGCGGCCGGAGGCGCCGAAACCGACGACGTGGGCTTCGAGCACGGCGACGCGCAGCCCGGAGCGCGACAGCTGCAGCGCCGTGGTCAGGCCGGCCAGTCCCCCGCCGACGACGGCCACGTCACAGTGCGCCTCGCCGCGGAGCGGGGGCCTGATCTTCCGGTCGGTCATGGTGCGGGCGTAATAGGTGTCCGGATAGGCCATCGGCGACTTTCAACTGCATCCCGCTCAGAGTCAGGAAAAGCGCGTAGCGCTTTTCCCTGGGGAATTGCGCAAGAACAAAGGTTTAGAGAGGGGTGGCGATTGTTTCAAACGCTGAACCGCTCCAGCATCTGACGCGTGTTGCCCGCCGGCAGCCGAGCGGCAGCCGGCGAGCAATCCAAGGTCATTTGGCGCTGTAGTCCTTGCCGTACCATTTCGTGGTCAGCGCGGCGAGCGTGCCGTCCTTCTTCAGTTCGGCGATGATGCCCGAAACCTTTGCGGTCCACTCGGGATCGTTCTTCTCGGCGATGACCACGAGCGGTTCCCGGAAGGCATATTCCCCTTCGAGGATCTTCACGGGATAGCCGTTCTTGATGGCGTTCTGCGCCGTCTGCTCCGGCGCGATCACGGCATTCAGGCGGACGCCGTCGCCAAGCCGCAGGTCATCGAAGGGAAGCATGGAATCGGCGAAGGTGCGGATCTCGCCGGGCTCCAGCTTGTATTCGACGGGAGGCAGGCCGGGCGCGTCGATCTCAAGCTTGCGGCGGATGAAATCCTCCGAGGTGGTGGCCGTCTCGACGCCGATCACCTTGCCGTTGAGATCGGCGACCGACTTCGCGGTGCTGTCCTTGTGCACGACGTAGACATAGGGGCTGTAGTAATAGATGCCGACAAAATCGATCACCTTGGAACGGGCCTTGGTCGGCGTGACCGAGCCGACGCCGAGGTCGTAGCGCCCTTGCCAGCGGCCGCCGGTCAGGGTCGCCCAGTCGGGCGTCTCGAACGAGACCTCGACCCCCAGCCGTTTGCCGATCTCGCGCGAGACATCGATGTCGAAGCCGGCGAGCTCGTTGCTGTCATTGAGAAAGCTTTGCGGCGGCCAGGCGGCGTTGGTGGCGACGACCATCGCCTTCTTCGACGTGACGCGATCCAAAGTTTCTCCGGCCATGGCCGCCGTCGTGATCGCGAATGTCGCGACGGCAAGAATGGCGAAATCGAGCAGTTTTTTCAAAGTTATCCTCCCTTATGGATGCAGCTGAAATGACGGTACCTGCGTCGGGCACCAGTGGTTGTTTCGATCGGCCTCGTCCGCGACGTCTCCGCGGCGTACCGTGGCGTTCGGCTTGCGGATGCAAGTCCAACGCGGCTCGGTGTCGATTTGCGTCCATCGCAGCCGAAGCTGTTCCCCCTCATGGACTGGCGTTTGTGACAGTTGACACTCAGGTCGCGAAAAGCAGGGTTCCACCCGGCGAAATGCCGGATAATGGCAGCCATGCAGTCATTACGTGCCGTGAGGCGGCAAAATGCCGGATATTTGCGCCTTGCGCAGCCTGCACCGGCGGTTCCTGAGGATTGTCGCGGCGGTGGTTCAGCCGATAGGATCGCGCCGAGCGATTGGACGGGTTCCAGGGCGGATCGAAGGAGAGGATTGATTGTGGAATTGACCGAAAAAGATCGCCAGCTGCTCGCGCTGATGCAGAAGAACGCGCGTGAGCCGGTCGCATCACTGGCGCGTCAGCTCGGCGTATCCCGGACTGCCTTGCAGGAGCGCATACAAAAGCTCGAGGCGGGCGGGGTCATCGAAGGCTACGCGGTGCGGCTGACCAAGGAGGCGGCACAGAATTCCGTCCACTGTTTCACCTTCGCCGCCCTGAACAACAAGAGCTACCCGGACGTCTCCAGGAAGATCAAGGCGATGCCTTCGATCCAGGCGGTCTATGCCATAACCGGCGAGTGGGACCTGATCATCCATGTCGCGGCCGAGACGCTCGAGAAGCTGAACCGGGAAGTGAATGCGCTGAATGAAATCAGCGGCATCGTCAAAACCGCATCGCATGTGGTGATGGAGACGAAGTTCAATCGCAACATCTATGCCGCACTGTAGGAAGGGCGAGGTTTCGCTCGCCCCTGCCCATCCAAATCCGGCTAGAGCAATTCACCGTTCCATGGAACGCTGAACTGCTCTATCTCTTTGTTTTTGCGCAATTCCCCAGGGAAAGCGCTGCGCGCTTTTACCGGGGAAACCGTGCACACTTTTCCTGGAACTGCTCTAGACAGTCGCCGGGTCGAGTGCGGGCTCGCCCATGCGGCGAGCGACGATCGCCGCGAAATCGGCGGTCTGGAATGTGTCGCGCAGCGCGTCGAAGGACGGCAGCACGAAATAGACGCGCTGGAACTTGTCGATTTCGTAGCCCGTGCGCATCACCGTTTCCAGGTCGAAAGACGCATGGTGCGCATCCTTGCTTTCGACCGCGAACTGCAACTCCGTGAAGGATGACATCAGACCGGCGCCGAAGGCCTTCAGCGGCTGACCACTTTCCTGCATGAGGCCGTATTCGGCCGTGTACCAGTAGAGCCGGCTGATCATTTCGTCGCCGCCGAGCGCGATGATGTCGCCGGCCTTCTGGCCATACATCTGCATGAAGTCGGCGAAGACCGGCTGCGATAGCACCGGCACATGGCCGAAGAAATCATGGAACATATCGGGTTCGACGATGTAGTCGAGCTCCTGCTGCGTCCGCAGCCAGTTGGTGACGGGGAAACGGCGGCTGGCGAGATGGTCGAAGAAGGGCGCGGCCGGGATGAGCCCTGGCACGGCGACGATCTCCCAGCCAGTCAGCTTGCGCAACTTGGCACTGACTTCGTCGAAGTCCGGGATGCGGTCGAGCAGGCCGAGCTTGTCGACGCCGTCGAGATAGGAATGGTGGGCGAGCTTGCGCGTCAGTTTCGTCTGGCGGTCGCACAGCGTGCGCCAGACCGCCTGTTCCTCGGCGCTGTAGTCATAGCCTTGCGCCACGGTGAAATCGGCACGGCAGACCGAGTAGTCGCCGCGCAACCCTTGAGCCGCGCAGTCGCGGGCATATTCGGCAACGCTCATTGTCGTCATGGTTTTCTCCTCGCCAATCTTGAATTCCGGATGTGCCCGAAGTTAACCGGACTTGCGGAGGCAAATCGGTTTTGGTGATGGCCGGAATGAGGATTTTTGGATAACATCCACTCGGAATATGCCATAGCGGAGGGAAAATGCCTCAATTCGACGATTTCGAGATCAAGATGCTCGATATCCTCCAGCGCGACGGACGCAAGCCGGTCTCCGAACTGGCGCAGGAGATCGGCCTGTCGACGACACCTTGCGCGCGGCGCTTCGAGGCGCTGCAGGAGGCCGGCATCATCAAGGGCTTTGCCGCCGTGCTCAGCCGCCGTGCCGTCGGCCTGACGGTCGAGGTGTTCATCCAGGTGCGGCTGGTCAGCCACAGCGACGGTTCGCCCGAGAGTTTCATCGCCGCGGTCCAGCGCATGGACGAGGTATCATCCTGCTGGACGATGACCGGCGACCACGACTTCCTGCTGCATGTCATGGTGCCGTCGGTCGACGAACTCAACGCCTTCGTCATGCACCGGCTGATGCGGCTTGACGGTGTGCGCGACGTCCACACGCAGCTCGTGCTGCAGAACATCAAGGGACCCGGCCACGTGCCGCTCGGACATCTGCGGCGGTGATGGCGCCGGCCAGCATGGGCGGATCACCCATGAAGAGGTCCCGCCATGAAGCTCGTTCTCCATGCGCTGGTATACGCAGATGGACGGCGGCTCTGGTCCGCGAGTCTGGGGATTTCTGACGCGCGATGGCCGGATGAAAGATGGCCGATTTCCGGAGCGCGCCACAGACGCGGAAGAGCAATCGATGGTGTTCGAACGGACGGCATGGAAACCTGCCGTGCTCGCGGCCATGCATTCGCACCGCGCCTGACTTTTTCACGCTGGCCGTTACCAGGCTGCGCGCTACTTCCTGGAAGCAGAGGGTGTCCGGCAGGAGGAAGCGATGGAGCTTGTCACCCATAAAAAGATGAAAGAGGGCCGGCTGATGCCTTGGGGAAAAGGCACCGTCGTCAGCGGCGCCAGGGGCTATGTCTTTCTCGCCGGCAATACGGGCACGGCCGAAAATTACGACCCGTCGACGGGCAAAGGTGGCGCCGTCGGGGACGCGGCGACGCAATGGCGCTCCATTTTGACGACCATCAAATCGGACCTGGAGGAGCTTGGCAGCTCGCTCGAGCATCTCGTCAAGATCACCCAATATGTCAAAGGACCATTTCCGGACGGCGGCGTTCTGAGTTCCCCCAATTTCCGGCTGGACGTCATGGACGAATTCTTTGCCGCGCACTGCCCGAAACACTGCAGCTACAACAATCCGCCGCCCTCGGAGGTAATCGGGGTTGCCGCACTTGCGCATCCCGATCTCGTCATCGAGATCGTGGCGATCGCCGCTCTGCCGGACTAGCGCCGGGCGCGGCAGCCCACAAATATCAGGGCACGATCAGCGTGCCGGCGCCGTGCTCGGTGAACAGTTCAAGCAGCACCGAATGCGGCGTCTTGCCGTTGAGGATGACGACGCCTTCGACGCCGCGCTCGATCGCCTCGATGCAGGTCTCGACCTTCGGGATCATGCCGCCCGACACCGTGCCGTCCTTGATCAGCGCCTTGGCCTCGGCGACCGTCAGCTCGTCGATCAGCTTCTTGTCCTTGTCGAGCACGCCCGGCACATCGGTGAGGAACAGAAGACGCGAGGCCTTGCAGGCGCCGGCGATGGCGCCGGCAAAGGTATCGGCATTGATGTTGTAGGTGTGACCATCGCGGCCGGGCGCCACAGGTGCCAGCACCGGGATCATCTCGGAGCGCGCCAGAAGGTCGAGCAGCGTGCGGTCGACCTCGACCGGCTCGCCGACGAAGCCGAGATCGAGCACGCGCTCGATGTTGGAGTCCGGGTCGATCATGGTCTTGCGCGCCTTTTCGGCGAACACCATGTTGCCGTCCTTGCCGCACAGGCCGATCGCCCATTCGCCCTCGGCGTTGATGAGTGCGACGATCTCCTTGTTGATAGAGCCCGCCAGCACCATCTCGACGATCTCGACCGTCTTCTGGTCGGTGACGCGCAGGCCGCCCTCGAATTTGGATTCAATGCCCATCTTGTTGAGCATGGCGCCGATCTGCGGCCCGCCGCCATGGACGACGATCGGGTTGACGCCGGACTGTTTCAACAGCGCGATGTCGCGCGCGAAGGCTTTGCCGAGTTCGCTGTCGCCCATGGCGTGGCCGCCATATTTCACCACCACCGTCTTGTTCTCGTAGCGCTGCATGTAGGGCAGCGCCCGCGACAGCAGGGCGGCCTGCATTTCGGCGGTGGCGGCGATGTCCGTCATCGGCGTGGTTCCCTGGCTTTTGATTTCATGCCTGTCGTTGCCCCAAAACCGCTGCGCATTTTTGGCGACATGCATCAGGTAAAGACGGCGGCGTCTTAGCGGGAATTGACGCGGGCCGCAAACGGCTTTGCTGTCATATTCGGGCGGCTCACGACCTCGTCATCACTTAAGGCACCATAAGCGGCGCCCTGCGGCCAAGCCAACCGGAGATCTTCTCCATCTGCGCGGCCAGGGACAAAAGCGTCTCCTCGTCACCGGGGCGGCCCGCGGCCTGGACGCCGAGCGGCAGGCCGGCTTCGGTGACGTAAACAGGGAGCGCGATGGAAGGCTGGCCGCTGACATTCTGGATCGCCGGCCAGTGAGTGAACCACAGGCTCTTGTCCATCAACTGGCCGAACAGCGGTTCGATCCTGAGCAGCGCCGTGAGGCGAAGCTTGTCGAGCATATTCTCGATGAGCTCGTCGGCACCCTTCGGGTCCATCGCACCGCAAGCGAGCGGCGGGTGGGCGATAACAGGCATCAGCACGGCGTCGTAACGCGCCGTCTCCGCAATCAGTTGCCGCGAGGCGGCATGCAGCCGCTGCAAGCCGGCATAGGTCTCGCCGGCCGAGACCATTTCGCCCAGTCGGCCGAGCACCCGCGTCGCGCGCTCGATGTCGCCGGTGACGGTGCGGCCGAGGCGCACCGCCTCGGCCCGCAACATGCCTGCGACAGCCGAGGCAACCGTTCTGCAGAAATTGGCGAAGAAATCGCGACCGATGGAGGGCAAATCGATTTCCTCGACGCTGTGGCCGCCCTCGCGGGCGAGCGCCACCGCGGCATCGAGCGCATTCAGCGTCTCGGCCGAAATCGGCAGGCCGAGCGGAGAGTTCCGGTACATTGCGAGCTTGAGCTTGCCGGGATCGCGCGCGGCAGCCGCGGCGAACGCACCCTTCGGCGGCGGCGCGGCATAGGGCGCGAGCGGGTCGGGGCCATGGGTGAGGTCAAGCAGCAGGGCGCAATCTCGCACCGAGCGGGTGACGGCATGGTCGACCACCATGCCGTACCAGCTTTCGCTCACCGATGGCGACAGCGGAACGCGGCCGCGCGAGGTCTTAAGGCCGACCAGCCCGGTGCAGGCAGAAGGCACGCGGATCGAGCCGCCGCCATCGGAGGCATGCGCCACCGGCACGACGCCGGCGGCGACCAGTGCCGCAGCGCCGCCGGACGAGCCGCCGCTGGTGTGGCCGGTGTTCCAGGGATTGCGGGTGATGCCGAAGGCTTTTGATTCGGTCATCAGCCGCAGCCCGTGTTCGGGCGATGTCGAGGTGACGATGGGTATCAGTCCGGCGGCGAGATAGCGTTCGGTCAGCACCGAACTGACCTCGGGCATCCAGGCGGGGATGCGGCTGCCGCCATGCGACGGCACGCCCTTGATGGCGATGCCGAGATCCTTGATGGCGAAGGGCACGCCGGCCAGCGGTAGGGAACGATCGATGCCCTTCGCCCGGCTGCGCGCCGCATCGTAGAGTGTCTCGGCCGTGGCATTGATTTCAGGCCGGCTGGCCTCGGCGCGCGCGATCGCAGCGTCGACCAGTTCGACCGGCGAAACCTCGCCCTTGCGCACCAACGTGGCAAGGCCGGTGGCGTCTTCTTCCCACAGCACTCGTTCGACCGACATGCGCGCTCCCCCGATCCAGGCAAGGTAACCAGCGGCCAATCCGTTGGCAATCGAGCGATGAACGAGTGCGGCGCGGTGCGGAAAGCTTTGGGTGCTCGGAAATTTGCGCCGTTGCAAATACATCGCAATCCCCTAATTTGCCGACATGACGCCACAGGAGATCAGCAATCTGATTGTCCGGACTTCGATGAAGGACCGGGCTTCGTTCGATCTGCTGTACCGGCAGACCAGCGCGAAACTTTTCGGTGTCTGCCTTCGTGTATTGAAGGACCGGGGAGATGCCGAAGAGGCGCTTCAGGAGGTCTTCGTCAAGATATGGACGAAGGCGGACCGTTTCGCCGTCTCGGATCTAAGCCCGATTTCCTGGCTGGTGGCCATCGCGCGCAACCATGCGATCGATCGTATCAGGGCGCGGCGGGAACCTGCCGCCTATGTCGATGCCGCGCTCGATGTGGCCGATCCGGCGCCGGGACCGGAGGCCATGACCGTGGCAGGTGGCGAGTCCGAGCGCATCTACCATTGTCTCGAGGAATTGGAGAAGGGCCGGGCAGCGGCTGTCCGGGGCGCCTATCTGAACGGCGAGAGCTATGCCGAACTGGCGGAGCGCCATGGCGTGCCGCTGAACACGATGCGAACCTGGCTGCGGCGCAGCCTGCTGAAGCTCAGAGAGTGTCTGGAAAGATGACGCTGGTAGACGACGACGGACCGGAACGTGGAGGCGACGACCTGTTCGCCGCCGAATACGTTCTTGGCGTCCTGACAGCGGAAGAACGCCAGATCGCGTCCCGCCGCATCGATGGCGACGCCGCATTCGCTCGGCTTGTCGATGCCTGGGAGGCCCATTTTTCGCCCTTGGCCGTCGCCTATCCCGGGACAGAACCTCCGATCAGGGTCAAGGAGGCGATCGATCGCCGGCTGTTCGCCTCGCGGCCTCGCGCCGGCCTATGGTCGAGCCTTGCCTTCTGGCGCGGCCTAGCCGCCGCCGCCATCGCGGCGCTGGCGATCTACATCGCCTTGCCTTTCATCAACCCGCCGCTCCAACAACCACAGCTTGTCGCCTCGCTGGCCGCCGAAGGCAGCGACGTCAGATACCTCGTCGTCTATGACGCGGCGCATCATGAAGTCGGCCTGTCGCACGTTTCCGGTGAGCGGGCCTCCGGCAAGGACTTCGAACTGTGGGTGATCGTGGGCAAGAACGCGCCGGTTTCGATGGGCGTCATCCCGGCCGGGAAGGCTGCGCATGTGGCGGTTTCGCCGGCCGTGCAGCAGAAACTTGCGCAGGGCGCCGTGCTGGCGGTCAGCCTCGAGCCTTCAGGCGGTTCGCCGACCGGCCAGCCGACGGGACCGGTGGTCGCGGCAGGCGACCTGAAGGGCATCTGATGGCTCCCCGCCCGGACCGTCGCCTTACAAATATTTAAGTCTATTTTTGTATGGATAACCACGGACCAAATTCTCGTGGTTGGATCAGCCTATCCGCCGAAATCACTGGACCTCATTCGGAAGAAAATAATTCTTTCATAGGGAGCGAAACTAAGTTTTGCATGGCCCGTATCTCCTCGCGTTCCCAATGATGGGGAAAACAACCCGAGGAGACTTACATCATGCGTAAACTCGCCACCCTTTTGCTCGCCGGTACGATCGGCCTCTCAGCGCTCGGCACCATCGCCTATGCCGCCAATCCGATGGTCGGGGGCGCACCCATGTACGCCAAGAAAAACATCATCGAGAACGCCGTCAATTCGAAGGACCACACGACGCTGGTCGCTGCCGTCAAGGCAGCGGGCCTGGTCGACACGCTGCAGGGCGCCGGACCCTTTACTGTTTTCGCTCCCACCAACGAGGCCTTTGCAGCGCTTCCGGCCGGCACGGTCGAAACGCTGCTCAAGCCCGAGAACAAGGACAAGCTGACCAAGGTCCTGACGTGCCATGTGATCGCGGCGAAAGCGATGGCCGCCGACGTCGCCAAGATGGCCAAGGCCGATGGCGGCGCGCATGTGGTCAAGACCGCCGGCGGCTGCGAGCTGACGCTCAAGGCCGACAAGGGCAAGGTCACCGTCACGGACGAGAACGGTAACGTCGCCCATGTGACGATTGCCGACGTCAGGCAGTCCAATGGCGTCATCCACGTCATCGACAAGGTTCTTTTGCCGAAGATGTAACGAACGGCTCGCTGCCGGCGAACAGGCAGCAAGGCTCTCCTGCCGGTGCGCGGCTCCGTACACGCGTTGCGCCGGCAGGCGTCCGCTCCGCACTGTGGCTCCATCCAGGAGGCTGGTGCGGGTAACGTTCGGCCCTCAACGGCTTTTGATTTTCAGCCGAGCGTTGAATGTGGCAAACAGATAGCAGGAGGATTGGCCATGAACCGTCGCGACTTTCTCTTGAGCGGCGCCGCCGCCATCGGCGTGGTCGCCGGCACGGCATCTCTGCTGCGCATGGGCGGATCGCAGGATGCACGTGCGGCGGAGACCTTCGAAGTCACCAAGACCGATGCCGAATGGCGCGCGATCCTGTCTCCCGCGGCCTTCGACGTGCTGCGCAAGGAAGGCACCGAATATCCCGGCACCAGCCCATTGCTCAACGAGCACCGCAAGGGCGTCTTCGCCTGCGCCGGCTGCGACCTGCCGGTTTACTCCTCCGAGACGAAGTTCGATTCCGGCACCGGCTGGCCGAGTTTCTGGCAGGAGATCGCCAACGCCGTCGGCAAGACGCAGGACCGGTCGCTCGGCATGACTCGCACCGAAGTCCACTGCCGCCGCTGCGGCGGCCATCTGGGCCATGTCTTCGACGACGGCCCGCCGCCGACCGGGCTGCGTCACTGCATCAACGGCGTGGCGCTGAGCTTCAAGCCCGCCACAGCCTGAGACCATGCGGCCGCGATATGAAAAAACTCCGGGCTTGCGACCCGGAGTTTTTTAGCGGTCAGTCATTTCGGGCGTGGACTGGAGGAGCTTCCCGAAATGGCTGCCCGTGTTTCCTTGCTTCCAGCGCGATTCAGGACGCAAATCGTTTCTCCGGTATTGCCCTGGTGTCAGTGCCCGCCGCCACCACCGCCGGCGGCCGCCGGTTTGCGGATCATCATGGTGAACAGGCCAAGCGTCGCGAACAGCACCGTCAGCATGTAGAACACGTCCATGAAGGACAGCAGCGCCGCCTGCTGCTGGACCATGCCCGACAATTTCGAGATCGCCGCGCTGGCCGCATCCAGGCCGGCGGTCTGCTCGAAATTGAGCGTGATGTTCTGAAGCTTCTGCTGCGCGGCCGCACTTCCCCACTGCACGTGCTCGGAGAGCCTTGCATAGTGGAAGGCGTTGCGGTCGATCAGCACCGTGTTGATCAGGGCGAGGCCGACGGCACCGCCGAGATTGCGGGTCAGGTTGAACAGGCCCGATGCATTCTTCAGCCGCTCGGGCGGCAGCGTGCCGAGCGCGATGTTGTTGATCGGCACCATGCACAGCATCATCGAACAGCCGCGCAGGATCTGCGGGATGAGCAGCTCGTAGAAATCCCAGTCGGCGGTCAAATGCGTCATCCACCATGTTCCGGTGGCAAAGCCGAAGAAGCCGATCATCATCATCAGGCGCGGGTCCATCTTGTTCGACAGGATGCCCGAGACCGGTGCGGTGAAGAACATCGCCAGGCCGCTGACGAACAGCGCCTCGCCGATCATCATGGAATCGTAGCCGCGGATGCGTCCGAGGAACACGGGGTAGAGATAGGTGAGACCGTAAAGCCCGATGCCGATGACGAAGGAGAACAGCGAGCCGAAGGCGAAGTTGATATTGCTGAACGCCTTGAGATCGACGATCGGCTCCTCGGCGGTGAACACCCGCCAGAAGAACAGCACCGCGCCGAAGGTCATGACGACGGCGCAGATGAACACCGCCTGATCCTGCAGCCAATCATTGTTCGGGCCTTCCTCGAGCACATATTCCATGCAGCCGAGGAACGCCGCCATGCCGGCAAGGCCCCACCAGTCGAACTTCGAGAACAGCTTGAGGTTGGGCTTGTCGAAGTCGATCAGCGACCAGGCCGCCGTCGTCACCAGAATGCCGGGCACGACATTGACGAGGAACAGCCAGTGCCAGGACATTGCGTGGCTGATATAGCCGCCGACGGTCGGGCCGATTGTCGGCGCCAGGGTGGCCACCAGGCCGATCATCGGCGACACGACGGCACGGCGCGACGGCGGGAAGATGGTGAAGGCGGCCGCGAAGACGCTGGGGATCATGCCGCCGCCGATAAAGCCCTGGATGGCGCGATAGACGATCATCTGGTCGATGTTGGTAGCGGTCGCAGCGAGCGCGCTGGCGGCGGTAAAACCCGCCGCCGAAATTGTGAACAGAACGCGCGTCGACAGCATCCGGCTGAGAAAGCCGGACAGGGGGATCATGACCACCTCGGCAATCAGATAGGCCGTCTGCACCCAAGGGATCTCGTCGGAACTGATGCTCAGGCCAGCCTGGATCTCGGCCAGCGAGGCCGAGACGATCTGGATGTCCAGGATGGCCATGAACATGCCGAACACCATCGCCAGGAAGGCTATGACGCGCCGCGTCGAGATGGTGTCAGGCACAGCCGGCCTCGCCGGCGGCGCTCCTGCGGTCAGGGTTGCGGTAGCCATGGCGTTGCTCCCCGGAGCGCGCTCAGTTGGTCGCGGCCGGCGCGGTGCGGCTGTCGACGGCGACAACGACGCTCAAGCCGGCGCGCAGCCTGCCGCTCTTCAGGGCATCGGCCGGCACGTCGATGCGGACCGGGACGCGCTGCACCACTTTGGTGAAGTTGCCGGTGGCGTTTTCCGGCGGCAGCAGCGAGAACACGGCACCCGAGGCCGGCGCCAGCGAGGAGACGGTGCCCTCGATGGGCTCGCCGTCGATGGCATCGACCGAAATCCTGACCTTTTCGCCGGGCACCAGCCGGGCAAGCTGGGTCTCCTTGAAGTTGGCGACGATGTAGAGCTTGTTCATCGGGACGATGACGGCGAGCTTCTGGCCGGGGCTCACGAGGTCGCCCTGCTCGACGGAACGGTTGCCGACGACACCGTCATAGGGCGCCTTGAGCACCGTGAAGGAAAGGTCGCGCGCGGCCTTGTCGCGGCTGAGCTGCAAGGATGCCAGCGTGCTTGCCGATTCAGCACGCTGCGCCTCCAGCACGCCGATATTGGCCTGTGCTGCGGCGATCTGTGCGTCGGCGCCGACGAGAGCGGCGTTGGCCTGGTCGAGCGCCGTCTGGGCGTCGTCGAGTTGCGCCTGCGTACCGACATGGGTCTTGAGCAGTTGCGCGGCGCGCTGCTGGGCGCGCGCGGCATTGGCCGCCGCGGCCTGGTCGGCGGTCTTGGCGGCCTGCGCCTGCTGCAAGGAGGCCTGCGCCGCCTTGGTCTGCGCATCGATGCGATCGAGCGTCCTGGCCAGCGTGGCGATCTGCGCCTCGGCCTGGGCGACCGCTATTTTGTAATCACCGTCATCGACCGTCAGCAGGGGATCGCCGGCCTTGACCTGCTGGTTCTCGCTGACCTTGACCTGATCGACATAGCCGGAGATCTTGGGCGAAATGAAAGCCATGTCGGCCTGGACATAGGCGTCGTCGGTCGAAATCATGAAACGGCCGGTGGTCCAGTAATCGTAGCCGTACCAGGCGCCGGCGCCGAGCAGGGCGACGCCGATGATCGGCAGCAGGAAAGAGCGCACGGAACGCTTCTTCTTCGCCGGAGTTTCCGCCAGAGGCGGCGCGGCGACTGGGTGGACGGGAACTTCCGGTGCTTCCGTCGCCGGGGCGACCTTGGCGTTGGGGAAGGGACGGACTTCGGCGGTGGACGGCGCGTTCGAGGACATGACATCTCTCTAAGTTATAATACTGAACCGTTCGGTTCGATCCGGCCGTTGACATAGCGCCTAAAGAGGACCATATCAAGAGGCAATCGAACCGCTTGGTTCGAATTATTTTCGAGGTGCGACTTTAATGGCCGACACAACGCCCGACGTCGAAAACGACAATTGCGGCGACCTGCTGGACGGCTTGCGCCGCGGCCGCCCGGCAGCCGGACAGGATCCGGTCAAGCGCAGCCAGATCATCGATGGCGCCCGCCGGGTCTTTATCGACAAGGGCTTTGAGGCGGCCTCGATGAACGACATCACGCGGGAAGCCGGCGTTTCGAAAGGCACCATCTATGTCTACTTCGCCAACAAGGAAGAGCTGTTCGAGGCGCTGATCGAGGAAGAGCGCGGCACGATCTTCAAGAACATGTATGACGTGCTCGACCGTGCCGACGACCTGCGCGAGACGCTGGTGAAATTCGGCAAGGTCCTGTCCATGAAGATCACCTCGGCCAAGGTCATCCAGGCCCAGCGCACGGTGATCGGCGCCTCCGACAGGATACCCGACATGGGCGCGCGGTTTTACGAACGCGGCCCCAAACGCGGCCACGACAAGGTCATGACCTTCCTCAATGCCGCCATCGACCGTGGCCTGCTCAAGATCGACGATGTCGACCTTGCCGCCTATCAGTTCACAGAACTCTGCCTGGCCGGTCTTTTCCGGCAGTGCATCTTCGCCTATCGCGCCAAGGCTCCGAACCAGGACGAAATCGACCATATCGTCAGGTCGGGCGTCGACATGTTCCTGAAGGCCTATGGCACCGAAATGCTTGCCGCGGAGGAAAGCCACAAGATGATCGCCCTGGAGGCGAAGGCTTAACCCGGCTTTTTGTGCCGCTAGCCGCCATTGGCCGCGAGCACGATCGCGGCGCGCAGTTCCTCCAGGCCCTCGGCCTTTTCCGATGACGTCGCCAGCACGAAAGGAAACGCCGCCGGTCGCTTCTTGATCTTGGCAAGCGTCTCCTCAATCAGCCGCGGAACGCCGGCGGCCTTGATCTTGTCGGTCTTGGTCAGCACGACCTGGTACGAAACCGCCGCCTTGTCGAGCAGCGACAGCACCTCGTCGTCCTTGGCCTTGATGCCGTGGCGGGCGTCGATCAGCACATAAACCCGCTTCAGCGTGACACGGCCCTTGAGATAGTCGAAGACCAGCTTCGTCCAATCGTCGACCTTTTCCTTGGGCGCGGTGGCATAGCCGTAGCCCGGCATGTCGACCAGCGCCATTGGCGGCAGGTCGGCGCCCTCCCCCGAAAATCCGTCCGGCACGAAATAATTGAGTTCCTGCGTGCGCCCCGGCGTGTTGGAGGTGCGCGCCAGGCCCTTCTGGTTGACCAGAGCGTTGATCAGCGACGACTTGCCGACGTTGGAGCGGCCGGCAAAGGCGATTTCCGGCGGCCCTTCCGGCGGCAGGAACTTCATGGCGGGCACGCCGCGGATGAAGATCCACCCGCGGGTAAACAGGTCCGTGCCGATCGTGGTGCTGTATTGAGCGTTCAAGCTGCTGTCTCCAGAAGAGAAATATCGGCGCCCCTGATGGCATCGAGGTTGCGGCTGATCTTGTCCACCGGCCAGTCCCACCAGGCCACCGCCAGCAGCCGCCGGACCGTCCTGTCGTCGAAACGCATCTTGACGACCTTGGCCGCGTTGCCGGCGACGATGGCATAGGGACGCACGTCGTGCGTGACCACGGACTTCGCCGCGACGATGGCGCCATGGCCGATTTGCACCCCCGGCAGGATCACTGCCTCCATGCCGATCCAGACATCGTTGCCGACCACCGTGTCGCCGCGCACCTCCTTCGACCATGTGGCGGGGTCGAAACCCTTTTCCCAGCCATGGCCGAAAATGTTGAACGGATAGGTCGAAAAACCGGACATGGCGTGGTTGGCGCCGTTCATGATGAAGCGGGCACCTTCGGCGATGGCGCAGAACTTGCCGATGATCAGCCTGTCGCCGATGAAGGGATAGTGGTGCAGCACGCATTTCTCGGCGAATTTATCCGGCCCTTCCGGATCGTCATAATAGGTGAAGTCGCCGATCTCGATGTTGGTCGCGCTCACCAGCGCCTTGAGGAAGCCGACGCGCGTGTGCATCGGGATCGGGTGCTTGATGTCGGGATTGGGTCCGGTCATGGCGGTTCGTCCGGGAATTGGCTGGCGGACGCGTCCCGCGTCGGCGCACACCTCGTCAAAGTAGCGTAATCCGCCGTATAGCACCAATCGCCCCGGGAGCGAGTCTTCGATGGTGGACAAGCGCATTTGCCGGATCGGACGGTGCCGCGCGTTTGCAGTTTCGCCCATCGCGGGCGGACGTGGACCGATGCCGGCGCACAAGAAAAAACCCGGACGAGCCGGGTTTTTTGAATCGTGAGCCGGCGCCTCTATTCCGCTGGCGACGGTTTCTTGCGGAACAGCGCTAGCAGATTGTCCCACAGTTCGATCTTGGCGCCCTGGCGCTTCATGATCACGCCTTGCTGGAGGATCGACAGCGTGTTGTTCCAGGCCCAGTAGATGACCAGGCCTGCCGGGAACCCAGCCATCATGAAGGTGAAGATGACGGGCATCCAGGTGAAGATGGCGGCCTGCGTCGGATCCGGCGGCGTCGGGTTCATGCGCATCTGCAGGAACATGGTGACGCCCATGATCAGCGGCCAGACGCCGATCATCAGCATGTGCGGAAGCGTGATCGGAACAAGGCCGAACAGGTTGAAGATCGAGGTCGGATCGGGCGCGGCCAGATCCTGGATCCAGCCGAAGAACGGCGCATGGCGCATCTCGATGGTGATGTAGAGCACCTTGTAGAGCGAGAAGAAGACCGGGATCTGCAATGCCACCGGCCAGCAGCCGGCGAGCGGATTGATCTTCTCGGTCTTGTACAGCTCCATCATCGCCTGCTGCTGCTTCATCTTGTCGTCCGCGTATTTCTCGCGGATCTCGAGCATCTTGGGCTGCACCTTCTTCATGTTCGCCATCGACGCGTAGGACTTATTGGCGAGCGGGAAGAAGATGGCCTTGACGATGACGGTGGTGGCGAGGATCGCCAGGCCGAAATTGCCGAGGAATTTGTAGAGCGTGTCGATCAGCCAGAACATCGGCTTGGTGATGAAGTGGAACCAACCCCAGTCGATCAGCAGGTCGAACCGCTTGATGTGGCGGTCTTCGGCATAGGCATTGATCTTGGCGACTTCCTTGGCGCCGGCGAAGACCTCGGTCTCGACGGTTGCCGACTGGCCGGCCTCGACATTGATCGGGTCGGTGAGGAAGTCGGACTGGTAGCGGTGGCGGCCGTCCACGAAATAGCCGAAGCGCGGCTGGAACGGCTGCTTCTCGCTCGGGACCACCGTCACCGCCCAGTATTTGTCGGTAATGCCAAGCCAGCCGTCCGTCGACTTGCCCGGCTTGACTTCCTTGTCCTTCTCGATGGACGCGTATTTGTGTTCCTGCAGGCCTTCCGCACCGGTGAAGCCGATCAGGCCTTCATGCAGCACGTAGGTGCTGGCGACTGCCGGCTTGTCGTAGCGCGTGACGCGGCCGTAATTCGATAGCGTAACCGGGGCCGAACCCGAGTTGCGCACCTCGTCGGAAACGGTGAACATGTAGTCGCTGTCCACAGAGAAGGTGCGCTTGAAGGTCAGCCCCTTGTCACTGGTGTAAGTCAGCGTCACCGGCGTCGACGGGGTCAGCGTCGGATTGCCTTCGACGTTCCACACCGTATCCGCGCCCGGTACCGTACCCGTCTTGTCGTTGCCGACGAAGCCGATCTCGGCGAAGTAGCCGCTGGGCAACTCCGAAGGGTTGAGCAGTTCGATCTCGGGCGAATCCTTGTCGACGGTTTCGGTGTAGTGCTTGAGCTTGAGGTCGTCGAGACGGGCGCCGGTCAGGTTGATCGAGCCTTCGAGGCTCGGCGTGTCGATCTTGACGCGCTTCGAAGCCGCCAGCGCCTGGTCGCGGCTGGCCGCGGTGACGGTGTCGCCGCCGGGCGCGTTGGGGATGGCACCGGGAGCGGTGCCGGCCGGCGCCGGCGTTGCCGCGCCCGGATTGGCTGTCTCTGCCGCCTTCTTCTGCTCTTCCACGCGCTGCTGCTCGACGCGCGCCGCCTCGCGCTGCTGTTCGACGCGCGGGTTCATGTAGAAGACCTGCCACAGGGTCAGGATCAGCACCGACAGCGCGATGGTGATGAAGAAGTTTCGGTTGTTTTCCATCGAGAGCCCTTGGCCTATCGTGTTCCGCGAAGTCGGCGGGAGAGTTCGACCTTCAACTGGCCGAACGGGGCGCGGAGCGCATCATCGCGCCCGACGATGACATAATCATTGCCGGGCATCATGTCATCGGCCGCATGGGTGCGCACGGCCTCTTTCAGCCGCCGCCTGACGCGGTTGCGCACGACCGCGTTGCCGACCTTCTTGGTGACGGTGTAGCCGACGCGCGGCGCGCCGCCGTCGCCGCGGTCGAGGACCTCGACGAGGAAAAACCGCCCGCGACGTTTTTCACCACGGCGGACGGCCAGGAATTCCGCGCGTTTCAGAAGCCGCTTGGGATTTTGTCCCACTGGCTTGCCGGTTGCGGGCAACGATCTTGTCTCGCTCAGGCGCTGAGCCGCTTGCGGCCGCGGTTGCGGCGAGCTGCGACGACGCCGCGACCACCCTTGGTGGCCATGCGGGCACGGAAACCGTGCCGGCGTTTGCGGACGAGTTTGGACGGTTGGTAGGTACGCTTCATTTGTTTTAATACCGCGGGGTGCGGCCCTTCTTGATTCTGTCACTCTGTAACAGGAGCTTTGCCGGGCCGGCTTTGGCGCGATCGAAACCGCGCCGGGACGAATGGCCCGAGCGTGAGCGGGCTTATAGAAAGAAGGGTTTTGGAAGTCAATCCGGTGCCGGCCGGTGCCGGGCCGGTGTCGCCGGGCCCGGGATGCGCACTTTCGGCGGCAATTATATCTCTCCGACCAAGGGGGAAATTGGCAAAAAAGCCGCAATCGCCTAATCTGGGCTGATCAAGCGATTGTGAAGACAGGACCGCATGAGCGAAACCACGCACGCCGAGGAAGGGACAGGACCAGCGCCAGCCGCCGTCCGCAGCGTACCCTTGTCGCGCGGCCTGTCGACAAAACTGCTGCTGTTGACCATCGTTTTCGTGCTTTTGGCCGAGGTGCTCATCTTCCTGCCCTGGATCGCCAGCTACCGGCTGGCCTGGCTCAAGGAGCGGCTGAGTACCGCCGCTGCCGTATCGATCGTGCTGGTGCAGGGCGAACCGACCTCGCTGTCGCGCACGGCGCAGAACGACGTGCTTATGGCGATCGGCGCCAAGGCGATCGCGGTGCGCGACGGCGGCGTGTCGCGGCTGCTTGTGGTGGCCGATATGCCGCCGCAGGTCGACGAGCACATCGACCTCGCCAGCGTCGGCATGGTCAAGGGCATGACCGGCGCGCTCGACACGCTGTTTTTCGGCGGCGACCGGATGCTGCGCGTCTTCGGGCCGGTCGGCGACAGCGACAAGGAGTTCGAGCTGATCATGCCGGACTACAGCCTGCGCAAGGCGATGCTTATCTATTCGCGCAACGTCGCCTTCGTCTCGCTGCTGATCTCGCTGTTCACGGCCATGCTGGTCTATGCCGCGATCGACCTGATCATGATCGGACCGATCCGCAACATGACGCGCTCCATGCTGTCCTTCTCGCAGGCCCCCGACGACCCCAGCCGGATCATTCATCCCGCCGCTCGCGCCGATGAGATCGGGGTGGCCGAGCGCGAGCTGTCGCAGATGCAGGAGCGGCTGCAGAAGATGCTGACCGAGCAGAAGCACCTGGCCGACCTCGGCCTCGCCGTGTCGAAGATCAACCACGACATGCGCAACATCCTGGCCTCGGCGCAGCTCATTTCGGACCGCCTGCGCCAGGTCAAGGATCCGACCGTGCAGGCCTTCGCGCCGAAGCTCCTGCGTGCGCTCGACCGTGCGGTCTCCTACTCGGAAGGCGTGCTTCATTACGGCCGTACGCAGGAGCCGCCGCCTTCGCGCCGGCGCGTGCGGCTGCGCCAGCTGGTCGAGGACGTGCACGGCCTGCTCGACATCGAGGAAGGCATCGAGTTCATCAACGCGGTCGAAAAGGCGTTCGAGGTGGACGCCGATTCCGACCAGTTGTTCCGCGTGCTCACCAATCTGTGCCGCAACGCCGTGCAGGCGATGGCGGCGGACACGGAGAGCGCCGTGGTGCGCCGGCTGGCGGTTTCGGCCGAGCGCATGGGCAGCGTCAGCCGCATTGTCGTGACCGACACCGGTCCCGGCCTGCCGCCGAAGGCGCGCGAGAACCTGTTCGCGGCGTTCCGCGGCTCTGCGCGCAGCGGCGGCACCGGGCTTGGTCTGGCGATCGCGCATGAACTGATCCGCGCGCATGGCGGCACGGTGGAGCTGGTCGAATCGATCGGCGGGCGCACCACCTTCGCCGTCACCATTCCCGACCAGCCGGTGCGGCTCGACCAGGCCCGCAACGGGCTGCGCCGCCCGGCCTGACAGGCTTGGGCGCTGTTTCGCCCGCAAACCGGTCCGGCCCCCTTCGCCCTGAATGCCGCTTCGAACAACCCGATTTCCGGCCGGATCCAGCGGATGACGCATCGACGACAAAACTTTTGCCGGATCGGCTTGCTTTTCGCGAATTCAGTCGCTAGGGAACTGCACACATTCGCGGCCGGTCCTCGAGGATCGGATCGCGGGGTCATGGAAAGCATGACCTGATGCGCGCCCGTAGCTCAGCTGGATAGAGCACCAGACTACGAATCTGGGGGTCAGGAGTTCGAATCTCTTCGGGCGCGCCATTTTATCCTATTGAAATCAATAGACTTCCAGGCGTTTCCAGCGCGACGCCACTGGCTTGATTTTCGGAATTCAGCCGGTTTTGGCAAGACGGCGGCAGCCGGTGCCAAAATCGCACTATGGGCTAAAGTGCCCTACTTGGAACGGCACAGTCTCTGCCAAGCATTCGAAAATTTGCTGAGTTTCCTGGCGGTGCACGTGACAGACTCACATTCCGGGGCCGCGCTGGCGTAGTTCGGGATTGAAATCATTGTAGTTCTTCTTTCCGATCTTTCAGTGCGCGCCACCCGCCTCGACATGGCCCGGGTTGCGCAACAGCAGCGTGGCGAAGAACGCGACGACAAGGGCTGCTCCGAGTAGATAGAACGCGTCGCTGAAAGCCATGATGAAAGCCTGCTTGCGCACCATCTGTCCGATGGCGATGACGGCCTTGTGCATCGCGGCTGCGCGATCGCCGGCGCCATGCGCCAGGAAGTACCGGGTCAGATGCTCGATGCGCGCGCGAGTGCTCTCTTCGAACAGCGACACCGACCGCACCAGCACGTTGGAGTGGAACTGCTCGCGCTTGGTCAGAAAAGTCTGCAGCATGGCGATGCCGACGGCGCCGCCGAGATTCCGGATCATGTTGAACAATGCGGAGGCAGAGCCGGCGTTCTCCTGTTCGATGCCGGCCGTAGCGACCGCAGCCAGGGGTACCATGACCAGGGCCTGACCGACGGCACGGACGACATTCGGCCAAAAGAACTGCTCCGACGCGTAGGTCGCCGTCATTTCGATGTTCATGAAATTGCTCGCCGCGAACAGCGCAAAGCCGAAGGCGACGATAATGCGCATGTCGAAACGCTTCATCAACTGCGGCACCAGCGGGATCAGCACCAGTTGCGGCAGGCCTGTCCAGGCCAGCACCATGCCGATCTGCTGGGCGTTGTAGCCCTGGATGCGCGCGAGATAGACGGGCAGGATGAACACCGCCCCGTAGAGCGCAATTCCGAGCAGGAAGCTGGCCAGGATGGAGAAACCGAAATTCCAGCGGGCGAACAGTCTGAGGTTAAGCAAGGGCCTTTCGCTTCTCAACTCGATCCACAGGAAAAGCGAGAGGCTGACGAGGGCGATCAAGGACAGCCGCACGATGAACGGCGAGCCGAACCAATCGTCCTTGTTGCCCTCCTCGAGCACGGTCTGCAAGGTGCCGAGCCCGATCGCCATGGTGATGATCCCGGCCCAGTCGCCCTGGCGCAGCAGCGAAAGCTGCATCGGCGCCCTTTCGAGGGACATCCACAGCATGCCGACCATCAGCGCGCCGGGGACCAAGTTGACATAGAAGATGAACTGCCAGCCCCAGTTCTCGGTGAGATAGCCACCGATTGTCGGTCCGATGGCCGGTGCGAAGGTCGCCGACAGCGCGAACAGGGCGAATCCGATCGGCTGCTTCGCCTTGGGCAGGAGGGTTATGGTGATGGTGAAGGCGACCGGAATCAGCACGCCGCCGCAAAAGCCCTGCAAAGCACGCAGGACAATCATCTGCTGAAGGTTTTGCGCGAAGGCGCAGGCAACCGAGAAGGCGAGAAACAGGATTGCATTGGCCAGAAGATAGACGCGGATGGAAAAGACCCGCGACAGCCAGCCGGTGAGCGGAATGACGACGATCTCGGCCACCAGGTAGGCGGTCGATATCCAGCCGCCGTCATCGATGCCCGCGCCGATGGCGCCCTGAATGTCGGCTAGCGATGCGTTGACGATCTGGATGTTGAGGACCGCCATGAAGGCGCCGAGCGTCGAGCCAATGACGGCGATCCAGGTCTTGAGCGGGGCGGAAGAGGCATCGGTCGGCGCCAGGCTCGATGCTTTGGCTGCCATCGGCGCAGGCGTGGGGTTGGCGGTGAGGGTTGCGGGCACGGCTGAATTCCTTGTTTGACGAAGCGCGCGTGAGACACTGGCGTGGCGGCCACCATGCGAGGTCTCGGAAAACCTCGCGCAGCCGCTACGAGTTACCAGCCGGCGATGATCCGGCGGCCGCTGTCCGGTTCACCCCGTTCGGCCAGGATGGTTGCCTTCGTGTCGATCGTCGGTTCCGCCGACATGCCGGCGCGCAGCTTGCCGGCGAGCCTGCCGTCGTTGATCGCGATCTTCACCGGGATGCGCTGCACGATCTTGGTGAAATTGCCGGTGGCGTTATCCGGGGGCAGCAGCGCGAACTCGAGACCGCTGGCCGGCGACACACTGTCGACGCGGCCCTTGAGTGCCACGCCGGGAAAGCCGTCGACGGCGATCTCGACCGGCTGTCCGCTCTGCACATGAGTGAGCTGTGTTTCCTTGAAATTGGCCACGACATAGACCGCATTCAGCGGCACCACCGCCATGAGCAGCGTGCCGGCCTGCACATACTGGCCGACGCGAAGCGAACGGGCCCCGACGGTGCCGTCGACGGGTGCCGTGATCGTGGTGTAGGAGAGATTGAGTTCCGCCTGACGCAGGGCGGCCTGGCTGCTGTCGCGCTCGGCCTCCGCTTTGCCGCGCTCAGTCGTGAGCACGTCGATCGCTTTGCGGGCAGCAACCAGTGCGGCGCGATCCCTCTGCAGTTGGGCTTCGTTTTCGCCGAGGGACGCCGCAGCTTGCTGGGCGCGTTGGCTGGTGCCGTAGCCGCTTTTCAGCAAGGTTTTATAGCGATCACCCTCCTGCTGCGCGAATTTGAGCTTCGCCTCGGTTGCGGCGACGTTGGCCTTTTGCTGTTCGACCACCGAATGCTGCAGGCCGATCTGGGCGTCGAGGTTATGCAGCGTCGCTTCGGCTGCTTCGACATTGGCTTGCGCTTGGTCGAGCGCGGTCCTGAAGTCGCGGTCGTCGATGCGGGCCAGAACCTGGCCCGCCTTGACGGGAGTGTTGTCCTCGACCAGCACCTCGGCGATGTGGCCCGAGATCTTCGGCGCGACAGTCGTATAGTCGGCCTTGACATAGGCATCGTCGGTCGATTGCAGATACTGCCCGACCGTCCAATAGTCATAGCCGTAGAGCGCAGCCGCGGTCAGGCCGGCCACCAGGCCCAACCCGACAACGGTGCGCTTGATCATCGTCTTGCGGGACCGCCGCGCGGGTTTTACCTCAACCGGGTATTCCAAGGTGGCGGGGTTGACGCTTACGGTCATCGTAATCTCCTCTCACGGTCGGGCCGAGTGGCCGATTGGTGCAAGGACGATGCAACGGCAATCTTGATGTGATAATCGAGGAAAGAACGGAAGGATCATCCATTAAGAGCGGATAATCGAAATGGACAGGCTCACGAGCTTGACGGTGTTTGGCCGCGTTGTGGAATGCGGGGGCTTTTCCGCGGCAGCCCGACGCCTCAACATGTCGACGACGATGGTCAGCAACCACGTCCAGGCGCTGGAGGACAGGCTCGGCGTCCGGCTTCTCAACCGCACCACCCGCAAGGTGAGCCTGACCGAGATCGGCCAGGCTTACTACCAGCGTTCCTCACAAATCCTCGCCGATCTGGAGGAGGCGGACCGCGTCGCGGGAGCACTTCAGGCGACGCCGCAAGGCACGCTTCGCCTTCATTCCAGCATGAGCGTCATCCGTTTTCTGGCGCCGATCGTTTCCGAATTCGTCAACCTTTATCCGGCTGTTTCGGTCGATCTCACCGTCGGCGAAAGAATGGTCGACATGGTGGAGGAGGGCTTCGACCTTGACGTGCGTTCGCTGCCGCTTCCCGATTCAAGCCTGATCGTCCGGCGGCTGACCTCATGGCGCAACATCGTCTGCGGTTCGCCCGGCTATTTCGAACGCCATGGAACACCGCGTCGGCCCGATGACCTCGCACGCCACAATTGCATGCGCCATGCGTCATATCCTTTCGGTAACGAGTGGCGTTTCGAGGACCCCGACGGCGAGCCCGTTTCCGTCCGCGTCGATGGCAACTTATTGACCAACAGCCAGGAGACGCTCAGACGCCTTGCTCTCGACGGCCGCGGTCTGTTCATACCGCCGCCCTTCCTCGTGGCCGACGACCTGAGCGCCGGGCGCCTTGTCCGGGTGCTGGAGGAATATTCAGGAGTCGAGTTCGCGATCAACGCGTTCTATCCGCATCGTCACCATGTCTCGGCCAAGGTGAGGACTTTCATCGATCTGTTGGCCGAGCGCTTTGCCGAACACCGCAGGTGGATGGAATTGAAGTACTGAACGACGGTTACACCGTCCGCCGCCGGAAAGTCGGCGGGCTGATGTGCCTTCTGATCTCTGGCCGGCCACATGCCGGCAAGGGCCGGAGCGATTGCCAGCACCGACATGGCAAAACCCTCGATCCGGGAGGGCCAGCGCTGAGGCCGCGCGCCCGCTCATGGTCCTATTATCCGCTCTTGGCGGATGATCCTTTCCAATATTCGAAGATTATCATGGGTGGGTCCAAGATGCATCTTCTTGGCGAACGGGCAAGGACCTGTTCTTGAACCAAGTCCAGAACTCAACCTTAGGAGATTTCCATGAAAAAGATCGCTCTTGCCGCCGCCGCGTTCCTGGCCATCACTGACGCCGCACTCGCCGAGAACCCGAAGGTCGGCGGCTCCGACATCAATGCGATTGCCCGGGAACAGCTCGACAGCACCCACACGTCCTCGATCGCGCATAGTGCAGTCTACGAACTGCTCAATGCGGGCTCCAACGCGGCCATCGCGCGGGATCCGGCGGTCGAGCATCGCCGGGACCTTTTCGGCAACCGTTAGACACCGGCTCCGGCCGCCGAACCCCCAAAGCAGCGAGCTCATTCGCCGCCTTCGCCTCGGGGTTCGACCGGTCGCGAAAAAAAGGAGAAATGCGATGGACGCAGTCGTCAACGGCGCCGCCGTGGAGCGGGCCGAAACAAGGAGTGCACCGCAGCGGCGTGGAGTCGAGGCTCTACAGATTCTGATGGCGCGCGTCGCGGCGATCTTGGTCTGGGTCGAAGCTGGTATGGAAAGGCACCAGAGCCACCGCATGCTGATGGAACTCACGGACTCGCAATTGCAAGACATCGGTCTTTCTCGTGCCGACGTTGTCGGCCGAGACTGGAAAGCCGATCATTTCCGCCCTGTTCGAGCCGATGGCCGCTAAATAACCGTGACAGGCATCAAGCACCCGGCGGGAAAAACCGGAAAGCCCTACCTTCATACAGCAGGAGAAAGAACATGCAGTTCATGGTCTTGACACGTCGGCGAACGGAAAGCTTCAACGACGCGGACTACACGCCCGAGAGACTGGAGGCCGAAGCCGAAGCCGTTCGCCGACTTTTCATGGCGAGCACCGTGCGACAAATCTGGAATCGCGGCGACATGGGCGGCGCCTGTCTTCTCATGGAGGCGGAAGCGGAGGAAGAGGTTCGCTCGGTGCTCGATGCCCTTCCGCTGTTCAAAAGCGGCATGCAGGAAACGGTTTCCATTGTTCCGCTACGGCCATATAGAGGCTTTGGGCCGCGGCAATAGAAGATGTCACAAGGCATGCATGGTATATGGGACCTCGGCCAAGCGATCCCTGGCTCCGCAGAGCTTCATTCCCCGCGCGTGCCTGGGAAAAGAACCGTCAGTCTTTGCTCGGCCGCCGTCCAAGCCCGCAGGTGGTAGCTGCGCAGCACGAACACGCTTGCAGCGAAGGCGAGCATCCCGGCTGCCACACCGAGAGCCATTCCGGCGCCGGCTGCCGCTGTGGCGGCTATGCCCGTAAAGACACCTGCGATGGCGCTGCTGATCACGCTCACCATTCCGGCCGTGGTCATGAAATACTGCAACGGCGATGGGCTGAGCCCCTTGTCCACGAGCACCGCCGAGCGATCGTCATGCGTGGGATGAACGAGGTAGCTTTGCATGGCGGGCGCGACTTCGACGTAGTAGTGCCGGATCCGCGCCATTCCACGGGCGTGCACCATGTCCTCGATGGCGACCTGCACGGCGCGGACGAAGGTGACCAGGCCGATGAAGAAAACGCAGGGCAGCAAGATCAGGCTGAACAGCACGAACGGCGTGCCCATTTTCGTGACCTGCGCCACGAATGACAGAGCGATCGCCGCGCTTGAGACCGACGTGAGGAACAGATTGGCGCGCTGATCGCCTCCTGAATGGTGGCCGCGCGGGCGGTCTGCAGCACGAAGTGCTCGGTTGTCATGCACTGCAGGACTACCCGCGCGTCGTTGCCTTCTTCCGCCATCCCATCCGTCCTCCGGTCGGCTCGACCACAGCGCCGCCGAAATCGCTCAGGATCGGCAAGCCGCCTTCAGTCGCGCATATGCGGGCCTGGCGGCCTTCCGTAGCCGCCCATGGAGCCACGCCGGCCCGAGAGGCTGGGTCATTCCACGCGCTCGAACACATCCAGGCTGGTCCCGAAGGCGCGCCATGCCCCAACTCTGACCATCCTGGCAGGCGCCCCTTCCGCCGATGCGGTAAGGGTCTGCCCTGCAACGGTATGCCAAAGCATCTCGAGCTTACTTTCCCGCAGAATACCGGTGTAGCTCACGGCCGCAGGCCCGGCCTTGCCCTGTCCCGCAGCCGTGAAGCCGATTACGTCGCCGCAAGCAGCGCCATGGATCGAAAGTTCCTGACCAAAGAAACTGCTGTCTTCCAACGCCGTCCTGAACATGCCGCGGATGACGCCTTCCGCATCGTCCTCGATGATGACGGTCGAGCCGTATTGGTTTCGCCAAGTCCCGATCCAATCTGGCATGGTGCACTCCACGAGCGGTTCGGGATCAACGTGCAGGGCCCGCCCGTGTTCCGAGGCTGCCTGCGTCGCTGGGCGTCGAGGCCAACCTCTGGGCAGCCGTCGCCTGGCCAAGTGCGGCGCTGATGCCGCAACAGCGCCAATTCCGGCGCCCGCGTCAGCTGACGTCGATGACGACCATCAGCCGCCGCCCTTTTCCTCGACATTGTTGTTCGTCGCGTGGTGGGGAATGTGGCAGTGGATGAGCCATTTTCCGGGTCGCCGCGCCGTCCAGACGACATCATAGCGCTGGCCCGGACCGACATTGATCGTGTCGGCGAGGAAGCGGGCCGAAGGGGAGATGGTCTCGCCGTCGCGCGCGACGACCTCGAATGGTCCGCCATGAATGTCGATCGCCGGACCACGATGGGATACGCAGTAGACCGACAATGTGGATCATACTTGAACGGATGCCACTTTCCGGCGCCGCGAATGCGAGACGGTGAGCCAAAGGGCTGAGACGAGGAAATAGAAGGCGCCGAAGCTAGCGTAGCCTGCGATGTTGGCGATCGAGGGCGGTGCGGACATCTGCGCTTGCGCGATGAAGAAGGCGCCGGCGACAGCCGATTGGCCTCCGCTCAAGATCATGGCCCATTGGCCTCCGGCGGTTTTCCAGCGCCGGATTGCGGTTCCAAGCTGCAGCAGGCCGGAGAAGATTGCCCACGCGCCGAAAACGCCGAGAACCCAATTCATGTTCATGGCCAGCGCCATGATGACTGCAAGGGCGACCACCGAACTGACTGCGATGTTGAATGCTTGCGTAGGATTGACGGCAAGCCCGCCGTTGCGGGAAGCATCGACATAATTGGCGGCTGCATCCCAGACAGGATAGGCAACAAGCAAGACAGCCGCGATGGACGCCGACTGCCGGCCGACCGTCAAAGCGGCCACGACCCAGACGACGGAAAAGGCCGCGCGGGCGAGGTAATACAGCTTGAGCCACTTGTCCTGGCCATTTGAAGCAACTTCAACGCGATCACGTCTCATTGGATATCCTTCGGGTATGGTTCAATGTTTGTCCGATGCACCTCGGCGACCACAGGTGGCCGAGGCGTTTGTCAAAGAGGGCTGTTTCACCCTCATAGCCTTCACTGTCCGCCCGCCTTCCTCCGAGAGGCGGCGCCAGGTGCAGGCCACAGCCGTCGGCGAATGCGCCGCTCCCGGTGCATGGGAAATGCTCCGGCATTTCGGACGAGCGGTAGGCCTTCACTGTCGCGTTCGTCCGCGCCGAACCGCTCAGCGTATCTTTCGCCAGCGTCGCCGTGACGGTCGACAGCCTGCGAACGAGCGGCGACCTGGCTCACATGGGCGGGACCACGCCATCTTTGCCAACGACGACCTGATGACCGATCGTTCCGCTTGCGGCCTTCTCGCCTGCTATGAAGACGACGGCACCCGGGATCAGATCATCCTGGGTTGCCGGAGCGAGGGTCACGACGGGGGTGCCGTCCGGGATCGCGATCTTCTTTTCCTTGCCTTGGTAGGAAACAGTCACGGTGCGCCCGTCGACGTCCTTGACGGCATCGGCGACTGTTGCGTTGGTCATGCTGCTGTCAGGCTTCAGATCCCACCCGTAGCTTCCCTCACCTGCGCCTTTCAGCGCGGGCGGGAAGATCAGGACTTCCAGAGCGCCGTCCCCGCCCTTGTCCTTCGGCAGCGAGGCAATTCCGACGAAGTCGCCTGGCTTGATATCGGCCACCTTCGCAGCAGCGACGCCGGAGATCTTCCAGCCATCAGCCAGGACAACGTCAACAGTCTCGCCTTCCCGCGTGTTGACCCTCAGCGTCGAAGCGCTGAAGCTCACCACGCTGCCCCTGATGTGGATCTGCTCGGCCTCCCGGCTTTGAGCCTGAGCGGGCGCCGTGATGGCGTAGGTCGCCGGGATACCGATGACCAAGAGAGCCGAGAGGAGTTTGTGAAACATAGGGAATTCCTTTACCTACTAGTTGGTAGTTTACCGCGGCGCATTTGTCGATGCTCTTGTCGGGGCGACCCGTCGCTTAGCCGCCCGGCACTGATATCATTCGGGCTTCAGCCTCCGCAGGGTCGGGTCGAGAATTGAAGCGAAGACGCCAGGCTTTCCGTATGCCCGAGCCGATAGCATCGCGCCATGAACGGTGGCCATGAGCGCCTCTGCCTCCACCCGCGCCGGACCAGAGATTTTCAGGGAGCCTTGCTGTTCGCCGCGTTCGATGACCGACGTCAGCCACGCCGAGAGAAACTGAAAATACGCCCGTACCTCCGAGACGACCTCGTTCGGAAGCGCTGGAAGTTCGCTTGCCAGCAGCGCACATACGCAGAACGGGATGCTTGCATCCTCGATGCATCTGGCCCAATAACCCGCGTAGGCCTGAACGAGTTCGAGCGGTTCAGGCACGCTGCGCTCGAGATCGGCCATGCCGGCTTCGGCGTTCTCGCGGTAACGCGACACAAGCGTACGCACCAGATCGACCTTGCTGGGGAAGTGGTGGTGGATGCTGGCCTTGCGTATGCCGACCACGGCCGCGATGTCTGCGTAGCTGAATCCATTATAACCGCCGGCGATGATCAGCTTTTGTGCGGAGGCCAAAATCTCGTCAGATGTCGTTGAAAAGTTGCTCATGCACCCTGTCTACCTTCTAGTAGGCAGACTGTCAAGCGGACGGATACCCGCGCAATTAACGGGAGTGCGTCGCGCGGCCATCCCGAGCTTTTCCTGCAAAGCAGTCCACCAGCAGGCTGCCCGGCCGGCTGAGGATCAACGGCTATTTCGCAATTTTTCGATCAGGGTCGAGCATTAATGTTTTCGGCAACACGGGAGCCCGGCCGCCCTCGTACCAGTCTTTGGAGCGGTTCACGATCCAGACCACGGTGAGCATGACCGGCACTTCGATCAGCACGCCGACGACGGTGGCGAGCGCCGCCCCCGACTGAAAGCCGAACAGGCTGATGGCGGCGGCGACCGCCAGTTCGAAGAAATTCGAAGCGCCGATCAGGGCCGAGGGGCCGGCGACGCAATGCTGTTCGCCCGAGACACGGTTGAGTAGGTAAGCGAGCCCTGAATTGAAATAGACCTGGATCAGGATCGGCACGGCCAGCAGCGCGATGATCAGCGGCTGCGCCAGGATCTGCACGCCCTGAAATCCGAACAGCAGCACAAGCGTGGCAAGCAGGGCTATGAGCGAGAGCGGCTGAAGCCGCTCGAGAAATCGCTTCAAGGCGGCTTCGCGGCCCGCGGCGAGCAGCCGCCGACGCAGGAATTGGGCGCCGATGACCGGCACGACGATGTAGAGCGCGACGGAGAGGACGAGGGTATTCCAGGGTACGGTGATGGCCGAGAGGCCGAGCAGCAAGCCGACGATCGGCGCGAAGGCGAAGATCATGATGGTGTCGTTAAGCGCGACCTGGCTCAGCGTGAAATGCGGTTCGCCTTTCGTCAGGTTCGACCACACGAAGACCATCGCCGTGCAGGGCGCGCCCGCCAAGATGATAAGGCCGGCGATATAGCTGTCGATCTGGTCGACCGGCAGATAAGGCCGGAAGAGATATCCTATGAACAGCCAGCCGAGCGCCGCCATCGAGAACGGCTTCACCGCCCAATTGACGAACAGTGTCACGCCGATTCCGCGCCAATGCTCCTTCACGTGGCCGAGCGCGGCGAAGTCGATCTTGACCAGCATCGGCACGATCATCAGCCAGATCAGTGCCGCGACCGGCAGGTTGACCTTGGCAATCTCGGCCTCGCCGACGGCGTGGAAGACGCCTGGCATGAGATGGCCGAGCGCGATGCCGGCGACGATGCACAGCGCCACCCACACGGTCAGGTATTTCTCGACGAAACCAATGCCGCCGCCCGCGCTCAAAGCGTGATCGTTCATGATACTTTCCTTGCTCAGCCGGCTTTCGGAAGGTTGATTATCGCCCCGGCGATGATCGACCTTGCCGAATTGCCCGTGCAGAGGAAAAGAACGTTGTATGCCTCGCTCATGGCGGATGCCTCCTTCTAACACTTGCAGGTGACCGCCTGGATCACGGGCCGACAGAGTTCCGGCGCGCCATTGCAGCAGTCTTCCATGAGATAGGCGAGCAGATCGCGGAATCCGGTCATGTCGGCAACATAGCGGATTGTGCGACCATCGCGCTCGGCGCGGACGAGGCCGGCATGGTCAAGAACCTTGAGGTGCGCCGACATCGTGTTCTGCACGATGTCGAGGCGGGAAGCGATCTCGCCGGCGGGGGTCCCCCCGGCGCCCGCCTGGACAAGCAGGCGAAAGACCTCGAGCCTTGTATCCTGGCCGAGTGCCGCCAAAGCGAGGAGAGCTGATTTTTTATCCACGTATCCATAAATCCAGAACTAAGGCTTCGTAGTGCCGACATATGACAGCCGGATGACAATAGGCAAGCGCGCTCATCGCGTTTGAAGCTGGGGCAGAAGTTCGGGAACCGCAAAGCGGGCGCCGACCGAATCTCGGATATTCATTGCCGCGATCACTCCTGAGACCGGCGACAAAAGATGCGTGACCTTCGGGACAGGCATTCGGTTCGCTCAACCCTCTCGTTGCGGCGTCCGCCGCCAGCCGTTAAACAGAGACTGACACACGAGCGTGAGAAGCAGCCGTGAGCGAGCCGACACAGCGAATGGTCGAGACCAACGGCGTCCGCCTCAACATCGCGGAGCAGGGCGATGGCCCTTTGGTGTTCTTGTGCCACGGCTTTCCCGAATCCTGGTATTCCTGGCGCCATCAATTGAGTGCGCTCGCGGCGGCGGGCTTTCACGCCGTCGCCCCCGACATGCGGGGCTATGGCAAGAGCGATCGGCCGGAGGCGGTCGAACAGTATACGCTCTTCCATCTGGTCGGCGACATGGTGGGCCTTCTTGACGCCCTCGAAGCGCCGACCGCCATCATCGCCGGCCATGACTGGGGCGCCGTCGTCGCCTGGCACGCGGCGCTGATGCGCCCGGACCGGTTTCAAGCCGTCATCGGTCTCAGCGTCCCGTTCCGGCCGCGGGCCAAGGTGCGCCCAACCAGCGTGATGCCGCGAAACACGGACTCGCAATTCTATCAGCTCTATTTCCAGCAACCCGGCATTGCAGAAGCCGAGCTGGAGCGGGACCCCCGGACCACGGTGCGGGCCATGCTTTACGCCGCATCGGGGGATTCCTCGGGCACGAGCGCGGGTGGAATCGGCATGGTTCCACATGATGGAGGTTTCCTGCAAGCCGTCGAGGCACCGCCGGGCCTACCGCCCTGGCTCAGCCAAGGCGACCTCGATTTCTACGCCGGCGAGTTCCAGCGCACCGGTTTTGCCGGAGGTCTCAACTGGTACCGCAACATCGACCGGAACTGGGAGCTGATGGCGCCCTTTGCGGGCGCGCGGATCAAGGTTCCCGCGCTCTATATAGCGGGCGACCGCGATCTGGTGGTCGCCTTCCCCGGAATGGACCAGTTGCTGGCCAATCTCGGAAATTTCGTCCCGCAACTCCGCGACAAGTTGATGCTGCCCGGCTGCGGGCACTGGACCCAGCAGGAACGCCCGGACGAGGTCAATGCCGCGATGATCCATTTCCTCCGGAGCTTGCCGGAACAGCGCTGACCCGAGGACACGACCGGAGCGGAAATCATGGAGATGAGCGTAAAGAGATTTTTTGAACGCTATCAGCGATTTTTCAAGGCGTCGCTTGGCGGCGGCATGGATATGGATGAGGCCGCGTCGCTCTACACGTCGGAGTTCATAGCCGCCTCGCCTGCCGGCGTCGTGACCGGAAAGAACGACGATCAACTCAAGCAAGTCATGGCTCAGGGCTATGCTCACTACCGGGCGATCGGAACGAAAGAGATGCGGATACGCGACATCGGCATCTCGCCGATCGACGAGCATCATTGCGTTGCCCATGTTGCGTGGACCGCGACCTATGCCCGCAAGGGTCAAGCGGACGTCGAGATAGATTTCGACGTTCACTACCTTGTCCGGAAACTCGACGGCGAGCCGAAGATATTCGGATGGGTGTCGGGCGATGAGCAGGCGCTGCTGAAGAAGCACGGCATCATCTGAGGTCCGCCGCTCCCATTCCCGGTTGTGCTCAGCCCCGTCCTCGGCTTCTGTGTGGTGGCCATCATTGGCTGTGTTTTCGAAGCGCGTCGACAATGACCTTGAAGGCCGGCGAGTTCTGGCGACTGCTTGGATAGTATAGGTAATAGCCGGCGAATTTCGGCGACCAATCGTCGAGCACGAGTTGCAGCCGTCCGGCGGCAACATGCGCCGTGACCAGATCCTCGGGCACATAGGCAAGCCCGTAGCCGGCAATGGCGGCGTCGACCATCGGCAGGGTCGAGTTGAACACGAGCTGGCCATCGACGCGGACGCGCAGAGCCTGGCCGGCCTTCTGGAATTCCCAGGCATAGAGGCCACCGGCGCTGGTCATGCGCAGGTTGATGCAATTGTGGCCGATCAGGTCTTGCGGCGCCTTCGGCACGCCACGTCCGGCGATGTAGGCCGGCGAGCCTACGGCAACAAGTCGCCAGTCCGGCCCGATGCGCACGGCAATCATGTCCTTCTCCACGCTTTCGCCAAGCCGCACGCCAGCATCGAAACCATCCTCGACAATGTTGCGCAATCCGTTGTCCCGGCTGAATTCGAGCTTGATGTCGGGATAGTCGGCAAGGACAGGCCGCAGTTTCGGCCAGACCAGCTGCTCGAGCGCATGATCGGAGACGGTGATGCGCACGGTCCCCGAGGGTTTGTCGCGATAGGCCGTCAGCGCCGCGATGTCGGTTTCGATATCGACGATGCGCGGTGCCAGGGATTGACGCAACCGCTCTCCCGCCTCGGTCGTCGAGACACTGCGCGTCGTTCGCGCCAGCAGCCGCAGGCCCAAGCGCGTTTCGAGCCGCTTGATGGTGTGGCTGAGGGTCGATTGAGTAATACCGATCTTGGCGGCGGCCTTCGTGAAACTGCGCTCCTCGGCCACCACCAGGAACCACAGAAGATCGTTGAAGTTTTCGCGCATGGCCTTCTGCCCCGCTGAATACGGCCCGACGTTATTTATGGCCTGCATCGATAAGTTCAAGCGACTTTCAGCCGCTAATCATTCCAATAGTCCGGCGCTATCTCCTGTCGCGAACAGGCCGCCGATGCGTTTCCGGCGGCTGGATTTTTGTGGTGACGGCTGATGGAAACGACTTACGACGACAGGCTGGTGAAGCCTCGGGCAGCATGGGGTGCGGTGTTCTCGATGACGCTTTGCGTCGCCGTCCTCATCGCTTCCGAGTTCATGCCGGTCAGCTTGCTGACGCCGATCGCCGACGGGCTCGGCATCACCGAAGGCCGGGCGGGACAGGCGATCTCGGTCTCCGGCATCTTCGCGGTCGTCACCAGCCTGTTCATCGCCGGCCTGACGCGGCATATCGACCGCAAGCTGGTGCTGACGTCGTTCTCGCTGCTGCTCGCCTTGTCCGGCCTGATAGTGACCTTTGCGCCCAACTATGCCGTGCTGATGATCGGCCGCGCCTTGCTCGGCATTGCCATCGGCGGTTTCTGGTCGATGTCCACCGCGATCGTGATGCGCCTCGTGCCGGAGGACTCCGTGCCCGAGGGCCTGGCGATGATCAACGCCGGCAACGCCGTCGCGGCAACCATATCGGCGCCGCTCGGAAGCCTGCTCGGCGATTATGTCGGCTGGCGCGGCGCGTTCTTCCTCGTGGTGCCGCTGGCCCTCTTTGCCCTTGTCTGGCAAAGCCTCAGCCTGCCTGCGCTGCCGCCACGCGGCCGCAAGGCGTCGGGCAATGTCCTCCGGTTGCTGCTGCGCCGTCAGGTCGCGCTCGGCATGACCTCGATCCTGATGCTCTTCATGGGCCAGTTCGCGCTCTTCACCTATCTCAGGCCTTTCCTGGAAACCGTGACCGGTGTCGGTGTTTCGGCGCTCTCGGCGATCCTGCTCGTGATGGGACTAGCAGGCGTCGCCGGCACCTGGACCATAGGCCGGCTGCTCAAGACGCGGCTCTACAGCATCGTCATCATCATTCCGCTGGCCATGGCGCTGCTGGCCGTCGCATTGATCGTGCTTGGATCGATGCCGATGGCCGTCACCGCGTTGCTCGTCGGCTGGGGCTTTTTCGGAACCGCGGCGCCGGTCGGCTGGGGCACCTGGCTGAGCCGCGCGCTGCGCGACGATGCCGAAGCCGGCGGCGGCTTGCAGGTCGCCGTCATCCAGTTCGCCATCACGCTCGGCGCGGCGGGCGGCGGCCTGCTGCTGGACACGCTCGGCTGGCGAAGCCCCTTCGCACTTGGCGCGGTGCTGCTTGTGGGATCCGCGCTGGCCGCGGCGGCAGCCGCCCATGATCATGGCAAGGACGCGCCATGACACGCAGCCACATGACGCGCCGCACCGCGGTTGCCGCCGCACTGGCAGCCGCGTTCGCGCCCTCCGCCGCGCCAGGCCAAGCCCGCGGAACGGACGGACAGGAGAAATCGTTGATGAGGATTGCTATTGAAGTGGACGCGATGCGCCTGACGGCCTCCCTGTTCGACAATCCGAGCGCGCAGGATTTCGCCGCGATGCTGCCGCTGGACCTGACACTGGAAGACTACGCATCCGTCGAGAAGATCGGCTACCTGCCGCGCAAATTGCGGATCGAGGGCAGCGGCCCGTTCGACAGTGAGGCCATCGGCGACATCGCCTACTACGCGCCCTGGGGCAATCTCATCTTCTTTTATGGCCCCTACCGGTATTCGCGCGGCCTGATCCGGCTCGGCCGGCTCGACAGCGGTATCGCGCCGCTGCTGCGCGGCGGACGCTTCAACATACGCATAGAACGCCTGACATAGGCTCAAGGAGAAAACTATGCTCGGAACAGTTCTCTACGGTGCCGGCGATATCCGCTGCGAGGAAGTGGCGGAGCCCGAAATCCTTCATCCCACCGACGCCATCCTCAAGCTCTCGGCCACCTGCATCTGCGGCTCCGACCTGTGGCCCTATCGCGGGCTCCAGCCGCTGAACGAACCGATGCATATGGGCCACGAATATTGCGGCGTGGTGGTGGAAGTGGGCAGCGCGGTGAGAGCGGTGAAGCCCGGCCAGTTCGTCGTCGGCTCGTTCTGCACCTCCGACAACACCTGCCCGCATTGCCGCTTCGGCTTCCCCTCGTCCTGCGAGCAGCGCGAGTTCATGAGCCGGGCGCAGGCGCCGATGCTGCGCGTGCCGCTTGCCGACGGCACGCTGGTCGCCACCCCCGGCATGCCCGAGGACGATCTGATCCCGAGCCTGCTGGCGGCATCGGATGTGCTTGGCACCGGCTGGTATGCCGCCGACGCCGCGCGCGTCGAGCCCGGCGCGACCGCGGTCGTCGTGGGTGACGGCGCGGTCGGGCTGATGGGCGTGCTCGCGGCCAAGCAGATGGGCGCGGAGCGCATCATCGCCATGAGCCGCCACAAGACGCGCCAGGATCTCGCGCTCGAATTCGGCGCCACCGATATCATTTCGGAGCGCGGCGATGACGGCGTGGCGCGGATCAAGGATCTGACCCGCGGCGTCGGCGCGGAATCCGTGCTGGAATGCGTCGGCACGCAGGAATCTATGATGCAGGCGATCAACTGTGCCCGCCCCGGCGGCTCGATCGGCTTCGTCGGCGTGCCGCATGGCGTCCAGCTCGACGGCCAGGGCCTCTTCTTCGCCCAGAAGAGCCTGCTCGGCGGCCCCGCGCCCGTGCGCCGTTTTCTTCCGGATCTGATGGATCTGGTGCTGGAGCGCAAGATCAATCCCGGCAAGGTTTTCGACCTGACCCTGCCGCTGGCCGATGTCGCCGAGGGCTACCGCGCCATGGATGAGAGGCGGGCGATCAAGACGCTGCTTCGTCTGTAAGCGCCGCACTGGGTTCAGCCCACAAATGCAGGGGAGCAAACCTTAAGGAGACCAAAATGAAGAAAATCCTGACAGCAACGGCCGCGAGTGTGGCGGGAACCATGCCCGTGCAAGCGCAGGGCATCGAAATCCGGACAAACGGCAGCACGCCGGCGGTGATCGGAGCGGCAGAAAACTTTACCGGGCAAGCGGTCATCACTGCGCTGTTTCCCGCCACCGAGATAACGCGCGCAAGCACGGGGCTGGTGAACTTTGCTCCCGGAGCGCGCACCGTCTGGCACACCCATCCTGCCGGTCAATTGCTGATCGTCACATCAGGCCAAGGCTGGATTCGCGAAGACGGCAAGGAGGCCCGCGTCATCAATCCAGGCGACGTCGTCTGGATTCCCGCCGGGGTGAAGCACTGGCATGGCGCAACCGCCACCAGCCCGATGGCCCATATCGCGTTGAGCTACATGCATGACGGCAAGAATGTCGACTGGCTGGAGCCTGTCTCCGACGAGCAATACCGCTGACCGTACGCAGGAACGAAAGGCATCATCATGAAACCTTCAACCATTCTCGCACTCGCTTTGTCGATGGGGGCTGCCGACGCTGCGGCGCAGACGGGGTCGCAGACCGGCAGCCTGCCTCCAGAGGATTTGCAGGCCGTCTCGCCCGCCCTTGCGCGCTATGCGACGGACAAGCTTGCCAATGACGTTTGGAAGCGCCCCGGCCTGTCGACGCGCGATCGCAGCATCGTCACCATCGCGGCGGTGGTCACCCGCAACCAGGGCATACTCCTGCCGGAGCAGTTGAGCCTCGCCCTCGACAGTGGCGTGAAGCCGGCCGAGATCTCGGAGATGATCACGCATCTTGCCTTCTATGCCGGGTGGGGCAACGCGATGGCAGCCACGGCGATCGCCAAAGCGGTGTTCGAGGCACGCGGCATCGGGCCGGACCAGCTCCCCAAGGCTGTCGTCGATTTGCTGCCGCTCGACGAAAAGGCGGAGGCCGATCGTGCCGCACGGGTCGAGCAAGGCACGGGACCGGCGTCGCCGGGCCTGGTGCGCGACACGACGGAAGTGCTGTTTCGCGACTTGTGGCTGCGTCCCGACCTCGCGCCGCGCGACCGCAGCCTGGTGACGGTCAGCGCACTGGTCGCCGCCGGGCAGGTGGAGCAGATTCCCTACCATCTCAACAGGGCCATGGATAATGGACTGACGCGCGCCGAGGCCTCGGAGGTGATCAGTCATCTCGCCTATTACGCGGGATGGCCAAACGCTTTCTCGGCAGCCCCGGTCGCACGCTCCGTATTCGAGAAGCGCTCCGCCGACTGACCGTTTTCGGCCGTGACGGCTTCTCCATTCGAGCAGCGCGAAGTAGCAATGCGGCGAGCATCTGGAGAACTGCCCAGGGCAAATTCAGTGCGGTCTGGCGGATCGAGGCCGAAAGCCGACGCGGGCGGCATGACCTGACATTGCGCTCAGCCGGCACGCGATCCCGGCGCTTCCGGCCGGAGATAGACCGTCAGGCAGCAGCAACAGATCGCCAGTCCGGCGAGCGGGTATTTCAGGGCGACGACCGCCGCCAAGCCGAAAAGGCACAGCGTCACGATCGAGCGGATGCGCATGACCTTGCGCACCTTGAGCGGCACGGCGTCGGCCGGCATCGGGTCGATGAGTTCCCGGATCAGGAGAATGTAGGTCAGGTTCACCAGGAAGAAGACGACCGCGTAGAACGCTACCGGCTGCGGGGCCAGCTCGCTGACCGCCATCCACGCGGTTGCCAGCGGCAGCAGCGACACCGAGAACAGGTGCGCGAAATTGTACCACATCAGGCTGGTCGTCGCCGCCGTGGCATGGCGCAGGAGATGATGGTGGTTCGCCCAGACGATGGCGATGAAGAGATAGCTCACGCCGTAGCTCAGCCATGTCGGCCACAAGGCCAGCAACGCAGTGAAGGTCGGCACCTCCGGTGGGCGCAGGTCAAGCACGAGCACGGTGATAAGGACGGCGAACACGCCATCCGAAAATGCGCTCAATCGCTCAAGCCCTGTCGAGGGAAGCACCTGGAGTGTCCTTGTCGAGGTTCGTCCGGCCTATGGTAGCATCGCCACCCGCAATATCCATGGCTGCCCAGTTGAGATCGCTAACGCGTTGCTTCGCGCCAAGTCCAACCCCGCTCACGACGCCTTGGCCAGAAAGCTCTGGTAATCCGATTTGGCCTGCAGCAGGCGCAGCACGTTCTCGCGCGAGCCGCGCACATGGGCGCGCGCCAGGGCGCCGGCGCGCTTGGCGTCGCCGGCGCAGATCGCCTCGACAATCTCGGCATGCTCGTCGCGGGCGATCTTCCATTCGTCGAGCCACAGCAGTTCCGTCCAGACATAGTGCTGGCACTTGTCGAGGATGCCGCACAGCATGCCGTGCAGCATGGCATTGCCGCTGATTTCGGCGATGACGCGGTGCAGGTCGATGCCGACTTCAAGCTCCTGGAATTTTTCCCTTGTGGTTCGATCCGCAATGGCGGCCAGCCTCTCGCATTCGGCCAGCATGACGCGCAGCCGCGCCTTGTCTTTCTCGGTGGCCGCAGCCGCCGCCAGTTCGGTGGCGTGGCCGTCGAGCAGTTCGCGGATGTCGAAGGCCTCGCGGAACATGTTTATGTCGAACTCGGTGACGGCGTAGCCCTGCCGCGGCCGGCCGGTGACCAACCCGTCGCGCTCGAGGCGGTTGAAGGCCTCGCGCACGGGCGTGCGGCTGACATTCAGCTTTGCCGCAATGTCGCTCTCGGTGACGCGCGCGCCCGGCGGGATCTGGCCGGTCACGATCATTGCCTTGAGCGCGGAATAGACCGAGTCGCGCAGCGTGTTTTTTGTTTCCTTGGCCAAGTTCCGTATCCAGTCTCCGGTCCGTGCCGGAAATCGATGTGTTTCGCGCGTAGCTGTATTCAAAATCGGCGCGTTTTGCCATTCCCCGGCCCCGGGTCGGTGGCCCCAAGGCCCCGCCGAGCGGTGTTGACTTCGCTGATCCCCGAGCTACACTCAAAATTGTATACAAAATCGCATGCGAAATCAAAAACAATGGGAACACCGGTTGGAGAACCGAAATGAACAGCACCAAAGGCATTAGCGTCGTTGCCATAGCGGGCCTCATGGCAACGGTCACGGCGCCCGCCGCGGCAGGCGACACCATTACCGTCGCCTCATGGGGCGGCACCTATCAGGAGGCGCAGGCCAAAGCCTTCTTCAAGCCGACCGCCGATGCGCTCGGCATCACCATCAAGGAAGACACCACCAACGGTCTCGATGACGTGCGCCTGCAGGTGACAGGCAACGCGGTGAAGTGGGACATCACCGAGCTCGGCGCCGACGAATGCGCGCGCGGCTCGAAGGAAGGGCTTTTCGAAAAGCTCGACTACAACCTCATCGACAAGAGCGGCATCAATCCCAAGCTCGTGCATGACGACTGGGTCGGCATCTCCTACACCTCCGTGGTGCTCGTCTACCGGACCGACGTGTTCGGTGACAAAGGCCCCAACACCTGGGCCGATTTCTGGAATGTGGAGAAGTTTCCCGGACGGCGCGCGCTGAGCAGCAGCCAGGCGACGGAGACGCTGAGCGTTGCAGCCCTCGCCGAAGGCATTCCGATCGACAAGGTCTATCCTGTCGACATCGACGGCGCGCTGAAATCGGTCGACAAGATTCGTGACCATGTCGATGCCTGGTGGACTTCCGGCGCGCAGGCCATGCAGCTGGTGAAGGACGGCGAGGTCGACATGGCAAGCATCTGGAACGGCCGCGCCGGCACCTTGAAAAAGGAAGGCGCGCCGGTCAGCTTCTCCTTCGACCAGGGCGTGCTCACCGCCGACTGCATGGTCATTCCCAAGGGCGCAAAGAACAAGGAGGCCGCGATGAAGGCGCTGGCGATGTTCGTCAGTCCGCAATTGCAGGCCAATCTGCCGCTTTATGTCGACAACGGACCGGTCAACGAGAAGGCGTTCGAGACCGGGAAGATCCCGCCGGAGCGGATCAAGGACATCAACTCGTCGCCTGAGAACGTCAAGAAGCAGGTGCTGCAGGACGCCGAGTTCTGGCGCGACAACCTCGTCGAGGCGACGGAGAAGTTCAACAATCTGATCCAGCAATAGACCGGAAACCCTGACATTGCGGGGCCGCCTGGCCCTGCTTCTTGGAGTCCTGCCCAGGAGAAAACAATCTTGTCCATTGTGCCATCCGCGCTGCCGATCGGCATGCGCGCGATAGAGAAACGTTTTGGCTCCGTATCGGTGCTGCGCGACCTCAATCTCGACGTCGCGGCCGGCGAATTCCTGACGTTGCTCGGCCCTTCCGGCTCCGGAAAGACGACGCTGCTGATGATCCTGGCGGGATTCGTCAGGGCCACTGCCGGCTCAATCAAGGTCGGCGACGAGGAGATCATCACCACGCCGCCGCACAGGCGCAATATCGGCATGGTGTTCCAGAACTATGCCCTGTTCCCGCATATGAACGTCTTCCACAACATCGCCTTTCCGCTGAAGCAGCGACGCGTTCCGGCCGCCGAGACGATGGAACGCGTCGAGAAAGCGCTGGAGCTGGTGAAGTTGCAGGGCCTCGGCGAACGGCGCGTCGACCAGCTCTCCGGTGGCCAGCGCCAGCGCGTGGCGCTGGCGCGCGCCATCGTGTTCGAGCCGCGCATCGTGCTGATGGACGAGCCGCTGTCGGCGTTGGACAAGGGCCTGCGCGAGCACATGCAGATCGAACTGCGCGCCCTGCATCGGCGGCTTGGCATGACGACTGTCTATGTCACGCACGACCAGCGCGAGGCGATCACCATGTCGGATCGTATCGCCGTCATGAATGCCGGGCGCATCGAGCAGCTCGACAAGCCCGAAATTCTCTACGCCGCGCCGCGCACCCGGTTCGTCGCCGGCTTCATCGGGGAATCGAATTTCATTCCCGTCGAATGCCGCTCCGGTTCGGTCTGGTACGAGGACAGGCAAATCCACACCGCGGCGCCGGCACCGGCATCGGGCCAGCAGCTGATGGTGGTGCGGCCGGAAAAGCTGCGGCTGCTGTCAAATGCAGAGCCGGCCAAGGGCGTCAACGTGCTCAGCGCGACGCTCAGTGACGTGATTTATCAGGGCGACAGCTTCGTCTGCTACGCCGTGCTGCGCGACGGCAGGCAGCTGACATTGCACGACTATTGCCGCAGCGACGTGCTGGCCAGGTTGCCGGCCACCGGGCAGCCGATCGCGCTTGGCCTCGATGCGCAGGATACGATCCTGGTGGCGGCGGACTGATGAGCGTGCAAACCACCACGATGGACGAGACAATTGGCGCCATGACCCAGGACCTTAACGCGCATGCGTTGCGCGCCGATGCGCGGCGCGAGCAGTTTCGGCTGCTGGCGCTGCTGTCGCCAAGCCTGTTCCTCGTCTTTGCCATCATCATCGTACCGGTCGGCTGGCTGTTCTGGCTGTCGCTGTTCGACGAGGCCGGCGTCTTGAGCGCCGCCAACTATGCGCGCTTCTTCGAGCAGGCCTCCTACATCAAGACCTTCCTCACCACCTTCAAGGTCGCCTTCATCGTCACCGCCGCCTGCGTGCTGCTGGGCTATCCCTTGGCCTATATGCTGTCGCAACTGCCGCGCCGGGCGGCGTCGATCTGCCTGATCTTCGTCATCCTGCCGTTCTGGACATCGGTGCTGGTGCGCACCTATGCCTGGCTGGTGATCCTGCAGCGCAAGGGGCTGATCAACAGTTGGCTGATCGACCTCGGAGTCATCAGCCAGCCGCTGCCGCTGGCCAACAATTTTTCCGGCGTCGTCATCGGCATGACGCATATATTGCTGCCGTTCCTGGTGCTGCCGCTCTACGCCTCGATGAAGACCATCGACACCGACTGCCTGCGCGCCGGGATGAATCTGGGCGCCGGCCCCGTCGCCACCTTCCGGCAGATCTTCTTTCCGCTGTCGCTGCCCGGCCTCGCCTCGGGCGTGGTCATCGTCTTCGTGCTGTGCCTGGGTTTTTTCGTCACGCCGGCGCTGATGGGCGGCGGCAAGGTTGTCATGTGGGCGATGCGCATGGAACAGACCACCAGTCTCTATTCCAACTGGGGCGCCGGCGCGGCGCTCGGCGTCGTGCTGCTCGCGGTCACGCTGGCGCTGCTCGGCCTGTTCCAGTGGCTGCTCGGCGCGCGCGCCACAGGTGTGTGGAGTTCGCGATGAGTGGAGATGTCGGCCTGCCGATCTCGCACCGGCAACGTCTGTGGCTCTATGCGCTGGGCGGCCTCGTGCTGCTGTTCCTGATCGCGCCGTCGGTCATCATCGTCATCATGTCGTTTTCGGATTCGACGCTGCTGCAGTTTCCGCCCCAGCAATGGTCGCTGCGCTGGTACCAGACCTACTTCCAGTCGCCGGAGTGGCGCGACGCGACGGTCGTCTCGGTCAAGGTGGCCGTTATGACAGCGCTGGTGGCGACGCCGCTCGGCACGGCCGCCGCCTACGCCATCAATCGCGGCACGCTGCGCTTCAACGGCAGCATCAACGCACTGATGACGGCATCGCTGATCGTACCTGTGATCCTGATCGGCATCGGCACTTTCTTCCTCTACGCGCGCATCGGGCTGAACAACACGCTGACCGGCCTGGTCATCGCGCATACGGTGCAGGCGCTGCCGCTGGTGGTGCTGACGGTGCTTTCGGGCCTGCGCTCCTACGACATGAACCAGGAGCGCGTGGCGCGCAGCCTGGGCGCCGGACGCGTAGCCGCCTTCTGGCAAGTTACCATGCCGCAGATCCGCTTCTCGATCGTCTCGGGCGCGCTGTTTGCCTTCATCACCTCCTTCGACGAAGTGGTGGTTTCGCTGTTCATCTCGGGCGGCGAGACGACGACCTTGACGCGCCGCATGTTCAACGCCCTGCGCGACCAGATAGACCCGACGATCGCTGCCATCTCGACCTGCCTGATCGTGCTGTCGGTCGTGCTCTTGTCGGTGGCGCAGATCTTCGGCAGACGGCATTGATTTCACCGGACCAATTGGCTTCAAGTGACCAGGAGATATTCGGACAGAATGCGTGATTTCCAGTTTCCCGGCCGCTCGCCGGTCCGTGCCACCGAAGCGATCGCCGCGACCTCGCATCCGCTTTCGACGCTTGCAGCCATTGACATGCTGCGCGCCGGCGGCAATGCCATGGACGCCGCTGTCTGCGCCACCGCCGTGCAGGGCGTGGTCGAGCCGCAATCGACCGGCATAGGCGGCGACTGCTTTGTCCTCTATTGCCCCGCGGGGCAGGGACACGTGCTGGCTTTCAATGGCTCCGGCCGGGCGCCCGCCAAGGCGACCGTGGACTGGTATCGCGACAAAGGCTTCAGCGAACTTCCCAAACAGGGACCGCATGCCGTGACCGTGCCCGGCGCGATCGACGCCTGGTGCAGGCTGCTGGAAGACCATGGCAGCAAGGACCTTGCAGAGGTGTTGGCGCCGGCGATCAACTATGCCGAGAACGGCTATGTCGTGCATGACCGCGTCGCCTTCGACTGGGCCGAACCGGAGACCGACCTGTCGGCCGACGAGCACGCCGCGCGCATTTTCCTGCCGGGCGGCGAGGCGCCCAGGGCCGGCGACGTGCACCGGCAGCCGGAGCTTGCCGCCACCTTACGCATCATTGCCAGGCATGGCCGCGCCGGGTTCTATGAAGGCACCGTGGCCGACGACATTGTGAGCCGGCTCAGGGCGTTGGGCGGACTGCATTCGCTTGAGGATTTCGCTTCGACCAAGGGCGATTATGTAGCGCCGGTCAGCGTCTCCTATGGCGGCCACGAGATCCACCAGATGCCGCCGAACAATCAGGGGCTGACGGCGCTCGTGATGCTGAATGTGCTGTCGGGGCTCAGGCTCGGCGAGCTCGACCCCGGCGGCGCCGAGCGCCTGCACTTGGAGATCGAAGCGGGGCGGTTGGCCTACCGCGACCGCGACCGTTTCCTCGGCGACCAGGACCATGTGCCGGTGCCGGTAAAAGAGCTTCTGTCGGCCGCCTATGCCGAGCGGCTGCGCGCCGAGATCGACCGCCAGCGTGCCATGACGCACCTGCCGGATGTGCAGCTGCCCGGCAGCGACACGGTCTACATCTCCATCGTCGACCGCGACCGCAACGCGGTCTCCTTCATCAACTCGACCTATTATTCCTTCGGCAGCGGCGTCGTCGGCCCGAAGACCGGCGTGGTGCTGCAGAACCGCGGCTCGAGCTTCCGCCTCGACCCGGCGCATCCGAACGCCATCGCGCCCGGCAAGCGGCCGATGCACACGATCATGCCCGGCATGGCGACGCGGAACGGCCGCGTGGTGATGCCGTTCGGCGTCATGGGCGGCGGCTACCAGCCGTTCGGCCACGTCCATCTTTTGACCAACATGCTCGACTTCGGCATGGATCCGCAGCAGGCGCTCGATGCGCCGCGAGTGTTCTACAATGACGGCATGGTGGAGGCCGAGCGCGGTGTTCCCGCTGATGCGATCGAAGGCCTGCGCCGCCGCGGCCATGCCATCACCCAGCCGCACCACCCGCTCGGCGGCGGCCAGGCGGTGCTGATCGACTGGGAAAAGGGAACGCTGACCGGGGCGTCGGACCCACGCAAGGACGGAATGGCGCTTGGGTATTGATGGGATCGGGACAGCCGTCGCGGCCCGGATATGGCTGCAGTTGCCACAGGAAGCGTCGGCGCCGCCCCACATGAGCAGCATACCCTCACCCCGCCACCAGGTGACCGCCTCCGACATCGCTCAGCGCCAGCCTCTGCGGGCTCTCGCCCAGCCTCCGCGTCGCACTCGGAATCTCCTGGTCCAGCCTTGCGAACCGGCTCCTGCGCTTCGCCGGATCGGGCACCGGCACAGCTTCGATCAGCCGCCTGGTGTAAGGGTGGCGCGGGTTGGAGAAAACCTGGTCGCGCGTGCCCATCTCGACGATCTGGCCGAGATACATGACGGCGACGCGGTCGGAGATGTTTTCGACTACGGCCATATCATGGGAGATGAAGAGGTAGGCGACGCCGAATTCGCGCTGCAATTCCTTCAACAGGTCGAGCACGCGCGCCTGCACGGAAACGTCGAGGGCCGAAACGCTTTCGTCGGCGATGATCAGCTTCGGCCTGAGCGCCAGGGCACGGGCGATGCAGACGCGCTGGCGCTGGCCGCCGGAGAATTCGTGGGGATAGAGCTCCATCTGGCCGGCCGACAGGCCGACACGCTCGAATAATGCCGCCACCCGCTCCCTGCGCTCCTCCTTCGAAGCGACGCCATGGATGACCAGCGGCTCGGCGACGAGATCGCCGACGCGCATGCGCGGGTCGAGCGAAGCGTAGGGGTCCTGGAAGATCATCTGCACGTCGCGGCGCACCGCCTTGCGCTCGTCGCGGCCGAGGCCCGACAGGTTGCGTCCGCCGATGACGATGTCGCCGGTATAAGGCACCAGTCCGACCAGCGCCTTGGCGGTGGTCGACTTGCCGCAGCCGGATTCGCCCACCAGCGCCAGCGTTTCGTTGGGCGCGATCGAAAAGCTGACGCCTTCGACGGCATGGACGCGCCGGTTGACCCGGCCGAAGAAGCCGCCACGCAGGTCGAACCGGACATGCAGATCGGTGACATCGGCGACGTTCGCCGGCGCAACCGGCTCGGCAATCTCTTTCGATTTCTGGCGGCCGGCGCCAGTGCCGATGCGCGGCACGGCGGCGAGCAGCTCGCGTGTGTACTCGGCTTGCGGCCTGGCGAAAATGTCCGATGTCTTGCCTTCCTCGACCATGCGGCCATGCCGCATGATGATGACGCGGTCGGCCATTTCGGCGACCACGCCCATGTCGTGGGTGATGAGGATGACGCTGGTGCCGTGCTGGCGCTGCAGGTCGCGCAGCAGTTCCAGAACCTCGCCCTGCACGGTGACGTCGAGCGCAGTCGTCGGCTCGTCGGCGATCAGCACGTCGGGTTCCAGCGCCAGCGCCATGGCGATCATCACCCGCTGGCGCATACCGCCGGACAGCTCATGCGGAAACTGTTTCAGCCGGCTTTCGGCTTCCGAAATGCGCACTGCCTTCAACGCCTCGCTGGCGCGGCTTCGGGCCTCGGCGGGCGAGAGGCTGGTATGCGCCTCGATGGATTCGGTGAGCTGGCGGCCGATCGACAGCACCGGGTTCAGCGAGGTCATCGGCTCCTGGAAGATCATGGCGATGCGGTCGCCGCGGATGCGGCGCATCCGGCGCTCGTCGAGCGCTGTGAGATCGGTGTCGCCCGCATCCCCGCCAAGAAGGCGGATCGTGCCCGAAGATATGCGCGCGGCGGGCCGCGGCAGTAGTTGCATGATCGCCAGCGCGGTCATCGATTTGCCGGAGCCGGATTCGCCGGCGATGCAGAGCGTCTCGCCGCGTGAAAGCGTCAGAGAGAGGTTGGAGACGACGTCGCGCTCGCCGTCCTCGCCACGCACGGAGACGGAGAGATTGGCGATGTCGAGAATGGTTTCGGTGGCGGAGATCATTGCAGACGCAAACCTGCAAGGGATTTATTCTGTGGCGCCCCCCACCCGGACCTTCGGTCCGACCTCCCCACAAGGGGGAGGTAGGGCGCCGGTTTTTTACCCTCCTCCTTGTGGGAAGGGTCGCTGCGAAGCAGCGGGGTGGGGGTGCAGCGCCGACCGAATATCATTCGAACACGCAGCGCGGGAAGTAGAACGACACCACCCAGTTCGGCATGTCGACGATCTCGCTGATCCTGAGATCGCCACAGACCGAGGCCAGCATATAGGCCTCGACCGGATCGATCTGGTAACGGCCGGCGAGCAGGTCGATCATCTGGGCGACCGCCTCTTTCGCGCCGGTCATCAGGTCCGGGCCGATGCCCGTGGTCACCTCGTAACCCTTGGTGTCGAGGTGGCGCGTCACCGGGCCGGGCGTGGTGAAGCGCGGCATCTTCAGCCTGGCGTCCTTGACAAGGTCGAGCTTGAGCACGACGTCCATCGGGCTTTCGATCGCCGTGCCGCAGACCTCGCCATCGCCCTGCGCGGCATGCGTGTCGCCGACCGAAAACAGCGCGCCGGCCACCTCCACCGGCAGATAGAGCGTTGTGCCGGCGGCGAGGTCGCGAATGTCCAGATTGCCGCCGACGCGGCGGGGCGGCACCACCGAGTGATGGCCCATCTCGCCCGGCGCGTTGCCGATGGTGCCGGCGAAGGGTTTCAGCGGCACGCGGCCGTTCTTGCCGAACAAGGCCGGCTCCAGCGAGGCGGCATCGTATTTCCAGATGTTGAGCGCCGGCTGCTTGAAGTCGTCGGCGAGCAGGCCGAAACCTGGAATGTTCGCCGTCCAGCCGAAGCCGGACGGTTTGAACATCTCGATCGTCACCTTCAGCGCGTCGCCCGGCTCGGCGCCCTCGACGAAGATCGGCCCGGTGACAGGGTTGATCCCGGCGAAGTCGAGCTTGGCGATGTCGGCGACGGTGCTGTCGGGCTTGAGCTGGCCACCGGAGGAATCGAGGCACTGAAACTCGATGGTCGAGCCGGGCGCCACGCGCTGCGCCGGGGCAAAGGAATTGTCCCAGCCGAAATGGTGATGGCGTCCGTGGATGGTGTAGTCGCAGTTATTGCACATCTTTTACGTACACATTGTCGTAGTTGATCGGGATATGGACCGGGTCGACATAGAGGTTGTCGGCGCCGCCCATGCGCGCGGACTTCATGGTGAAGCGCTGCTCGTTGAAGACCGGCGCCCAGGGCGCGTCCTCCATCACCTTGTCGTAGATGGCGCTCCACATCTTGTCGCGCTCGGCGGCTTTAGCCGGGTCGACCACCGAGTCGGCCTCGGCCGCCTTGGCGTCGAGGTCCTTGTTGCAATACCACGACCAGTTCCAGCCGCCAGGCACCGCGCCAGCACAGCCGAGGATCGGACCGTAGAAGTTCGATGGGTCCGGGAAGTCGGCGATCCAGGCCATGCCGCCGGACCAGATCATCGGCGCGCCGGCCTTGTCGCCGCCGGCGGCGATGACGTTTGCCTGGGCGAGCGACTGGATGCTGGCCTTGATGCCGATCGCCGCGAGGTCCTGCTGGATCGCCTGCGCGATGCGCGGATTGGGATCGGTGTTCATGGCGAAAAGCTGCGTCTCGAAGCCGTCGGGATGGCCGGCTTCGGCCAGCAGCGCCTTGGCTTTGGCGACGTCATAGGGATAGCCCTTGTACGCCTTGTCGTAGCCCGGCATCGAGGGCGGCAGCGGCTGGTTGGCCGGCACGGCACGGTTGTTGATGATCTGGACGACACGCGCCTTGTTGATCGCCATGTTGACCGCCTGGCGCACCTTCACATTGTCGAACGGCGCCATGGTGGTGTTCATGGTGACGTAGCCGGTGTGCAGCTGCCCGCCCTCGACGACGCGCGCCTTCTGCTCGGGATCGGCCATCACCTCCTGGAACTTGGCCGGCGGAATGCCATCGCCGGGCACGTCGATCTCGCCCTTCTGAAGGCGCAGCAGCGCCACGATCGGCTCTTGGCCGATCTCGAAGGTGATCTTGTCCAGATGCGGCAGTCCCTTGTGCCAGTAGTCCGCGTTGCGCTCGAAGACGATGCGCTGGCCGAGCGTCCACTCGGCGAGCTTGAAGGCGCCGGTGCCGACCGGATGCTTGCCGAAATCGGCGCCGTATTTCTCGACCTCTTCCTTCGGCACGACATGCGAGAAGTTGATGGCCATGACATGCAGGAAGGTGGCGTCGGGCCGGGTCAGCTCGAACTTGACGGTATAGGGATCGACGACGGTGACGCCGGACAGGCTTTCGGCCTTGCCGGCGGCGACATCGTCATAGCCCTTGATCGAGCCGAAGAATCCGGCGCCGGGGCTCTGCGTCTTCGGATTGGTGACGCGGTCGAGCGAGTATTTCACGTCCTCGGCGGTCATTTCGCGGCCATTGTGGAATTTCACACCATGGCGCAGCTTGAAGGTGAAGGTCTTGCCGTCGGGCGAGATCTCGTAGCTTTCGGCGAGGTCGGGCTTGAGATTGGTGGTGCCCGGCTCGTAGTCCATCAGCCCGTCGAACAGGCTCTTGATCATCGACCAGTTCTGCCAGTCATAGCCGATCGCCGGATCGAGGGTCGCGACATCGTCCTTGTAGGTGATGGTGATGGCGCCGCCCTGCTTGGCGTTGGGGTCGACGGCGTCCTCGGCGCGGACGCTCGTCATGCCGAGCATCAGCGCCAGCGCCGATGCGGCCACGGTTGATGCGAGAAGCTTTTTCATTGTTATGTTCCCTTTCTCTGTTGGTTTTCTGGTTTCATCTGAGCTTGATGCGGGGATCGATGAACGGGGCGATGATGTCGGCCAAGAGATTGCCGAGCACGATGGCGAAGGCCGACACCAGCGTGACGCCCATGATGATCGGAATGTCGACGCGCTGGATCGCCTGCCAGGCGAGCTGGCCGATGCCTGGCCAGCCGAACACGCTTTCGACCACCACGATGCCGCCCATGAAGATGCCGATGTCGATGCCGATCATGGCGATGACCGGCAGGATGGCGTTGGGGAGCGCATGGCGGAACAGGATGGCGCGGCGCGCAAGGCCCTTGGCGCGCGCGGTGCGCACATAATCCTGGCGCAGCACGTCGATCATCGAGGAGCGCATCATGCGCGCGTACCATCCGGCGCCGAGTATGCCCATGGTGAGCGAAGGCAGCACCAGATGGCGCCAGGTGCCGTAGCCGCCGATCGGGAACCAGCCCAGCCGCACGGCGAACACGTAAAGCAAAAGCAGGCCGACGACGAATTGCGGCGCCGAGACGCCGACGAAGGAGGCGACCATCAGCGTCTGGTCGGTGGCGGTGCCGCGCTTGACGGCGGCGATCAGGCCCATGCTGAGCCCGATCAGCAATTCGCACAGGATGGCGCCGACCATCAGGAGCAGGCTCGCCGGCAGCCGCGAGACGATAAGCTCGGTGACCTCGGAGCGCTGGATGTAGGAGCGGCCGAGATCGCCGCTGGCGAGCTTCGTGAGATAGTGCCAGTACTGGACCACGAAGGGCTGGTCGAGGCCGAGCTGCTGGCGGATGTTCTCGACCGTCTGCGGCGTGGCGCTGCGGCCGGCGATCTGGCGCACCGGGTCGGCAGGCAGCAAATAAAGCAGCGCGAAGGTGATCAGCGAGACGCCGAGCAGGATGAGCAGCGACTGGATCAGGCGGCGGCCGAGATAGGCGATCATGCCCGGCCCCTTTGCGTCGGATCGAGGATGTCGCGCAGCGCGTCGCCGATCAGGTTGAAGGCCAGCGCCAGCGCCAGGATCGCCGCACCCGGGAAGAACACCAGCCAGGGTGCCGCCTGGAAGTAGGTCTGGTTCTCGAAGATGATGTTGCCCCAGGAGGCCGTCGGCGGCTGCACGCCGATGCCGAGGAAGGAGAGCGTCGCTTCCAGCAGCACCGTGGTGGAGATGCCGAGCGTGCCCCAGACGATGATGGTGGGCAGAAGATGCGGCAGGATGTGGCGAAACAGGATGCGCGGCGCGCTCGCCCCGATGGTGCGTTCGGCATCGATGAACTCGCGTTCGGCGAGCGAAGAGGTTTCGGTGTAGATGACGCGCGCGGTCTGCACCCAGTTGACCAGCGCGATGACCAGAGCGACGATCCAGAGACTTGGCTCGAACACTGCCGCCAGGCAAATGGCGAGCAGCAGCGCCGGAAACGCCATCATCAGATCGGTGAAGCGCATGAGAGCGCTGCCGATCCAGCCGCGGAAATAACCCGCCGTGACGCCGACTAGCGTGCCGATCAACAGCGCCACGCCATTGGCGGCGATGCCGATGATCAGCGAGGTGCGGGCGCCGTAGAGAATGCGGGTCAACAGGTCGCGGCCGAGCAGATCGGTGCCCAGCCAGAATTTTGCGTCAGGCGGCAAGGGCGAGCCTTCCAACGTCAGCCCGTCGAACATCTGCTCATTCGGGTCATAGCCGGTCAGCCATGGCGCGAGGATCGCGCCGGCAAGGACGATGGCGACGATGAACAGACCGAGCAGCGCCAGGCGGCGTTTGACCAGCCGGCGCCAGACGCCGGCGCGCGACTTGACCGGCATGCGTGCGGCCGCCGGGAGGTCAGGCGCGATAGGAGTGGTCATCGCCGCCTTCCTCACCCGTTACTTCCTCATTGGTCATTGCCACGATGCGGCGCGCCGCATCCTCGACACTGATCTGCCAGCTCATCGCCAGCGAGCGCAGCTGCGCGTAGGCGCGATCGTCGTCGGCGCCTTTCGACAGTGCCGCGACGGCGCGCACGATGGTCTGGCGCTCGGCGACACGCTGACGCAGCGAGGCGATCTCGCCGGCCAAATGTTTTCGCGCCTCGAAACTCTGCCTTGCGATCAGCAGCGCGCTGTAGACGCCGGCAGTGCCGACCGGCTTCAGGAGCTGCGCATCGGCCTTGTGCGAGAGAGCCCATTCGATGCGGCCGGGCGCCTCCGAACCGATCAGCGCCACCAGCGGCATCGGCGCCTCGCCGGCCTTCCACGGGAATTGCTCGTCGAAACCGAGATCGGCGTCGAAGAACACGAAATCGGCGGCCAGCGCTTCAGGCGGCAGTTCGGGCCAGCAGTCGACGGTGACCAGGCCGATGGCGGACAACTGCCTGGTGATGGCCTGCACGGTCGGGTGCGGGCGATGCAGGATGAATGCCCTGGCGCCGCCGAGATTCGGGATGCGCGATGGCCTGGTCACGACACCACCCTCAGGCGCGGCCGGCCGAATGTCGTGGCGGGGTCGTAGCGTGACAGGTACGGATCGGGCGCGACCTCGTGCTGCCGGCTGACGACCTCGAAGAAGCCGTCGGCGATCCGGCCGATGATTACCGGCAGCGTTGCGTGCTGGGAATGAGCGTCGATAGCAATCGGGCCGAGCCGGGTGGAGAAGCGCCGTTCGGCGAAGGCCTTGGAAAATTCCGCCGGACCGGCGTCGGGATCACGCGAGAGCACGTCGGCCATCACTTGCACGGAGGCATAGGCGGAGGCCTCGAAAGACGAGGCGAAGGCCGCCGGGCGAGGCGCGAAATACGGCCCGACCGACAAATGCCCCTTGCCGGTTTCGCCGATCGCCGGCAGCTCACCCTCGGTGAGGTTGCAGGAGATGATCGGGCACACCTCGGGGCTGAAGGCCGGGTCCTCAACGCCCAGGTCGCGGTAGGCCGCCAGGAAGGCGTAGGAGGAGGTGCCGATCAGGTTGTTGAGGACGAAGTTCGGCCGCGTCGCCCGGATCTCGGCGATCAGCCGCGACACGTCGGTCTCGCCTATGCGCAGATAGCGCTCGCCCAGAACCTTGCCGCCGGCATCCGCGATCAGGTCGCGCGCCACGCGGTTCATCTCCCAGCCCCAGATGTAGTTCGAGCCGAGCAGGAAGCCGTTGGCGCCGAAGCGGGGCACGACATGGGCCATCAGCGGCACCAGATGCTGGTTTGGGCAAGCGTGCATGTAGACGACGTGCTCGTTGGCCTCGAAGCCTTCATAGGGGCAGGCGTACCAGAGCATGCCGCCGGCTTTTTCCAGCACCGGAATGGTCTCCTTGCGACTCCAGGAAGTGACGCAGCCGACGACATGGCGGGCGCTGCTGGTCTTGAAGATGTCCTCGCAGAGCGTCGCATAGCGATCGGCATTGCTTTGCGGGTCACGCTCGACGGGCATCAGTTCGATACCCGAGCCGCGGTCGGCATTGGTGTCGGCGATGGCGCGCATGGCGCCCATCCGGCACGCATCGGAGACGAGCTGGTAGCTTCCCGAGCGGGAATAGAGGATGCCGATCTCGATACGCCGTTTCAAACAGATCCCCAAAATAACAATGCCCCGCAGCCACCGCCGGAGGGCGAGGCATACGAGGCATTCTTGCCGCCCGGCGATCAGGGCCGGTATTTTCAGCCTAAACTATTCCGTGCCACCACGCAGTCAAGCGGGAAAGTGCAAGCGTTAGTTCAGCCGCGGCGCTGCGGCCCGTTTAGCGCGGCGGCTAGGCTGCCGTGCTCGCCGTTCAGAAAATTTTGAGAGAATATTCCGGGCTTCCGGGCGAACCGGGGAACGCGGTTCTTTGATAATATCCCTAGAGTTTCTGATGATCTGGACAAGGCTTGGCGTTCCGCCGGGCTTGTGACTTCGCAACCGCAGAGATCCATCATGTCCGATTTCAGGAACACCTTGTCGTCTTCCCTCTCGTCATATTTCAACCGCCGCGCGGGTCTTGGCTTGCTTTTCGCTTCGGCGGTCGCGGTCGCCGGGCTGATTGCGCCCAGCGCTTCGTTCGCCGAAGACAAGAAGGCGATCAAGGTCGGCATCATCAGCGGTGAGGACGAGGATGTCTGGCGGGTCGTCGTCGCCCAGGCGGCGCAAAAGGGCCTCAGCATCGAGACCGTGGTGTTCAACGATTACACCCAGCCCAACGAGGCGCTGGAGCGCGGCGAGATCGACGCCAATGCCTTCCAGCACCAGCCCTATCTCGACAACCAGATCAAGACACAGGGCTACCACATCGTGCGCGTCGGCTATACCGGCGTCTGGCCGATCGGCCTCTACTCCAAGAAATATACGAAGATCGCCGACCTGCCCGAGGGCGCGGTGATCGGCGTGCCGAACGATCCCTCCAATGAAGGCCGGGCGCTGCGCGTGCTGCAGAACGAGGGCGTGATCAAACTGAAGGACGGCACCGGCATTCTCGCCACCACCGCCGACATCGCGGAAAACCCGAAGAAGGTCGAGATCAAGGAGCTTGACGCCGGCATTGTCGGCCGCTCCGTCGAGGATCTCGATGCCGCCGTGGTCAACACCGACTGGGCGCTGAAGAGCGGCCTGACACCGGAAAACCGTATCGCGCAGGAGCCTATCGCCGACAACCCCTACCGCAACTTCATCGCGGTCAAGATTGGCAATGAGAACGAGCCCTGGGTGAAGACGCTGGTCGCCTCCTACCAGAACGAGGCGGTGAAAGCCGAGTTCGACAAGGTCTACAAGGGCACCGGCCTCAGCGCCTATTGAGGCTGTTAGGGCATTTGACATGAAGGCGGTCCGCGCGATGCGCGGGCCGCGATCGTATTTCGGGATCCGCGCATGAACCAGCATTTCTCAGCAACCGCAGAAGCCGTGGAGGGCACAGGCCCACCGCCGCAAGACGTGGTGCGGCTCGTCGACCTGAAGCGCCGCTTCGGCGCGACGGCGGCACTCGACGGCATTTCGCTGACGGCGCGCAAGGGGGAGATCCTCGGCATCATCGGACGCAGCGGCGCCGGCAAATCGACGCTGATCCGCTGCCTGAACGGACTGGAGCGGCCGGATTCCGGTGAAGTCTTCATCGAAGGCCGCGAGATCAGCCGGCTCGGCGAGCGCGACCTGCAGCCGCTGCGGCGGCGCATCGGCATGATCTTCCAGCATTTCAACCTTTTGTCGGCCAAGACCGTCGAGGACAATGTGGCGCTGCCGCTCAAGATCGAGGGCCGCCCGAAGGCGGAGCGGCTGCGCCGCGCCGCCGAACTGCTTGAACTGGTCGGCCTGTCGGAGAAGGCAAAGGCGTATCCGGCATCGCTGTCCGGCGGACAGAAGCAGCGCGTCGGCATCGCCAGGGCGCTGGCCGCGCGGCCGGCGCTGCTGTTGTCGGATGAAGCCACCTCCGCGCTTGACCCGGAGACGACGCGGTCCATCCTCGCCTTGCTGAGGGACATCAACCGGCAGCTTGGCCTGACCATCCTTTTGATCACCCATGAGATGGAGGTGATCCGCTCGATCGGCGACCGCGTGGCGGTGATCGACGCCGGGCGCTTCGTCGAGCAAGGCCCGGTCTGGTCGGTGTTTGCCGAGCCGCGGTCGCCGATCACGAAAAGCCTGCTTGGCGCCATCCGGCCGCAACTGCCGGCCGAGCTCTTGGCCCGGCTGCTGCCCGCGACCGGCGCGGAGACGATCCTGCGCGTGGATGTGGCCGGGGAGGCCGCGCAAAGCCCGCTCTTGTCCGATCTCGCGACGCTCGTGCCTGGCACGTTCCGCCTCGTCCATGGCGGCATCGACCATATCCAGCAGCAGCCGGTGGGCACACTGTTCCTGTCTGTCCCCGGCAGCGATGCAAGCCATCTCGCGCGAGTGATCGCATTCCTGAAATCGCGCCAGGCGCGGGTGGAGGTGCTTGGCCATGTCGCCGATCCTGTTTGAGCTTCTGCTGCGGTCGATCTGGGAGACGGTGCTGATGACGGCCGCTTCCGGCCTCATCTCGCTGGTTTTCGGCCTGCCGCTTGGTCTCGCCTTGATCGCCACCGAACGCGGCGGCATCGCCGAAAGCCTGTGGGTCAACCGCGTGCTCGGCGCAGTCATCAACGGCTTCCGGTCGGTGCCGTTCATCATCCTTTTGGTGGCGCTGATCCCGGTGACGCGGCTGATCGTCGGTACCTCGATCGGCACCTGGGCGGCGATCGTGCCGCTGTCGATCGCCGCCACGCCCTACTACGCGCGCATCGCCGAAGTGTCGCTGGGCGAGGTGGACCATGGCCTGATCGAGGCGGCGCGCGCCATGGGCGGCAACCGCTGGACGATCATCCGCGAGGTGCTGGTGCCGGAAGCGCTGCCAGGCATCGCGGGCTTCACCGTGACGCTGGTGACGCTGGTCGGCGCCTCCGCCATGGCCGGCGCGATCGGCGCCGGCGGCCTCGGAGACCTCGCCATCCGCTACGGCTACCAGCGGTTCGAGACGTCAGTGATGATCGCCGTGGTGATCGTGCTGATCATCCTGGTCTGCGGCATCCAGTGGGTGGGCGACCGGCTGGCGGCGAAGCTGGACCGGAGGGGGTGAGCGGCTGAGCTACGCGATGATGTCTTCGATAAGCGTTTGAAGCGGCGCCTCGGAACCACCGAAGCTGTCAATCATCGCCTGAATAACGCGATCTCGCTCCAGGATATCGGCGTTGAATGTGAAGCCCGCATGTTCAGCAAGCATCGCAAGGAAGGTGAGTTGGGTACGGCCGTTGCCTTCGCGAAAGGGATGAACGGCATTGATCTCCGCAATGACGTGGGCCACGTGCCTCGCAAAGCCGAGGCTGTCTAGGTCTGCCAAGGAGTCGGGGTCGCCAAGTTCACGGAACACCCGAACCATCTCGCTGGCGATGTGCTCGGGATAGCAAAACCAGCTGCCACCCTTGCCGATCCGGATGGTGCGCGGCTGACCGGCCCAAGCATACACGTCTTGGAACAGGTGCCGATGCAGGTGGAGATAGTGACGGTAGTCGAGTTCGCCTGCCGGAAGGGGCTCGTCCGCGCGAGTCAGGAACAAGGCGAGCTCGACCTCATCGAGCTCTGCCTGCTCGCGGATATCAAGCAGATTTATAAGCACGGTCGTGCCGGGGTAGCAGAGTGGATCGAACTCGGCAGCGTAGACCAACGGCCTATTTCTTTTTGCGGATTTCTTCTTTGATCAGCGAGCGCCGCTCGTCACCGGACAACCCTTGCCGCACACCATGGTTGAGTATTTTCGCCATGCGGGACGACAACTTCATACCTTCGACAGCGCTGATTTTCTCGCCATGCGCTCTCGTCAGCACGAAATGACCCGTCTTGGCTGAGCGGCCGGTTCTTGAATTAAGATACTTCATTCGCAAATCATATCATGGACCCGCAGGAGAGGCCAAAACGATTTCCGAGCAAGCCGGACCAGGCCGCGGCCTTACTCCTCCGGGTCGAACAAGGCGCCAGCGAGTTCATGCGGCGCCGAACAAATCCCTGGCCTGTTCAGCCGTATAATAACCAAGCCTGACGTCCTGAGCCACCAGTTCCGGATCGCGCTCACGCGGATTGCCGTAGCCGCCACCACCCGGCGTACCGACGCGGACGCGGTCACCGGCCTTGAGCGCGATGTCCTGCTCCTTAGAGAGGTGGGGCGGCACATGTTCCTTCCCGTCGCGGATGACGGCCACCGTGTTGGGCTCGCCATCCCGGCCGCCGAGCGCGCCTTGCGGGCCGAAGCGGCCATGGTCCATGACAAAGGAGGCGCGGGCTTCTCCACGCAGGATCTCGACCTCGTAGGCAAGGCCAAAGCCGCCGCGATGTTTGCCGGCGCCGCCCGAGCCCTCGCGCAACGCATAGTGACGGTAAAGCACCGGAAAGGCCTGCTCCATGATCTCGACCGGCGGCGACTTGGAGATGCCGATGGTCGAGCAGCCATTGGTCAGCCCGTCATGGCCGGCATTGCCGCCATAGCCGCCGCCAGAGATCTGGTACATGACATAGTCGCGGCCGCGCGCCGGATCGTTGCCGCCGAGCGCGAAATTGCCGCTGGAGCCGGCGGGCGCCGCCGTTACCTTGTCGGGCAGCGCCTGCACCATGGCCGCAAACACCGCCTCGGCGATGCGCTGCGACACTTCCGCGGCGCAGCCCGAGACCGGGCGGGGATATCTGGCATCCAGGAAGGTACCCTCCGGCCGCTTGACCTCGAGCGGCTCGAAGGCGCCGGCGCTGATCGGCACATCGGGGAAGATATGGCGCATGGCGAGATAAACCGAGGACAAGGTGGTCGCCAGCACGCTGTTCATCGGCCCCGCGCAGGGTTTTGACGAGCCGGCGAAATCGAAAGTCAGGGTGTCGTCCTTCTTCTCGACGGCGAGCGCGATGGTCAGCGGCTCGTTGACCACGCCGTCGGAATCGACGAAGGCCGTCGAGCGGTAGGTCCCGTCGGGAATGGCCGCTATGTTGGCGCGCGTCTGCTCGGCGGCGCGGCGGCGCAGTTCTGCGATCGCCTCGACAACGGTTTCGTCTCCGTAACGATCCAGAATTCCATTGAGCCGATCCTGGCCGATCAGCAGTGCGGCAGCCTGCGCCCTGATGTCGCCGATGCGCTGGTCGGCGACGCGGATGTTCGAACAGATGATGGCGTAGATCTCCGGGTCGAGTACGCCTTTCTTGAACAGTTTGACCGGCGGCAGCCGCAAGCCTTCCTGCTCGACCGCCGTCGCCGAAGCCGAGAAGCCGCCGGGCACCGAACCGCCAATGTCGGGCCAATGACCGGTGTTGGACAGCCAACAGAAAATCTTGCCGTCCCGGTAGACCGGCATGACGAAGCGCACGTCCATCAGATGCGTGCCGCCGAGATACGGGTCGTTGACGATGTAGATATCGCCCGGCTCCGGGGCCAGGCAGCGGCCGTCGGCGATCATCTCGATCACCGTCCTGGTCGAATATTGCATGACGCCGACGAATACCGGCAGGCCCTGGCTGCCTTGCGCGATCAGCGAGCCGTCGACGGCCGAATAGATGCCGTCGGAGCGGTCATTGGCCTCGGCGATGACAGGTGAGAAGGCGGCGCGGGAAAAGGTCAGGTCCATCTCATCGCAGACCTGCTGCAGGGCTGCCTGGAGAACCGAGAGCGTGATGGCGTCGAGCTTTTGCATCTCAGGCCTCGCCAATGTCGATGATGATGTTGCCGTCGGCGTCCGAGCGGGCACGGTCGCCGGGTTCGAGCACCGTGGTAGCGTCCATCTGTTCGAGGATCGCGGGCCCTTCGATGATCACATCGAGCGGCAGTTCTTCGCGTGCGTATACGGGCGTGTCATGCCAGCGCCCGCTGTACCAGACCGGCCGGATCTCGCGCCGGGCCTCGTCGAGCGTCTTTGCCCGCCCGGCGGGGTCGATCAGCCGCGACAGATCGATCGCCGGCCTGACACCCGTCACCGAGGTGTTCAAGTTGACCAGATTGGCGCGGATTTCCGGCAGCTCGACCTTGAAGCGCGCGAAATAGGCCTTTTCGAACAGCGCCTGCAGCTCCTGCCGGGTCACCGACGAGGACGGCAGCGGCACGTTGATGATGTGGGTCTGGCCGACGAACTGCATGTCGGCGGAATGGGTGACGCGGATGGTCTGCGGTTTCACCGCCTCCTTGGCGATCAGCTCCTCGCCTTCGTTTCGATGCCGTTCCAAAACCCGATGGAGCTGGCTTTCATCAAGAACGCCTACCGGCCGGTTGATGGTGTTGACGAAATCATGGCGCAGATCGGCGACGACGCAGCCGAGCGCATTGGTGATGCCGGGCCGTGCCGGCACCAGCACCCGGGGCAGTCCAAGTTCGCGCGCCAGAGCGGTGGCGTGCAGCGGGCCGGCGCCGCCGAAGGCGAACAGCGCGAAATCGCGCGGATCGTGGCCGCGCGACACCGACACCATGCGGATGGCGCCGGCCATCTTCATGTTGCCGAGCCTGAGCACCGCGCCGGCTGCTTCGACGCCGGACAAGCCCGTCGCCTTGCCGATCCTGTCGGCGAAAATGCCGGTGACACGCTCTGATGTGACCGGATTGTCGACGGCAAGCAGCTTCTTCGACGCCAGCCGGCCGAGCACCAGATTGGCGTCGGTGATGGTCGGCTGCAGGCCGCCGCGGCCGTAGCAGATCGGGCCTGGATTGGCGCCGGCACTTTCCGGGCCGATCTGGATCAGGCCTGCCGCGTCGACGCGCGCGATCGAGCCGCCGCCGGCCCCGACCGTGTGCACCGCCACCATCGGCACATGGATGGGCATGGCGTATTCGATCTCGATCTCGTTCGAAACCGCCGGTTCGGCGTTGCGGATCAGCGCCACGTCGGTCGAGGTGCCGCCCATGTCGTAGGTGACGAGATTTTCGAAGCCGGCGCGCTTGCCCGTGTAGGCGGCGGCGATGACGCCCGAGGCCGGGCCGGACATCACGGTCTTGGCCGATTCACGTGTGACGAAGCGGGCCGAGATCATACCGCCATTGCCGTTCATGATCAGGAAGTCGCGGGCGTAGCCTTTGTCGGCGAGTTCCTTGCGCAGCCGCTCGACATAGCGCTCGAGGATCGGCTGCACCGAAGCGTTGACCGAGGCGGTGACGCCGCGCTCGAATTCGCGCGCTTCCGACAGCAGCGCATGACCCGCGGTGATGTAGTCGTTCGGCCAGAGTTCGGCGGCGATCTCGGCGGCGCGCCGCTCGTGCGAAGGGTTAGCGTAGGAATGCAGGAAGTGGATGACCAGGGATTCGCAGCCGGCATCGATCAGCGCCTTCACCGCCTCGCGCATTTCGGCTTCGTCGAGTGGCATGCGTACCGCTCCCGACGCCTCGACGCGCTCGGACACTTCGAGCCGCAGGTTGCGCGGGATGACCGGAACAAAGGTGCCGGTCATGCCATAGGGCTGCGGCCGCGTGCGCCGGCCGAGCTCGATCACGTCGCGAAAGCCGCGCGTGGTGATCATGCCGGTCTTCGCCAGCCGGCGTTCGAGCACCGCGTTGGTGGTTGTCGTCGTGCCATGCACGATAAGATCGATGCCGTCGATCGGAAAGCCGGTGGTATCGAGCGCCGAAACGACGCCGAAGGCTTGGTTGTCGACGGTCGTGGGCGTCTTGGCGATATGTACCCGCCCGCCATCCTTGCCATCAATCAGAAGCAGATCGGTGAAGGTTCCGCCGACGTCGATGCCGGCGACAACACTGCCCAGGGAATCCGGCGGCTGCACCGAAAAATTCTCTTTCATTGTCGAAACCCGAAATGCTGGGACTACGGATATGTCACAGTTTGGAAAGGTGTTTTACGGCGGCATCTTGACGCAAATATCGTTTGTATACTAATAAATTCCGGACACAAGAGCTTACCGCTTTGGAGTGTGCGAGCAGCACGCCGGAACCTGAACGGTCCGGGCGCGCAGGAATAAGGTTTGGCGCCCGCGTTCGTGAGTTGGGCCAGAAGGTTGGATTTGATGAACACCACATCCGCGTTCAACACCGCCGGCGCCCGCCCGCTGCAATTTCCGATTCCAGCCAATGTCTATGCCGAAACCGTGGTCTCGGTGAAGCACTACACCGACCGGCTGTTCTCGTTCCGCATCACCCGTCCGCAGTCGCTGCGCTTCCGTTCCGGCGAATTCGTCATGATCGGCCTGCCCAATGCCGAGAAGCCGGTGTTCCGCGCCTATTCGGTGGCCAGCCCGGCCTGGGACGAAGAGCTGGAATTCTTTTCCATCAAGGTACCGGACGGCCCCCTGACCTCGGAGTTGCAGAAGATCCAGGTCGGCGACACCGTCATCATGCGCCAGAAGTCGACCGGCACGCTGGTGGTCGACGCGCTGACGCCGGCCAAGCGGCTGTTCATGATCTCCACCGGCACCGGCATCGCGCCCTTCGCCAGCCTGCTGCGTGACCCTGACACTTATGAAAAGTTCGAGCAGCTGGTCCTGACCCACACCTGCCGTGACAATGCCGAGCTGACCTATGGCCAGGAACTGGTGGCGGCGCTCGAAAGCGACCCGCTGATCGGCGAACTGACCGGCGGCCGTGTCACGCTCTACAACTCCACGACCCGCGAGGGGTCGGCGCGCATGGGCCGTATCACCGCGCTCATCGGCTCCGGCAAATTCTACGCCGACCTCGGCATAGAGAAGCTCAATCCCGAGACCGACCGCATCATGATCTGCGGCTCGATGCATATGCTCAAGGACGTCAAGGAGATGGCCGAGAGCCTCGGTTTCCAGGAAGGCTCGCTCAGCCATCCCTCGACTTTTGTCGTCGAGCGCGCCTTCGTCGGCTGAGGCCTGCTCTTCTCCGGCGATCGAGCTTTTGACCTTCTGGTCAAAAATTAGCTGCTTTCGCGGCCTTTTTCAGCTACCCTCGCTTGAGGACTCGTGAAGCGCGGCTTCGCGGGCTATCTTCGTGCGTGTCGCCCAAAAGTGCCGAGCGGTTTGGGAAGACGATACACACCAAGACATAGGCGCAGTCGCTGAGTGAAAGGGCAGGAGATGAGCAGCACAATCCGCGAGGCCGAGGCCAAGGTGATGCCGCTGCCGGCGCGCGCCGCCGCCAACACCGCCCTCCCGCTGGATCATCGCATCGCGCGCAATCCCGGCATGAAGCTCGACCTCGGCTTTCTGGAGTCGGTGCGCAGCGTCAACCGCTCGGCGCTGGAACGGCGCGTCGCCAGCCTGACCAAGCGGCGCTCGATCAAGGCCGACAACCAGGCGGCCTGGCTGCTGCGGGCGATAGCCTGCATGGACCTGACGACGCTCAACTCGAACGACACGGACGAGCGCGTGCGCCGGCTTTGCGCCAAAGCGATCAATCCGCTGCGCCGCGACATCGCCGAGGGCCTGGGCATTGCGGGCGAACCCATCCGCCCGGCCGCCGTCTGCGTGTATCATCCGTTCGTCGCCACCGCGGTCGACGCCGTGCGCGGCACCGGCATCCATGTCGCCGCCGTCTCCACCGCCTTCCCGCATGGTCTTGCGCCACTGTCGACCCGCCTCCAGGAGATCGAGGCCTCGGTGCGCGACGGCGCCGACGAGATCGATGTCGTCATCCCGCGCGGCCTGGTGTTCGGGGCCAAATGGCGCGAGCTCTACAACGAGATCGTCTCGATGCGCGCTGCCTGCGGCGATGCGCATCTGAAGGTCATTCTCGGCACCGGCGACCTCGCCACGCTGCGGAATGTGATGCTGGCCTCTATGGTGGCGATGATGGCGGGCGCCGATTTCATCAAGACCTCGACCGGCAAGGAAAGCGTCAACGCCACGCTGCCCGTCGGCCTTGCCATGGTGCGCGCCATCAGGGCTTATTTCGAGGAGACCGGCTATCTCATCGGCTTCAAGCCGGCCGGCGGCATTTCTACCGCCAAGGTGTCGCTCGACTGGCTGGTGCTGATGAAGGAAGAACTCGGCCGGCCATGGCTGGAACCGGAGCTATTCCGCTTCGGCGCCTCGAGCCTGCTGACAGACATCGAGCGGCAGCTCGAGCATCACCTGACCGGGCACTATTCGGCCAATCATCGCCACGCGATGGCTTGAGTCAGGGCTCGAACGTGGAGCCCTACGGCGCCCCCCTCTGTCCTACCGGACATCTCCCCCACACGGGGGGAGATCACGCGCTTCCTTGTTTTCGTCCATTTTCAACGTCGCAAGGGCAGCGACACGCTGAAACTGCCAATCTCCCCCCTTGTGGGGGAGATGTCCGGCAGGACAGAGGGGGGCGCGACAGAGCGCTTGCCGAGGCAATTATCTGGAGGGCCCCATGAACATTCTCGAACGCTATCACGCCATGGAATACGGTCCGGCGCCGGAAGCCCGCAACGAGGCCGACGCCTGGCTTGCCGCGCGCGATTTTTCCAAGGCATTGTTCATCGACGGCTCCTGGAAGGCGGCTGGCGGCGGCAAGACCTTCGAGACCAGCGAACCGTCTTCCGGCAAGCTGCTGGCCAAGGTCTCGGATGCCGGAGCCGCCGACATCGACGCCGCGGTCGCGGCGGCCACCAAGGCGCTGCCGAAATGGTCGGCCTCCTCGGGCTATGCCAGGGCAAAAGTGCTCTATGCCATCGGCCGCGCCATGCAGCGCCACCAGCGCCTGTTCGCGGTGCTGGAGACAATCGACAATGGCAAGCCGATCCGTGAGAGCCGCGACATCGATGTGCCATTGGCGATCCGCCACTTCATCCATCACGCCGGCTGGGCGCAGGCGCTGGACAAGGATTTCCCCGGCCACAAGGGCGTCGGCATCGTCGGCCAGATCATCCCTTGGAACTTTCCGCTGCTGATGCTGGCCTGGAAGATCGCGCCGGCGCTGGCCGCCGGCTGCACCGTGGTGCTGAAGCCGGCCGAATTCACGCCGCTGACCGCCATCCTGTTCGCCGAAATCTGCGAACGCGCCGGCGTGCCGAAAGGCGTCGTCAACATCGTGCAGGGCGGCCCGGAAGCGGGTGCGGCCATCGTCAACCACCCCGGCATCCAGAAGATCGCCTTCACCGGGTCTTCGGAAGTCGGCAAGATCATACGCAAGGCTACCGCCGGCTCGGGCAAGAAGCTGTCGCTGGAGCTTGGCGGCAAGTCGGCCTTCATCGTGTTCGAGGATGCCGATCTCGACAGCGCCGTCGAAGGTCTGGTCGACGGCATCTGGTTCAACCAGGGACAGGTCTGCTGCGCCGGTTCGCGGCTGCTGGTGCAGGAGGGCATCGCCGACGCCTTCATCGCCAAGGTCAAGGTCAGGATGAGCCGGCTGCGCGTCGGCAGCCCACTGGACAAGAACACCGATATCGGCCCGCTGGTCGATCTGACGCAGCTCGATCGCGTCAAGGGCCTGGTCGCCGAGGGCGCAAAACAGGGGGCGGTCTGCTGGCAGCCGGATGCGGCGCTGCCCTCATCCGGCTATTACCATCTGCCGACCCTCGCTACCGGCGTTTCGCCGGCTAATATTCTCGCCCAGGAAGAAGTGTTCGGCCCCGTTCTGGCGACCATGACGTTCCGCAACACCGAGGAAGCGATCGAGCTCGCCAACAACACCCGCTATGGCCTTGCCGCTTCGGTGTGGAGCGAAAACGTCAATCTTGCCTTGCACGTCGCGCCGCAATTGAAAGCGGGTGTCGTCTGGGTCAACGGCACCAATATGTTCGACGCCGCCTGCGGCTTCGGCGGCTACCGCGAGAGCGGTTTCGGCCGCGAGGGCGGGCGCGAAGGCATGTTCGAATATCTCACGGCAAAGCTGCCGCTTGGCCCGGTCATCAAGCCGGCGGCAGCCTCGACACAACCGGTCGAGCAGGCCGATGGCACAGCAATCGATCGGACGGCAAAGCTGTTCATCGGCGGCAAACAGGTCCGGCCGGACGGCAACTACTCGCTGGCGGTTGTCACCGCCAAGGGCAAGCTTGCCGGCGAAGTCGGCTTGGGCAACCGCAAGGATATACGCGATGCCGTCTCCGCGGCGCGGGCCTGCAAGAGCTGGCCGGAGGCGACCGCCTACAACCGCTCACAGGTGCTCTACTATCTGGCGGAAAACCTCTCCGGCCGGGCGGAGGAATTCGCTTCACGCCTCGTCCAGCTCACGGGCGCGACCGCCAAGGCGGCACGCGAGGAGGTCGACCAGTCGATCGAGCGGTTGTTCCTCTATGCCGGACTTGCCGACAAGTTTGAGGGGCGCGTGCACCAGCCGCCGGCACGGGCGGTGACGCTGGCATTGCATGAGCCGGTTGGCGTCGTCGGCATCGTCGCGCCCGACAATCAGCCGCTGCTCGGGTTCATCTCGCTGGTCGCGCCGGCGCTGGCAATGGGCAACACGGTGGTCGCGGTGCCTTCGGCGCGCCATCCGCTGCTCGCCACCGACTTGTATCAGGTCATCGAATATTCCGACGTGCCTGCCGGCGCCATCAACATCGTCACCGGCCGCACGGCCGAACTTGCCGGCGTGCTGGCCAAGCATGACGATGTCGATGGGCTCTGGCTGTTCGCCGATGCCGACACCTGCGCCAAGGCGGAGGTCGAGTCCGTCGGCAACCTCAAACGTATCTGGAGCGGCAATGGCCGTAGCCTCGACTGGGCCTCGGAAGAAGCCGCTGGCGATGCTTTGCTGCGCCGCGCCGTCGAGATGAAGAACGTCTGGGTGCCCTACGGCGACTGACGTTCCATGCTGTCACAATGGAGATCGGGTTCGGGCTTGACGCTCGGGCTTATGTTCTTTAACGAGAAAAAACATCTTTATCTGTGAACTGACAGAGCAGGCCACATCATGGCCTGTGACTGGCACATGACGCCTTCGCAGGCCGCCGATAAAGGCAGTTAACCCAGGAGGAGAACAGCATGGCGGATCTGGCAGGCAAGGTCGTCGTCATCACGGCAGCGGCGCAAGGCATCGGCAAGGCAAGCGCGCTCGCCTTCGCCAAGGCAGGAGCTACCGTCCATGCCACCGACATCAACGAAACGCTGCTGGCGGAACTCGCCAAGACTGCCGGGATCAAGACACGCAAGGTCGACGTGCTCAATGACGAGGCGGTCAACACCGCCTTCGCCGGGATCGGCCGCGTCGACGTGCTGTTCAACTGCGCCGGTTTCGTCCACTCCGGCTCGATCCTGGAGATGAAGGACAGCGATCTCGATTTCGCTCTCAACCTCAACGTCCGCGCCATGATCCGCACCATCCGCGCCGTGCTGCCCGGCATGCTGGAGCGCGGCGACGGGTCGATCATCAACATGGCCTCGCTGGCGAGTTCGCAGAAGGGCGTGCCGAACCGTTTCGCCTATGGTGTCACCAAGGCTGCGGTGATCGGCCTGACCAAGGCAGTCGCGGCCGACTATGTCGGCAAGGGCATACGCTGCAACGCCATCTGCCCCGGTACGGTGGAAAGCCCGTCGCTGCAGGATCGCATGCACGCGCAGGGCGATTATGAAGCCGCGCGCGCCGCCTTCATCGCGCGCCAGCCGATGGGCCGGCTCGGCACGCCGGAGGAAATCGCCGATCTGGCCGTCTATCTGGCCGGCGCCACCTACACATCCGGGCAGGCCTACAATATCGATGGTGGCTGGTCGATCTGACCGGATCGAGGAGTCTGAAAATCCCGCTCACCGGCGATCACTATATGGTGTCCGCGCTTGCCCTGGATCAGGCCGGTGGTACGGTCCGCCGGCTTCCCAAACGGGAGCCATTCGTTTCGGTGAAGAGTTTGCAAAAGGCCGCGAGGCCGCAACCAGGAGAAGGGTCTAAATGAAACTGCTGCGCTATGGCGAGGTGGGGAGCGAACGTCCCGGCCTGCTCGATGCGGATGGGACGATCCGCGACCTCTCCGCCCATGTCGCCGACATTGCCGGCACCACGCTTCACCCGGCCTCGCTGGAGATGCTGTCCAAGCTCGACGCAAAGTCGCTGCCGGCGGTTTCCGGCAAGCCGCGGCTCGGCGCCTGCGTTGCCGGCACCGGCAAGTTCATCTGCATCGGCCTCAACTATTCCGACCACGCCGCCGAGACCGGCGCCACCGTGCCGCCGGAGCCGATCATCTTCATGAAGGCCAGCTCGGCCATCGTCGGACCGGACGATGACGTGCTGATCCCGCGCGGCTCGGAGAAGACCGACTGGGAGGTCGAGCTGGGCGTGGTCATCGGCAAAACGGCAAAATATGTCAGCCAGGCCGATGCGCTCGATTATGTCGCCGGCTACTGCGTCGCGCACGATGTCTCCGAGCGCGCCTTCCAGGCCGAGCGCCAGGGCCAATGGACCAAGGGCAAGAGCTGCGACACGTTCGGCCCGACCGGCCCATGGCTGGTGACCAAGGACGAGGTCTCGGATCCGCAGAACCTGAAGATGTGGCTGACCGTCAACGGCAAGACCATGCAGAACGGCTCGACGAAGACCATGGTCTACGGCGTCGCCTATCTTGTGTCCTATCTCAGCCAGTTCATGTCGCTGCATCCTGGCGACATCATTTCGACAGGCACGCCGCCCGGTGTCGGCCTGGGCATGAAGCCGCCGGTGTTCTTGAAGGCCGGCGACGTGGTGGAGCTGGGCATCGAAGGGTTGGGCCAGCAGAAGCAGACGTTCAGGGCTGACGCATAACTTTCACAAGTCGCGCCGCCCCTCATCTGGCTGCCGCCATCTTCTCCCCGTAAAACGGGGAGAAGGACGCTGTCGTTGCTGCTTTCGCCAATCGCCGGCGCTGGAGCTATCTTCCTTCTCCCCGTCACTATACGGGGAGAAGGTGCCGGCAGGCGAATGAGGGGCAGCGCCAACTATGTTGCGATACTACTTCAGCACCTTCCCATCCGCGCCAAACCGATAGGTCTTCGCCGGATCCGGCGTTGCATAAAGTGTCGCCCCCGGCTCGGCGTCATAAACACCGAAAATGCGCACGGTGATCAGCCCGGCCTTCTCGCAGTCGAGATAGAGATTGGTGTCGGCGCCGAGGTGCTCGGCATGCACGACCGTGCCTTTCCAGGCGCCGGATTTCGGGTCGACAGTCAGATGCTCCGGCCGCACGCCGATGCTCTTGGCGGTTTCCCCAAGCCTGGCGCCGTCGATGAAGTTCATCTTCGGCGAGCCGATGAAGCCCGCGACAAATTCGTTCGCCGGCGAATTGTAGAGTTCCATCGGTCCGCCGATCTGCTCGATTTTCCCGGCATTGAGCACCACGATCTTGTCTGCCAGCGTCATCGCCTCGACCTGGTCGTGGGTGACGTAGATCATCGTCGCCTTGAGGCGGCGATGCAGCTGCGCGATTTCCAGCCGCGTGTTGACGCGCAGTGCCGCGTCGAGATTGGACAAAGGCTCGTCGAACAGGAACAGCTTTGGCTCGCGCACCACGGCGCGGCCGATGGCGACGCGCTGGCGCTGGCCGCCGGAGAGTTCCGCGGGACGCCTTTCCAGATAGGGCTCAAGCGACAGCATGGACGAGGCGATGCCGATGCGGCGCTCGATCTCGGGCGCCGGCGTGCCGGCCTGCTTGAGGCCAAGGCCCATATTGTTCTTCACCGTCAGGTGCGGATAGAGCGCATAGGTCTGGAACACCATGGCGATGCCGCGCTTGGCCGGCGGCGTGGCCGAGACATCCGCGCCATCGATGACCACCCGGCCCGAGGTCGAATCCTCCAGCCCGGCGATCACCCTCAGCAAAGTCGACTTGCCGCAGCCCGAGGGGCCGACGAAGACGACGAATTCGCCATCCGTCACCTCGAGGTCGATGCCCTTCAGCACCTCGACCGGGCCGAAGGCCTTCTTCACATTCTCGATCTTCAGCGAGCCCACGGCAGTCCTCCAAATTGATGAGTGGGCGCCAGGGCACCCCCCTCTGTCCTGCCGGACATCTCCCCCTCAAGGGGGGAGATTGGCAGCTTTGACGCTGAAACACTCTTGTTGACGTTTGTGATTGGCGAAGGCCATGCCGACAGCTGATCTCCCTCCTTGAGGGGGAGATGGCCGGCAGGCCAGAGGGGGGCGCCGTAGGCCGCAACCCCTACCGCTAGCCTCGTTTTCACAATCGCACCGCCTTCCCGCTGCGCACGCTCTCGTCGGCGGCAAGGCAGACGGCGAGCGATTTCACGGCGTCGTCCATATGGCGGGTGAGATCGATATCCTCGCGGATCGCCTTGAGGACAAAAGCCTGTTCGAGATCGCAGAGATCCTGGTGGCCGGGTTCGCCCTCCATCGACAGCATCTCGTCTGGCTTGGCGAACTTGCCGTCCGCGCCGGTTTTCGCACTGTGCAGGCGGATGGTCGACGTCTTGGTGTGAGTGTCGATGTCGTCGGACTTAACGCCTTCCTTCATGACAATCGACACGCAGCCCGTCGGCGAGATGACATCTTTGACAAAGAACGCGGTCTCCGAAATCATCGGTCCCCAGCCGGCCTCGTACCAGCCGACCGAGCCGTCATCGAACAGCACCTGGAGGTGGCCGTAATTGTACATCGTGGGCGCCACCTCCTCGGTCAGCCGCACGCCCATGCCGCGCACCTCGACCGGCCTGGCGTCGGTGATCTGCAGCATGACGTCGAGATAATGCACGCCGCAGTCGACGATCGGCGAGGTCGTGCGCATCAATTGCTTGTGCGTCTCCCAGGTATGGCCAGAGGACTGCTGGTTGAGGTTCATGCGGAAGACATAAGGGCCGCCGAGCTTGCGCGCCTCGGCGATCAGCCTGATCCAGGACGGGTGGTGGCGCAGTATGTAGCCGATCACCAGTTTCCTGCCATTGGCCTTGGCGGCCGCGACGACGCGCCTGGCGTCGGCCACCGTCGTCGCCAGGGGCTTTTCGACGAAGACATGGCAGCCGGCCTCGAACGCCCTCACCGCATAGTCGGCGTGGCTGTCGGAATAAGTGGCTATGCAGGCGACATCGGGCTTTTCGTCGCGCAGCGCATCGTCGAAGGAGCGCCTGACGCCGTAGCCCGACAGCCCATCCGGCAGCGGCACGTCGGAGCGGTTGATCAACGCGGCGATCTCGAAGCCCGGATTGGTGTGATAGGCGAGCGCATGGCTGCGGCCCATATTGCCGAGGCCGGCGACGACGACGCGAAGGGGCGTTTCAGAGTTCACCGAGCTGCTCCAGATATCCTGGTTTCTCTTGAGAGGGTGTCACCCCACCCGGCGCTACGCGCCGACCTCCCCATCAAGGGGAGGTAGGACGTCGGCGTGACCCCCGCCACGCTCAAAGAGGCTTCTCCGAAACGTGTCCCTTGGCCGTCGTGAATGAAGCCGTGACCTTCGACCTCCCCTTCAAGGGGAGGTCGGCGCGAAGCGCCGGGTGGGGTGAAGGCTCCAACAGAGATTTGTCCGCTCACTTGACGGCTCCTGACGTAATGCCGCGGATCAGCTGCCGCGAGAAGATGACGTAGAGGATCAGCACCGGCATGATCGCCAGCGAGAGCGCGGCCAGGATGGCGTTCCAGTTGGTGACGAACTGGCCGAGGAAGAGCTGCGCGCCGAGGGTCACAGTCTTGGTCTCTTCCGACGGCGCCAGGATCAGCGGGAACCACAGATCGTTCCAGATCGGGATCATGGTGAAGACGGCGACTGTCGCCATCGATGGCCGCACCAGCGGCAGCACCAGCCGGAAGAAGATGGTATATTCCGACAGGCCGTCGATGCGGCCGGCGTTCTTCAGGTCGTCGGACACCTGCTTCATGAATTCCGAAAGGATGAAGACAGCCAGCGGCAGGCCTTGCGCGGTGTAGACCAGGATCAGCGCCGTCAGCGTGTTGACCAGCCCGCTCGCCACCATCAATTGCAGGATGGCGACGGTGGCCAGCCGGATCGGGATCATGATGCCCAGCGCCAGATAGAGGCCCATCAGCGTATTGCCGCGAAAACGGTATTCCGACAGGGCGAATGCCGCCATGGCGCCGAACAGCAGCACGAAGAACAGCGAGGCGACGGTGACGACGAGGCTGTTCTGGAAATAGTGGATGAAATCGCCCTGGCCGATCACCGTGGTATAGCCGATCAGGTCGAAGGTCTTTGGCGTCGGCGGTGTCAGCGGCGCGCCGAATATGCCGGCGCGGGATTTGAACGAATTCATGATGACCAGGATCACCGGGAACAGCGCGATCGCCGTGTAGGTCAGCAGGATCGCATGGGCGCCGATCGTGCGGGGCAGCGAACGGGTGGCGGTGCTCATTGGATGGTCTCCTGAGGAGCTACTTTGCCGAGGAGCAGCACCCAGCCACCCCCCTCTGTCCTGCCGGCCATCTCCCCCGCAAGGGGGGAGATTGGCAGCTTTGGCGCCGACACATCTCCTGCATCGCTGGTGGCTGGCGAAGGCCGTGACAACAGCTGATCTCCCCCCTTGCGGGGGAGATGTCCGGCAGGACAGAGGGGGGTGCTCAAGCTCGACATATCGCCCCCTAAAACTGATACCGACGAAGGCGCGTCTGGATGAGGAAGAGGTAGACGCAGACACCGCCGAGGATGATCAGGAACATGATCGTGGCGATGGTCGCGCCCATGTTGGGGTCGCCGACCTGCAGCTGGAAGCCGAAGAAGGCGCGGTAGAGGAAGGTGCCGAGAATGTCGGTCGAATAATTCGGCCCGGCGAGCGCGCCCTGCGCGGTGTAGATCAGGTCGAAGGCGTTGAAATTGCCGACGAAGGTGAGGATCGAGATGATACCGATCGAGGGCAGGATCAGCGGCAGCTTGATCTTCCAGAACTGCGACAGGCCGGTGATGCCATCGCATTCGGCCGCCTCGATCACCTCGTCGGGGATCGACAGCAGCGCGGCGTAGATCAGCATCATCGGGATGCCGACGAACTGCCACACCGAGACCAGGCTAAGCGCGGTCAGCGCATACTGCTCCTTGCCTAGCCACGGCGTGAACAGGCTTCTGAGGCCGACCAGATCCATCATATGCGGCGCCACGCCCCATAGCGGCGACAGGATCAGCTTCCAGGCGAAGCCGACGATGACGAAGGACAGGATGGTCGGCACGAAGATCGCCGTGCGGTAGAAAGCCGAAAAGCGCAGCCTGGGGCTGGACAGAAGTGCGGCCAGCAGTACGCCGATCGGGTTCTGCACCAGCATGTGGATGATGAAGAACCAGACATTGTTGCGCAGCGCATTCCAGAAATTCACCGACCAGTTGGGATCGCCGAACAGGGTGCGGAAGTTTGCCAGCCCGACGAAGACCTGGGATTGCTCGATGTTGCGGAACAGCGACAGCTGCAAAGTGCCGGCGAGCGGCAGAATCATGATCGCCGTGTAGACGAGCACCGCCGGCGCCAGGAAGACGGCGATATGCCAGCGGAACGGTCTTTTCGGTCGTGCTTGTGCGGCCATGAGTTCGGTCCCCACCGATCAGGTCTGGGAAAATGCTTTCGACAACAGCGGTGCCCCTCATCTTACCCTCTCCCGGTGAAGAACGGAGAGAGGAGGTCGCCAGCGTTGCGGCAACTCCCTTTCTCACCGTGACTGTACGGGGAGAAGGTGCCGGCAGGCGGATAAGGGGCGGCGCCGTCCTTCGCAGTCGATGCTATCGAAAAACGCTGGGCCGTCCACTTGGAACGGCCCAGCTCATTGCCCGAGCCTTACTTGGCGGGCTTGTACCAACTGTCGAGGCCGTCCTGCAGCTTCTTGGCAGCGGCTTCCGGCGTATCGGTGCCGTTGATGACATTGGCCGATTCGACCCAGGTCTCGTTCTCGAGGTTCGGCGTGCCGCGCGACAGGATCTGGTAGGTCGAGCGGATCGTCGACTTGCACTTGCCGCGCCAGGAGACGAATTCCTGCGCCAGCGGGTCTTCCATCTTCACCGGCGAGGAGTTCAGGCTGAAGAAGCCCGGCAGCGCGTTGGCGTAGATGGTGGCGAAATCCGGCGAGGCCACCCAGGACAAGAAGGTCTTGGCCGCATCCGCATGCTTGGAGCCCGCATTCAGGCCCATGCCGATATCGGTATGGTCGGAGATGTAGCAGGTATCGCCGGCCTTCTCGACCGGCGGCGGGAAGGCACCCATCTTGAACTGGGCCTGAGTGTTGAACAGGCCGATTTCCCACGAGCCGGCCGGGTAGATGGCGGCGCGGCCGAGCGTGAACAGGTTCTGGCTGTCCGGATAGGTCTGCGCCTCGAAGCCGTCGCCGAGATAGGGCTTCCACTTGGCCAGTTCCTCATAGGGCGCGACCCAGTCCTTGTCGGTCAGCTTCTGCTCGCCCTTGATGAGGGCCGCGCGGCCTTCCTCGCCCTTCCAGTAGTTGGGGCCGATGTTCTGGTAGCCCATGGTCGCGGCTTCCCAGAGATCCTTGGTGCCCATCGCCATCGGGATGTAAGTGCCGTCGGCCTTGATCTTGTCGAGCGCGGCGAAGAACTCGTCACGGGTCTCCGGCACCTTGATGCCGAGCTTGTCGAAGGCGTCCTTGTTGTAGATGAAGCCATGGATGACCGACGCCATCGGCACGCAGAAGGTCGCCTTGCCGTCGTCGGTCTGCCAGGCGGACTTGGCCACCGGCGAGAAGTTGTCCATGCCCGGCAGCGAGGAGAGGTCCGCGAGATTGCCCTTCTTGAACAGCTCGAGCGACTTGTCGAACGGGCGGCAGGTGATCAGGTCGCCCGCCGAACCGGCGGCGAGCTTGGCGCCGAGAGCCGCGTCATATTCGGTCGGCGCCGAGGGCGCGAACACCACCTTGATGCCGGGGTTCTTGGCTTCGAAAGCCGGGATCAGCTTGTCCTTCCAGATGGCAAGGTCGTCGCCGCGCCAGCTTTCGATGTTGAGCGTTACGTCCTCGGCGTAAGCCACCCCGGCGGAGCCGAGAATGCTGGTGCCCAGAAGCAGTGCCGTCAGTAGTTTCGTTGTCATGCTCAGTCTCCCTGTTGACCTTTTTCAGGTTCGGTTTTGATGAGAACAGAGGCGTTGCGCCCCTTGCTCCCCTCGCAAGCCTGCTTCACCCCGATGGACACCGGGATGAAACAGGCTCTATTTCTTTGTTCGAGCATGATCTTTTCCGAGAAGCGGTCTCCACTTTTCGGGATCATGCCCCAGCGCGGAAAGGGCCGGCCGCAGCTTCTGGCCGGCCTCTTCCAGTATCTTCTGCGCCGTGTCGGCGCTGTCAGCGCCGGCGGCAAGCAGAATGGCGGTCTTGACCGCACCGCCGCTCTTTTCGAGCAAACGGGCCGCGTCGTCGCGGCTGCCGCCGCTGATGGCCGCGACGATCCGCGCCGCGCGGTCGCGCAGCTTGCTGTTGTCGGCCATGAGATTGACCATGTAGCCGTCATGGACATGGCCGAGATGGATAGCGGCGAGCGTCGACAGCATGTTGAGGGCGATCTTCTGGGCCGTGCCGGCGCCCATGCGCGTCGAGCCGGCGATCACTTCCGGCGGCGTTTCGAGCAGGATGGCGGTTCCAGACAGACGCAGCAGAGCCGAGTCCCGGTTGTTGGCGATGCCGATGGTAGCCGCACCGCGACGGGCGGCTTCCTCGATCGCCCGCAGTGCATAGGGCGTCGTACCACTGGCCGAGATTGCGATCAGGCAGTCGCCCTTGCCAATGCCGGCGTTGGCGACCGCTGTCGCGGCCTCCTCGGTGTCGTCTTCGGGGCCGCCGGCCAGCGTTCTGAAGGCTTCATCGCCGCCGGCGATCAGGATGGCGATGCGGTCGCGCCGAATGCCGAAGGTGCCAGGCAGTTCCAGCGCATCGGCAAGCGCCATCAGGCCGGAGCTGCCGGCCGCAGCATAGGCGAGCTTGCCGCCGCCCTTCAGGCTACCGGTGATGATCTCGGCCGCTTTGGCGATGGAGGGAATGGCGTTGCGCACAATCTTCGCCGCCTCGACCTGCGCATCGGCCAGCGAAGCAAGGATGGCTTCGGGAGCCTGGATATCCAGCCCCTCGGCGTTCCTGTGCAGCGCTTCGGTGCGCGTTTCGGCCATCCCAATTCCTCCAATTCGGAAAACAATACCAAAAAAATACCACTTGTCCACACGCATTAACGAATTCGCCGCACCGAAATCGCTGGCGCAGGTAAATGGCCAAGTTTTTCAGTGAAATACGCTCTAATCTTTTTTGCAGCGGAAATTAACCCTTGGCTATTGGTATTTTATTGGTATTATCGGCCTGGAGGAGAAATCACGTGAAATTCGTGCTTGGCATCGATGGCGGCGGCACCAGCTGCAGGGCGGCCCTGGCAATGGCGGACGGCACGGTGCTCGGCCGCGCCAAAAGCGGCGCCGCCAACATCCGCACCGACCTGACCGGCGCCCGGTCGAACATCGTCGAGGCGGCGCGGCAAGCCTTTGTCGCGGCTGGCCAGGATCCGGACCTGATCCCGCAAACACCGGCCATTCTCGGCCTCGCCGGCGCCAATGTCGGCACCTACCGGCAGCAGCTCGAGGCGATCCTGCCGTTCAGCACCAGCCGCGTCGAAACCGATGCCGAAATCGCGCTGGAAGGCGCGGTCGGTTCCGGCGACGGCGCCATGGCGATCCTCGGCACCGGCACCGCCTATATGGCGCGCAAGAACGGCAAGTCGCGTGCCATCGGCGGCTGGGGCTTCCAGGTCGGCGACCAGGGCAGCGGCGCCCGCATCGGCCGCGACCTGCTCGAACAGACCCTGCTTGCCCATGATGGCGTGCGCGCGCGCACGCCGCTGACCGATAGCATGATGGCCGTGTTCCGCGACAATCCGGAGGATGTGGTCGAATTCACCACCAATGCCAAGCCCGGCGATTTCGGCGGCTTCGCCCCCAAAGTGTTCGAACATGCCGAAAAAGGCGACGCGGTCGCCAACTGGATCCTCGACAAGGCAGTCGCCGATGTCGAGGCCTCGCTCGGCGCGCTGGAGTTGGCGGACGACGCGCCGCTCTGCCTGCTCGGCGGGCTGGCGCCGCTCTACGCGCCGCGCCTGTCTGCACGCTACCGGGCGCTGCTTCGGGAGCCGCTCGACGATGCGCTCGGCGGCGCCGTGCAGATGGCGGTCCGCCTGTTCGCGCCGAGGGGAGCGGCTCGATGAGCGACGCCGCCGACCAGATCTTCGCCGCGCTGAAACAGTCCTCGCAAAGCGGTGCGCCGCTCTACCTACAACTGCGCAAAAGCATTGAGGATGCCGTCAATCGCGGCCTGATCGGGCCCGGCGACGCGCTGCCTTCCGAGCGCGACATCGCCATCAAGGCCGATATTTCGCGCGTCACCGTGCGTAAGGCGGTGCAGGACCTCGTCAAGGGCGGCATCCTGGTCCAGCGCCACGGCTCCGGCACCTTCGTGGCGCCGCGCATGGAGCGGGTCGAGCAGTCGCTGTCGCGGCTGACCTCCTTCACCGAGGACATGGCGCGGCGTGGCATGGTTGTGCGCTCGGCCTGGCTCGACCGCGGCCTTTACGCGCCCTCGCCCGACGAGATGATGGTGCTCGGCCTTTCGTCGAACGAACTGGTGGCGCGCGTGGCGCGCCTGCGCATCGCCAACGACACGCCGCTGGCGATCGAGCGCGCCTCGCTGTCGGCCAGCGTGCTGCCGGACCCCGCTGGAATTGGCTCCTCGCTCTACGCAGCCCTGGAATTGACCGGCAACAGGCCGGTGCGCGCGGTGCAGCGCATCTCGGCCGCCAATCTCGGCGACGGCGACGCGCGCCTGCTCGAAGTGCCGCCGGGCATTGCCGGCCTGCACATCGAGCGTATTTCCTATCTGGCGAGCGGCAAGGTGATCGAGTTCACCCGCTCCATCTACAGGGGCGACGCTTATGATTTCGTCGCCGAACTGCGGCTGACAGGGCCGAGCGAAGAGGGCCGACCATGACGACCGAGCCTAACAAATCGACGGAGCCGACCCATATGCGGCGCGAGATCGAGGAGATCCCGCAAGCCGTCGCCCGCCTGCTCGACGGTTCCGGTGCCGTACTTTCCGAAGCCGGCCGCGGCATTCGCGAGCGCGACCCGCATTTCGTCGTCACTGTGGCGCGCGGCTCGTCCGACCATGCCGCTACTTTCATGAAATACGCGGTCGAACTCACCGCCGGTCTTGCGGTGGCTTCGGTCGGCCCTTCCATCGCTTCGATCTATGGCCGCAAGCTCAGGCTCGGCGGCTCCGCGTGCCTGGCCATCTCGCAGTCGGGCAAGAGCCCCGACATCGTCGCCATGGCCGAAACCGCACGGGCAGGTGGCGCGCTGACCATCGCCGTCACCAACACCGCCGATTCACCGCTGGCGCGCGCCTCGGACCATGCGATCGACATCCTGGCCGGGCCCGAGCGCAGCGTCGCGGCGACCAAGACCTTCGTCAATTCCGCCGTCGCCGGCCTTGCTCTGATGGCGCATTCCACCGGCGACGAAGCGCTTCTCAAGGCGCTTGCCCGCTTGCCCGAGCATTTCGGCAAGGCGATCGCTTGCGACTGGATGAGCGTGCTCGTCGAAACGATCGAAAAGCAGAAGTCGCTGTTCATCCTCGGCCGCGGCCCATCCGCGGCGATGGCTAACGAAGCGGCGCTGAAATTCAAGGAAACCTGCGGCATGCATGCCGAGGCCTACAGTGCTGCCGAAGTCATGCATGGCCCGCTGGCGCTGATCGGCCCCGATTTTCCGGTGCTGGCCCTGGCCGCGCGCGACGCATCCGAACCGTCCGTGGCCGAAGCCGCCGACAGCCTGGCGGCCAAGGGGGCGCCGGTCTTCGTCACCTCGATGCTGGCGAACAAGGCCACACGCCTGCCGCATGTCGCCACCGGCCATCCACTGACCGATCCGCTGACGCTGATCGTCTCCTTCTACGTGTTCGTCGAGGCCCTTGCGCGCCACCGCGGCCTCGATCCGGACACGCCGCGCAACCTTCGCAAGGTGACGGAGACCGTATGAGCGACCGTTTCGCCCTGACTGGCGCCCGTATCTTCGACGGCGACGACTGGCATGACGGTCATGCCCTCGTCGTGCGCGACGGCTTGGTCGAGGCCATCCTGCCCACCGGCGCGCTTGCCACGGATATCCGCCGCGTCGACACCGGCGGCGGCATGCTGGCTCCGGGCTTCGTTGACATCCAGGTCAATGGCGGCGGCGGCGTCATGCTCAACGATCATCCCGATGTCGCCTCGATCGAGACCATCTGCCGGGCGCATGCGGCGTTTGGCACCACGGCGCTGCTGCCGACGCTGATCACCGATACAGCCGATATCACGACCGCGGCGATTGCCGCCGGCGAGGCGTCGGCACTGCGGAAAGTGCCGGGGTTCCTCGGACTGCATCTGGAAGGTCCACATCTGTCGATCGCCCGCAAGGGCGCGCATGACCCGGCGCTGATCCGGCCGATGACGGACAAGGACGAGGCGATGCTGATCGCGGCAAGAGCCAAGCTCCCGGTGCTGCTCACCACGATCGCACCCGAATCCGTCGAGGCGACCCGCGTGACGGCGCTGGCCAAGACCGGCATCATCGTCAGCCTCGGCCATTCCGACAGCGGCTACGCCACAGCCAAAGCCTTCGCCGAGGCCGGCGCCAGCGTGGTCACGCATCTGTTCAATGCCATGAGCCAGATCGGCAACCGGGAGCCGGGACTGGCGGGCGCCGCCATCGACATCGGCGGCCTGTCCGCGGGACTGATCGCCGACGGCATCCATGTCGATCCCGCCACCATCGCAATAGCGTTGCGGGCCAAAGAGGGGCCGGGCAGGATCGTGCTGGTCACCGACGCCATGGCGACGATCGGCACCGACATGACCTCCTTCACGCTCAACGGCCGCACCATCTACCGCAAGAACGGCAGCCTGCGGCTTGCCGATGGAACGCTGGCCGGTGCGGATCTCGACATGATCTCGGCCGTGCGTTTCACCCATCGCAGCGTGGGCGTGGAGCTTTCCGAGGCCTTGCGCATGGCGTCTCTCTATCCGGCGCAGGCGGTCGGCCAGTCGCACCGGCTCGGGCGCTTCGCCAAGGGTACCGCCGCCGACATCGTTTCGCTTTCGGACGATCTCGATATCAAAAGCGTCTGGATCGGCGGCGACAGTGTTTTTTCGACCAGCGCCGGCGGGCAACGGTGAAAGCCGGCCATGCCTGACGTCGATTGCGTCGTCGCCGGAGCCGGCGTCGTCGGGCTCGCCATCGCCAGGGCGCTCGCCCTGTCGGGCCGCGAAGTGCTGGTGGTCGAAAAGGCCGCTTCGATCGGCACCGTTACCAGTTCGCGCAATTCGGAAGTCGTTCATGCCGGGCTCTATTACGCGCCCGGAAGCCTGAAGACGCGTTTCTGCGTCGAAGGACGCGAACGGCTCTATGCCTATTGCCGCGAGCGTGGCATCGGCCATCGACGCACCGGCAAGCTGATCGTCGCCGTCGGACCGGGCCAGCTGCCTCGGCTCAATGCAATCCGGGCCAATGCGGAACAATGCGGCGTCGACGACCTCGATTTGCTGACCGCCGCGCAGGCAGAAAGCCTCGAACCGGCGCTGAGCTGCGCCGGGGCGCTGCTGTCGCCGTCGACGGGCATCGTCGACAGCCAGGGGCTGATGCTGTCGCTGCGCGGCGACGCGGAGGCGGCCGGTGCGTCGTTCGCCTTCCTGACCGCCGTCGCAGCGGCGACGGTCGAGGCCGACGGGATTCGTATCACCACGCGCGATGGCGACGGCGAGACGTTCGCGTTGAAAGCCGGCGCTTTCGTAAATGCCGCAGGGCTCGACGCGCAGGCGCTGGCCGGTAGCATCGAAGGGTTCCCGCCAGAGCTCGTGCCGCCGCTCTGGCTGGCGCGCGGCAACTACTTTTCGCTTTCGGACCGGTCGCCATTCTCGCGGCTGATCTATCCAGTGCCGGTCAATGGCGGCCTGGGCGTGCACCTGACACTCGACCTCGGCGGCAGCGCCCGCTTCGGCCCCGACGTCGAATGGATCGACCAGGCGGACTATGCGGTCGATCCCGGCCGCGGCGCGGTCTTCTATGACGAGATCCGGCGCTATTGGCCGGATCTGAGGGACGGCGCCCTGCTGCCGGCCTATGCCGGGATCAGGCCGAAACTGTCGGGCCCGAACCAGCCGGCGGCCGACTTCATGGTGCAGGGGCCGGCCGACCACGGCGCGGGCCGGATCGTCAACCTGTTCGGCATAGAGAGCCCGGGCCTGACGGCAAGCCTGGCGCTGGCCGAGCATGTCCTCGGTCTCTTGTTCCCCCGATAGATGCCTCCCGTCCAAACAAGCGGGATGAGGTATCCTTGTCTGGATCGCCTTAGCTGGTGGGACTGCTTATGGAAAAAAGATCCTTGTAGGTATCGCGCAGCAGATTCTTTTGCACCTTGCCCATGGTGTTGCGCGGCAATTCGTCGACGAAGACCACGCGCTTGGGATGCTTGTATTTCGCCACGCGCGCGGCAATGGCATTGAGTATCTCGGCAGCGGTGACGGTCGAAGCCGGCGAGCGAACCACGACGGCCGTTACGCCTTCGCCGAAATCGGGATGGGCAACGCCGATGACGGCACTTTCCAGGACGCCGTCAAGCGCGTCGATCTCGCTCTCGAGCTCCTTGGGATAGATGTTGTAGCCGCCCGAGATGATCAGGTCCTTGCCGCGGCCGACGATGTGGACATAACCGTCGGGGTCGATCATGCCGAGATCGCCCGTGATGAAGAAGCCGTCGGCGCGGAATTCCGCTTTGGTCTTTTCCGGCATGCGCCAGTAGCCGGAGAAGACATTCGGCCCCTTGACCTCGATCATGCCGACCTCGCTTTGGGCAAGCGGCCTGCCAGTGTCGGGGTCGGCGATGCGCAACGACACGCCGGGCAAGGGAAAGCCGACGGTGCCGGCGCGGCGCTCGCCATCATAGGGGTTCGAGGTGTTCATGTTGGTCTCGGTCATGCCGTAGCGCTCGAGAATGGCGTGGCCTGTGCGCTCGCGCCAGGCCCTGTGCGTCTCGGCCAGCAGCGGCGCCGAGCCGGAAACGAACAGGCGGATGTTTCTTGCCGCCTCGCGGGTCAGCCCGTCCTGCTGCAAGAGCCGGACATAGAAGGTCGGCACGCCCATCAGCGCCGTGGCGTCCGGCAAGAGCGCGACGACGCGCCCTGCGTCGAATTTCTGCTCGAACAGCATCGAGGCGCCGGCCATCAGGATGACGTTGGTGGCGACGAACAGCCCATGGGTGTGGAAGATGGGCAGCGCGTGGATCAGCACATCGTCTGATCTGAAGCGCCAATAGTCGACCAGCACGCGCGCATTCGAGGCGAGGTTCTCGTGGCTGAGCATGGCCCCTTTCGCGCGGCCGGTCGTTCCCGACGTGTAGAGGATCGCCGCAAGATCGTCGGGACCGCGCGCGACGTCGTGGAAGTCGGGCGATTGCCGCGACGCCTGGTCCGCCAGCGATCCTTCGCCCTTGCCGTCGAGGGTGACGGCAAGGGCTCCGCATTTTTGCGCCAGGGCTTCGATGTCGGCTGCCCGTGCCGGATCGCAGACGACCAGCCGGGGCTCGGCGTCGCCGAAGAAATAGGCGAGTTCGGCCAGCGTATAGGCGGTGTTGAGCGGCAGGAAGACGGCGCCGGCACGCAGGCAGGCGAGGTACAGCAGCATAGCTTCCGGGCTCTTCTCGACCTGCACCGCGACCCGGTCGCCGGGCTCGACGCCAAGTTGCAAAAGCGCGTGCGCCAGTTGCGCCGAGCGCGCCAGCATGTCGCCATAGGTCAGCACGCGGCCGTCATCCGTTCGCATCAACAGGCGTCCGGGCTTCGGCATCCGGGACCGGAAAATGTCGAACAGATGATTGCTCATGAGGTCTTCCTGCGTCTGGCGGCCAAAGGCATGCATCCGACGGAGCCGGGCCTGTCTTCCGGTTCGGCCGCTTGCACGGCGCCAGACTGTTGGTGGTTCTTGCCGACCCGTCAAGCCCGCAAGGGCGGCTCCACGCGGCCGCCATGATCATGTCGCCGGCGAAAAGCGGAAGGCCTCGGCGGTGGGGGGCAAAGGCTTGGGGCGCGATGCGGCGCTACCGTGGGGTGCGCTCGGCCCTGGCGCTGGCCGGCTCTGATGCTTCGACCTGCTTGAAGCGCTCCATGCACATGGCTGCCGTCAGGCGATAGTGATTGAGCAGGGCTTCGACCGCGGCGTCGGCATTACCGTCCAGCGCATTTTCCGCGATCAGGCGGTGCTCCGCAAAATCGTCGCGCTGGATGCCTTCGCCGTTACTGGCCATTCGGCGGTAGCGGTAGGCGTGATCGGAAAGCTGGTCGCAAAACCCCACTAGCCATCGCGACCGGCAGGCCGAGATCAGCGCACGGTGGAAAGTGCGGTGCAGTCTCTCCCAGTCCGGATTGAGCGACGACAGATCCGTTGGCATGAGACGTGAGGTGCGCCCCAACCGATGCAACGCCAGAACCAGCTGTTCTTCCCATTCGGCGGTGCGGTGGGCGATGGATTCGCGAAGCGCCCGTTCCTCGAGCCAGCAACGGGTACGCGTCAATTCCTCGAGCTCTGCCGCGCTGACCGGCATGATGAAGAAGCCTCGCTGGTCATGCCGACCGAGAAGCCCTTCCGAGGCCAGGCGATTGAGAGCCTCACGAACCGGGGAAGCGCCGGCGCCATATTTGGAAACAACCCACTCAACCCGCAGCTTGCTCTCGGTTTCAAAGGCGCCCCGCAGAAGATCGGCACGGAGTTGATGATAGACAGTGCTGGCGAGCGTACTCTTCGAGCCTGTGCCGTCGTCATTCAGATTGGCAGCTGCGTATGTCAAAATCGGCTCCTTGTCCCCAAATCTTGTCCTGGGCAATTCGAGTCCGAGAAACAGTTCCCTTTCCGTACACGTACCCTACCTCGCGCGCCTCGACGCGCTCAAGCGGGAGATCGCGTCATTGTACTTTAGAACAAAGAAATATGCACGATCCTATATCTGGTCGAACGAAATCGTGTTCGGCTACAACCGGCGGAAATTTAACGTGTTTATATGCAGGATCACCTGTTCTTCCGTGCCTCCGCGCGAACCTCTTTTCCGTCGCGCGCAAAAGACACCGAACAGTGGGACCGAATCAGGCCTTTTATCCTGCCCATCGCTTTTGTCGCAGGGCCAGCCGCAGCGAAGCGCGCAGTGCAGGTCCCCAGGATTGACCACGTGGGGAGATCCTGGCCTCCATCGGTTCTTGTGCGGTGCTTTTAGCCGGCTGCCTTGTCGGCCGCCGTCCTGATCGCCTCTATATTCGCCCGGTACGCTTCCACGCTGCCGCCCTTGAAGATGGCGGCGCCGGCCACCAGCACATCGGCGCCGGCGGCGGTCACCAGCGGCGCGGTTTCGGGCGAGACGCCGCCGTCGATCTCGATGCGGATCGGCCGGCCGCCGATCAGCGCCTTGACCCGCCTCACCTTGTCGACGATTGCCGGAATGAAGGCCTGGCCCCCGAAACCCGGGTTGACGGTCATGATCAGGATCAGGTCGAGCCTGTCGAGCACGTATTCGATCGCACTTTCCGGCGTTGCCGGATTGAGCGAAACGCCGGCCTTCTTGCCGAGATTCCTGATCGTCTGCAGCGAGCGATCGAGATGCGGCCCGGCCTCGGCATGCACGGTCATGCCGTCGCACCCGGCCTCGGCGAAGGCTGCCAGATAGGGATCGGCCGGCGCAATCATCAAATGGCAGTCGAAGAAAGCCTTGGTGCGATTGCGGATCGCCTTGATCACCGGCGGACCGAAGGTGATGTTGGGGACGAAATGGCCGTCCATCACATCGAGATGGATCCAGTCGGCGCCGGCTGCCGCGACGGCCTCGACCTCGTCGCCCAGCTTCGAAAAGTCCGAAGCCAGCACCGAAGGTGCGATCAAGGTTTTTTTTGTCATGATGACGGGGCCTTTCCGAGCGCCTTTTTCATCTGATCACTGCCTAAAGCGCAGCCGCTGACTTGTCGAGGGTGCGAGCTTGGCGGTTCCACAGCTGGGGTAGTGCGGCGTCCTCTTCGTGTTGCAGCTTCAGCCTGCCCGGCCACGAAGAACCCCGCCGGATTGCTCCGGCGGGGTTTCCGATGTGCCTTCAGGCGATGGTTACTGCTGCTGGAGATTCAGGATTCTGTTTGGAGCCGTATCCTGCTGCTGTTCGGACTGCGGCCTGCGCCGTGGCAGAACCTGCTGCAGCAGCAGTCCCGGGTTGAGTTCCAGCGAGGGCTGCCCGCGCACCGGCCTGCAGTTTGGATAACGGCCGATCATGCCTTCCGGGCAACGCCGCCTGAAGATCGGCTGGCACTGGCCGTTGACCATTTGCGAGCCCGGCGCGCACTCGCTCTCTTGCCTGGACCGGCGGCATGCGCCGTCGATAACCTGGGTTCCACGCGGACAGACACACTCGCCGCGCTTGTTGTGGATCTGGCCGCGAATGTCGCACTGCTCCACATCGGGCTGCTTGCGCCGGCACACTCCATTGCGCAGCTCGGTCCCCCTCGGGCAGACGCAGTCGCCATTGGCGTCGTGGACCTGGCCGCGGATGGTGCATTGCTCAGGCTCCGGCTGGATAGCCCGGCAGGCTCCCTTGCGCAGTTCGGTCCCTCGTGGGCAGACGCATTCGCCGTCCGCGCCGTGGACCTGACCACGGATGGTGCATTGCTCGGGCTTCGGCCTGTCGCGCACGCAGGCGTTGGCATCCCGGTCGAGATGCGTGCCCCTGGGACAGGTGCAGCCATGGCCGTTCGATGTCGGCACCGAGCCCGGTATCGTGCAGCCCGGCCTGGATATCGTGACGCAGGCGCCATTCTCCAACTCGGTCCCGCGCGGACAGACGCAGCGTCCGTCCTCTGTGCGGACCTGGCCCTTGAGCAGCACGCAACGCTTTGGCTCCTTCGGCGGGATGATGACGCCGCCGGACGAGCACTGGCCGTTGCGATAGGTGGTGCCTTGCGGGCAGACGCACCGGCCGGCGTCGTTCATGACGAAGCCTGCCGAGCATTCCTTCTTCGTCTCATGCCTGATGGCGAAGGGATGGCAGGCATAGGCCTTGTCGCGATTGCCCTGGGTATTGGCCTGGTCGCGGGAAAGCACATCTCCGCCGCCCTGCACCCGCGTGTCGGGAGAGAGCACGCCGACGCAGTTCTGGCCGTTGACGCTGCCTTGCAGATTGGCCAGGCGGCCGTCGTCGGGGATGACCACGGTTACGTGGTGGACGCGGCTTTCGCCAGCGCCAAGCGTCAGGTCTGCGATGCAGGACGCAGGCAAGGCCGCCGGTTCCGGCGAGCAGCCGAAGGCCGGCTCGATCGAGGTGATCGCGACGCCTTCCAGCCGGCCGAGGCCTTCGACGCCGATCGCATCGCCGATGCGGACAGGGCCGGAAAATTCCGCCGGGCCGTCGTTGGTGATGGTGATCTCGAACGAGCAGGGTTCTCCGGGCCGGCACTCGCGGTCGCCGGTCTTCTCGACGCGGATGGACGAGACCCCGCCGCCCTTGGCGCAGGCCCGGCCGACCGGATGGACGACGTCCTCGCCCTGCGCCGGGCCGTAGGAGCCCCGCGCGCAATTCTCGAACTCGCCGTTGGCCGAAACCGTCACGTCGAAGTGCCTGCTCGTTCCGGGTGTCATGACGGCGCCTGGAATCTGGCACGCCAGCGTGTCGGCCGGAACCGGCCCGCATGCCCATTCCGCGCCGTCTGATGTGACGGTCTGGATCTGGACGGGCGCGCCGCCCGCCACCAAAGTGGCGGCATCGTTGACCCGCACCGGACCGGTGGGGGCAGCCGTGCCGGCATTGCTGACGGTGATGCGGCAGGAGACGAAAGCGGCACCCGCCAGCGAACCGCCGCATGTCTTGGTGATACGCAGGACAGGCTGGCCGCCATTGGGACGAGGGATGCGTTGCTTGGCGCAGGCCCGGTTGTTGGTGAGGTCGGTTTCGCCGGGGATCGGTTTCACCTCGGCGCAATTCTCGACCGTGTCCGACCGGTAGCCGGCCGGCACCACCGCCTTGACGACGATCGCCGTCAAAGCGCCCGGCGGCAGCGAGATGCCGGCATTGTCGCAACGGAACTGGCCGGGGCCGTTCGGACCGCATGTCCAGGGTGGGCTCGGGCCAAAGGTCGAGGAGGCCGGCGCGCCCCCGGGATAGGTGTCGACCACGGTCAGCGGCCCGTTATAGGTCGAGGTGCCGTTGTTGATGATGTCGATGACGAAGCTGCACACGCCATCGGCGGTGCAGGCTTCCGCGCGGGCACGCTTTTTCAGGATCAGGTCGGCCTTCTTCTCGACCGGCGGCCGGCAGTCGCGATCGCGATCGCCACGCCGGCAGATCGGGATCGAGGCGCAGCCACGGTCGTTGGCCTGGCTGCCGAACAGCGGCTTGCCGCTGGCGGCATAGTTATAGGTGGCACAGTTGCGCAAGCTGCTGCCTTGCCAGCCGCCAGCCGGCTTGAAGCCGAACTCCAGGTCGATGAAAGCCCCCGGATTGAGCGTGGTCACCGGATGGGTGCACATCATCGGGGTGGCGCCGGGCACACAGGTCCAGGGCGGATTGGGTCCCGAATCGAGCGTCGAGCCCGCCGGCAGCGTCACCTCGTCGAGCACGATCTTGCCGTTGTAGGGCGCGTCGCCGACATTGGTGACCCGGATGCTGAAGTCGCAGCCGCCGCCCATGGTGCAGCGCGTGACATCGGCGCGTTTCTCGACCTTCAGGTCCGGTTCCCTGTCCTTGGGCGGACATCTCTGGTCGCGCGGGATGACGATGTCGATGGTCTGCGTGCAGCAGAGCCCCCAACCCTCTTTCGGCCCGGCATAGGTCTCGATGCCGGTGACGACGAGGTGGATGACGTCGCCGGGCGAGGCGCCGACGATCTTCCAGTTCAGCACACCGCCGCCGGCCGGCACCTTCTGTGTGTCGGGGACGATCGTGATGCCTGGCGTGGCGGTCGAAAGCTGCACCCACCTGCCGCCCATCTCGGGACCGACAGGCATATGGTAGATGAACGCGCCGCCGCCGGGCACGCAGTCGACCGTGCCGCGCTCCACCTTGAAGCATTCCTTGCCGGGATGTGGCGGTGGCGGATTGCACTTGGTCAGGTCGACCCGGATCGAGGTTTTTTCGCCGGTGAGAAAATTGCCGTCGTCCGGCTTGCCCGGATCCTGTGAGGGAATAATGGTTCCCGTGCCGGTGCCGACGGTGACTTTGATCAGGCCCTGATTGTCGACCGTCGCCGGCGCGGGGAACGCCGCGTGGTCGATCCTGGCGGTGATGCGGAACGTGATGACGCGTTCGTCCGGTGCGCCCGAGCCGTCGAGGTCGGAAGCGGAAATCCGGAAATCCGAAACCGTTGCCATGTCGTTGGGGCCGGCCGAATTGCTGATGACGGCGCCAGGCAGAGGTCCGCCCGACGCATCGGTGCCGTCACCGGAGACCTGCATGTTGACGATCTGCAAGCCATGCCGGAGCTGGTCCTTGAAGTCGAGCCGGACCGTCTGCAGCGAAGCCGCAAACCCCGGGCTGGCGAAGCCTTGCGGTGCGCCGCGCAGGCCGAAGCTCAAAGTGTAGAAGACATAGTCGCAGCTTCGCTGGCCGCCGGTCTTGGTGAAGAACGGCACGGCCCGTCCGGGCTCCGGATTGATGATGTGCAGATTGTCCAGCTTGAATTCCATATTCGGGCTGGCGGCCTGGACGGTCCTGGCCGGAGCCGTGTCTTCGGCAAGTGCCGGCAGCGCAGGCAGCATGGCGACCGCGATACCGGCGGCCACCAGCCAGCGCGCGCCGCGCCTGGCATATGACAGGCGCCTCGTGTTCATGACGGTTGATTTGTCGGCGACGCCCAGCGGGGAGAGTGCGAGATTGTTCATCGTCCCCTCCTCAGCGTTCGCAGCTGACGGCTGGCGTTCTGAGCGGCAAGGTCATCTTGCAGCAAGGGTAGTAGCCGCCCTTGTCCTTGTCGGACTTCCTGTAGAAGCAGAGCCCGACATCGACCGTGTCGCCCGGATCGTGGCCGGTGATGCCGATCGTGTAGGGCTTGCCCGGCGCATGTGACATGGGCGAGGTCACCCCGACGCCTGGCGTCCTGGATTGGGCTTTGATCGAATCGCCGCCGAAGCCAGCATGGTCATGAAGGTAGAGGTCCGCCTCGAGCCCGCGCGGTGTGCAGAAATACCTGACATCGTCGACATCGAGACAGGAGGGCAGGTTGCCGGGCGGCGGGAAGTCCGGCGGATAGAAGGGTGGCAGATAGCCGCCCGGGATTTCCTCATAATAGCCGGCGCGGCCCTCGCAGGGATGCCAGACGGCGACGTCGCCGACATGGCCTTCCACTTCCGGGTCCTCGAAATAGCCGTCGAAGTCGACGAACCAGGAGCCGAAAGGCGGCACATTGGCCGGCTTGACCAGTTCCCTGGGCGTGATCTGCACTCCGTGCACGGCGAGCGGCCCGCCAGCGGCGAGCCGTTCGGCAAGGGCCGGATTGTCGCGCAATTTGTCGCCGGTGTTGACCAGCGTCTGGGCACAGGCCGACGTGTCGAGATCGCCTTCGGCGCCATAGCCATATTGCAGGTCCAGCCCGCCGGCCGACTGCCTGAAGCCTTGCGGGAAGCCGACGGCATATTCCTGCGGCGCTTTCACCCAGACCGATTCCGTTGCCGGATCGTCCGGGTTTTCGCTGAAGTAGCGGATGACCTCGCCCCTGCCGGAATCGGCGAACTCGCTGTAGTCGTAGCGGTTCTCGACCGGGCCGCGCTGGGCCAGGTACATGAAGCCGCTATCGTCGAAGGCGATGTCGGTGACGGCGTAGTCCTTGTCGGCCTTGACCGTCAGCTCCCAACGGGGATCGCCGGCGAAGCGGCCGTCGCGGGCAATGCCCACCGACCAGATCTCGGCCTTCTCGCCGACGGAATAATAGAGCCGGCCGCCATGATAGGCGACGGCCCAGACACGGCGCTCGTCCTGGGTGTAGCCCCAGGTCTCGGGATCTTCCGTGTCGAAGGCCGCGCCCTGTATGTCCATGACCGCGCCATCGTCGGCGACCGGAGCCAGGCCATGCGCCGGGCGCCCGGCGACGCCATGGTCGAACGTGTCGACCAACGCGCCATTGGGGTCGATGCGATGGATCAGACCGGTATCGAGGTCGGAGGCGAAGACCTGGCGGTGGATGGGGTCGAAGGTGAGATTGCCGATGCCGGGCCCGCTGTTGGTGTCGATGTCTGCGAATTTGGCGACCTGGCCGCTGATGCCGTCGACCTTCCAGATGGTGCCCGGCCCGCCGCCGTTCTCGGTGCCGAACTGGCCCTCCATGAAGGCAGCGCCTGCCATGCCGCGGCGCTGCCGCTCCGGACGGCCGTCATCGTCGGCGTCAGGCGTGACGATGCGGATGCCGTGCAGCGAGGTGGCGCCGGCATAGAGATTGGGAATGCCTGACGGGACGCCACCGCGCATGCCGTCATCATAGGTGAGGCCGAACACCTGGCCGATCTGGCCTGATGTCACCTCGAAAGGCGGCGGCGTGTAGACGAGCTGGCCGGAGGCCGGCCCGCCCAGGCTTGAAACGTCGAAAACGCGCAAGGTGGCGCGCGCCGTGTCGATGAAGGTCTCGTCGACCGGATCGACGCCGGGCGGCAGGCCCCCCTTTTCGGAATCTGAAGAGTCGAAATCGGGAATGACGGTGCCGGAAAATCCGGTGACCGCCATCGAGCCGGGATAGATGATCCGGGTTTCCTGCGCCCGCGCGGGGCCGCCAAGCCATAGGCCGGCGGTCAGCGCCAGGACAAGAAAGGCGCTGGCGGCCTTCGCCACGCCGCCCAAACGGCCGGCACGAGAGGGCGCGAACCGGCGGTGATCGCGAGACATGGAACTCCCCCCGAAGTCTAACGGAGAACCAACCGATCCTGCCGCGCAAACCAGCGCAAGGCGCGGCGTTCCAGCACGTTCGTCCCCGATCGAATTGTCTGCTTTCCTCATAATTACGATACGCCTGCTCCTGTGCAGGGTCAACGGAACCAGCGGAAAGCCAAGCGCATCGACCCTGTCGCGAAGACGATGGTCGCGCCGAGCTCCTGTTGGTCGGGGAGGCCATGGCGTCCCTGGGGTGCTGGTCATGGTGGCTCCCTTTCCCGTGGCCACATCATGCGGCGCCTGAGCGTCAGTCGCACGCGGAGGCGGAAAGGTTCACTGTGGGGCCCGGCTATTCTTTCAGACGTCGCGAAGCGGGCGGACGCGATGCCTCGGGCGCAGGCGTAATCGGGCCGTTTCGCCATCCGCTGTCGAGGATGGTGGAAGCCTTGCGCAGAATGCTTGCGCCCGATGCCGCCTGTTCTTATATACGCGCCAAGCCGTCCAGCGCCGCAGCAGCGGTTGCCGAACGGGATTTCTTGTGAACAGGGGCTTTCGTCGGAACGCCTTACGGGTCCTGAGAGCCTGCTTAGCGGAGAGACTAGAAAAATGGCAAAAGTAATCGGTATCGATCTCGGCACCACCAACTCCTGCATCGCCATCATGGACGGCAAGGAGCCGAAGGTGATCGAGAATGCGGAAGGCGCGCGCACGACGCCTTCCATCGTCGCCATCTCGGGCGACGGCGAACGTCTCGTCGGCCAGCCGGCCAAGCGCCAGGCGGTCACCAATCCTGAAAACACCATCTTCGCGGTCAAGCGCCTGATCGGCCGCCGCTATGACGATCCGGTGACGGAAAAGGACAAGAAGCTTGTCCCCTACAAGATCGTCAAGGGCGACAATGGCGATGCCTGGGTCGAGGCCGGCGGCAAGAAGCAGTCGCCCAGCCAGATCTCGGCCATGATCCTGCAGAAGATGAAGGAAACGGCGGAAGCCTATCTCGGCGAGAAGGTCGAGAAGGCGGTCATCACCGTTCCCGCCTATTTCAATGACGCCCAGCGCCAGGCGACCAAGGACGCCGGCAAGATCGCCGGCCTCGAAGTGCTGCGCATCATCAACGAGCCGACCGCGGCTGCCCTCGCCTACGGCCTCGACAAGAAGGACGGCAAGACCATCGCCGTCTATGACCTTGGCGGCGGCACGTTCGACATTTCGGTGCTCGAGATCGGTGACGGCGTGTTCGAGGTGAAGTCGACCAATGGCGACACCTTCCTCGGCGGCGAGGATTTCGACATGCGCCTCGTCGAGTATCTGGCGGCCGAGTTCAAGAAGGAACAGGGCATCGACCTGAAGAACGACAAGCTTGCCTTGCAGCGCCTCAAGGAGGCTGCCGAGAAGGCCAAGATCGAGCTGTCGTCGACGACGCAGACCGAGATCAACCTGCCGTTCATCACCGCCGACGCCACCGGGCCCAAGCACCTGACGCTGAAGCTGACGCGCGCCAAGTTCGAAAGCCTGGTCGAAGACCTCGTCCAGCGCACCATCGACCCGTGCAAGGCGGCGCTCAAGGATGCCGGCCTGAAGGCGGGCGAGATCGACGAAGTGGTGCTGGTCGGCGGCATGACCCGCATGCCCAAGATCCAGGAAATCGTGAAGCAGTTCTTCGGCAAGGAGCCGCACAAGGGCGTCAACCCCGATGAGGTCGTCGCACTCGGCGCCGCCATCCAGGCTGGCGTGCTGCAGGGCGATGTCAAGGACGTGCTGCTGCTCGACGTGACCCCGCTGTCGCTCGGCATCGAGACGCTGGGCGGCGTGTTCACCCGGCTTATCGAGCGCAACACGACGATTCCAACGAAGAAGAGCCAGGTGTTCTCGACGGCTGAGGATTCGCAGTCGGCCGTGACCATCCGGGTCTTCCAGGGCGAGCGCGAAATGGCCGCCGACAACAAGGCGCTCGGCCAGTTCGACCTGGTCGGCATTCCGCCGGCCCCGCGCGGCGTGCCGCAGATCGAGGTCACCTTCGACATCGACGCCAACGGTATCGTCAATGTTTCGGCCAAGGACAAGGGCACCGGCAAGGAGCACCAAATCCGCATCCAGGCCTCGGGTGGCCTTTCGGACGCCGACATCGAGAAGATGGTGAAGGATGCCGAAGCCAATGCCGACGCCGACAAGAAGCGGCGCGCGCTGGTCGAGGCCCGCAACCAGGCCGAGGCGCTGGTGCATTCCTCGGAGAAGTCGCTGAAGGAATATGGCGACAAGGTCTCGGAAGCCGACCGCACGGCGATATCGGACGCGATCGCGGCGCTGAAGACCGCTACCGAGGGTGACGACGCAGCGGAAATCGAAGCCAAGAGCCAAGCGCTCGCGGAGGCTTCGATGAAGCTCGGCCAGGCCATGTACGAGGCCTCGCAGAAGGAAGCGGCGGAAGCCGACGCCAAGGCGGACGCCGCCAAGGACTCGGATGTGGTCGATGCCGATTTCGAGGAAATCGACGAGGACGACGACAAGAAGAAGTCGGCCTGAACCGGCTGACGGCAAGATAAAGCGGAAAGCCCGGCGCAAAGCCGGGCTTTTTTGCAACCCTGGCAGAAAAAGTGCGGAAAAAATCGTCGAAAAGCACGAACAGCTCCGCGCCGGCCCTAGCATCCGGGCTGCGCCGATCCTAAATCGTGGCAACGTGCCGGCAAACGACGCAACACTGCATGAAGACGTTGAGCATCCGGACAGCGGGAAAAAATGAAAGCTGATTTCTACGAAACGCTGGGCGTGCACAAGGGTGCCGACGACAAGGAACTGAAGAGCGCTTTCCGCAAGCTCGCCATGCAGTTCCACCCCGACCGCAATCCGGGCGACCATGCCTGCGAGCACAAATTCAAGGAAATCAACGAAGCCTACGAGACGCTGAAGGATCCGCAGAAGCGCGCGGCCTATGACCGTTTCGGTCACGCGGCCTTCGAGCAGGGCGGCATGAACGGCGGCGCACACGGCTTCGGCGCCGGCGGCTTCGCCGACATTTTCGAGGACATTTTCGGCGACATGATGGGTGGCCGCCAGCGCCGCTCTTCCGGCGGCCGCGAGCGCGGCGCCGACCTGCGCTACAACATGGAAATCTCACTGGAAGAGGCCTTTGCCGGCAGGACCGCGCAGATCCGCGTGCCGGCCTCGATCTCCTGTTCGGAATGCTCGGGAACCGGCGCCAAGCCCGGAACCCAGCCGGTCACGTGCTCGATGTGCAACGGCCACGGCAAGGTGCGTGCCACGCAAGGCTTCTTCTCCATCGAGCGCACCTGCCCGCAATGCCAGGGCCGCGGCCAGACGATCAAGGATCCGTGCCCGAAATGCGCCGGCCAGGGCCGCGTCACCGAGGAGCGGTCGCTGTCGGTCAACATCCCAGCCGGCATCGAGGACGGCACCCGCATCCGGCTTGCCAATGAGGGCGAAGCCGGCTTGCGCGGCGGACCGTCGGGCGACCTCTACATTTTCCTGGCGGTCAAGCCGCACGAATTCTTCCAGCGCGACGGCGCCGACCTCTACTGCAAGGTGCCGATCTCGATGACGACGGCCGCCCTTGGCGGCTCGTTCGAGGTGACGACGCTGGACGGAACGCAGACCAAGGTGAAGGTGCCGGAGGGCACCCAGAACGGCCGCCAGTTCCGCCTCAAGGGCAAGGGCATGCCGGTGCTGCGCCAGCCCAATGTCGGCGACCTCTACATCCAGACGGCGGTCGAGACGCCGCAGAACCTGTCGCGCCGCCAACGCGAGTTGCTGGAGGAGTTCGAACAGCTCTCCTCACAGGACAATTCCCCCCAATCGAGCGGCTTTTTCGCCCGCATGAAGGACTTTTTCGAGTCGTTCGGCGAGCGTTGATCGACGGCCTGTGCGCATATGGCTTGCCTTGCCGATGTCGGCGCTGCCCCTCACCTGCCGGGCGGCCAACACGCGCCGTGAAAACCGCAGTAGGCGCGCATTTTTAGACGCGACGAAAACTATCTTATCCACGACATTGGCATAACCCTGCCTTGCCTTGGGCGGCTTAGGTGTTAAGTAGCTCTCAGGGGAGCGCTGAGGAGAGCTTGCATGACACGTGGTCCGGGACTGCGGAAGGCGCTTGCCGAAAAGTTCGACGACGAGCTGAGGTTCTTCAAGGGCTGGATCGACAAGCCGAAGACGGTCGGCTCGATCGTGCCGACCAGCTCCATCACCGCTCGCAAGATGGCTTCGATCGTCGACCCGAAGTCCGGCCTTCCCGTGCTCGAGGTCGGCCCCGGCACCGGCGTCATCACCCGCGCCATACTGGCCCAGGGCGTGAAGCCTGAAAACCTCTACGCGGTCGAATATTCCACCGATTTCGTGCGCCATCTGCGCAGGCTCTATCCCGGCGTCAACGTCATCGAGGGCGACGCCTTCAATCTCAACGCCACGCTTGGCGCCAAGAGCGGGATGATGTTCGATTCGGTGGTCTCGGGCGTGCCGCTGCTCAACTTCCCGGTCGCCCAGCGCATCGCCTATATCGAAAGCCTGCTCGACCGCATTCCAGCCGGCCGGCCGATCGTGCAGCTGACCTACGGCCCGATGTCGCCGATCCCGCCCGGCCGCGGCGACTATACGGTCAAGCATTTCGACTTCATCATCCGCAACATCCCGCCGACGCAGCTGTGGATCTACCGGCGCGAGGCGCATTAGGGATTGCGAAGCCGACCGCGAATGTCTTCGAAAGTCGTCATCCTGCGGCTTGTCCCGAGGATCTGCCGCATAGCGGTATCAGACGCGGTGGGCATTGGGACGAAAATGTCTGACTTGGATGCGTTGGCAGATCCTCGGGGCAAGCTCGAGGATGACGCTTTGCCTGATCTGCATTGATTTGAGCGGGCTCTGGCTGTACCTGTCCGGGAACAAGGTTGGCCAATGGCAGTGATCCCAAAAATCCTCGTCTTTGCCGGCTCGGTCCGGGCCGGGGCCTTCAGTGGCAGGACCGCCGACGTGGCGCAGAAGGAACTTGCGGTGCAAGGCGCCGAGGTCACTCGCATCTCGCTTGGCGACTATCCCTTGCCGATCATGGATGAGGATCTGGAGAAGGAAAAAGGCGTCCCCGAAAACGCCCTGAAACTTGCCCGGATGATCACTGCCCATGACGGGCTGCTGATCGCCACGCCCGAATATAACGGCTCCATTCCGCCGCTGCTCAAGAACACGATCGACTGGGTGAGCCGGGTGCGCAAGGATGGCGGCCGTGCGGTGAGGCCGTTTGCCGGCAAGGTCGCCGGCCTCAGTTCGTCTTCCAGCGGACACTTCGCCGGGATACGCTGCATCAACCATCTGCGCGCCGTGCTGGTGCGTTGCCAGATGGAGGTGGTGACGCCGGAATGCTCGGTGCCGGAAGGCGGCAACGCCTTCGACGAGGACGGGCGTTTCAAGGACGAACGACTGCACCGAACCATGGAGCACCTATGCCGCACGCTGATCGAAACCTCGCGCATGCTGTCGACCCGGGTCGAGCCGTGATCGCCAACGCCATGCAGACCGACACAATGCGCGAAAGGCTGATCGTCGGCCTCGACGTGCCGAGCTTGAAAGAGGCCGAGAAGGCGGTACGCGAACTCGATGGCGTCGTCTCCTTCTACAAGATCGGCTATCAGCTCGCCTTCGCCGGCGGGCTCGATTTCGCCAGGGAGCTCGCCAGCGCGGGCAAGAAGATCTTTCTCGACATGAAGCTGCTCGACATCGACAACACTGTGGCCAAGGGGGTCGAGAACATCGTCAAGATGGGCATGACCATGCTGACGCTGCATGCCTACCCGAAGACCATGCGGGCGGCGGTCGAGGCGGCGAGAGGCAGCGAGCTTTGCCTGCTTGCCGTCACCGTGCTGACCTCGATGGACGAACAGGACGTGATCGACGCGGGCTACGAATACGACCCGCACACGCTGGTGCTGCGGCGCGCGGAACAGGCGCTGCATGCCGGCATGGGCGGCATCGTCTGCTCGGCCGCGGAAACAGAGGCGGTGCGCCGCATCGTCGGGCCCGACATGGCGGTGGTAACGCCAGGCATACGCCCCGCCGGCAGCGACCATGGCGACCAGAAGCGCGTGATGACGCCGGCGGATGCCATCCGCAGCGGCTCCAGCCATCTGGTCGTCGGGCGCCCGATCGTCGCCGCGGCGGACAGACGCGCGGCGGCTGAAGCCATCCTCGACGAAATGCGCTCGGCATAATTTCCAACGAACGGCTTCGGAGAAGAAGGATGCCCAAGGGATACTGGATCGCCCGCGTCGATGTGCGCGACGCGGAAGGCTACAAGGATTATGTCGCCGCCGCCAAGCCGGCCTTCGAGCGCTTCGGCGCGAAATTCCTGGCGCGCGGCGGCGAGCATGAGAAGGCAGAAGGGGCCGGCCGCGCGCGCAACGTCGTCATCGAGTTCGAGACGCTTGCCGCCGCGCATGACTGCTACCATTCACCTGAATACCAGCGCGCCGCCGCCATTCGCCAGAAGGTCGCCGACGGCGAGATCGTGCTGGTCGAGGGCGTCTGAGGCTATCCCGGCCGGCATCAGTGCCGGCCGCGGCCTTTGCACGAGTCCTGAGGTTCACATCCCGCAGCCTGGCCCAGCAGGCGGCGCCCCGACCGGTTGTCTTTGAGTGACAACCGGCACAGTCGTTCGACAACGGCCACGACATGGCTGACGCATAATCCCTTTAGCAATCGCGTCCGAACAGCCCTTACACGGGGTAATTTTGATGCCGGCCGATCGCGGGTTGACATGCAGGTATTTACCTGCATATTATGGCTTCACATCAGAGTGAACCCGATGGACGCGGACAAGGTTTTCAAGGCGCTGGGCGACCCGACGCGCAGAAGGCTGCTTGATCTTCTGTGCGAGAAGAACGGGCAGACGCTGGGCCAGCTTTGCGAACATCTCGATATGGCCAGGCAATCCGCCACCCAACACATCGACCTGCTGGAGGCGGCCAATCTGGTGAGCACGGTCAAACGCGGCCGCGAGAAGCTGCATTTCATCAATCCCGTGCCGCTGCACGAGGTCTACGAGCGCTGGGTGCGCAAATTCGAACGCCAGCGGCTCAGCCTGCTGCATGACCTGAAACAGGAACTCGAAGGAGAAGACAAATGACCGCAGAGACGACCAGCTTTGTCTACGTGACCTACATCCGCTCGACGCCGCAAAAAGTGTTCGAGGCCATAACCAGGCCCGACATCGCACGGCGTTACTGGGGCCACGAGAACGTCTCGGACTGGAAGGCGGGATCGAAATGGGAACATATCCGCGCCAATGACGAGCGCACCGTCGAACTGGTCGGCAAGGTCGTCGAGATCTCGCCGCCGACCCGTCTCGTGATGACCTGGGCAAACGCTTCGCAGGCCGACGATGCGTCGAAATACAGCCGGGTGACGTTCGCCATCGAGGAATACGACACGATGGTGCGGCTGACCGTCAGCCATGACGAGCTCGAAGCCGGCAGCGGCATGGCGAAGGGCGTAAGCCAGGGATGGCCGGCGGTGCTGTCCAGCATGAAATCCTTCCTGGAGACCGGCAGCGGCATCGATATTTTCGCCAAGCCGAAATCGGCCTGACCAGCAAATCCGACTGCGGGAAAACGACAATGACCAAACACTATAGCGGCGGATGCGCATGCGGTGCGATCCGCTATGAAACGAGCAGCGAGCCCATGTTCGAAAACCACTGCCAATGCCACGAATGCCAGAAGCGAAGCGGCACGGGCCACAGCTCCTACCTGACTTTCCCCCGGCGAGCCGATGTGATCATCACGGGCGAAGCGAGCACCTGGCGGGTGGCGGGCGACAGCGGCAACGAGAAGATCCATGCCTTCTGCCCGACCTGTGGAACACCGGTCTACCTGACGCAGGTCGCAATGCCGGAATTAATAGCGGTCCACGCGACCAGCCTTGATGATCCCGGCCAGTTCAATCCGCAGGTGGTCACATATGCCATCCGCGGCCATGCCTGGGACATGATCGACCCATCGTTGCAGACCTTCGAGCGAATGCCGCAGGGATAGCGTACGGCAGGCAATCTTGCCGCGCTTTAACGGGTCGTCCGGTTCGCGGCGGTTTCGGCCATGGCGTCGGCAAGCCCCAAGCCCCATTGAGACCGGCAATAGGCGCGGAAATCGAAGCAAGGCAGGCCGGGGCAGACCTCGAACTCGATGAGGTGAACCGTGTCGTCGGGCTCGATCCGGAGATCGATGGAAAACACGTCGCGCAGGCCGATCCCGCTCATCAGCCGCTCGGCGATGGCGCGGACTTTTGCATCGGCGACCGGCTGGCTTTCGGCGACCGGAAGCAGAAGCGGCTCGGCGTAGTTGCCCGCCGCCTTCGCCGCCTCGCCGGTCTCGCCGTAAAGCGCCAGGCTGTCTTCCATGGTCTGGAAATCGCCGCCGGACTCGACGAAAGCGACGCCGAGCGCTTCGACGCCGGTGTCCGGCCTCAGGCCCAGGAAACTGGCGCGCGCATTGCGGCCGCCGACATAGGGCTGGACGACGACGTCGTCGCGATAGGCGGTGAAAACACGCCGGCTAAGCTCCAGCGCGTGGCCGAGATCGCCACAGCGCGAATCCGGCCAGATGCCGATCTTGGCGCCGAGCCGGTTCGGCTTGACGAACCAGCCGGCGGCGGAAACCGGCGGCTCGACCAGCCATTGTCCGTTGCGCGCCAGGCCGGCCCGCGGCACAGGTAGGGCGAGCGCGTCGAGCACGGCGCCGGAGCGAAACTTGTCCTGGCAGAGCGCGAACAGCGAATCCTCGGCGCCGATCGTCCTCAGGCCGTTCAACCTGGCAAGCGCGGGCGCCGTGCCGCCCCGGAAATAGGCGATGCCGTCGGTCAGCGTCCAGACCAGCGTGGCCGCCGGATCGGCCTTGGCGAGCATATCGGCGGCATCGTCCAGCTCCACCGCCGCGAAGCCGAGATCGCGCCGTTTGAAGGCAGAAGCGAGCGCGTCGAACTCATGCGCGAGATCGGTCGATTGCGCCAGGTAAGAAGCGATTTCGGCGGCACGCTCCGGCGCGTGGCCTTCGGCGAGGAGCCGCTCGAGGCAGGCCTTTTCCGGCTCATGGACGAGGATCAGCCTGGGGCTGGACATGACATGATTCCCAATGGTGCAATTCCACACCATCGCATGGCGAAGACGCCAGGCTTTCGCGAAACCGACGCGGGCCGGACGCCTGCGTGACAGCCGGCCGAATGATCCCGTCAGACGCGGTGCATCGGGGTACCGAGACTCGCGTCAGGCCGAGCCGAAAAGGCCGGCATCACCTGAGGTGCCCTAGGCGATCAGCACGCGGGGCTCGAACCGGCCATTGACCTCGATGTCGAGGAGGAAGGTCATGCCGGCCTGAGGGTCGAGCTGACGCTGCTTGTCGTCCTTGCCGTGCCAGGCCGATGTAACCGCCAGCCGGCTGGCGTTCTTGCCGACAAAGGCCGGGCAGGAAGGCTGCGTCACCGGCATGGCGATCGTGCGCACCAGCTTGCCGTCCGGGGCGTAGCCCTTAACCACCTTGCCGCCCCAGACGGCATTCCACAGGATGCCGTCGCGGTCGAGCACGGAGCCGTCGACGAAGCCCTTGGCCGACCGGTGATCAACGAACACTTTCGGCTCGCCCGCCGGCAGGCCGGTCGCCGGATCGCAAGCGACGCGCATCAACAGGCCGGTCGAGGTGTCGGTGTAATAAGCGAGCGCGCCGTCCGCGGAAAAACAGATCGAGTTCGACACGGTGATGTCGGAGAACAGCTTGCGCAATTCGCCCTTGAAGAACCAGTAGATCGCGCCGGCGCCCTTCTCCTCGCCCTTGCCCATCGTGCCGGTCCAAAGGGCGCCGCAGGGATGGACGCGGGAATCGTTGGAACGGGTGACCGGATTGTCGGCCTCGACAGGTGTGTGCAGCGTCATCCTGCCGGTGGCGACGTCGCGGACAAAAAGCCCGGTTTCGGTGGCGATCAGCTGGCGCTTGTCGTCGATGATGGCGATAGCGCTGGCCATCCGGCCAAGCTCGTGCACCTGGGCCGCGCCGCCGGACAGGCGCTTTTCCAGGAGATGGCCCTTGACTATGTCGAACCAGTAGAGCGTGTCTGTGGCGGGGTCGTAGCTCGGCCCCTCGCCGAGCTGGCAGACATGGTCGGAAAAAACCGAAACGATCGCTTCGCTCATCCTGCGTCTCCGCCGAACACCGCGTCCCAGGCCGTCACCGCCGCCTGGGCCCGCGCGGCCACGTCTTCGACGCTCATGCCCGGCTTGAACAGGCTGGAACCAAGCCCGAAAACCGTGACGCCGGCCGCCTTGTAGCCGGCAAAGTCCTTCTCTGAGACGCCGCCGACCGCGCCGACCAATGTCGAAGCCGGCAGCACCGCGCGGATGGCGGAAATACCGGATGCGCCGAGCACGCTTGCCGGGAAGAATTTCAGCGCCGAGGCGCCGAGCCGGATCGCCAGGAAGGCCTCCGTGGGCGTGAACACGCCGGGCATGGTGACCATGCCGTATTGCATGGCGCGTTCCATCACCTCGGCATCGATATTGGGACTGACCAGCAGCCGGCCGCCGGCTTCGTGCAAGCCATCGACATCGGCCGGCGTCAGCACCGTGCCGGCGCCGACCAGCGCGGCCGGCGGCAGCGCCTTGAGGATGGCGGCGATGGACGCGAACGGATCGGGTGAATTGAGCGGCACCTCGATCGCCTCGATGCCGGCATCGAAGACCGCCTGGCCGATCGCCACCGCCTCGGCAGGCTTGAGGCCGCGCAGGATGGCGACCAGCCCGCGCTTGAGCTTCGGGAACGCAGCGGTCTGGTTCATCAGGCAACTCCGGTTCTGGCGATCATGCCGTTTTCGCGCGCCGCCTCGACCAGGCCGGCACGCACCGCCTCATCCGCGTCGACGGTCCGCACGCCAAGCCCGGCAAGGCCGAGCGCCTGCCGATAAAGCGCCGCAAGCGCGCCGGAGGCAATCAGCACCACCGATGTGGCGCCCGCGGCCTGGTGGCGCCTCGCCGAGGCGATCTCGCCGCCGATCAGCAGGCCCGACAGGCAGGCCGCGGCATCGTCGGCCTTCATGTCCTGGAGCAGACCGGCGGCGCGGATCGAGAAGAGTTTTGCGGTGACGTCGCCACCTTCGTTCAACGCCGCATCACACCAGCGGCGGAAGAAAAGGTTCTCCGGATCGACCGGCTCGGGATGCTCGCCGAGCGAATGGCGCAGGATCGAATGCGCGGCCAGCACCGAGAACAGCTCGCCGGTCGGCCATGTGCCGAAGCCGGCAACGGCGCCGTCCTTGACCAGAACCCATTTCGAATGGGTGCCCGGCATGCAGACGATTTCACGCCCCTTTGCCGGCAAACCGGCGCCGGCAAGCTGTGTCTCCTCGCCGCGCATGACGTCTGGCGCATCGGCCAGGCGTTGGGCAAGGCCGGGCACGATACGAATGTCGCGGCTCTCCCCCGGGATGCGGGCCGCGCCGGCCAGGATGGCGCCGATCGGCGCCGGCACGGTGACATAGGGCGCTTCGAGCCAGCCCTGGCGCGAGCCTGCCATGCCGCAGATGATGACGGGCAGCGTTTCCGGCGCGCCCATGGCGGCGAGATGACCCTCGAGAACCCGGGAAAAGCCCTTCTCGCGCGCGGTGATCAGTCCGTCGTCGCCGCGACGCTCGGCAAGCACCTTGCCGCCGCCGTCGATCAGCCAGGCACGAAGCCGGGTCGTGCCCCAATCGAGCGCCGCGACCGCCGGCACATTGCCGACAAATCGGGGGCCGGCAAACCCGGGGCTCACAGGAAACCTCCGTCGACGATCAGCATTTGCGCGGTCAGCATGCGCGAGGCGTCCGAGGCCAGGAACAGCACGGTGCCGACCAAATCGTCCGGCCGCATGACGTCCTTGATGCACTGCTTGGCGACATGAGAGGCAAGCGCCTGCTCCGTCACCCAGCGTTCCTGCTGCCGTTCCGTGATGACCCAGCCGGGCGCGACGGCGTTGACGCGGATACGGTCGGGCCCGAGCTTGCCGGCCAAACCCTTGGTGAGGCCGAGTATGCCCGCCTTGGCGGCGGTGTAGGCCGGCATGTCGGGGTGGTTGATCAGGTAGGAGGTCGAGGTGAAATTGATGATCGAGCCGCCGCCGGCCCGCTTCATGCCCGGCGCCACCGCTTGCGCGGTGAAGAAATGCGGTCTGAGGTTGATCGCCTGGTTGTTGTCCCAAAACTCCACCGTCACGTCTTCGACGGCGTGGCGTTCGTCCCAGGCGGCATTGTTGACCAGCACGGTGACGTCGCCATGCGCTTCGGCCGCCTTCGCGGCAGACGCCCGGAGCGCTTCGATGTCGCGCAGATCGGACTTGAGGTAGAGCGGCCGGCGGCCGAGCTCTTTCTCGATGCGGTCGGCAAGCGCGGTGCTGGGCTTGTCGGCGATGTCGATGAAGGCGACCTTGGCGCCCTGGCGCATGAAACCCTCGGTCAATGCCGCGCCAATGCCGGAGCCGCCGCCGGTGATCAGCACCGAAGCGCCTTCGAGGTCGGCAAAACGTGCCGATGGCATCATGGTTTTCGTCTCCCGGGTTGACCGGCGCGCATCCTAGCCAGACCGATCCGGCGGGCAAGGGCGAAAAGACGGATTTTGAGGCTTATGTCTGACAAAAAGCCTGGAGACCACGCACAGGCACGGCCGGTCCTCGATCGAGGACCGGTCAATCGCCCGGTCAGATTGCCTTGGCGCGCAAGGCGCCGCGGAAGGAATCGCGGAGATAGCCGAGCGTGGCGTCGGCATCGGCCGGCTTGCCGAACAGATAGCCCTGCCCACCGGCGCAGCCGAACTGGACGAGGCGGTCGGCCTGCGCCTCTTCCTCGATGCCTTCGGCGACGACATCCATGCCGAGCCCTTCGCACATTGCGAGAATGGCGCGGATGATGTGCTCCGACGGGCGGTCATCGAGAATGGAGGAGACGAAGGCGCGGTCGATCTTCAACTTGTCGAAATGGAATTCGCGCAGCCGCCCGAGCGAGGACTGGCCGGTGCCGAAATCGTCGAGCGAGACGCGGATGCCGACGCGGCGCAGGTCCTCGACGATCTGCGCGGCCGAGGCCGGATCGTTCATCAGGCCGGTCTCGGTAATCTCGATCTCCAGCCGGCGCGGATCGAAGCCCGTACGGTCGAGGATCGCCAATATGTGCAGGCCGGTGTTCTGGTCGACGAGCTGCGAGGGCGACAGGTTGAACGACAGGAACAGGTCCTTCGGCCAGCTTCTCGCCGCCTCGGTCGCCTTGCGCAGCACTAGCTGCGACAGCGGGCCGATGATGCCGCGCTCCTCGGCGATCGGAATGAAGACGGTCGGCGGCACCGAGCCGAGATCGCGGTCGGTCCAGCGCGCCAGCGTCTCGAAGCCGATGGTGCGGCGCGTGGTGAGGTCGACGATCGGCTGGAAATGCGGCTCCACCTCGCCGGCCGAGACCGCGCGGCGCAGCGCCTGCTCGATGCGGGTGACGCGCTTGGCCGCCTCTTCCATTTCGCGGGTATAGACGACGACCCGGCCGCGGCCGGATCGCTTGGCATGGTAAAGCGCCGTTTCGGCCTTGTTGATGAGGATCTCGGTGGTCTCGTCGCCGGAATAGAACAGCGAACAGCCGACGGAGGCCGACAGCCTCGCCGTGCGTTCGCCGACATCATACGGGGCCGACAGGATTTCGATCAGCATGCGCGACTTTTCGGCGGCCGCCTCCTCGCTGAACACCAGCGGGTAGAGGAAGGCGAATTCGTCGGCGCCGATGCGGCAGACGGTGGAATGACCGTCCATCGAGGCGCGCAGCCGCATCGCCACCTGGATCAGGATGTCGTCGCCGGCTTTGTGGCCGAACAGATCGTTGATCGGCTTGAAGCCATCAAGGTCGAGAATGCCGACGGTGAAGGGCGCGGGATCGTCGGCACGGTCGCTGATCAGGCGATCGACCTTGTCGAAGAAGCGGCGATGGTTGCCAAGCCCGGTCAACGGATCGGTGAATGCCAGATCCGTGCTCTCCCTGTTTGCCTGACCGGTGCCAAACGAAGTTTGCATCGGTGTCCCTGTTTCTCGAAGTCGGAATTTATTTCCGAGACTGGCAGCAAACCCTTTAGGAAACGTATCGGAAAAATCGATTTTTCGCCGCTGGAGTGCGTTGCCCTCCGCAAAGCCGTCCGGGCTCAACGGCGTCGTCGCTCACGCGGATTCTCAGCCGGCGGGGCGAACGCGATAGAGCTCCAGCGGCGCGCCCTGGGTCTCCGCCACCGGTTCCAGCCAATCCGGCACGCTGCCATGCATCAACCCGGCCAGAAAGCCGTCAGGCGCCTTGGTTGCGAGAAGCCTGGTTTCGGGATTGCCGCGGCAGAGCGCGACAATCCCGACGCGATGGTTTGCCACGACGGCTTTCGCGTCAGTGGCCGAGCCCAGCAAGGCATCGAATACGAGCAGGTTTCCGGCGACGTTGCGGTGGTAGGGCCCAGCGAGCGCGCGATGACCGGTAAAGGCCAGGATCGGCGAGCCGAGATTGGAGATGGCCAGCACCGTGGTGTGAGGCATGCGGGCGAGCGCGGCGAACGAGGCCTTGCTGTTGCAAGGTGCATCGATGCCGGCGTCGGTGACGGCCGCACCGGTCTGGAAGGCGCTCGATGCCGCCTCGGCAGCGCTGGACCAAACCGCATTGACCGAGATCAGCCAGGCTGCGGCCATACGGAGCACGGAGCCACCGGACGGACTGTTTTCGGCGCGCTGCCGCCATTTGGCAATCCAGGCGCAAAGCGGGATCACCGCGAAGGCGATGGAGAAGGTCGAGCCGCGGACCTCCCAGGCGCTGACCAGGAAAGCCACCACCAGCAGCGCGCCGACGAGACTGTCCTGCCGCCGCCAGCCGCCCTTGCCGAGACGCAGCGCCATCAGGACGATCGCCACCAGCGGCGTCGCGAAGCGCGCCACCGCTCTGGCCGGATCAGCCGCGACGAGCTGGAATATCGACTGCGCTTCGTCGATATGACCGAGCCACATCTGCTGGAGGCGCGGGTCGAGGCCGGCATACGGGGCAGCCAGGCATTGCGGGAACAGAAACATCACGACAAGGACAAGCACGAACGCCAGCAGGCCGAGCGAGACCAGGCGACGGCCGTACGTCGCATTGGCGGCGCCCCATGAGGCAATGACCGCAAGGCCGGCGCCGGCAAGCGCGGCAACCACGAACTGCACGGTCGAGAAGGTGTCGCACTGGGTCTGTCCCCATGCCGACGCCGGTATGGTGGTGATGAAAACAAGGGCCGAGACGGCGGTGACGCCCAAGCCAAAATCCCTGGCGATCAGCCTTTCGCCGCCACCGCTGACGAGGAACAGCAGGGCGACGATGGCGCCCAGGGTTCCAGCATAGGGGGCGCTTTCCATGCCGATCGCCAATGCCAGCGTGGCGCACGCGCCGGCAAACAGGGCGGCGGGCCGGTGGCGAGGTGCTTCGAGCAGCAAAGCCAGGCCGGCCAAGGTCAGCATCAGCTGGACATTGTGGTGATCGAGTGCGCCGGGCGAGAAGATTCCGAGATAATACAAGGCCGCTCCGCCGACCACCGCAGCGGGCAGGACCGCGTGCTCGCCGGCGAAAGCGCGCGCGGCGCGCATGATGGAGAACAGCGCGAGCCAGAATTGCAGGAGAGGCCAAAGCACCTGCACGACCTGCTCGCCCAAAGCGGCACTGCCCGTCAGGGCCGACAGGGCAAGCATGCCGAGCGCCAGCGGCGCGTCGAGCAGCCGCGACCAGTGCATGACGAAGCCACCCTCCAGCCCCATCCTGTACTGGTGCAGGTCGAACCAGCCCTGGCCGGCCAGGAGGTCGCGAACCTCCACCAGTTGCAGCAGGCTGTCATTGTCGCCGGCCGGGTTGGCCAGTTGCGGGAATCCGGCATAGAGATCGAGCGCCAGCAGCAGCAAGGCGGCAAGCAACGCAAACGCTATGTCGGCCTTCCAGGTGGAAGCGCCGTTGCTGGCTGTGCTCATCCCCATCGCCTCTGGCAGGAATGCCGGGCTTTTTCGGCCAATCGACACTCGTAAAGTCGGCCTTAAACCTAGCCTTAACGGCTTCAATAAATAGTAAAACCGCCTGAATGCGCCTGACTTTCGGCGCGAACCGCGCGTGGCGGCGAGGCACCCGGAGAGGAAAATGCCGCAAGAGCTTCGCTACGAACCCGCCATCGCCGTGCTGCTGCCTTGCTACAACGAGGAATTGACGATCGCCGAGGTGGTGCGGCGCTTCCGCGAGACGCTGCCTTTGGCGACGATCTATGTCTACGACAACAATTCGCGCGACCTGACCGCGCTCAGGGCCCGCGCGGCCGGCGCCATCGTGGTGCGCGAACCGCGCCAGGGCAAGGGCAATGTGGTGCGGCGCATGTTCGCCGACATCGACGCCGACATTTACCTGATGGCCGACGGCGACGGCACCTATGCGCCGGAAGACGCGCCGCAATTGATCAACACGCTTCTGACCGAGCGCTCCGACATGGCGGTGGGCACCCGGCGCGGCGTCACCGACGATGCCGGCAGGACCGGCCATGCCTTCGGCAACCGCGTCTTCAACAGCCTCTATAAAGGGCTGTTCGGCAGCGATTTCACCGACATCTTCTCGGGCTACCGCGTCTTCACCCGGCGCTTCGTCAAGAGCTTCCCGGCCGTCTCCGGCGGCTTCGAGATCGAGACCGAAATGTCGGTTCATGCTTCGCAGCTCAAATTGCCCGTCAGCGAGATCGCGCTCGATTACGGCAAGCGGCCGGACGGCTCGTCATCGAAGCTTTCGACCTTTCGCGACGGCGCCAGGATCCTGTGGATGTTCGCCATGCTGATGAAGGAAACGCAACCGCTACGTTTCTTCGGCGCCTTCGCCCTGGTCTTCCTGGTGTCGAGCCTGTTCCTGATGGCGCCTGTGCTGGTCGAATTCGCCGAGACCGGGCTGGTGCCGCGCATGCCGACATGGGTGCTGTCGGTCGGCCTGCTCTTGCTCTCGATGCTGGCTGGTGTGACTGGGGTGATCCTCGACTCGGTGTCGCGCGGCCGCGCCGAACAGAAGCGCATCTTCTACCTGTCGATGCCTTCGGGCCGCATAGAGCGGCGCGAGCGCGCCAACGAGCCGACTGCCGCGAAGGCCGGCCCAGGCAAGACGCCTCGCGCCGCATGAAGCGGTGAGCCGTCTCGTCCGCTTCGTCTTTGCCGGCGGCATCGGCTTCGTCGCCGACGCGGCCGCCCTCTGGTTGCTGCTTGCGGTCACGCCGCTCGGCCCTTTCAGCGCCCGCATGCTGTCCATCGGCTTTGCACTCTGTGTCACCTGGCAGACAAACCGGCATCTGACCTTCTCGCCGTCGAGCCGCGGCTTGGTGCGGGAAGGCGCGCGCTATGGCAGCGTCGGCATCGCCACCAGCATCGCCAACTATCTGGTCTACTGCGCCATCCTTGTCGTCCTGCCGACAACCCCGCCATTGGCCGCCCTTGCTTTCGCTTCGCTGGCCGCCATGGGGCTGTCCTTTCTCGGCTATTCCAGGCTGGTCTTCGACCGCTAGCGGCGTGGCCCGATTGGCAGAAGGCGCCGGGACCCCTATATCGCTCTCTCATCGACCGTGCTGGGGACCTGCCATGAAGCTGAAAATCGCCGTCCAGATGGACCACATCTCCACCGTGTCGATCGCCGGAGACACTTCGTTCGCGCTGTCGCTGGAGGCGCAGCGGCGCGGCCATCAGCTCTACCACTACACGCCCGACCGGCTGTCGCTGCGCGACGGCAAGGTGTTCGCCCGCATCGAGGAGATGCAGGTACGCGACGAGAAGGGCAGCCACTATTCGCTGGGGGAGAAGGTGCGAACCGACCTGTCGGAGATGGACGTGATCCTGCTGAGACAGGATCCGCCCTTCGACATGAACTACATCACCACCACGCACATACTGGAGCGCATCCACCCCAGGACGCTGGTGGTCAACGACCCGGCCTGGGTGCGCAACAGCCCGGAAAAGATCTTCGTCACCGAGTTTTCCGACCTGATGCCGGAAACGCTGATCACCAAGGATCCCCAGGAGGTCGCCGCCTTCCGCAAGGAATTCGGCGACATCATCGTCAAGCCGCTCTACGGCAATGGCGGCGCGGGCATCTTCCACCTGCTGGAGGCCGACCGCAACCTCGCCTCGCTGCTCGAAATGTTCGGCCAGTTGTTCCGTGAGCCCTACATCGTGCAGCGCTACCTGAAGGACGTGCGCAAGGGCGACAAGCGCATCATCCTGATCGACGGCGAACCGGTCGGGGCCATCAACCGGGTGCCGGCCGAGCACGATTCCCGCTCCAACATGCATGTCGGCGGCCGCGCCGAGAAGACCGAGCTGACCGAGCGCGAGCGCGAGATCTGCGCCCGCATCGGGCCGGCACTGAGGGAACGCGGCTTCATCCTCGTCGGCATCGACGTCATCGGCGACTACATGACCGAGATCAACGTGACCTCGCCGACCGGCGTGCGCGAAGTCAAACGCTTCGGCGGCGCCGACATCGCCAGCCTGTTCTGGGACGCGGTGGAGGCCAAGCGGAAATAGCCGTTTTCATTTTGTATTAACCATGTTCCGTTTTTGCAACCGGAGACAATCGCGCCGCAACTCAAGCGATTGCGTGTTCCTGTAATGTTCTTGATTTAGCCGAGGAACTGTGATTGTCTCCGGCCCAGGCCCTTCGCGGCCTGATTGCAAAAGGCTTGGGGCAAGCCCAGATCCGGGGGCAAGACATGGTGGCGCGGGTTCGCACGGTTGCTTTCCAGGGCATCGAGGCCGTGCCGGTCGACGTGCAGGTGATGATCGCGCCCGGCAAGGTCAACATGCACATCGTTGGCCTGGCCGACAAAGCGGTGGCCGAAAGCCGCGAACGGGTGCAGGCGGCACTGCATGCTTCCGGCCTGTCGATGCCGTCCAAGAAAGTCACGGTCAATCTGGCGCCGGCCGACCTGCCCAAGGAGGGGAGCCACTACGATTTGCCGATCGCGCTCGGCCTGATGGCGGCGCTTGGCGCCATTCCTGGCGACATGCTGGCCGGCTATGTCGTGCTCGGCGAACTCTCGCTCGACGGCACCATTGCCGCGGTCGCCGGCGCCCTGCCGGCGGCGATCGGCGCGAATTCTGAAGGCAAGGGCCTGATCTGCCCCTTCGCCTGCGGCCCGGAAGCCGCCTGGGCCGGCAAGGACTTTGACATACTCGCGCCGCGCAGCCTGATTGCCATCGCCAATCATTTCCGCGGCACGCAGGTGCTGTCCCGGCCGGAGGCCGGCATCCATGCCGCGGCGCGCGACCTGCCCGATCTTGCCGATATCAAGGGCCAGGAAACCGCCAAACGAGCGCTGGAGGTGGCGGCGGCCGGTGGGCACAACCTGCTGATGGTCGGCCCGCCCGGATCGGGAAAGTCGATGCTGGCGCAGCGGCTGCCGTCGATCCTGCCGCCGCTGGCGCCGAAGGAATTGCTCGAAGTGTCGATGATCGCCTCCGTCGCCGGCGAGCTCGGCGAAGGCAAGCTGACCGACCGGCGGCCGTTCCGCGCGCCGCACCATTCGGCCTCGATGGCGGCGATGGTCGGCGGCGGCATCCGGGCGCGGCCGGGCGAAGTGTCGCTTGCGCACCACGGCGTGCTGTTCCTCGACGAATTTCCCGAATTCACGCCGCAGACGCTCGATGCGCTCCGCCAGCCGCTCGAGACCGGTGACTGCATGATCGCGCGCGCCAACCACCGCGTCACCTATCCGGCGCGCATCCAGCTTGTGGCGGCGATGAACCCGTGCCGATGCGGCATGGCCGGCGAGCCCGGCTATCGCTGCCTGCGCGGCGAACGCTGCCGCACCGACTACCAGGCGCGCATCTCGGGACCGCTGCTCGACCGCATCGACCTCAGGATCGAGGTGCCGGCGGTCTCGGCCAGCGACCTGATCCGGCCCGACCGGGCGGAGAAGAGCGCCGACGTGGCGCTGCGCGTTGCGCGTGCCCGCGCCCTCCAGCGCGAGCGCTTCGAACGGCTCGGCGTCACCAGCGCCGCCACGAATGCGCATTGCGCGCCCGCGGTCATCGAGGAGATCGCCATGCCCGACGCATCGGGCCTGTCGCTGCTCAAGGAGGCCAGCGAAAAGCTCGGCTTCTCGGCGCGGGCCTATCACCGCGTGCTGAAGGTGGCGAGAACACTGGCCGATCTCGACGCCAGCGAGACCGTCGGCCGCATTCATCTCGCCGAAGCGATCTCCTACCGGATGAGTTCGGAGCGGGTGGCACAGGCGGCGTAGTTCGCGCTGCTTCGAGAGGAGGGAAACGGAACGCCTGCCGGCTTCAACTCTCCGGTTCAGGCCGCTCCCTTCGCCTTCAGTTCCAGCCTCCGCGCGTGCAGCACCGGCTCGGTGTAGCCGTTGGGCTGGATGCGGCCCTTGAAGACGAGGTCGCAGGCGGCCTGGAAGGCGACGGAGCCGTCGAAATCGGCGGCCATCGGCCGGTAGAGCGGGTCGCCTTGGTTCTGCTGGTCGACGATATCAGCCATGCGCTTCATCGTTTCCATCACCTGGTCGGCCGTGCAGACGCCATGGTGCAGCCAGTTGGCGATGTGCTGCGAGGAGATGCGCAGCGTGGCACGGTCCTCCATCAGGCCGACATCGTTGATGTCGGGCACTTTCGAGCAGCCGACGCCCTGGTCGATCCAGCGTACGACGTAGCCCAGAATGCCCTGCGCGTTGTTGTCGAGTTCCGCCTGGATATCGGCCGGCGACCAGTTGGGCCGCACCGCGACCGGCACCGACAGGATGTCGTCGAGCTTGGCCTTCGGCCGGCTCTTCAGCGCCGCCTGGACGGCGTGGACATCGACCTTGTGATAGTGGGTGGCGTGCAGCGTCGCCGCGGTCGGCGAAGGCACCCAGGCGGTGTTGGCGCCGGCCCTGGGGTGGGCGATCTTCTCGGTGAGCATCGCCGCCATCAAATCGGGCATCGCCCACATGCCCTTGCCGATCTGGGCATGGCCGGCAAGCCCGCATTCCAGCCCGGTGTCGACATTCCAGGCCTCGTAGGCGGAAATCCAGGCGGCCTGCTTCATGTCGCCCTTGCGGATCATCGGGCCGGCTTCCATCGAGGTGTGGATCTCGTCGCCGGTGCGGTCGAGGAAGCCTGTGTTGATGAACACGACGCGCTCCCTGGCGGCGCGGATCGCCTCCTTGAGGTTGACGGTGGTGCGCCGCTCCTCGTCCATGATGCCCATCTTGATGGTATTCTGGTCCATACCGAGCAGGGCCTCGACGCGATCGAAGATCTCGACGGCGAAGGCGACTTCCTCGGGCCCATGCATCTTGGGTTTCACGACATACATCGAGCCCGCGCGGGAATTGGCGCGGCGGCCGTTCGGCCCGACATCGTGCAGCGCGATCAGCGCGGTCATCGCCGTGTCCATGATGCCTTCCGGCACCTCGTTGCCGTCGCGGTCCGTTATCGCCGGATTGGTCATGAGGTGGCCGACATTCCTGACCAGCATCAGCGAGCGGCCGGGCAGCGTCACCGTGCCACCATTGGGCGAGGTATAGGACCGATCGGGGTTGAGCTTGCGGACAAAGGTCCGGCCGCCCTTGGTGATCTCTTCGGCCAGGTCGCCCTTCATCAGGCCGAGCCAGTTGCGGTACACGACGACCTTGTCCTGCGCATCCACCGCCGCGACCGAATCCTCGCAGTCCTGGATGGTGGTCAGCGCCGATTCCAGGATGATGTCGGCGATGCCGGCCGGATCGGTGCGGCCGATCTGGTTGTCGCGGTCGATCAATATCTCGATATGCAGGCCGTTGCTGACCAGCAGCACGGCTTGCGGGTTGGCGGCATCGCCGCGATAGGCGACGAACTGCCTGACATCGGCAAGGGTGGTCGAGCCGGCGCCGGCGCTGAGCCGCAGCGCGCCATTGGCCAGCGAAAGGCCGTTGACGCCGGCCCATTTGCCCGATGTGAGCGGCACCGACTGGTCGAGAAAGTCCTTGGCCCAGGCGACGACTTTCGCACCACGCGCGGGGTTGAAGGCGTTGCCCTTCCCGGCGCCGTCTGTCTCGGGAATCGCGTCGGTGCCGTAAAGCGCATCATAGAGCGAGCCCCAGCGCGCATTGGCGGCGTTGAGCGCATAGCGCGCATTCATCACCGGCACCACAAGCTGCGGCCCGGCGACGACGGCGATCTCGGGATCGACCTTTTCGGTCGTCACCGAGAAGGACGGGCCTTCGGGGACGAGATAGCCGATCTCCTTCAGGAAGGTTTTGTAGGCTTCCATGTCGACCGGCGCGCCATTGGCGCGATACCAGTCATCGAGCTTTTCCTGGATAGCGTCGCGCTTTGCCAGCAGTGCCCGGTTCTTCGGCGCGAGGTCGTGGACGATGGCCGAAAAGCCGTTCCAGAATTTGTCCGGATCGATGCCGGTGCCCGGAGCGGCCTCGTTGACAACGAAGTCATGAAGTTCGCGGGCGATCCGCAATCCGGCGATTTCGACGCGATCGGTCATCAGGCTGCTCCAGATGAAAGGCTTTCGCGGGCCTTTGGCATGTTGGGAGTGCAGGGTCAATTCAGCTTAGGGTGAAGGCAAGGCAGGTAGGCGCGGTTTTTAGGCTTGGTGCCGGCGGCGACGCTGCCAATCTCCCCCCAAGTGGGGGAGATGCCCGGCAGGGCAGAGGGGGGCGCGAAGGAATGCCGACCTCGGCAAGTTTCGGTATTTCGTGCAGTCGGTCGACGTCGAGTATGAGCGGGCGCTGCTCCGAGACGCTGGCAGGACAGCGCCCCCCTCTGGCCTGCCGGCCATCTCCCCCACAAGGGGGGAGATTACACCCTCCATCACACCGCGATCCGTGGCCTGCCCGAAGCCACCGCCACCACATGCGCCTCGATGAACATACGCTGGGCTTCGACGGTGGAGACGCGGAATTCGGTCGCGACATCGATCTCGGCGCTGTCGGTGCCGGCGTCCCTGGCGCGCTCCGCGACGATGGCGCGCACATCGGCCTCGGCGGCCGCGATCGCCGCCGCCTCGTCGAGGAAATCGCGCACGGTTTCGCCCGAGGCAAGACGGAACAGACCTTCCTTGGGCTGGCTGACGCGCGCCTCCGCCGATACCCGGACCTGGCCGACCACGGCGCCGAGCGCGTTGGCGACATCCGTATCATCAGGCACCACGCAGTCATTGCCGACCAATGGCGGCAGTCCGGCATAGTGCAGCGGCGCGGAGGCGCCGAGGCCGATCACCGGCCGGTCGAGCGCGACGCTCAGGCGCGCAATGCCGGGATGCGCGTCGACGGCGCGCTGCACCAGCGCATGCGCAACGGTGGCCGCGCCGTCGAGCCCGTCCTCGGCGAAGGCGGTTTGAAGGATATATTCGGCCGACCAGCGCGTCAGCGCGGCCAGCACGCGCTCCGAAATCGCCTCGGGGGAGGCCGCGATCGCCTGGCCGCGGCCGTCGCGCTTGCGGGCAAACAGCTCTGCGCCGAGGCGGGCGGCCGCGGCATCCCAGTTCGCCTGCTTGCCAAGCACATGCGCCGCATCCGACGGCGTGAACCCTGAAATGTGCACCAGCCCGCGCGACACCAGGCGGTTCAAGGTGGCGTTCTGGGCATTCGAGGTCAAAAGCCTGTCGAGAGGCAAAGGCATTGCGCCGATCGCTTCATAGAGCCTTGCTTCCGGAACGGTCAGCCCGGCGGCAAGACGGTCGGGCACGCCGGTGCGCACCGCGAAACGGCCGTCCATGCGGCCGGTGTTCGGCGCGCGCAGCTGGCGCTCGAGTTCCGCCAGAACCGCCTCGCGATGCACCATGCCGGCCAGCGCCAGCGGCACCAGCCGGCGCGGTCCAAGCAGGAGCCTGGGGTTGAGAGCACCGTCTTCCAACGCTACTTCGGAATCGCCGCCGAGGCCGAAGGTGCGCATGGCGACCGCTTCGACCATGGTGCGAAAGCCGCCGACGGTGGCGCCTTCCGGATCGAGCCGCGGCCGGCCCTTGTCGAGCACGGCAACGTCGGTGGTGGTGCCGCCGATGTCGGAAACCACCGCGTTTTCCAATCCGGTCATGTGGTGCGCGCCGACCAGGCTGGCGGCCGGGCCGGAGAGAATGGTCTCGATCGGCCGCTGGCGGGCGAACGCCGCCGACACCAGCGCACCGTCGCCGCGCACCACCATCAGGGGCGCCGCGATGCCGCGCGCCTCGAGAAAGCCTTCGGTCGCCGCCACCAGCCGGTCGATCATCGAGATCAGCCGGGCGTTGAGCAGCGTCGTCAGCGCCCGGCGCGGACCGCCTAGCTTGGCCGACAATTCATGGCTCGCGGTGACCGGCAGGCCGGTTTTCTCCCGGATCAGCTCGCGGGCGGCGATCTCGTGCGCCGGGTTGCGGGTGGCGAAATAGGCGCAGACGGCAAAGCCCGAGACCGAGCCGCCGAGTTCGGACAGCGCCGCCTCGAGGCCGGACAGGTCGAGCTTGGCGGTATTGCCGTGCACATCGTGGCCGCCGGGGCAGAACACGACCGGATCGGTGCCCAATGCCGCCTTCAGCCCATCGCGGGCAAGGTCCGCCTCGGAAAAGCCGATCATGATCAGCGCGACGCGGCCGCCCTGGCCCTCGACCAGCGCGTTGGTGGCAAGCGTCGTCGACATGGAGACAAGCTTGATGGCGGCCGGATCGGTGACCGCTTTTTCCAGAACCGCGTCGACGGCGCCGGAAATGCCAACGGCGAGATCGTGCCTGGTGGTCAGAGCCTTGGCCTTGGCCAGCACCTTTCCCTTGTTCGGCCCGCTCTGCGGGCCTTCGGTTTCAGACCACAGCACGGCATCGGTGTAGGTGCCGCCGGTGTCGATGCCGAGGAAAAGAGGTTTTGGCTTGGTCTTGGTCATGTCTGATGATGGCCCGAGCAGATAGGAAAATGCTTCTCGCCCTTAACCTATAGCGGCCGGACGATAAAGCTGAGAGCGCTGGGCCACGGGAGGGGTTCGATCTCCCCCACGAGGGGGGAGATTGGCAGCTTCAATGGCAGGGTCAACCTACCCCACGAACCCAACCTTTTTATGCGACCCATCGCAATACGGCTTGTTCGCCGAATGGCCGCAGCGGCATAGGAAGGCGCGTTGCGTGCGGTCGACCGTGTGGCCGGTGCCGGTGACGATTTCGACATTGCCTTCGAGCTTGAGCGGCCCGTCTTTCGTCGGCGTAACCTTGAGTGGCCCGTCGCGCGCGTCCAGCGCCGGCGTGTCCTTCAGCGCCGGCTCGCCGGTGGCGGCAAACCCTGATTTGTTGTGGCTGCCGTCGCAGAACGGCTTGTTCTGCGACGCGCCGCAGCGGCAGAGCGTGGCGCGGTGTAACGTCTCGCCGTCGAGCATAATCTCGGCGTGGACGGCCAGCGGGCCGTTTTCCCTGATGCGCACGGTGTTGACCACCGGCGGCCTTTCCTGCGGCCCGCCATCCTTCCTGACATAGGTAATGGCGCCTGACGGGCAGCTTTCGGCAATGGCGACGATCTTCTCGACGCTGGCCGCGTCGGGATGGATCCACTCTCCCGGCGCGTTCGGCACGAAGACATGCGGATCGCCCAGCACGCAATTGCGCGAATGGATGCAGCGCCGGCCGGCAAAGCCGACGTCTATCTTCTCGCCCTCGACCGGACCTGCCATCGCCTTGCTCCTGTTGCCTGACGCACGCCGCCTGGATGCGGCGTGCTTTGGGTGCTGTTCTTGCAGGCTATGCCCCAGGCAGGAAAAGCGTCAAGCTGGCAAGCCGGTCAGGGAACCAGTTCGATCTCCTCGGTCTCGCCGCCGCTGCAGGTATAGCAGCAATCGTCGCATTTTTCCTTGCCGCCGGGGCCGACGCCCCAATAGGTGCCTTCGTCGCCGTCGACCCAGGCGCCGTAGCAGATCGATTCGCCCTCGTCGCAGGAGACCGGCAGTTGCCTGGTCTCGCCGTCATCGAGGTAGAAATCCTTGCCGTTGCCCGGCCACACATAGTCGCGGTCCTGGCTGTAGAGCTCGAGGCGCATGGCATTGGGATGGCTGTTCTTGATGGCGAAGGTGACGTCGCCGGCATGGGCCGACGGCACCAGCAGCATGGCAAGAGACAGCGCGGCCAGCGAGCGGCGCGCATAGGCGTAGAACATGATATCCCCCAAAAATAAACGGCCCACCCGGCCGCCTTGCGGGCATTGCACGGGGCGAGCGATCGCTAAAGGGGGCGACCGCGACAATCCCGGACTAATTTTGGGGAGATTGGCGCTACTCCACCAGGTCGACTGTCTCGGTCGAATGGTGCACGCAGATGAAACAGCAATCGTCGCAGGGCCGGTCGTTGTCCGGGCCGACGCCGGCCGAGATGGCGTCATTGCCGTTGACCCACGCGCCGTAGCAGATGCGTTCGCCCTCATTGCACGAAATCGGCACCGATTTGCGTGAGCCGGGATCGATCAGGAACACCTTGTCGTCGCCCGGCCAGACCGTTTCGCGGTCGCGGCTGAACAGTTCGACCGCAACGGCCTGCCCGCGCTGGTTCTTGACGAAGAAAGCCATGTCGGCAGCCCCAGCCGAGGTGGTGAAAACCAATGCCGCGAGTGTGGCCGCGCGAAAGAGCGTCACGATTGGACCTTTCGAATCATGCCAGCAGACTCGCATGGCCGCCGCGAACTAGGAAGCCGCCTCCGCCGCGATCTGGCGTCCCAGCCGCAGCGTTTCCCGCACCAGCAGGTGAAGATCGTCGCGCCGGGTCCGGTGGTTGGTGATCGCCACGCGCAGGCAATGCTGGCCTTGCACCGTCGTGTCCGACAGTGCCGCAATGCCTTGTTCCTGCAAACGCAGCATGATCTCCGTGTTGAACCGCTTAAGCTCCTCGCCGGACGCCCCGGCAAGCCGATGCCGGAAGCAGACGATGTTGATCGTGGTCGGCGCCATCAGCACCAGCGACGGCTCGTCCTCGATCAATCCGGCGAGATAGGCCGCTTGCGCGATGTTCTGGTCGATCAGGCGGCCGAATTTGTCGACGCCATGCTCCTTCAGCGCCATCCATACTTTGAGCGCGCGAAAGCCGCGCGACGTCTGCAAACCGTAGTCGTGCAGCCATTCGCCGGAGGCGAGACCACGCGGCGTCGATTCCAGATATTCGGGGGTCACGGCGAAGGTACGGCGATGCGCGAGGGCGTCCCTGACCAGGGCGCAGCCGGCCTCGAACGGCGCGTGCAGCCATTTGTGCGGATCGAGCGCGATCGAATCGGCCCATTCGATGCCGGCGACGCGATGGGCGTTCTGCGGAGCGATGGCGACCAGGGCGCCGATGCAGCCATCGACATGGAACCAGAGCTCTTCCTCATGCGCCAGCTTGGCAAGCGCCCGCAGGTCGTCGATCGCTCCGGTGTTGACGGTGCCGGCATTGCCGATGACGCAGGCCGGTTTGAAGCCCGCCTGGCGGTCCTCGGCAATTGCCGCCCGCAAGGCCGCGATGTCGATGCGCAGCCCGGCATCGGTCGGTATTCGCCGCAAGGCCCGGTTGCCGAGGCCGAGCGCCTCCATGGCTTTGCGGTGACAGGAATGGAGTTGGTCCGAGCCATAATAGCGCAGGGGCTTCTCGATGGCGGCAACGCCGTGCTCGCGCACGTCGATGCCGGCCTTGACGTTGCGCGCCACCGTCAGCCCGATCATGTTTGCCATCGAACCGCCGCTGACCAGCGTGCCGCTGGCCGAGACGGGAAACCCCAGCATTTGCTTGCACCAGTTGACGACCTGGCAGTCCATCAGCCCGGCGGCATGGTTGCCGCCGCCGAGGTTGGAACCCTGGATCGCCGCCAGGAAATCGCCGAGCGCGCCGGTGAAGTTGCTCGAGCCCATGTACCAAGCCCAGAAGCGAGGATGGATGTTGCCCATCGGGTATGACATCACGGTGCGGGAGACCTCGCCATAGACGGCGGCTAGCCGCGCCGGCGTTCGCGGCAGGGGTGCGGCGAAGACCTCCCTCACGTCAGCCGGCATCTCCCGCCAGACCGGACGGTCGCGCACGTCGCGCAGATAGTCGACGGCATCGTCGATGACCCGGTGCGACAGGGCCTGCACATCGGCCCAGTCCAGGGGGTCAAGCGTCTCCTCGGCCACAGTGCCAGGGGTTTCCTGCGCGACGTCCATGACAGCCTCCCGTCAAGTCGCCGGGAACTGGCAGCCGGGCGTCGAGCGCGACAGCGCCGTCTCGTCGGCGTCCATCTCGGCATCGATGCCGTCGAACAGCGGCGTCGTCATGTAGCGTTCGCCTGTGTCGGGCAGCATGCACAGGATCACCGATCCGGCCGGCGCCTTCTCGGCGACCTGCCGCGCCACGGCGAAGGTGGCGCCGCCGGAAATGCCGGTGAAGATGCCTTCCTTCTGCGCCAACGCCTTGGCCCATTTGATGCCCTCGGGCCCGGCGATCGGCATCACCTCGTCATAGAGACCGGCATCGACCGCTTCCTGCAGCACGTTGGGGATGAAATCAGGCGTCCAGCCCTGGATCGGATGCGGCTCGAAGGCCGGGTGGCTGGCGGCGGGCGCCCCGTCGACACCGCGCTGCTGCGCCTTGCCGCTGCCGATGAGCTGGGCGTTGGCCGGCTCGGACAGGATGATACGGACATCCGGCCGCTCACGGCGCAGCACGCGCGCCACGCCGACCACGGTGCCGCCAGTGCCGTAGCCGGTGACGAAGCAATCGAGCCGCGAGCCGGCGAAATCATTGATGATCTCGCGCGCCGTCGTCGCCTCGTGGATGGCGGCGTTGGCCCTGGTTTCGAACTGTCGCGCCAGGAACCAGCCATTGGCCTCGGCCAGCTCCACGGCCTTCTTGTACATGCCGAACCCCTTTTCGGCGCGCGGCGTCAGCACCACCTTGGCACCCAGCATGCGCATCAGCTTGCGGCGCTCGACGGAAAAACTGTCGGCCATGGTGACGACCAGCGGATAGGCTTTCTGCGCGCAGACCATGGCGAGCCCGATGCCGGTGTTGCCGCTGGTGGCCTCGACGATGGTCTGGCCCGGCTTCAACGCGCCGCTGCGCTCGCCCTCCTCGATGATGTTGAGCGCCAGCCGGTCCTTCACCGAGGCAGCCGGGTTGAAGAACTCGGCCTTGACGTAGATCGTCGCGTGGGCCGGGCCAAGATTGTTGATGCGGATGACCGGCGTGTCGCCGACCGTGTCCAAAATGCTGTCGAACAGGCGGCCGCGGCCGGCCGTGGTTCTGATTCTTGCTTGCTGCAACATGTCTGGTCTCCTCGTCTGTGTTGGTACCTTGCGGTCACGGGCCGGTTACAAACCGGCGGCTTGGGCGGCGAGGTTTCGAGACCTTGCCGCGCTAGGGTCGCTCGACGTGCCGGCAATGCGGCTGCCCGCATCCCGGCGCGCAACTCGCAACCGGGTGCGTTCAGGCCGTGTTCGGTGATAAACGAGGGCCGACCGGCCAACGTGGGAGGAAGCGTGGGAGCAAGCGTGGAAATGCACGTGGAATCCGCTCGACCGAGCCTGGATCGCGGTAAGCCCGCTCTTGCCGTGCGCCTGCTCGGGCCGTTTGCGGTCGTGCGCGATGGCGTGCGGGCCGAATTGCCGGCATCGCGCAAGCTGCGCGCGCTGCTTGCCTATCTGGCGCTGGCGCCGCATCCGGTCGGACGCGCTCGGCTGTGCGAGCTCTTGTGGGATGTTCCGAACGACCCCAGGGGCGAGTTGCGTTGGTGCCTCAGCAAGCTTCGCGCCGTCCTCGACGAGCCGGGGCACCGTCGGGTCGAGACACAGGACGACACGGTCGCATTGCGCCTCGACGGCTGTTTCGTCGACGCGCTGGAGGTTAGCGCCGCCGCCGCGCAAGGGATCGCCTCCCTCGACGCGGAGCGCCTGCGATCGCTGTCGGAGCTGTTCGCCGGCGACTTTCTCGACGGTCTGGAGCTCGACCGCAGTCCGTTTTTCGAGAGTTGGCTGATCGCGCAGCGCCGCCGCTTCCAGTCGTCTCACGCCGCCGTGCTGGAGCACCTTGTCGCGGCGGTTCCGCCCGGTTCGGAGGCGGCAGCAGCCGGTCTTGACCGATGGGTGGAGCTGGCGCCGTTCGACGGCCGCGCGCATCTGGCGCTGCTCACGCATCTGGCCGGGCGCGGCGCCATCGGCGCGGCCGAGCAGCACCTGACGGCGACGGCGCAATTGTTCCAATCGGAAGGGCTCGACTTCGGACCGGTGCGCGCGGCTTGGCAGGCGCTGCGCGACAAGCCAGCGGAAGATCGGCCAGCGGAAGATCGGCCGTCGGATCGGCCGTCGGTAGATCGGCCGGCGGTAGATCGGCTTGCGGCGCAGCCCGCCGGCATCGCGGCATCGCCGCCGTCGCCCGCTCCGGCGGGCGTGGAGCCCAGCCACGCCTCGCTGGCGGTGATGCCGTTCGTCGAGACTGCCGGCCCTTGCGGCACGCGCGGCGGGATCGCCGACGGCCTGACCCATGACATCATCACGCGTCTGGCCAAGCTCAGGGATTTCTTCGTCATCGCGCGCGGCTCGGTCTTCGCGCTCGCCGAGAAAAACATCGCGCCGCAGGAAGCGGGGCGGCAGCTGAATGTGGACTATGTCGCCACCGGCACGGTGGGCACCCTGGCCGGCCGCGTCATCATCGCCGTCGAGCTCATCGAGGTTCGCACGGCCAGGATCGTCTGGGCCGAGAGCTTCGAGCGCCGGGCCGACGACCTCTTCGGCGTGCTCGACGATATCGGCAACGCGATCGTCTCGTCGATCTCGGCCGAGATCGAGACGGTCGAGCGCAACCGCGCGATGCTGAAGGCGCCCAACTCGCTCAACGCCTGGGAAGCCTATCACCGCGGCCTCTGGCACATGTATCGCTTCACCCAGCCAGAAAACGAGTTGGCGCAGCATTTCTTCAGCGTGGCGACGGCGCTCGACCCGACCTTCGCCCGCGCCCATGCCGGCCTGTCCTTCACCCATTGGCAAAGCGCTTTCCAGCGCTGGGGCGACCGCGACCACGAAAGCGCGCTAGCCTACGAGACAGCGGGGCACAGTCTCCTGGTTGACGAACAGAACCCTGCCGCGCACTGGGCGATGGGCCGGGCGCTGTGGCTGCGCGGCGAACAGGACGGATCGCTCTTCGAATTGGAACGGGCAGTGGAGCTCAGCCCCAATTTCGCGCTCGGCCACTATGCGCTGTCCTTCGTCCACTCGCAGTCAGGCGATCCGCAGGCGGCGATCGGCTCCTCCGACCATTCGCGCCATCTCAGCCCTTTCGACCCGCTGCTGTTCGGCATGCTGGGCGCGCGCGCCATGTCGCATGTGCGGCTCGGCCAGTTCGAGGAAGCGGCAGAATGGGCGCTGAAGGCGGCGGCGCGGCCCAATGCCCACGCCATCATCCTGGCGATAGCAGCACACTGCCTGGCGCTGGCCGGGCGGCTCGACGAGGCACGCAATTTCGCCGCCGCCCTCCGCAAGGCGCTGCCGGACTACCGCGCCGACGATTTCATCGGCACGTTCCGTTTCGAGGCGGACGCGGAGGCATTGTTCCGGCAAGGCGCAAAGCGGATCGGATTGAACTGAACCCGCGCAATTCCCGCCGATTAACGATTTCGGAAGGGGTTGTTTAACCGTTCATCGCTATGTCAGCGCCCGGGAGGGGCATGACAGAGAGTGTATGATGAGCGACAGCCCTGACAAGCGCAATGAATGGCGCGCCATTCTTTACGTGCAAGCCCGCGTGGCGGTCCTGTTCGTCCCGGTCGTCGCCAGCCTGCTGATCATCGCCGCACTTGCCGGCAACGACCGCAAATCCGTGCCCGCCGTCGACCGGACGGTGACAGGCTCCCTGCGATAAGGGCACGGCCATCGACAGCGCACGTTCCCCGGCAGGCGTGCGCATGATGTCGGGCAAATCCCCGCGGCTTTCTGTTGACGGGAATGACCATGCGATCAGTCGCACGGGCAACAAAAAAAGCCCGGACGAACCGGGTTTTTTCTGCGAGTCTCTGAACCGTCGAACGGTTCAGAGACGGGAATTTGGTGCCCAGAAGAGGACTCGAACCTCCACTCCTTGCGGAACACGGACCTGAACCGTGCGCGTCTACCAATTCCGCCATCTGGGCTGGTGCGGGCTCAATAAGCGGGCAAGCGGTGTGTGTCAACGCGGTTTTTGGAACATGATCCCGAAAGGTAGAACCGGCTTTCACAAAAGGCCATGCCCGGCAAGAGCCGCAGCCTCCGACTGCCGGCTCCGGACCGGTCAGCCCTCCAGCACTTCCTTCGACGCCACGGTGGAATCGGCGTTGAGCGTATAGATGACCGGCACGCCGGTGCCGAGTTCCAGCTTGACGATCTCCTCGCCCGACTTGCCGTCCAGCGCCATGATCAGCGCGCGCAGCGAATTTCCGTGGGCGGCGACCAGCACCGTGCCGCCGCGCAGCACATGCGGCTGGAGGTCGTGCAGGTAATAAGGCCAGACGCGGGCGCCGGTGTCCTTCAGGCTTTCGCCGCCGGGGGGCGGCACGTCGTAGGAGCGGCGCCAGACATGCACCTGCTCCTCGCCCCATTTCTTACGCGCGTCGTCCTTGTTGAGGCCGGAGAGGTCGCCATAGTCGCGCTCGTTCAGCGCCTGGTCGCGGATGGTTTTCAGGTCGCTCTGGCCGACGGCGTCAAGAATGTGCTGGCAGGTTTTTTGCGCCCGGACCAGCGCCGAGGTGAAGGCTATGTCGAACTTCAGGCCGCGTGCCTTGAGCTTCCGGCCGGCTGCCTTGGCCTCGGCGTGGCCCTGTTCGGTCAGGTCGACGTCACGCCAGCCGGTGAACAGGTTCTTCAAATTCCATTCGCTCTGGCCGTGGCGCACGAGCACGAGGGTTCTCGACATTTTTGCTCCTCTGGGATCTGAGCAATTCCAGCAGAAGTGGGAAGCGGTTTTCTGTCTGGAATTGCATGGGGATGAAGATGGTCCGGGGTCGTTTCAGGCAAGCCTGAGCACGTCCCGCATCGAGTAAAGGCCGGGCTTCCTGCCATGCGCCCACAGGGCTGCCTTGACGGCGCCGCGGGCGAAGATGGTGCGGTCCTCGGCATGATGGGCCAGCGTGATGCGTTCGCCGGTGCCGGCCAGGATGACGCTGTGGTCGCCGACCACCGAGCCGCCGCGCAGCGTTGCGAAGCCGATCGAGCCCGGCTTGCGCACGCCGGTGTGGCCGTCGCGGACGCGCACATCGTTGCCGGCAAGCGGCACGCCACGCCCCGCGGCGGCGGCTTCGCCCAGCAGCAGAGCGGTGCCGGACGGCGCGTCGACCTTGTGCCTGTGATGCATTTCGAGGATCTCGATGTCGAAATCCCCGGCGTCGAGGGCGCGCGCGGCCTGTTCGACCAGCACCGCCAGGAGATTGACGCCGAGGCTCATATTGCCCGACTTGACGATCGTCGCATGGCGCGCCGCGGCGGCGATCCTGGCATTGTCGTCGGCCGAGCAGCCGGTCGTGCCGATAACATGGACGATGCGCGCCTGCGCCGCATAGCCGGCGAATTCGACGGTCGCAGCCGGGGCGGTGAAATCGAGCACACCGTCCGCCCCTGCGAAGGCCGACAGCGGATCGTCCGATATCGGCACATTGATGATGCCGATGCCGGCAAGCTCGCCCGCATCCTTGCCGAGATAGGGCGATCCCTGCCGCTCGATCGCGCCGGCGACGCGTGCGCCCGGCATTGTGTGGATGGCGCGGATCAGCGTCTGGCCCATGCGGCCGGCGGCGCCCACCACCACCAGGCCCATATCGCCCGCGGGTCTGTCGGCTGTCGGCGTTTCACTCATCTCGCGCTCCCGGCGATGCCCTGCGTCTCGATAGGTTGCGTCGGCCCTGGCGCCGGAGTTTGGATCGGCGCGCCGTCATCGACAAGCCCCAGGCCCTTCCTGCCCTGCACCCGGTGGAAGCGGGAATAGACGCTGTGCGGGTCGGCCATCAGCGAGGCATGGGTGCCCTGTTCGACCAGATGACCCTGTTCCAGCACGATGATGTGGTCGGCATTGACCACCGTCGACAGCCGGTGGGCGATGACGATGGTGGTGCGCCCCTCCATGACGTGGGTCAGCGCTTCCTGGACCTTGGCTTCCGCCTCATTGTCGAGCGCCGAGGTCGCCTCGTCGAGCAGCAGGATCGGCGCCTGGCGGACGATGGCGCGGGCGATCGACACACGCTGGCGCTGGCCACCCGACAGCGACGCGCCGTTTTCGCCGACGGGCGTGTCGTAGCCGAGCGGCTGCTGGCGGATGAAGCCGTCGGCCTGGGCCAGTCGCGCGGCCTGCTCGATCTCGGCGTCGGTGGCGGAGAGCCGGCCATAGCGGATGTTGTCGCGGATGGTGCCTTCGAACAGATAGGGCTGCTGCGAAACATAGGCGATGGAGCTGCGCAGCGATTGCTTGGTGATCTTGGAAATGTCCTGGCCGTCGATCTCGATCGTGCCCGACTCGACGTCGTAGAAACGCTGCAGCAGCGCCACCAGCGTCGTCTTGCCGGCGCCGGAGGCGCCGACGATGGCCGTCATCTTGCCGGCGGCGGCGACGAAACTGAGGTCCTGCAGGACCGGTGCCTCCTCGACATAGCGGAAGCTCACATTGTCGAACCGCACTTCGCCCGTGGTGAAATTGGCCTCGGCGGCTCCCGGCGCATCGCCCTGCTGCGGCTCGAGATCGAGGATTTCGTAGATCATGCGCGCATTGACCAAAGCGCGCTCCATGCCGACCTGCATGCGCGCCAGCCGCCTTGCCGGGTCGTAGGCCAGCATCAGCGCGGTGATGAAGGAGAAGACGGCGCCCGGCGGCTGCCCGAGGACGAGCGCACGATAGCCGGAGTAGGCGATGACGCCGGTGACGGCGAGACCGGCCAGCATGTCGGAAATCGGCGACAGCCGCTCCGAAACCCGGGCGATCTTGTTGCCGCGGTGCTCGGCGCTGTTGGCGAGCTGGCCGATGCGCCGCGACAGCTCGTCCTCCATGGTGAAGGCCTTGACGATGGCGATGCCTTGCGTGGCTTCCTGCATGGCGCCGATCAGCCGCGAGTTGATCTGCACCGATTCGCGGGTGATGCGGCGCACCCGGCGCATCAGATAGACAACGGTGTAGATGAGCGGCGGCCCGATCACCAGCGAGCTGAGCGACAGGACCGGATCCTGGTAGATCATGACGCCGAGCAGCCCGAACAGCGTCACCCCGTCGCGCGCGATCGACGTCAGCGTCATCGACAGCAGGTCGCGAATGCCGTTGACGTTCTCGTTGACCTGCGCCGCCAGCCGGCCCGATCTCGTGTCGTTGAAGAAACCGACGCCGAGCTTCATCAGGTGATCGAAGATGCGGCGCTGGTAGCGCGCAACCAGATTGTTGCCGACGGTCGCCAGCGTCACCGCCTGGCCGTAGCCGGCGAAACCGCGCACGAGAAAGGCGCCCATGACGCCGGCGCAAATCCACACGATCAGATCGCCGCGCCGCTCGTAGAAGATCTGGTTGACGACAGGGCTCATGATCCAGGCGGTGAAAGCGGTCGTGGCGGATACCGCCAGCAGGCAGGCGCCGGCAAAGATGTAGGACCAAAGGTAGTCGCGGCCATTCTCGGCGATGATACGGCGCAGCACCGCCCAGACCTCGCCGGGAGTGGCTTTCTGCTTATGTGGAGCTTGGAGTGTCAAATCGGCAGCGCTTCGTGGTTTCCGCTTGGCAAGACCGGGCTGCACACAGCATCCCTTCTGGCGCCCCTCTTAGCGCCAAGCGGCCGGCTTGCCTATGCCTGCGGCTGATTAACTTCGTCGCGGGGACCGGACGGACGCCTGGTCCGTCATGCGGCCCAGCCTAGGCCTGCCAGCGGCGGCCCGCGGTCTGCACGCCGAACAGCGAAGGGTTCCTGGCGTAGGCGGCGAGGCCCAGAAGGGCCGCCAGCGGATGGGTGATGACATAGACGGGCATGGTGCGCATCAATTCGCTGTGCGGGGCCTTGTCCTCGAAGGCGGCGCGGAAATTGCCCTGTTTCAGCGCCGGCACGATCTTCTGCGCGATGCCGCCGGTGAGAAACACACCGCCGCGGCTCATGAACACCAAGGCGAGATCGCCGGCGGTGCGCCCAAGGCAGGTGACGAATATCTCCAGCGCTTCCTGCGCAACCGGATCGGCCCTGGCAAGTGCCGCTGCGGTGATCTCGGCCGGCGTGGTGAAGGGCGACGGCTTGCCGTCCGCCTTGGCCACCGCCCGGTAGACGTTGACCAGGCCGCGTCCGCACAGGATCTGCTCGCCCGAAATGCGGCCCTCGATCTTCTCGATATGCGGGAAGACCTCGAAATCCCTGCTAGAACGCGGGCCGATGTCCATGTGGCCGCCCTCGCCGGGCACCGGGATCCAGTGGCGCAGCGCGTGCACCAGCCCGGCGACGCCGAGCCCGGTTCCGGGACCGAGCACCACGCGGCCTGCATTGGGCTCCGGCGCGCCGCCGCCGATCTTTTCCATGTGCTCTTCGCCGAGCGCCACGACGGCCAGCGCCTGCGCCTCGAAATCGTTGAGCACGACGATGTCGCTGAGGCCGAGGCTGGCGAACATCTGCCGGGGCTTGACGATCCACGGGCAATTGGTGAGCTCGATCTCGTCGCCGTCGACCGGGCCGGCCACCGCCAGCACCGCTGAATTGGGGCGGACCGAGGAGCGGTCGAGCACCGCCGCCTGGATCGCCTCGTCGATTGTGTTGTAGCTGGCGGTCTGGACGATCGCCGGCTCGCCGGCTTCCGAATTGGCGTCGAGCACGACCGAGAAGCGCGCATTGGTGCCGCCGATGTCGCCGATCAGGATCGGGAACCGCAGCGCCGTGTCGTCGTCGCCTGTGTTTGGCATGCTTTGTCGTCCGTCCCCGGCGCCCGACGGCCCATTGCCGTTCTCCCGTTGACTAGCGCATGAGTTTGAAAAGGGAAACGGTTTTCGAAACCGATGGTGCGCACGACCGATTTATGAGGTCGAACGGCCGCGACTAGACTGCCGCCTTGTGCTCCTCGCGGGCAGCGGACCAGACCTCGCGGGCCGCATCGGCGTTCATGGCGGCAATTCCCAGGCCGACAATCAGGTCGGGCCACGCAGAATGCCAGATCACCGCGGTGAGAAGGCCCGCGGCGATTATGGCGACGTTGGCAAAGGCGTCGTTCCGCGCGGAGAGGAACGCGGCCTTTGTCAGGCTGCCGCCGTGATGGCGAAAGCGCGCCAGCATGAATGCGCAGGACAGGTTCACGGCCAAGGCCCCGGCGCCCGCAAGCGACAGCGGCAGCGGCGACGGCGCGACCGGCAGGTTGAACTTGGCCCAAGCCGTCCAGAGCGTCGCCAACGCAGGCACCAGAAGAATCGCCGCCAGAGCCATGCCGACCCTTGCGCGGCTGCGTGCGCCCCAGCCCAGGGCAACGAGAATAAGCAAATTGAGCGAGGCATCTTCCAGGAAATCGACACTGTCCGCGAACAGCGACACGGAGCCGATCGCGGATGCCACGGCGAACTCGACGATGAAGTAGCCCAGGTTCAGAAGGGCCACCCACCGGACGACGCGGCGAAGGCCTATATCCTGCGTTTGCAATGCCGGCCCTCCTGCTCGCGGGGTAACGAATGAACGGCGGCGAAGCGCCGGGGCGTCAACTGACGCGGTCAGTTTCCCGGCCGTGGCCGCGGCACCGGTACGCCGATCTCGGGCGTCGCGGTGAAGGCGTTCACCATGCCCGGCAGGCCGGCCGTGCCGCTGGCCGCGGTCGCGGGCAGCGACGGCGCCTCGGGTTCGGGCGCGGCGACCGCGACCGGCACGGCGCCGCTATGGTAGGTGGCTGCCTCGACCGAGGCCGGCCCGGGCGCGTCGAGCACGGCGCGGCATTCTCTCGGCAGGTTCGCCATGGTCATCAGGTCGCGCGCCTTGGGCGCATCCGGGTTCTTGTTGGGCCGCCAAGGCTCCTGCGTGAACCACCAGGCCAGCGGCTTGCCGCAGCCGTCGTCGGCCGGGGTCGCTTCCTGTGCCTTGCAGTTGGGCGAGCCCGGCTGGCAGCCGATGCGCATGTGGAAGTGATAGTCGTGGCCCCAGAACGGCCTGATCTTGCGCAACCAGGAGCGGTCGCCCCTGACGGTGTCGCAGAGTTTCTTCTTGATGCCGGGATTGACCAGGATGCGCTCGACCTCGGGATAGCTCGCCGCGCGCTTCAAAAGCCGCGTATGCGCCGACGTCCACAGCGCGTCCTTCACCAGATGCGTCTTTTCGTCGACCATCAAGGTCGCGCTCATCGTCTCGCGCCGCGCCATCGACAACGGCCGGCTGGGCATCGGCGTCAGCCAGATGTCGGCATCGAGCCCGATCTGGTGCGAGGCATGGCCCGTCAGCATCGGGCCGCCGCGCGGCTGCGCGATGTCGCCGATCAAAAGGCCCGGCCAGCCGTCGGCGACGGCATCGCGCGACAGTTTCTCGACCAGCGCGATCATCGCCGGATGGCCCCAGCGGCGATTGCGCGACGGCCGCATCACCTGCCAGGTCGGGCCGTCCATGGGGATGGCGACGCCGCCGGCAAAGCAGCCCTTGGAGTAGAAGCCGAAGGATTGCGGCGCGGCCGCCGCCGGCAGTTTCATCGCGCCGAACAGGTCCTTTGCCCGTTCCTCGGCCATTGCCGGCCGCACCGCGAGACTTGTGAGGGCGAGCAGGCCAAAAGCCGCCGCCAGCTGTGAACGCTTGCCGAGCCGCATCGCTGTCTCCATGAACCCCCGCCGCAAACCCAAGCCCGAATCATAGCACGCAATGGACGTTGCTTCGATCGCCGGAGCGGTTCCGTTTTTCACAAACCGGTCAACCGCCCTGTTTTCTTTTCCGACGCATTCCGGCCCGAAACCGTGTCACGGAATGCGTCAGCGTTTCATCGGGCTGCGCGGCGCGCCGTCGCGCCAGTCGCCGCTTGCCCACATGTGGTCGAAGGCGGCGCGGTAATCCGGGAAGCGGAACCGGTAGCCCGCCGCCTTGAGCGCCGCGTTGGCGACGCGCTTGTTCTCGCCATAGAAGGACCGCGCCATGGGCGAAAGTTGGGCGGCCTCGAAGGGAATTTCAGGCGGCGGTGTGATGCCCATCAGCGCGGCGGCATAGGCCACCACGTCCTGCGGCGGCGCCGGCTCATCGTCGGTGACGTTGAAGATGCCGGCTGTGTTGCCCCCGACGAGATGCCACAGCGCGCCGGCTATATCGTCGCAGTGGATGCGGTTGAACACCTGGCCGGGCTTGACCAGCCGCCGCGCGGTGCCGTTTTCCAGATTGACCAAGGCGTTACGGCCGGGGCCGTAGATGCCGGAGAGCCGCAACACCGCCACCGGCCGGCCGATCTCGCGGCCAAGCCGCAGCCAGTCCTGCTCGGCCGCCACCCGCATCGCCGAGCGTTTCGACACCGGCCGGCATTGCGTCGTCTCGTCGACCCAGGCGCCGCCATGGTCGCCATAAACGCCGACGGTGGAGAGATAGCCGATCCATTCGAGCGCGGGCATCCGCACGATCGCCTCGCGGGCGGCATTCAGCACGGGATCGCCGGCCTCCTCGGGCGCGATCGAGATCACGAGATGGGTTGTTGTCGCCAGCGCGTCGCCGATTTCGCCGGTCAGCGCGCCATCGAACAGCAGCGGCGCGATGCCGGCCTGGCGGAGCGCCTCGAATTTTTCCGCGGAGCGCGTCGTGCCGCCGACCGTCGTGGCGGACTCCCTGTTGGCGCGCGCAAAAGCCTTGCCCGAATAACCGGCGCCGAAGATGAATATCCGCTTTCCACTCATGCAGGCGCCCTGGCTGGAACTGGCCGCGCCCATTCCACGCGCACGGCCGCGTCGCTCTCGGTTTTCAGGCCGGTCGCGGCGCGTTCGGCATATTCGGCCTCGGGCACCAGCCGCGCCAGCGCCCATATTGCCGCGCCCCGCACCAGCGGCGAGGCGTCGGCGAGCAAGGCGCGCACCGCGCCGGCAAGCGCTGCATCGCCGGAATTGCCGGCAGCGATCAGCACGTTGCGGACAAAGCGGTCGCGGCCGATGCGCTTGACCGGCGAGCCGGAAAAGAAGGCGCGAAACGCCGCGTCGTCCAGCCGCAGAAGATCGGCCAGCGCCGGCTCGCGTAGATCGTCGCGCGCGGCGAGCTTGGCCTCGGACGCCACCTTGGCGAACTTGTTCCATGGGCAGGCGGCGAGACAGTCGTCGCAGCCATAGATGCGGTTGCCGATCGCCTCGCGGAATTCATGCGGGATCGGGTCCTTGTTCTCGATGGTGAGATAGGAGATGCAGCGCCGCGCATCGAGCCGGTAGGGCGCCGGGAAGGCATCGGTCGGGCAGGCGTCGAGGCAGGCGCGGCAGGAGCCGCAATGGTCCTCCTCCGGCAGGTCTGGAACCAGTTCGGCCGTCGTGAAGATGGTGCCGAGGAACAGCCAGGAACCATGCTGCCGGCTGACCAGATTGGTGTGCTTGCCTTGCCAGCCGAGCCCGGCGGCCTCGGCCAGCGGCTTTTCCATGACGGGCGCCGTATCGACGAAGACTTTGACGTCGCCTCCCGCCCGCGCCACGATCTTGCCGGCGATTTCCTTCAGCCGGCCCTTCATCACCTCGTGATAGTCGCGGTTTTGCGCGTAGACCGAGATCGCGCCCCGGTCGCGCCTGGCCAACAGGTCGCGGGGATCGTGGTCCGGCCCGTAATTCATCGCCAGCACGACGATCGAACGCACCTGCGGCCACAGGCTTGACGGCTCGCTGCGGCGTTGCAGCGTCTCGGCGATCCAGCCCATGGAGCCATGGAACCCGTCCGCGACAAAGGCGGCGAGCCGGGCCGGCGCCAGCGGGATCGCATCGGGGGTGGTGACGGCGACCGCCTCGAAACCGGCGCGCCGCGCCTGCGCGTCGATCAGCGCGCGCAGTTTTGCGGCGTCAGAAGTCGAGGTCCGCATAATGCGACACCGGCGACAGGCCGCGCACCCGGTCGGTCAACAGCGGCCGGAACGAAGGCCGCGACTTCACCCGCGTGTACCATTCGCGCGCGGCAGTGTGCTCGCGCCAGTCGATCTCGCCGAGATAGTCGAGCACCGAAAGGGTAGCGGCGGCGGCGAGGTCGGCATAGGTGACCCTCGATCCGGCCAGCCAGTGGCGGGTGCCGGCCAGCCAGTTGGTGTATTTCATGTGCTGGCGGATGTTGGCCCGCGCCGCGCGGATGGCGGCCGAATCGGGCGAGCCGCCACCCGCGGTTTCCGGCATGACCGGCTTCAGCACGCGCTCGCGCACCAGATGCCGGGTGACTTCGCTCTCGGCCTTGTGGAGATACCAGTCGGTCAGCCGGCGGATCTCGGCGCGCTGCATCGGGTCCTCGGCGAACAGGCGCTTGTCGCGCTTCAGGACGCCGCGCGTCTCGTCGAGATATTCCGAGATGACCGTGGCGCCGACGATCGGCACATCGCCCTCGGCCAAAAGGATCGGCAGCGTGCCGGCCGGGTTCAGCGCCAAGAACTCCTTGCGCCGCGTCCACGGCTTCTCCTCGATCAGCGCCAGCTCCTCGCCATACTCGCCGAAAGCGAGGCGCACGAACCGGCAGGAGGCGAACATGGGATGATGGAAAAGCGTCAGCATGGTTCCGCGATGATAAAGCGCACTGGTGGTTTGGATTTGAAGTTCCTGTCCCCTCAACGGCATCCGCGTTCAGGAACTTCAAATTCAAACCACACCAGAACTTGAAGTTGGCAGTGTGGCTCAGAATCCGGAATTCGCGCATCGCGCTCCTCCCGGGTGTGGCGAATTCCGGATTGCCACACTGGCGAATCGCCCGGCGCACCGGTAAGTCTTGGCCGCCCGGTAAGCGGGCCGTCAGGGTGTTGCGACCTATAGGGGGAGTTCGGCGCCATGACAAGCAAGCCCTGTCAGCCCATCCAGCGAATGCCGAGGTAGCCAATGGAAAGCCAGACAATCGTCGAAGCCCTGCTGCTCGGTCTGCTGGAGGGATTGACCGAGTTCATTCCGGTGTCCTCGACCGGCCATATCCTGCTCGCCGGCCACTTTCTCGGCTTCCACTCGACCGGCAAGGCCTTCGAGATCCTGATCCAGCTCGGCGCCATCTTGGCCATTCTGAGCGTCTATTTCCGGCGCTTGTGGCAGATGCTGCTCGACCTGCCGCATGACCGGCTGACGCGGCATTTCGTCATCGGCATCCTCATCGCCTTCCTGCCGGCGGCCGTCATCGGCGCGCTGGCGCATGATTTCATCAAAACCATCCTATTCGAATCGCCGCGGCTGATCTGCATCATGCTGATCATCGGCGGCGTGGTGCTGCTCGCCGTCGACCGCATGAAGCTCAAGCCGATGTACCGCGACGTCGAACGCTTCCCGACGCGGCTCTATTTGCAGATCGGGCTGTTCCAGTGCCTGTCGCTGATCCCCGGCACCTCGCGCTCGGGATCGACCATCGTCGGCGCGCTGCTGCTTGGCGTCGACAAGCGGGCGGCGGCGGAATTTTCCTTCTTCCTCGCCATCCCCACCATGGTCGGCGCCTTCGCCTTCGACCTGTTCAAGAACCGCAACGTGCTGACGTCGGCCGACCTGCCGATCATCGCCGTCGGCTTCGTCGCCGCCTTCGTCACCGCGCTGCTGGTGGTGCGCCTGCTGCTCGATTACGTCTCGCGCAAAGGCTATGCGCTGTTCGGCTGGTGGCGGCTGGTGGTCGGCATCGTCGGGCTGGCCGCGCTGATGATCTGGGGGTGACCTCGTCATCCACGGGCGAAGCAAGGAGCGCAGCGACGCCGCGCAGACCCGTGGATGACGAAGGTGAAGGCCTTCGCGGGCCCCCTTCATGCGAACCTCCTGCGGAGCAGCGCACAAGTCTTGCGGATTCCAGAACACTCCGCTGCGTAAGCTCGCCCTATCATCCCTCAGGCAATGGCGTCCGGCGAGCCGCATCCGCCCCCGCGCACGCGGCCGGCCGGGCGCCCAACAAGAGGGAACGACGATGAAATTCATGCTGACCGGCAGGAAACTGCACCCGAAAGCCAAACCCGTCGCCGAGGATTTCAGGAGCGGCGCCATCAACCGGCGCGAATATCTGGCGCTCATGGCCGGGCTCGGCGTCAGCGCCGCCGGCGCTTTTGCCCTGGGCGGGCTGGCGCCCACGCCCGCCCGCGCGGCGGAGCCCAAGAAGGGCGGCGTGCTGCGCGTCGCCATGAACGTCAAGGGTTTCAAGGATCCGCGCACCTTCGACGGCGTCGAAATGTCCAACGTCGCCCGCCACTGCAACGAATATCTGGTGCGCTGGAACACCGACTTCTCGTTCGAGCCCTGGCTGCTCGAAAAATGGGAGATGAGCGACGACGCCAAGACGCTCACGCTGCATGTGCGCAAGGGCATCACCTGGTCGAACGGCGATGCCTTCAACGCCGAGGATGTCGTCCACAACCTCACCCGCTGGTGCGAGGCCGGCGTTGCCGGCAATTCGGTCGCCGCGCGCATGGGCGCGCTGGTCAATGCCGACACCAAGAAGGTGGTCGATGGCGGCATCGAGAAGGTCGACGACTACACGATCAAGCTCAACCTGCCCAAGCCCGACATTTCCCTGATCGCCGGCATGGCCGACTATCCCGCGCTGATCATGCACCGCTCCTATGAGGGCGACGGCGATCCGCTGAAGGCGCTTTCGATCACCACCGGCCCCTGCGAGCTGGTGAAGTGGGACGCCGAGACGGGAGCCGAGGTAAAGCGCAAGGACAAGCCCTGGTGGAAGGGCGAATTCTACCTGGATGGGATCCAGTGGATCGACTACGGCTCCGACCCCAACGCCATGCTGTCGGCGTTCGAATCCGGCGAGATCGACACCGACCACGAGACCGCCTCCGATGCCGTCTCGCAGACCGAGCAGATGGGCCTGAAGAATTCCGAGATCGCCACCGGCTCCACCATCGTCGCCCGCTTCAATGTCGCCAACGCGCCCTATGACAACGTGAAGGTGCGCCGCGCCGCCCAGCTCGCCGTCGACAACTCCGCCGTGCTGGCGCTCGGCCTTGGCGGCAGGGGCAAGCCCGCCGACAACCACCATGTCGGCCCCATGCACCCCGAATATGCCGATATCGGCCCGGCCAAGCGCGACGTCGAGGCGGCCAAGAAGCTGCTGGCCGAGTCCGGCAAGGCGGACCATGAATACGACCTCATCTCGGTCGACGTCGAATGGCAAAAGAGCACCGGCGACGCGATCGCCGCGCAGATGCGCGAGGCCGACCTCAAGATCAAGCGCACCGTGCTGCCCGCCGCCACCTTCTGGAACGACTGGAGCAAATATCCCTTCTCCTGCACCGAATGGCTGGGCCGCCCGCTCGGCGTCCAGGTGCTGGCGCTGGCCTACAAATCCGGCGCCGCCTGGAACGAAAGCGCCTACGCCTCGAAGGAGTTTGACGAGCTGCTCGACAAGGCGCTCGCCACCCCCGACGCCGCCCAGCGCAAGGAGATCATGGCCGGCATCGAGAAGAATTTGCGAGACAGCGGCATCATCATCCAACCCTACTGGCGCTCGGTCTACCGGACCTATCGCAAGGGCGTCGAAGGCTGCGAGCAGCACCAGGCGCTGGAGCAGCATTTCGAGAAGGTGTGGCTGGAAGGGTGAGGCCAGCGCCGACCTGATTTCCTCGCCCCGCGAAAGCGGGGTCCGAAGGACGGGCGAGACCCGTGGCTCGCCCCAGGGCGGTGGCCTCGCGAAGCGAGGTCGGATGAGGGGTGCTCCAGCTCGGCGCGGGCGTCGACAACCGCCGAATCAAAGCAGATTCACCATCACCTCACTCCGCTGGAACACCCTCAACCGTCTCGGCGCTGCGCGCCGATCCACCGCCCCGGGCGAGTCACGGGCCTCGCCCGCCCTTCGGGCCCCACAAGGGGAGAAGGAAAGCTGGCCGCGACGCCGGCGCTCTTTCTGCAGCGCTGGCGATTGGCGAAAGCGGCGATGATAGCGTCCTTCGCCCCGTTTACGGGGAGAAGATGGCGGCAGCCAGATGAGGGGCAGCGCCAACGCCTGAAATTGAAGCGCCCCCGCGCGCGCGGTGAGCCGAATCCAGAGCGCAAAAGTGCTGGGCTCGCTAAGCATGACAAACGCTGCCGCCCAAAGCGAGATGCCGCCGAGCGCAAGCTGGCCTCCAGCCCCGCCGCATTGCCGGCCATCAACAAAGTCTCGTCGGCCAGGAAGTCAGGAGCCTGCGACGGCTACGCAGGCACTGCCAAGCCGCTGATGTTTCATCCCTATCTGGGCGGTGGCGACCACGAGTGCGCCCCGAACGTCGAAGGAAACAAATACGAAGCAGTTGACGACGTAGGCGTCAAAGAGTTCGACAAAGGCAGCATGAGCTAGTCCGCTCGAACGTCGCCCCGAAAAACAATACACTATACTGCAAGGAAAACTCGTGTAAGGCTATCACTTAGTGCTTGGGAGGGTGATATGGTTGAAACGTTTGACTTTGGGGGTCTGAAGAAGCCGGGGGCTGGCGACAAGCCTCACGATCCAAAGGAAATATTTAGCCGACGGCCCTCTGGGAAATCCTCGATAAAGGAGCTTTGGCAAGGCCAAGCCCTCGCCCTTGATGAATGGGCTAAGCATTACGACAAAAATACCATTATCTCAATGTACACGGGTGCAGGAAAGACGCTGGTCGGCGTGTTGATAGCTCAAAGTTACGTTAACCGTGGATATCAGAACGTACTATATGCCTGCCCAACTATTGACCTAATCAAGCAAACGTTAAAAGAGGCAAATTCTGTTGGAATAAATCCAACAACATATTATGGAGGCGCGTTTTCGGACGACAAGTTTGAACAGGGCAAGTCATTTTGCGTGACGACATACCAGGCGTTATTGCCAGCGCGGACAAAGTTCAAGGGCGCAAAGGCTCCTGGTGCAATCATATTTGATGACGCACATGTGGGGGAACGGCTTGTCCGAGAGGCATTCACGATAGTCGCAAACAAGACCTACAGTCCAGAACTATTTCATTCCTTGGCAGCAGAGATTCGCACAATTTTTGACGAATTGAATATTGCTCATAACTTCGATCAAGCGGTTAATGAGTCTAGCGGGGGAATTGCTTTGGCGCCTCCGGTTGGGGTCTTCAAGCATTCCGGTCGGCTTCAGGAGATACTGAAGAATAATATATCGGACAATGATACGTCAAACGTACTATCGCTTGACTATCTAAGGGGGCGGATAGGGCTTTGCGCAATCACTATCTCGAGAGATCGTATCGAGATAACGCCGCCATTTCTCCCATCTCTTCACATGAATATTCTTGAAGACAACGCGGCGCCGAAAGTTTTTCTATCGGCGACGATTCAATCGAAAGCTGATGTCATTCGAGCATTTGGCCGGTCGTCAATTCCCATTGAACCGCCCGTGGACGCCGGCCGGGGCGAACGAGTTCTTCTTTTTGGCAGTTCGGTATCCAAGTTCACGAACGACACGGGCAACGTGCGAAAACTTAGTCAACGTCACAAAGTTCTGATCGCCGTCCCAAGCGACAAGAGGGCATTGTCTTGGCGGACAGTGGTGGATCAACCGTCCAATGACGCCGATTTTAGTGCTAGGCTAAATGCATTCCGTGCGGCAGACAGTGGCGCTTTCATTCTCGTGGGGCGCTATGACGGCATCGACCTCCCGGATGATCAATGCAGAATAATGGTGGTAGATGGGTTACCCGTCGGCATTACCCAGCTTGAGCGCTACTCGTTCGACACGCTGCGCCTAGATAGGGCGTTTCTTTCCACGGTAGCCAGCCGGATCACCCAGCTCTTTGGGCGCATAAATCGCGGCAAGAATGATTTTGGGCTTTATATTATTCCCAACCGGGAAGTTGAGAACTGGATACGAAACACCCGGAATATTTCGAGCTTCCCTAGAATATTGCAGGAACAGATTCGGCTTTCGGAGTCTTTCAACGAGCAGATTAAAGACATACAATCAGAAAAGGTTGATGCTTTTATTGACCAAATTATAAATAGGGACGAGAATTGGATTTCCTTTTACGCGGCTCATATAGATAACCAAAATCTTGATGATAAAAAGATAGCTGACCGGGAGAGGGAAAATAAATTAGATGATATTTACGCTAAGAAGGAGTCAAGGTTTATACTAAAACTCTGGCAAAGCGATTTCAGCGGAGCCATCGATGAGTTCAGAGGAGATTTTTCGGATATTTCGCAGATAAATCCGAGGTTGCACGGTTGGTATTCTCTCTGGGTTGGTATCGCTCACCTCGCTATTGGTGAAGACGACGCGATGTACGACTGGTTTGATGAGGCCCGGAAAAAACTTGGAGGCCGATTGCCACTTCCGCGCAGACCTAAACCAGAAGGACTTGAGTCGGGTCTACAGGATGAAACGACATTTTTGGAAGAGGGGCTCCGTCAATTCCTGGCGCTTGACAGGCCTATGTTGGTAAAGCGGATTGGGAAGGTCGCAGAGACGGTTGCGATGGCCTTTCAACAGGAAGATCACAAAAAGGCAGAAGAAGGAATAAGGGAATTCGGTAGCGCTTTGGGCTTTGATGCGCGGCGCCCATGCACTGATCACGGCGTCGGGCCCGACGGCATATGGATCGACCATCGAGCGAAGAAGATTATCGGAATAGAGCTTAAGAGCGACAAGCAGGACTCTTCCGAGATCTCAAAAAAAGATATCGGTCAAAGCCATAATCACGTTGAGTGGATTAGACAAGAATTCCCCAACTATGAACTGGTAGGCCTGCTAATATACACTCAAGCTACAGCTATCTCAGAAAAAGCAAGCCCATCAGATTTGATGCATATTTGCTCGTTCGATTCGATGAGGCAGCTTTGGCGTGAATTTAGTGCGATAGTGGGCGATTTGAGTGCACTTACACCTGTAGAAAGATTTATAAATGCCAATCGTGTTGGCCAAGAGGAGAAGTGGTCAATAGAGGGCATACTTGCTAGTTTAACGAAATAAAGGCCCCCTCAATCCCCCATCTTCAGCGCCTGGATAAACGCCTCCTGCGGAATGTCCACCTTCCCGAACTGGCGCATCCGCTTCTTGCCTTCTTTCTGCTTGTCCAAGAGCTTGCGCTTGCGGCTCACGTCGCCGCCGTAGCACTTCGCGGTCACGTCCTTACGCAGGGCCGAGATGGTTTCCCGCGCAATGACCTTGCCGCCGATCGCGGCCTGGATCGGGATCTTGAACAGATGGTGCGGGATCAGCTCCTTCAGCTTCTCGCACATCTGGCGGCCGCGCTTTTCCGCCGCGGTGCGGTGGACCAGCATGGAGAGCGCGTCGACCGGCTCCTCGTTGACCAGGATCGACATCTTCACCAGGTCGCCTTCGCGGTAGTCGGTGAGGTGATAGTCGAACGAGGCGTAGCCCTTGGAAATCGATTTCAGCCGGTCGTAGAAATCGAAGACGACTTCGTTGAGCGGCAGGTCGTAGGTCAGCATGGCGCGCTTGCCGACATAGGAGAGGTCGGCCTGGATGCCGCGCCGGTCCTGGCAGAGTTTCAATATGCCGCCGAGATAGTCGTCGGGGGTCAGGATGGTGGCGCGGATCCACGGCTCCTCGATGGCCGAGATCTTCACCACGTCGGGCATGTCGGCCGGGTTGTGCAGTTCCTTGACCGAGCCGTCATTGAGCAGCAGCCGGTAGACGACCGATGGCGCGGTGGCGATCAGGTCGAGGTTGAACTCGCGCTCCAGCCGCTCCTGGATGATTTCCAGATGCAGCAAGCCAAGGAAGCCGCAGCGATAGCCGAAGCCGAGCGCGGCACTGGTTTCCATTTCATAGGAGAAGGAGGCGTCGTTGAGACGCAGCTTGCCGACGGCGGCGCGCAGATCCTCGAAATCGGCGGCGTCGACCGGGAACAGGCCGCAGAACACCACCGGCTGCGCCGGCTTGAAGCCGGGCAGCGCATGCGCGGTCTGGCGCTTGTCCTCGGTGATGGTGTCGCCGACGCGGGTGTCGGCCACTTCCTTGATCGAGCCGGTGAAGAAGCCGAACTCGCCGGGGCCGAGCTCCTCGACATTGATGCGGGCGGGCGTGAACACGCCGGTGCGCTCGACCAGGTATTTGGCGCCGGTGCCCATCATGCGGATGGTCTGGCCCTTTTTCAGCACGCCGTCGATGACGCGCACCAAAACGATGACGCCGAGATAGGCGTCGTACCAGCTGTCGACCAGCATCGCCTTCAAGGGAGCGGTCGCGTCGCCCTCGCGCGGCGGCGGCAATTGGTGGACGATGGCCTCCAGCACATCGGGAATGCCGAGCCCGGTCTTGGCCGAGATCAGCACGGCGTTGGAGGCGTCGATGCCGATCACCTCCTCGACCTGCTCGCGGATGCGCTCGGGCTCGGCGGCCGGCAGGTCGACCTTGTTCAGCACCACGACGATCTCATGGTTGTTGTCGATGGCCTGGTAGACATTGGCCAGCGTCTGCGCTTCGACGCCCTGAGAGGCGTCGACCACCAGCAGCGAGCCCTCGCAGGCGGCGAGCGAGCGCGACACTTCATAGGCGAAGTCGACATGGCCGGGCGTGTCGATGAGGTTGAGGATATAGTCCTCGCCATTGTTGGCGCGGTATTTCAGCCGCACCGTCTGCGCCTTGATGGTGATGCCGCGCTCGCGCTCGATGTCCATCGAGTCCAGCACCTGCTCCTTCATGTCGCGCAGCTCCAGCCCGCCGGTCAGCTGGATCAGGCGGTCGGCGAGGGTGGATTTGCCATGGTCGATATGCGCGACGATGGAGAAATTCCTGATATGGTCGAGGGGCGTGCTCATGCCGCGCGCTTTAGCAGGGGCGGCTTGCTGCGGCAAGGCTTGCGGCGCAAGGGCCGCCCTGTCATCACAAAGCGGTGAGCCGCGCGGAAAAGCCCGAAACAGCGGGCGGGCGCGGCCGGATGCTTAAACTTTGAACGATCCTCTTAGACCCCGGTTTGCCGGCGCATGTTAGTTCCCCCGCAGGTAACCGTTTTTTGGGGTAAGAAAAAATGCCGGGGCTTGCAGGAAGGTTCGCCCGCTCTCGCGGCGGCTCGATGATGCCGCTGTTCTTCATCAGCCTGGTGCCGCTGGTCACCGTGGTCGGCCTCTCGGTCGACTATACATCGGCGGTCCAGACCCGCTCCAACATGCAGCAGGCGCTCGACGCGGCGACGCTGGCCATCACCACGCTGCCGAAGACGACGGCGCTGGCGGCCCGCCAGCAGATGCTACAGGACACCTTTGCCGCCAATGGCGGGCAAGGCACCGCCACGCTGGTGAGCTTCACCATCGCGGCCAACGGCACCGCCACGGCGCAGGCCTCGGCGAGCTTCGCCATGCCGACCGACTTCATGCAGATCGCCAGGATCAACACCGTGCCGGTCGGCGTCACCTCGGCGGTCAACAAGGCGGCGGCCCTGGTGCAGACCACCTTCAAGATCGAGAAGGCGTCGGGCTGGTGGGACAAGACGATGTATCTCTACGGCACGCGATTCGGCTCGACCACGAAGCAGAAGCTGATGCAGATCAGCTATGTCTACAACAAGGGCGGCGATCCAAAGGGCTATGGCACCACCACTGTCTCCACCGTCAGCGGCACCACGCTTACCCAGGTGCAGCAGCAGGTGTGCAACACCACGACGGTCGCCAATTTCAACAACACGCCCTCCGGCGCCATCACCAGCACCGACGGCAACGGCGTCATGCGGCAGACCGTCTGCACCACCACGCCGGCCAACAGCACCGGCGCGGTCATCGACGTCAGCCAGATGGACCAGCTCTATCTCGAGATGGACGTGCCTTCCGCCGCGACGGCCAAACCGGCCCAGCCGACCACGCTCAGGTCGAACGACCCGAACACCTCGAACCGGCTCTATATCGGCACCAGCCCGACCGACATGCCCGAAATCGCCACGGGCCAGACCGTCGATATCTTCACCGCCGTGCCGTGCGGCCAGACAGGCTACCAGGCCTGGGAAGACGGCGGCTCGGCCGTGCCGGCGCCCGTCGTCAACGCCGACTTCTTCTACACCGTGATGGGCAAATGCGACTTCAACCAGCGCCCCTCGCAAATGGTGCTGACGCAATAGAGGCGAAGCTGCCGATCTCCCCCCTCGTGGGGGAGATCGGCTGTCGCGACGGCCTTTGCCAATCTCCGGCCTCTTGGAGCCCGACCAACCTTCATCACAAACCGGTGAGCGCTGTAACGAAGCGATAATTGGCGGCGAAGTGGGGGCATGAGCGGCGCATCGCGGCGCCGTCGCCCACGGAGCAATCCCATGTCGCAAGCCAAACGCAGCAGGTTCCTCGCAGTGTCCAGCCTGGGCGCGCTTGCGCTCGCGGCGTCGGTCGGCGCGGCCGCGGCGCAGCCGCTTACCGTTATCGAGCTGTTCACCAGCCAGGGCTGTTCGTCCTGCCCGCCGGCCAATGCCAATTTGATCAAGGTCAAGGACCAGCCCGGCGTGCTGGCGCTGTCCTTCAATGTCACCTACTGGGACTATCTCGGCTGGAAGGACATTTTCGGCCGGCAGGAGTTCACGCAGCGCCAGGTGAGCTACGAGCCGCCGCTCGGCCGTGACGGGCCGTTCACGCCGCAGGTGGTGGTCAACGGCCATGCCGACGCGGTCGGCGCCGCGCCCGGCGAGATCGAGCGGCTGATTGCGGCGAGCGGCCGCATCAAGGGACCGTCGCTGTCGCTCGATGGCGGCAAGGCCAGCATCGGCGCGGGGAGCGTGCCGGGCGGCAAGGCCGACATCTGGCTGGTGCGCTATGCCAGGGGCGTCGTCGAGGTGCCCGTGGCGCGCGGCGAGAACACCGGCCGCACCTTGCCGCACGGCAATGTCGTGCATGCGCTGAAAAAGCTCGGCAGCTGGACCGGAGAGGCCACGACGCTCGACGTGCCGGCGGCCGCCGACGGCCTCAGCACCGCCGTGCTGGTGCAGTCGCCCGGCGGCGGGCCGATCCTGGCCGCGGCCGCCGATTAGCTTGCCTCCGGGAACTTCCCGGTTGCGGGGAGAGACCATGCCCGATCAGAAATTGCGCAACGCCGCGCCTGCGGCGCCGCAACAGCCGGCCGCCGCGAGGGCGCGCCACCCAACCAAGGAGACCATCATGACCGTTCTTTCCCGCCTGACGCTGCCGGCGCTTGCGCTCGCTTTGTGCTCGACGGCATTGCTGGCAGGCGGCATCGCCCGTGCCGACGAGGCCACCAACGCCATGAAACCCGCCGCCGACGCGATGAAACCGGCAACCGATGCGATGAAGCCGGCCGACCCGATGGCCACCAATGCCATGAAGCCCGCCGCCGATGCTATGAAACCGGCGGACGCCATGAAGCCGGCGGTCGACGCGATGAAGCCGGCGACGGATGCGATGAAGCCTGCCAACTAGGTCAAGCCGCAGCGGAGAGTTACGCACCCGCTGGGGCCGCACGAGAATGTGAGCCTCCGCCGCAACTCGCGCATCGCGCCGGCTCCGCCAATTCAATAGACTGGACCCTATGCAAGCCATGAGGAGTGCAACCATGACCGACATCAAGAACCGTTCGAGCGGCTTCGTCCGCGGCGCGCTCGCGGCCCTCGCGCTCGCCGTCGCGGGCGCCGCCTTCTGGCTCACCCCAGCGGTTTCGGCGGAAGATGCCGTGGTGATCCCGCCACCGGCGCTGGATGAAAAGGCCGCGGGCGGCAGCGAGACGGCAGTCTTCGCCGGCGGCTGCTTCTGGGGCGTGCAGGGCGTGTTCCAGCACGTCAAGGGCGTCACCAAGGCGGTCTCGGGCTATACCGGCGGCGCCAAGGACGACGCCGTCTACGAGACCGTCGGCACCGGCCGCACCGGCCATGCCGAATCCGTCGAGATCACCTACGACCCCTCCAAAGTCACCTATGGCCAGCTGCTGCAGGTGTATTTCTCGGTCGCCCACAATCCGACCCAGCTCAACTATCAGGGGCCCGACTCCGGCACGCAGTACCGCTCGACGATCTTCGCCGAAAACGAGGCACAGAAGAAGATCGCGCAGAGCTACATCGCCCAGCTCGACCAGGCCAAGCTGTTCGGCAAGCCCATCGTCACCACGATCGAAACTGGCAAGACGTTCTATCCGGCCGAGGAGTACCACCAGGATTTCCTGACGCTCAACCCGACCTATCCCTACATCGTCTACAACGACCTGCCAAAGGTGGCGAATTTGAAGACGCTGTTCCCGAAGCTTTACAGCGACAAGCCGGTGCTGGTGCTGTCGGCCAGCAATTGAGTCTTCGCAGGGTGAGAAGAACGACAGGTCGGCGGGACGGCGCCCCCCTCTGCCCTGCCGGGCATCTTCCCCCACGAGGGGGGAGATCGGCGGCCTCGCCGTCCCGCCCCGCTGTCAACGTTAGAAATTGGCGAAAGCCGTCGCGACATCCAATCTCCCCCCTCGTGGGGGAGATGGCCGGCAGGCCAGAGGGGGGCGCGAGGGATCGCGGCCTCTCCTGCGAAGAAGGTTACACCCTCTTCCGCCACGGCAGGCTCCAGCGCGCCTTCTCCAGCGAGGCCTTGGCTTCGACCGTGGCCGGGGCAGCCTGGGCTTCGCGGTATTGCACCGAGCCCCGCGGCGGATAGGGCAGGCTGTCGTTGAGCTCCAGCCTGTCGAGCTGGCTGAAATCGGGGAAAGGCAGTTTTTCCTCCTCACGCCAGGCGCTGACCCGCTTTTCCGCGGCGATGCGCTTTTCCTCGTCGAGCGGCAGGTCGGCGGCGCTGTATTCCAACTGCGCCGGGAAGGCGAACTGGGCGCCGGCCTCGTCCATCACCGCGATCATCGACAGCAATATGTCCTCGCGGATGGCGAGAAACTCCGAGCCATCCGCGGTCGTGATGTAGGTGAAGACCTCGATGTCGAGTGAATAGGGGCCGAAGCCGACGAAGCGCACGCGGCACGGGTCGTCGATGACGCGCGGATGAGCGATCAGGAGCTTGCGCAGCGCCGCCAGCGTGTAGCGCAGCTGGTCGGGCGTCGTCTCGTAGCGCAATTGCAGCGTGGTGGCGAAGCGGGTGCGGTCGCGATGGGCGTAGTTCTCGATCTGCATGCCGGCGAAGTCGGAATTGGGCACCGAGATCACCGTGCGGTCGACCGAGCGGATGCGGGTCGAGCGCATGCCGATATGCTCGATGGTGCCGGACTGGTTGCCGAACTTGCAGAAGTCACCGACGCTGACCGGCCGGTCGGCATAGAGCGTCAGGCCGGAAAGAAAATTCTGCAGCGTTGGCTGCGCCGCCAGCGCCACCGCCAGGCCGCCAATGCCGAGGCCGGCCAGCACGCCCTGATAGGGGATCGCCAGCACCTCGGCCAGGAGCAGGAAGGCGACCACCAGGGCGGCGATGCGCGCCACGCCGGTCAGCAGCGAGATCAGCGTCTCGTGGTAGCCGGGCACGTTGAAGGTGGCGCGGTAGCGCTCGGCGATCTTGCCGATCAGGTGCCAGACGACGGGAACCGCGCCGATCAGGATCAGGCTCCAGGCCGCCGCCTTGGCGGATGCCGCGATCACCTGCGGCAAGCCGAGCGGCCGCAGCGCAAACAGCAGGAACAGGCCGAGGAAGATCGAGCGCACCGCCCATTCGACGACGCGGAAGAAGCCGGCCCGCCCGGAACTCCTGCCGCGGCCGGCGAAGAACACGATCACCGCGTTGGCAAGGAAGCCGAAGGCGATGCCGGCAAGCCCGGCAATGCCGAGCCCCAGCCATTGCCAGCGTTCGATCGGCCCGGCGCGGGTCAAAAGGGCAGGGCTGATCTCACGGGCAAGGCCCCTCGTGGCGAAGAAGGGATCGTTGCTGGCGAAGGCGGTGAATTCCGGCGCCACCGGCGCATCCTCGATATCGGCATAGAGCGTGCGGATGTTGGCCAGCGTTTCCGGCGTGAATTTCCACAGCTTGCCGCCTTTCTCAGTCCCCACCGGAGCGACGACGATGTTGCCGGCCGGGTGCTCGAAATACACATAGGGCGTGTTGCTTTGGGGATCGTCGGGAATTTCCTGCCAGTAGACGTAGCCGATGCGGTCGATGACTTTCTTGAGATAGCTCTCGAGCAGAACCGCCTCGTCGGACCGCACCGCCGGATTGTAACCGCGCATGTCGAGCGCCGTTTGCGTCGAACCGCCATTCTGGTCGGCGATGCCGCCGAGCAGCATCTTGAACGTGTCGCGCGGCGAGGCGAGCTTGGCCGGATCGTCGACCATGTCGGGGGCTTCGCCACGCGCCGCCTGGAACTCGGCGAGCTTGGCCTGCAGCACGGCGAGCTGCGGCCCGACGATGAACCATTCGCCGGCCTTGCGGCGGAAGGTGACGTCGAAGAAAACCTTGCTGCCATATTGCTGCAGCCTGGCTGTCACCTCGTCGCCGGGGATCGCATCATGCGGCAGGTTCCACAGGCGCAAGGTGGCGTTGTCGATCACCGAAAACAGGAGCTTGGTGTAATCGGGCATGTTGAGGCCGCCGCGATCGGCCTCCGTGACGTCGACGAGGCCGGCCGCCAGCGCGGCAAGGCCCATGCCGCCGCCGGTGGCGCGCGGCACATTGTCGGCGCCGCTCTCGTTCATGGTCTGCAGGAATGAGCGCATCGTCGTCATCGGGCTGGTCTGGTCGACCTTGAGGGTCTCGGCGGCGTCGACGCGCACGCCCGTCCACCATTCGGCGGTGGCGGATTCGAAACGGCCCATGAAGCTGGCGCCGTCCGGCGCCATGACGAAGCTGAACTCGCCCTGGCGACTGCCCTCGAACCAGCGGCCGAACAGCTTTTCGCCTTCGGTCTTGGCTTCGATGCGGCCGCCATACAGGGGATAGACGCCCTTCACCTCGGCGCCGTCCTGCTCGAAGGTGATCTGGGCGCCGCCGCCGCGCCATTTGGTGTCCCAAACACCGGCCCAGTTGGCCGTCTGCTGGGCATAAGCGGGCTGAATGACAGGCAGCAGGCCGGCCAGCGCAAGCGCGGCGATCAGCGTGACCAGGCGGATCAGGACCAGAGCAATTCCAGGAAAGCGGCGTAGCGATTTTCCCGGGAAAAGCGCGTAGCGCTGCCGCGCCTGCGGATCGTGTTCTATCGAGGCAACCGGGACACCGCGCATTGCATTGCCCTTCTTCTCGGACCGCTGCCATCAGGCCGCAGCATGTCGCGGAAGGTTATTGCGCGTGAAGATGAATATTGTCTTTCCGGCAGGCGACAGGCGGCAGGCGGAGGCGATGATTTCGCGCCGTCGCCTGGCCCTTCAATCGTAGGTCAGGTCCCTCGCCTTGCCGCCGAACACGCGGTAGGCATAGAAGGAATAGAAGATGATGATCGGCAGCACGACCACGGTGCCGGCCAGGATGATGGCCAGGCTTTCGGGTGCGGAAGCCGCCTGCCAGATGGTCAGCCTGTCGGGCACCACGAACGGATAGAACGACCAGGCGAGCCCGGCAAAGCCCAGCGCGAAGATGGCGGCCAAGATCAGGAACGGCGTCAGCGAATGGCGGTCGTCGGGCCTGGGCAGATGAGAGGTCTGCCGCCACAGCCACAGGAACAGCAGCGCCGACAGGATCGGCAGCGGCGACAGATAGAGCATTTCGGGCAGGACGAACCATTTGGCGAAGATGCGCGGGCTGGCGAAGGGCGTGGCCAGCGACACGGCAGCCATGCCGAGCGCGGTCAGCACCAATGTGGTGCGCAGCCAGCGCACCGCCTTTTTCTGCAAGTCGCCTTCGGCCTTGTAGATGACCCAGGCCGCCCCCATCGCGGCGTAGGCCGCCGCCAGGCAGAACGCCACCAGCACGCCGAACGCCATAGCCCCCAGGCCGAAGTCGAGACCAAGCACATAGACGCCCAGCATATAGCCTTGCGCCAGTGAGGCGATGAGCGAGCCGAGAAAGAAGATGCGGTTCCAGCGATGCTTGCGCTCCGTCGCCACCTTGGCGCGGAAGTCGAAGGCGACACCGCGCAGGATGAGGCCGACCAGAAGCACGAACACCGGGATATAGAGCGCGCTGAGGATGACACCATGCGCCATCGGGAAGGCGACCAGCAGAAGGCCGACGGCCAGCACCAGCCAGGTCTCGTTGGCATCCCAGAACGGGCCGATGGCGGCGATCATGGTGTCCTGCTCGGCGTCCTCGGCCGCCGCGAACAGGATGCCGATGCCGAGATCGAAGCCGTCGAGAATGACATAGATCAGGATGGCGAGGCCCATCAGGCCGGCGAAGATGAGGGGGAGCAGGGTCGGCCAGTCATAGGTCATTTCTCTGTCTCCTACTCGCCAGCCGCGGGCTGCGACATCGGCTTGTTGAGCACGCCCGGCAGCGGCGAGGTGTCGCCGTCCTTGGCCGCCTTCAGCGCCAGGTGCACCAGAACGCCGAGATAGGCGATCAGCAACAGCACGTAGAGAGCGAGATAGACGGCCAGCGTCAGCGCCACATGGCCGCCGGCCACCGGGCCGACGGCGTCGGCGGTCCTCAGCACGCCCGTCACCAGCCAGGGCTGGCGGCCGATCTCCGTCGTATACCAGCCGGCGAGCGTCGCCACCCAACCGGAGATGGTCATCGGCACCATGAGCAACGCCAGCGGCCTCGGCAGGCTATGACGGCGCTTGAGGAAGAAGGCGGCCGACCAGGAGACGGCGAGCATCAACAGGCCGGTGCCGACCATGACGCGAAAACCCCAGAACACCGGGAAGACGGGCGGATGGTTGCCGGGATAGTCGTTGAGTCCCGGTACCACGCCCCTGGCACTGTGCCGCAGGATCCAGCTCGCCCCGTTGGGAATGGTCACCTCGAACCTGTTTTCCCTGGCCGCTTCATCCGGAATGGCAAACAGCACCAGCGGCACGTTGGGGCCGGTGTTCCAGTTGGCCTCCATGGCGGCGATTTTCTGCGGCTGGTGCTCGAGCGTGTTCAGGCCGTGCTGGTCGCCGGCAAGGATCTGGATGGGAATGAGGATGGCGGCGGTGAAGACGCCGGTGCGCAGCGCCTTCCACATCGATTCCGAGCGGTCGCCCTTGAGGTAGCGCAGCGCCGACAGGCCGGCGATGAGAAACGATACCGTAAGCCCGGAGGCGAGCAGCATATGGACGAGACGGTAGGGCATGGAGGGATTGAAGAGGATCGCCCACCAGTCGACGGCGTGGGCGACGCCGTCGCGCATCTCGAAGCCGACCGGCGTCTGCATCCACGAGTTCAGCGCGATGATCCAGAAGGCCGACACGGTGGTGCCGCCGGCCACCAGCACGGTCGCCAGCGTGTGGATGCGGTTGGAAACGCGGCGGAAGCCGAACAGCATGATGCCGAGGAAGGCTGCCTCGAGGAAAAAGGCGGTGAGGATTTCGTAGGCCAGCAGCGGCCCGGCGATGTTGCCGACCGTTTCCATGTAGCCCGGCCAGTTGGTGCCGAACTGAAAGCTCATGGTGACGCCGGAAACCACGCCCATGGCGAAAGACAATGCGAACACCTTCACCCAGGTGAAATAGGCGCGCATCCAGGCCGAATCATTGGTCGCGTTGTAGCGGAGCTTGAAGAAAAGCAGCACCCAGCCGAGTGCGATGGTGATGGCTGGAAACAGAATATGAAACGAAATATTCGCACCGAACTGAATGCGCGAAAGGATGAGCGGGTCCATGGCGGGCTCCGGCTGCTTCTAATAAGCGGAGAATAGGCTTGTAGGGCCGGCCGGTCAAAGCGGCGTCCCGCCGCGAGGCGGAACGCCGCAGCGCCATGCGGCGGCAATGTCGAGAACTGTCAGCAACGGCATTGACTTGCGGTTGCATGCGGCGACATTCGTCCTATATCTGGGGTCCTCTTTCAAGCAGCCGTTTTCAGCCATGCAGCCTGTCATCTCCATTTCCGGGGTCACCAAGACCTACGCCACCGGCTTCAAGGCGCTGAAGGAAATCAATCTCGACATCGAGCGCGGCGAGATTTTCGCGCTGCTTGGCCCCAACGGCGCCGGCAAGACGACGCTGATCTCCATCGTCTGCGGCATCGTCAACCGTTCGTCTGGCAGCGTCACGGTGGATGGCCACGACATCACCAGAGACTATCGCGCCGCGCGCGGCCTGATCGGGCTGGTGCCGCAGGAACTGACTATCGATGCCTTCGAGAGCGTCTGGGCGACGGTCAACTACAGCCGCGGCCTGTTCGGCAAGCCGGCGAACCATGCCTTTGTCGAGAAGGTGCTGCGCGACCTGTCGCTGTGGGACAAGAAGGACGCCAAGGCGATCACGCTTTCGGGCGGCATGAAGCGGCGGCTGATGATCGCCAAGGCGCTGTCGCACGAACCGCGCGTGCTGTTCCTCGACGAGCCGACGGCCGGCGTCGACGTCGAACTGCGCCAGGACATGTGGGCGATGGTGCGGCGGCTGCGCGAGGACGGGGTCACCATCATCCTCACCACCCACTATATCGAGGAGGCCGAGGCGATGGCCGACCGCGTCGGCGTCATCAACCGAGGCGAGATCATCCTGGTCGAGGGCAAGGCCGAACTGATGCGCAAGCTCGGCCGCAAGCGCCTGGTGATGGAACTGCGCAGCCCGCTCGGCGCCATTCCGGACGCCTTCTCGCACTACGCCCTGGAATTGTCGCCGGATGGCGGGCAGATCACCTACACCTATGACAACCAGAGCGCCCGGCCGGGCGTGGCGTCGCTAATCCGCGATCTCGAGGCCGCCGGCATCCAGTTCCGCGACCTGGACACGCAGAACAGTTCGCTGGAGGAGATCTTCGTCAATCTTCTGAGGCAAGAGCCATGAACCTGCGCGCGGTATGGGCGATCTACCGGGTGGAGATGGCGCGCGCGCTGCGCACCGTTTTGCAGAGCATCGTCTCGCCCGTGCTGTCGACGTCGCTGTATTTCGTCGTCTTCGGCTCGGCCATCGGTTCGCGCATCACCGAGATCGACGGCATCAGCTACGGCGCCTTCATCGTGCCCGGGCTGATCATGCTGTCGCTTTTGACGCAGTCGATCTCCAACGCCTCCTTCGCCATCTACTTCCCGAAATTCGTCGGCTCGATCTACGAGCTGTTGTCGGCTCCGGTCTCCTATCTCGAGATCGTCCTCGCCTATGTCGGGGGCGCCGCCACAAAGTCGATCATCCTCGGCCTGATCATTCTGGCGACGGCCTCGCTGTTCGTGCCGCTCTCCATCCAGCATCCGTTCTGGATGCTGGCCTTCCTGGTGCTGACGGCGGTGACCTTCAGCCTGTTCGGCTTCATCATCGGAATCTGGGCCAGGAGCTTCGAGCAGTTGCAACTGGTGCCGCTGCTGATCATCACGCCGCTGACCTTCCTCGGTGGCAGCTTCTATTCCATCAACATGCTGCCGGGCGCCTGGCGCACGGTGACGCTGTTCAATCCGGTCGTCTACCTGATCAGCGGCTTCCGCTGGAGCTTTTTCGGAACATCGGACGTTTCGGTCGGCATCAGCCTCGGCATGACCGTGGTTTTTCTCCTGATCTGCGTGGCGACCGTCGCCTGGATATTCAAGACCGGCTACCGGCTGAGGAATTGAGGGGCGAAGCCACGCTGAACCGCGGTCAGAGCTAGATCGCCTTCACCAGCCGCAGCAGGCCCAGCATCTCGACATAGGTTCCCTTACGGAAGGCGACGTAGACCGGCTCCTCGATGCCGTGGAAACGACGCTTGAACGCCGCCTGCCCCTGCAGGTTGAAGCGGCGGCGGTTGACCCAGGGCGAATCATAGGCGCGCTGGAAGGCGTTGCGCCAGAAATCGCTTTCGGCGAATCCGCTGGGGCCGACGTCGACCAGCGGCGACAGCCCGAGCGTGACGACCGAAATGCCTTCCTCGCGAAAGCGGTCGACGGCGAATTTGGTCAGGCCGACCTCCGCATGCGGCGAGGCGTCGATGTGCTTGCGCTTGAAGGCTGTGGTGTAGCCGATGACCTTGCCGCCGCGAAACAGCGGATCGAAGTCGAGCAGGGCGACCAGTTCGCCATCGGGGCCGTGCAGCACGAAGCGGCGCATGTCGACGCCCACATGATCGGCGAAGTGCCGGTTGAGGAAGCCCATTTCCCAACGCTTGACGATGCGGTCGCCGCGCCAGTTCGCCGAAAGCCGAGAGATCTCGTCGAGAAAGATCGTCCGCTTGTCCTCGGCGAACGAAAAGCCCTTCTTCAACAGCCAGCGCTCGGAGTAGCGCACGGTTTCGTTGCGCTTGCCGGAAAAATCGTGTTCGGGCAGCGGCAGACGGGTGTCGATGCCCAGCCGGTTGACCTTGTAGCCGAGCCCGGCCAGCACCCGCGCCGACTGTTCGCCGATCTGCACGAACCAGGGGCTGCCGGCGGTCTCGACGAAGCGCCTGATATAGTCGGCCCGATGGGCCGGATCGGCGACCGGGTCGCCGAGCGCGAAATGATGCTTCATCTTGGTGCCGAAAGCGATGTAGCCGTCGGCGTCGCCGAAATAGGAGAGCCTGCCTTGCACGGCGGAGGAGTAGGCGAGTGAGAAGTCGCCGTGGCGGCGCACCAGCGCCAGCCGTTCGGCATGGGTGAACGCCTGGCGCTCGACCTTTGGCGAGGCACGCTCGAGGATTTTGTCGAGATAGATCCGCAAGGAGGGCATGGGTCGAGATTCCGCGTGCATCTGCGGCGCGCACCCGGGTACGCTATACGCCGTGGCGCCTTGATTTTGCACAGGAAGCCGAAAAAAGCGTTTCGAGGACTTCGGATTCCTGTACCGGTAACAGAGATCCGCCAGCCCCCGGATCTCGAATCAATCACATTGCCGCGACCTGATTATCGCCGATCTCGCGTATATGCCATATAGGACGCAACCGCGGTGCGGCGCATGGCCTCGAAATCCGGGGCCGATCTGCTGTATGGATCATGCGCGGGAGGGCGTTCTGCTGGTGTCGGCGGAAGCGCCACAAGGGTGGAATGGGGTTCGTGAGCGAATGGCAGATACGACAATCAGACCGGCAGCGCACCAGACGGTAACCATCGAACCGGCGATCGTCATCGGCGCGGGCGCCGCCGGTCTCGCGGCAGCGCAGGCGCTGGTCAAGGCCGGCGTGGCGACGGCGATCCTGGAAAAGGAGAGCCGGTTGGCCGAGCCATGGCATCGGCGTCACCAGCAGCTGCGCCTCAATACGCACCGCGACCTTTCGGCACTTCCCGGCCTTGCCTATCCGAAGGGCACGCTCGCCTTCCCCCACAGAACCGCCGTCATCCGCTATCTGAACGATTTCAGCGAGGCGAACCGGCTGCCGGTGGAGCTCGGCGTCGCCGTCGAGGCGGTCCTGTTCAGGGGCGACCACTGGGCGATAGAGACCAGCGCCGGGATGCGCCTGGCGCGCCACGTCGTGATCGCCACCGGCCGCGACAGACAGCCGTTCATCCCCGACTGGAAAGGAATGCGGGATTTCGCCGGCCGCATCATCCATTCGGCGGATTTCGGCGACGCGAAGGACTATGCCGGCAAGAAGGTGCTGGTCGTCGGCGCCGGCAACTCGGGTATAGACGCGCTCAACCACCTGGCGCAGGCAGGCACCGCCTCGCTGTGGCTGTCGGCGCGCAACGGTCCGTCGGTCCTGCCCAAGCGCATCGGCAAGATTGCCGTGCACCGGCTGTCGCCGCTGATGGCGCGGTTGCCTTTGCGGGTCGCCGATGCGGTGATCGCCTTGACGCAGCGGCTGGTTTTCGGCGACCTGACGAAATTCGGCGTGCCGCCGGCGCCGGTGGGCGGCGCCAGCCGCCTGACCACCGACTACACAGCGATCGCCGCCGACGAGGGCGCGATCGACGCCATCCGCTCGGGCAGGATCACCGTCGTGCCGGGGGTGCAAGAATTCACCCGCGACGGCGTCATCCTGGCCAACGGCAGCCTGATCGATCCCGACATCGTCATTGCCGCGACGGGCTACCGCACCGGGCTTGAGCAGATGGTCGGCAATCTCGGCGTGCTCGACGGCAAGGGCGTTCCGGTCTTCAACGGCGGCGATGCGGATCCGAAACTGCCTGGCCTCTGGTTCACCGGCATGCGGCCGAGCATCCGCGGCTGCTTCGCCAATGCCGCCATCCAGGCCAAGGCGATCGCCGAGCGGATTGCCCGGCGGATCGCCAATTCGGGCCGCTGAACCGGGCTGGAGGTTCGTTTTACGCGTCGGACGGAACCCCACTTTCCTGGAATTGCCCTCTAAATCGCGATCTTGCCGCCGCCTTGCCTGGTAATGGCGACGACCGCCGGCCGCACCGGCATGTCCGGCTTGAAATCGGGCCAGCGCGTCGACGGATCCTCATAATAGGACGGGCGGCCGAACGCCTCCCAATCCTCGCCGCCGTCGCCCGGATGCTGGACGGCGACGAAGGCGGTCTGATCGTCGGGCGCAAACAGCGGCCCGCACATTTCAGCGCCGATCGGCACGCGGAAAAACAGTTTTGACGTCGCGCGCGCCGGCCCTTCGGTGTCGACCGCCCACAGGCCGTCGGTGCGGCCGGTGGCCTTCGGGCCCTGGCCGTCGGTGGCGACCCACAGGCGCCCGGCTGAATCGACCGCGCAATTATCGGGCATGCCGAACCAGCCATTGGCCGTGGTGGCGGTGGAGAAGGTGGCGCCGACATCGGCAACCGCCGGATCGCCGCATTTCAGGAGCACCTCCCATCTGCCCCTGGTGCCGGCGAAATCGCCGCCGTCCTCCGATATCTCGATGATATGGCCGAAGGCGTTGTCGGCGCGCGGGTTGGCGGCGTCGACCTGGTCGGCCTTGCGCTTGGAATTGTTGGTCAGCATGACATAGACCTTGCCGTTGACACGATTGGGCTGGATGTCCTCGGGGCGGTCCATCTTGGTGGCGCCGAGCAGGTCGGCGGCACGCCGCGTCTCGATCAACACGTCGGCCTGGCCGGCAAAGCCGTTCTCGGCCGTCAGCGGGCCCTGGCCGAAGACGATCGGCAGCCATTCCACCGTACCGTCCGCGGCGAATTTGGCGACATGCAGCGTGCCGTCATCGAGCAGGTTCATGTTGGCGGCGCGGTCGTCCGGATCGAAACGGCCCGCGGTGACGAATTTGTAGACGTACTCGAAGCGCTCGTCGTCGCCGAGATAGAAGACGACGCGGCCATCCTTGGCGATGATCGATTCGGCGCCTTCATGCTTGAAGCGGCCCATTGCGGTGCGCTTCCTCGGCGTGGATGTCGGATCGTTGACGTCGACCTCGACGATCCAGCCGAAACGGTTGGGCTCGTTCGGCTCCTTGGCGAGGTCGAAACGATCGTAATGCGCGCCCCATTCATAGGCGCCTTCCGGAATGCCGAGGCGCTTGTAGTTGGCGGCTTCCTTATGGCCTTCCGGCAGTTCACCGGAGAAATAGCCGTGGATGTTCTCCTCGGCCATGACATAGGTGCCCCAAGGCGTGACGCCGCCGGCGCAGTTGTTGAATGTGCCGATGACCTTGGTGCCGGATGGGTCGGCATTGGTCTTGACGCGGTCATGACCGGCGACCGGGCCCGACAGCGCCATTTCGGTGTTGGAGGTGATGCGGCGGTTCAACTTGCCGTCGCGCACCACCTGCCACTTGCCGCCTTCCTTGCGGATCTCGACGATGGTGCCGCCATGTGCCGCCATCTCGACATCGACCTGCTCCTTCGAGAGCGGCGCGAGTTCGGCCGCCTTCTTGCCGTCCTTCTCGACGATCCTGACGATGCCCGGGAACATCAGATGCGGATTGGTGTATTCGTGGTTGACGACCAGCAGGCCATGATCGGCGGAGCCATCGATCCCGATATAGCCGACATAGTCATTGTTGTAGCCGAATTGTCTTGCCTGGGCCTCAGCCGACTGCCTGGCCGGGTCGAACTCCGGCGAATCGGCAAACAGCGGATCGCCCCAGCGCAACAGCACGTCAGCATCGTAGCCCGGCGCGACATGGTGCTTGTCGTCGATACCGGCTTCGAGTTCCTCGAACGAGAAGGCGGAGCCCTCGGCGGCACGCGCATCGTCGGCGGCCACGAGCGCCAGCGGGCTGACGGTGGCGGCGATGGCCGAGACGGCCAGCGAGCCCTTGAGGAAGGCGCGGCGGGAAAACCGTTCGGCGATGATTTCGCCCATGGTGCTGTTGTCGGTGGGGTTGGTCGCCGGACCGTTGCTTTCCTCAAGCAGGCTGGTGCGGAATCGGGCGTCGGGCGAGCGATGGTCGGTCATGGGTCTGCCTCTGGCTGGATGGCTGGAGCGTGTCACGCGTTTCGACCCCTTATAGACGATCGGTCACACTTTCGTGACATTCGTGCACCCGCCAGCTGACCGCGAACCTCGCGCCACATTCGGTTTGAAACTCGGACCAAGGTCCTAAACCGATCGGGCGAAGGTCCGGATTGCCGCGGCATCGGTCGTGGGCCACTTACACGAACACGCCATGTCGCCGATGGTCGCGTACCTGCACGAGATGGCCCTTGAATTCGCCGGCCCGATCAAGTGAGGGACTGATGCGCAGCTCGATCATGGCTCATTGTTGCTGGCTGGCCCTGAGAGCAGTGCCGGCACTGGCGCTGACCATAGCCCCCTATCACCTCGATTTTCACGGTTCCGCCGCAGGCATTGTCGCGTCCAGCGCCCAAGCCAAGCCTGGCGGGAACAGCGGCAATGGCGGTGGTGGCGGTAACGGCAATGGCGGCAATGGCGGCAATGGAAATAACGGCGGCGGCAACAATGGCAACGCCGGAGGCAACAATGGCAACGCTGGCGGCAACGGGAACAATGGCGGCGGCAACAACGGCAAGGGGAAGGGTGCCAACAGCTCCGGCAAGCATGTGAACGCAACAACCGGCGATCGTGTCGAAATAGACGACAACAAGATCGTGGTGCAGCACCCTAACGGCTTCGGGGAAGAGATCGAGAAGGGTCGCTTCAAAATGACCGACGCTCTGGGCCGCACGATCGTCGAGCGCCCTGCGACGGCGGCGGATATAAGCCGCCTCAAGGGGTTGTAGAGCGGGCAATAGGCATCGCCCGCTTTACGTGTCACCTCCGCCGCCCCCCGGCGGAGGTGACCTTGTCGCTCCGGCCCCGTATAGGGGCCGTCTTTTTTTGCCCTGGACCGTTCCGCTGCTGCACCGCGCTTCAGGTTTTCATTTATGCGTGTCGTTATCCCAAACCGGGGATCCCTTGCGGCCGACCAGGATTAGCTGCCGGCCCGATCCCGCGCTTCGCGCATCAGCAGCGCCGCCTCGGTGCGATTGCGGACGTTGAGCTTGGACAGCACACCGGTCATGTGATGCTTGACCGTTTTTTCCTGCAGTGCCAGCCGCAGCGCCACTTCCTTGTTGCTCAGCCCTTCCGCCACCAGCTGCAGGATCTCGGCCTCGCGTCCGGTGAGCTGACGCAGACGATCCGTCCTGCCGTTGGCCGGCTGCAGCGATTGCAGGTCCGAAAGCAGGCGGGCCGACAGGGTCGGCGACACATAGGTCTCGCCGGCCGCTACACCATTCAGGATTTCGGCCAGCATGCGCGAGCCGACCCCCTTCAGCACATAGCCGCGCACACCGGCGTTCAGCGCCCGCGCCACGTCGGCATTGGCCTCCGAGACCGTCAGCATGACGATCTTCTGTCCGGGATTGGCACCCAGTATGCCGGCCACCGACGCAAGGCCGTCACCCGGCATGCTGATGTCGAGCAGCAGTATGTCGGGCTGCAAAGTCGAGGCGATGCGTTCGGCATCCTGCGCAGTGGCGCCCTGGGCCACCATTTCGAAGCCGCCGATCTCCGACAGGCTGCGGGTAACGCCTTCGCGAAACAGCGGGTGGTCGTCGACAATGGCGACACGGATGGTACCGATCATGGTTGATCCTCGACGGCTAGCGTAATCATCAATCGTGTTCCCTGTGGCCCGGTCGTGGTCTCGAACTGGCCACCAATGCTTTCGATACGTTCCCTGATGCCGGCGAGCCCCAGGCCCTCGGCTCGCCTCGGGTCGAATCCGGGCCCGCCATCCGACACTTCAACGAAGAACTTGCCGCCTGTCATCCCGGCCTTCACCTCCTGATCCTTGCCCTGCCCATGACGATAAGCGTTGTTCAGCCCCTCCTGGACGAAGCGATAGATGCTGATCTTCTCCGAAGCGCCCAGTTCGGGCAACTGCCTGGATAGGGTCAGCGCCACGGAACTGCGGGTCCTGCGTTGATGCTCGTCGACGGCAAGACGCAGAATGTCGCCGGTCGCGGCCGTTTCTATCTGCGGCAGGACGAGGCCGTTGCAGATGCCGCGGATTTCACGCATCGCGTCGTCCAGCGCCATGCGGATCATGGCGATCTCGGCGTTGCGGCTGTCGCTGGAGGCACCCTCGCCGGAAATGGCGGGGCTGTCCACACGCAGCGCCGCCAGCGCGACGAGCTGAGCCGGCCCGTCGTGAAGGTCGGCGCCGATGCGACGCAAGTATCGTTCATTGAGCGCCGTGGCACGGCGCGACGCCTGCTGGACGCGCAGGCGCAGCGCCCGGTTTTGCGAAACCAGCGCCTGCAGCTCGGAGACCTGACCCTGCAGAACGCCGCGCTGCTTGTCGATGGTGCGGCTGCCACGTATGACGATCCCCGACAACAGCAGCAGCGCCGTCAGCGTGGCGCCGGCCACGATCAGCCAGCTCGACAGCAAGGCGGAAGCCAGAGCCGCCTGGAAATCGTCGGCGATCTCGTAGAATTCGGTGACGGCGACCACCTCGCCCGACCAGGGTTCGCGGACTGGATTGTAGATTTCCAGCAGCGGCACGCCCGCGGCCCTCTCCTCCTTGTCGTCCTCGTCGCCTAGCTCGTTGAACTCGGCGACGACATTCCCGGCGAAGGCGGCACGCAGGTTGGCGCTCGGGCCGAACTGCCGGCCGATCAAGGCCGTGTCCTTCGAATACAGCACCGTGCCGTCCCGACGCCACAACTTGAAGGAAAACAGCCGTTTGCCGAGCGCGCCTTGGCCGAGGGTCTCGTCAAGCGCCCGTTTGACGGCGTCATCGAGCTGATGGTTCGTGCGCAGATCGGGGAGCAGCGGAGCGATCACACTGTCGACATAAAGGGCAGTCGTGGCCGCCGAATTGTGGAGCACGCTTTCGCGGATTTGCGCGGTGACCCAGAAGCCGACCACCAGCATCACCGCAAGCAGCCCGAAGCCGCCGGCAATGATGAACTGCAGCGCCAGCGTAAGCCCGTTCCAGCGCCGCGACAAGGTTTCGAGAAATCGCACGCCACGCTCCTCGCCCCCACCCGCAGGGGCAGGGTAGTGGCCGCGACTTTGGCGCTTCGGTCCTGCCGACACAAGAGCCTGGTCCCACGGCAGCTGCTTGACGTCCCGACGCGCTTGCGAAACAAGGCACGGACGACCGGCATCAATATCGAGGGCAGGGTGAGTTTTTCGGGGTTACTTCAGCTCGGTCTTTCGACCGTGATCTTTCTGCTGGCGGCGGCGGCCGCCAAGCAATGGGGGATGGCGCCCAGCCTGGGCAAGATCGTGCTGACGCTTGCGCTCTATTCGCTGGGCAACCTGATCATGCTGCGGCTGATTCGCGAGTTCGGCATGTCGGTGTCGTTCAGCCTGTCGGCCGTCATCCAGCTGGTATCGGTCAATCTGGTGGCCCTGATATTCTTCGGCGAGCGCATCAATACGCTGCAAGCGGCCGGCATCGTGCTGGCGATTGCCGCCGTGGCGCTGATCACGCTCGGGCCCTATGTGCAAGGGCGATGACCGGCAAACCATGGTTGCGAAACGAGGTCCGATGAGAACTGCGGCAAAGGCTCTGCTGAGCCGGGTCGAATTCCCGGTGCTGCTGGCCGGCCTTGTCGTCGCCGCCGGCCTGTGGGGCTTCGTGGAGTTGATGGAGGTGGCACGGGCCACCACGCCGCACGCCTTCGACGCTGAAATCATGCTTGCCTTCCGCCAGGCCGGCCAACCCGGTATCCCGATCGGCCCGCCATGGATGGAAGGGGCGATGCGCGACATCACCAGCCTCGGCAGCACCAGCGTGCTGGTGCTGATCACGGCGGCGACGATCATCTATCTGCTGTTGATCCGCAGGCCCGGGACCGCGCTTCTCATCTTCGTCGCCGTGGCGGGCGGCCAGATGCTGTCGAGCCTGCTGAAGCTCGGCGTCGACCGGCCGCGGCCCGAGCTCGTCTCGCATCTGGTCAACGAGACCTCGCTTTCCTTCCCGAGCGGCCACGCGATGCTTTCGGCGGTGACCTATCTCACATTGGGCTCGCTTGCGGCGCGCTTCCTGCAGGGCCGGACGACGAAGATCTATGTTCTGGCGCTCGCCGTGCTGACGACGGTGCTGGTCGGCATCAGCCGCATCTATCTCGGCGTCCACTGGCCGTCGGACGTGCTGGCCGGCTGGTGCGCGGGCTTTGCCTGGGCCATGCTGTGCTGGTTGGCGGCAAGGGTCCTGCAACGGCGCAGGGTGGTGCGTGACGACGTCTGACGACGCTCGACCGGGAAGCGGTCAGATCAGCCGGTTGATCAAGTGTCCGCAGCCCGTTAGCAGAAGGACCACCGATACCAGGCATGCCGATGTCGTCAATGTCTTGAAAATGGTCAACCACGTTATCCCCTGCCCCAGATGGAACACCATAGCTCTCAATGCTCGGGAAGTATCCGAAAAATGCTCGATAGCGATGATGATCAAGGCTCAAGCGTGCATGCTGATGCTTGAAACATCATAATGATCGTATTATACATCATATCCGCAGACTCAGACGGGGATCCCGGCCGATGATCACTGCCGCGCAGATGCGCGCCGCGAGGGCGCTGGCCGGCATCGATCAGAAGACGCTCGCCGAGCGCGCCGGCGTTTCGCTTCCCACCATCCAGCGCATGGAAGCGAGCGACGGCGTGGTCAGGGGTGTGGTCGATACGCTGATGAAGGTCATCCAGGCCCTCGACGAGGCCGGGGTGGAGCTGATCGGCGAGAATCAACCCAGTGAGCGCGGCGGCCGGGGCGTGCGCCTCAAGCCTGCCGTGCCGCCCAATCCGAAAGCTGAGCCGGCATAAGTCGCGACGGCGACCGCCGACAGTCCTGCCGACGATCCCGCCGCCTTTCAGGTGCGGAAGCAGTCCATGGACGAGATCGGGCAGACACTCAACGAAACCGCGCGCAAACCGACCCATGGGCCGGCAAAGCCGACTTTTTCCGAACTGTTCACACCGAAACTGGTGACGGTCTGGCGCGAAGGCTACAGGCTCGAACATCTCAGGGCCGATGCCATTGCCGGGCTGACCGTCGCCATCGTCGCCTTGCCGCTGTCGATGGCAATCGCCATCGCATCAGGGGTGACGCCGGAGCGCGGGCTCTACACATCGATCATCGGCGGCTTCATCATCTCGGCGTTCGGCGGCAGCCGTTTCCAGATCGGCGGCCCCGCGGGCGCCTTCATCGTGCTGGTGGCGGCGACGGTCGCGCGGGTCGGCGTGGACGGGCTGTTGCTGGCGACGATGATGGCCGGCATCTTCCTCATCGCCATCGGCTATCTGCGGCTCGGCACCTACATAAAGTTCATTCCCTATCCGGTGACGGTCGGCTTTACCGCCGGTATCGCCGTCATCATCTTCTCGGGCCAGATCGTCGAACTGTTCGGGCTGAAGCTCGCCGGCAAGGAGCCAGGCCCGCTGGTGCCGAAGCTGACCGCGATCGGCGAGGCGGCCGGCACGATCAATCTCGCGGCGACCTTCGTGGCGGTGCTGACAATCGCAACCATCGCTTTCCTGAAGCGCTGGCGGCCGAAATGGCCGGCGATGTTGATCGCCATCGGTCTGGCGTCGCTCGCGGTGGCGCTGTTTGCGCTGCCGGCCGAGACGATCGGCACGCGCTTTGGCGGGATCCCGCGCAGCCTGCAATGGCCGGCGCTTCCCCCCGTCAGCCTCGACAGGATGATCGACGTGCTGCCGGACGCCATCGCCTTCGCGTTGCTAGGCGCCATCGAATCCTTGCTGTCGGCCGTCGTCGCCGACGGCATGACCGGCCGCCGGCACCGTTCCAACTGCGAACTGGTGGCGCAAGGCTTCGCCAACATCGCCTCGGCCCTGTTCGGCGGCATCTGCACCACCGGCACCATTGCCCGTACCGCCACCAATGTGCGGGCCGGCGCGCACGGGCCGGTTTCGGGCATGATCCACTCCATGATCCTGCTCGTCCTGATGCTGGCGGCAGCGCCGCTCGCCAGCTACATCCCGCTCTCCGCCCTCGCCGGCGTGCTGGCGGTGGTGTGCTGGAACATGTTCGAGAAGCAGGCTTTCGCCACGCTGCTGCGCGCCTCGCGCGGCGATGCGCTGGTGCTGATGGCCACCTTCCTGATCGTGGTCTTCCGCGACTTGACCGAAGGCATCGTTGTCGGATTCGCGCTGGGCTCGATCCTGTTCATCGACCGCATGGCGAAATCCATCGCCGTCGAGGCCGACCAGACGCTGGTGCCTGAGGACGTCGCCGACCGCGAGAGCGTCTATGATTCCAGGGACGCGACCGACGCCGACACCGTCGTCTACCGCATCTCCGGCGCATTCTTCTTCGGCGCCGCTTCGACCGTCGGCGCGGTGCTCGACCGCATCGCCGACCAGCGCAAGAACTTCATCCTCGACTGCTCGGCGGTGCCGTTCTTCGACTCGACCGCGGCCAATGTCATCGAGGGTGCGGCGCACAAGGCCAGGCGCGCCGGCGTGCGCTTTGTCATATCTGGCGCTTCGCCGCAGACAAGACGCACGCTGATCAACCACGGCCTCAAGCGCCCGCTGGTGACCTACGCCGCCTCGATCCGGGCAGCGCAGGCGCAGTTGGAGGGAAAAAGGGCAGCGCAGTAGCTTGCATTCTTCTTCCTTTCAACGCGCCGGGAAGCACCTCTCATGGGTTGAGCGATCGTGAACCGCTGACAAACGGACTTCCCCGGACGTAAAATCGCAGCAGGCGGTCGGCATCCTTCGAAATGCCGATCCGAACGCTCTGCCCGATTTCGCCGGGGTCGCGGCCATCGCTTGCAAGCCATAGAGGGCCTTCCCGGCAAAGATCGAGCCCGTCGAGCGAACGGTCGATCCGCAACGCCATGGCGAGCCTTCCCGGTCCTCGCGCCAGGTCACGCAGGCGCTCGATGCCGCGATTGAGCTGCATGATCGGAATGCCGTCGAGCGGCTCCAATGCCCTGATCAGGACGCCGGTTCCGATGCCGGGCATCTCGCTCGAGACATTCAGCATGTATGAGATGCCGTAGGCGAGATAGACATAGGCATGCCCGCGCTCGAGGAACAGCGAGCGATTGCGCGGGGTCATTCCCCTGAAGCCGTGCCCGGCAGCATCGCCGGCGACATACGCCTCGGTCTCGACGATGCGGCCGCTGGCAATGCCTTCGGGCAATTCCCGGACCACGATCTTGCCGATGAGATAGCGCGCGAGAGCGGCCGTATCGTGCGGCAGTTCCGAACGAGCGAGCGGGCGGCGGACGACCATCCTCATGGCGGCTGGTTTTAGATCCGCCCGGCCCATGTGGCAAAGGCTCTCGTGCGGCCGGCTCCGAAAATCTTCTCAATCCAGCTTCAGCGCCGCGACTTCGCCCTCGTTCATCAGCGGGATATAGAGGATCGACTTGCCGTCGGTACCGATGCCGGTGCGCGAATGAAGGGCCAGCCCCTCCCGGCGAGCCATACACGGCCAATGCCGGCATGACCGGCGATGAATGCCGTTGCGTCACCTCGCCGCCAATTCCTCCGCGGGCGGAGCGCCGGCAAGATCGTCGCGCGCCTTGCGGGCCAGCTTCTTCGTCGAGCGCCTGGGACTGTCGCCGAACAGTTCGGCCGCCTCGGCAAGGCAGGACTTCCTCAGGCTCTTTTCGGAATGCTTCAGGAGTTTGCGAAGGAGTTTCGTATCCCCGGGCGGCCCAAGCGGCTCGCCGCCGGCCTCCAGCATCGCGCGCATGACGAAGACGTCGTGCAGTTCGCCGAGTTGCTCTGCGAGCTTGTCGACCGCCTTGCGACGAGCCTTGATTGGCGTCGGCCACAGGCGGCCGAGCAGCGACAGATGCATGCTGTGGGTCTTGGCCGCCTTGCGCAGGTCGTGGAAATCCTCGGCCCCGCCGCTCGAGGCCGCCTTGTCCAGTGCTTTGCGCGCGCGCCGCAATGTGGCGCGGGCGCCCTCCGCCAGAATGTCGGCGGCCTGCTCCGGCTGGTCCGGCAAGGACAGCCTGTCGACGCGTTCGAGGCCCTCCTGGCAGGCGGCGATGGCAGCTTTTATGGCCGCATCGAGACCGGCGCCGGCATGAAGCGCGTGCTGGCGCATCACCAGGCGATCGCGGGCGGGGCCAAGGCCGTCACCGGCGCTTTGCCCCGGAAAGGCGCCGGCCAGGCGGTCGATCGTCTCGATCAAGGCGGTCGCCTCGCGCGGTCCGGCGAGCAATGCCGAGACCTGCCTGTAGCACTCGTTCTCCGTGCGGCAGAATGTTTCGTTTCCGGAACGAACGAGGTGTAACAAGGCGCGTACGCTCTTCAGTCGTTTGCGGGATTTGTGCAGTCCCTGTTCCGGCCTGTCATGCGCCGTGTCGAGATGAGCAAGCGCCTTGCCGATTTCCTCGGCCAGGATACGCCTGACCTCGCCGGTCAGCGGCAGGCGCGGATCGATGCGAAAGCTCATGCGGCGATCTCCGGAATCCCCCCGAGGGCGAGCGACGCGTTGTAGAATTTCTGTTCGCCAGTCACTTCGCGGCCGAGCCAGTCTGGCAGCATTTCATCCGGAACATCGTCCGGCGTTTCGAGTTCGGCCATCACAAGCCCCGCCAGCGCGCCGCCGAAGACATCGACTTCGTAGAGATAGCCGCCATGCCTAACATGATGACGTGTCTTCTCGATGACACGCCCGATGGCGAAGCCGAGCATCTCCACGGCGTCGGCCAGCGGAATGGGATATTCGAATTCGTCGCGCTCGCGCGCCGTGCTGCCGAATTTGAGCGTCAACCTGGCCGAGGCGCCGTTGCTGATGCGCACGCGCACCGTGCGTCCTGGCGCGGCGGCGAGATAGAACTGGAGGATGCGGATGTCCGCCTCGACCAGATCCCGCCATGCCGTGCCGGAGACCAGGAACTTGCGCTCGACTTCCTTGCCCATGGCCGCGCACTAAAGCCCGCGCGGGCCGGCATGGCAAGCCATGTCCGGGATCGGATTTGACTTTAATCAATCGATTGATTAAAGTGTGCCGCATGATCAAGCCGCCCGAAGCCCGAACTCCTCGCCGCGAGCCGCCCGCCGCGGAGATGACACGTGAAGCCCTGGTCCGCGCGGCGCTCAAGCTGTTCGGACGACAAGGCTTCGACGGCACCTCCACGCGCGAGATCGCGGCGGAAGCCAAGGCCAATATCGGTTCCATCGCCTATCACTTCGGCAGCAAGGAGGGGCTGCGCCTCGCCGCCGCCGACCATATCGTGGAGACTATACAGTCGGTCGCCGGCCAGGCACTCGGCGAGGCGCGGGCGCCGGCAATCGCGAACCCCGAGACGGCGCGGGCACAGCTGTTCGCGGCGCTGGAGCGGATGGTGGCATTCGTCGTGGCCCAGCCGCAAGCCGGTGAGATCGTGCAGTTCGTGCTGCGCGAGCTCTCGCATCCGACCGCGGCGCTCGACCGCATCTATGACGGCGTGTTCGAGCCGACGCATCGGCGCCTGTGCCTGCTCTGGGAACAGGCGACCGGCGAGGCGGCCGAGAGCGAGGCGACCCGGCTCACCGTGTTCACGCTGATCGGACAGGTCATCTATTTCCGCATCGGCCGCGAGGCGGTCATGCGCCGAATGGGCTGGCGCGAGATCGGCGCCGCCGAGGCCGCCAAGGTGGCGGCCGTCACATCGGACAACCTCGGCGCCATACTGGCCGCCCGGAAGGGATCGAGACGATGAGCTTTCTTTGTTCGCTGCCGCTTGCCGCTCAACTCTTCGGCGCCTGCGCACCGGCTTCGCCGCTGGCCGTCGGCTATGTCGAAGGCGACTATGTGCTGCTGGCGCCGATCGAGGTGGCGCAGGTCGAGACCGTCGCGGTCAAGCGCGGCGATCGCGTCACATCGGGCACCACGATCGTGACGCTGGAAAACGCCGACGCGAAAATCGCGGTCGCACAGGCCACGGCAAGTCTCGCCCAGGCGCGGGCGCAGCTTGCCGATCTGCAGGTAGGCAAGCGGCCGGAAGAAATCGCGGCCCTCAAGGCCCAGGTCGACATGGCCAAGGCTCAGGCTGACGACGCCAGACGCAAATACGACCGCGCCGCCGACCTCTTCAAGCGCGGCACCGGCACGCAGGCCGACTACGACACCGCCTCGGCCACGCTGGAGACGGCCAACGCGCAGGTCGGACAGGCGCAGGCCAATCTCGCCGCCGGCGGCCTGCCGGCGCGTCCCGAGACGATCAAGGCCGCCGAAAGTCAGGTCAAGCAGGCACAGGCCGCGCTCGACCAAGCGGCGTGGCGGCTATCCAAGCGCACCCTGGCGGCCCCTTCTCCGGGCCGCGTCAGCGACGTCATTCGCAATCCGGGCGACACGGCAGGGCCGACCGCGCCCGTCATCTCCGTGCTGCCCGACGGCGCGGTGAAGCTCAGCGTCTATATACCCGAAGCCGCCTTCTCCTCGGTCAAGGTCGGCACTTTGCTCCGCGTCCATTGCGACGGTTGCGGCCCGGATGTGAAGGCGCGCGTCAGCTATGTCTCGCCCGATCCGGAATTCACTCCGCCGGTGATCTATTCGCTGGAGAACCGGCAGAAGCTGGTCTACCTCGTCGAGGCGCGGCCGGAGGGCGGCGCCGGCGCCTTGCAGCCGGGACAGATCGTCGACGTCGAGCTGGCGGTTTCAGGGAAATGAACGTCATCGACGTGCACGGCCTGGTCAAGCGCTTCGGCGACAAGACCGTCGTCGACCATGTCACGATGACGGTGGCGGAAGGCGAGATCGTCGGCTTCCTCGGCCCCAACGGCTCGGGCAAGACCACCACCATCCGCATCATGTGCGGCCTGCTGACCCCGGACGAGGGCGAAGGCACGGTGCTGGGTTTCGACATCCTCACCGACAGCCTGCGCATCAAGCGCGAGGTCGGCTACATGACGCAGAAATTCTCGTTCTACGAGGATCTGACGATCGGCGAGAACCTCGAATTCGTGGCGCGGCTCTACCGGCTGAAGCCGGTCGAGGAGCATGTCGCCAGGACCCTGGAGGAACTCGGCCTGACGACACGCCGCAACCAGCTCGCCGGGACGCTGTCGGGCGGCTGGAAGCAGCGGCTGGCGCTGGCCGCTTGCATCATGCACAAGCCCAAGCTGCTTCTGCTCGACGAGCCGACGGCCGGCGTCGACCCCAAGGCGCGGCGCGAGTTCTGGGACGAGATCCACCGGCTGGCGAGCGGCGGGCTGACCGTGCTGGTCTCCACCCACTACATGGACGAGGCCGAGCGGTGCCATCGCATCAGCTATATCTCCTACGGCAAGATGCTGGCGACGGGCACCGTCGCCGAGGTGGTCAGGAATGCCGGCCTGACCACTTTCGTCCTGCAGGGCCCGCGCCTCGACCAGGTGGCGCAAGCGCTCGAAGGCCGGCCGGGCGTCGACCAGGTGGCGCCGTTCGGCGCGACGCTGCATGTCGTGGGAGCCGACAGAAAGAAGCTGGAGACGGCGCTGGCCGATGTCGAGCAGGAGCACAAGGGCGTGACGGTCGCGCCGGGCGAAACCAGCCTCGAGGACGTCTTCATCCAGTTCATGTCCGGCTCGAAGGACAACATGGCATGAACGCGGTCTTCTCCTTAGCCCGGCTCGGCGCGCTGCTGATCAAGGAGTTCATCCAGATGCGCCGCGACCGCATCACCTTCGCCATGATGCTGGGCGTGCCGCTGATACAGCTGGTGCTCTTCGGCTACGCCATCAACAACGACCCGAAGAGCCTGCCGGCGGCACTCGTGGCGACGAGCAGCGATCCCTATACGCGCGCCATGATCTCGGCGCTGCAGACCACCGGCTACTACCGTTTCGACCATGTGGCGCAAAGTGCCGAGGAGGCCGAATTCCTGATGGCGCGCGGCGACGTCGCCTTCGTCGTCACCATTCCGGCCGATTTCGCGCGGCGGGTGGAGCGCGGCGACAATCCGCAGATCCTGATCGAGGCCGACGCCACAGACCCGGCGGTTGCCAGCGGCGCCATCTCGACGCTCAGCACCGTCGCCGGCCAGGCGCTGCTTCGAGCGCAAGGCATGCAGGAGGCCGCCGCCGAGGCCGCCCGGGGCCAGCTCGATGTGGTCGTGCACCGGCGCTACAATCCGGAGGGCATCTCGCAATACAACATCGTCCCCGGCCTGCTCGGCGTCATCCTGCAGATGACGATGGTGATGATGACCTCGATCGCGCTGACACGCGAGACAGAGCGCGGCACGATGGAGAACCTGCTCGCCATGCCGTCGAGCCCGCTCGAGATCATGCTGGGCAAGGTGCTGCCCTATCTGGCGGTCGGCGCGGTTCAGGTCGTGGTGGTGCTGGCGGCGTCGAAGCTTCTGTTCGCCATCCCCTTTACGGGGTCGATGACGCTGCTCTTGTCGGCGGTGCTGGTGTTCGTGCTGTCGCTGGTGCTGCTCGGCTACACGATCTCGACCGTTGCGCGCACGCAGATGCAGGCCTTGCAGCTCACCTTCTTCTTCTTCCTGCCGTCGATCATGCTTTCGGGTTTCATGTTTCCCTATCGCGGCATGCCGGGCTGGGCGCAGATCTTTGGCGAGATCTTTCCCCTGACGCATTTCCTGCGCATTACCCGTGCCGTCATGCTGAAGGGCGCGCAGCTGCCGGCGGTGGCCGTGGAGATCGGCTGGCTGGTGGTGTTCGTGGCGCTGTTTGCCGGCGTCGCCCTGGTCCGCTTCCGCCGCACGCTGGACTGAAAACAGCCGCTGGGGCGGTCCAGGGTTCCATCGAGCCCTGGACCCTCCCGTTGGAACCATGCTTCTGCCCCGGCGTTGTCGATCAGCCTCGCCGCTGCCACTTGCGGGCCAAGACGGCCCCCTCAGTGCAAGCGAAGCCTTTGGCATCTCGAGTCCGGCCGGATCATCTGGCGGGGTGCGGAATGCCATCAAAACAACGAGATAGAGCGCAGACTTGCAACTGTATTGCGCTCTATCGACCAGCAATGGAGGCAATGATGAGACTGTATCTTTCCGCCACCGCGGCCGGGCTTCTGCTAGCCGCCGGCATCGGTGCCGCCGCTGCTCAGGACGTGATCATCGAGCCGCAGCAGGAGACCGTTATCCGCGAATATGTGCACAAGAAGCCGATCGCCTCGGTCGACCTCCTGGGCGTCCAGCTGGCCATCGGCTCGACCTTGCCGGACACTGTGGAGCTGCATGCGATCGATGTTCCTGATGTGCAGTACCGCTATGTCGTCGTCAACGGTCAGACCGTCCTCGTCGATCCCGGAACCCGTCGCATCGTGAAAGTCATCGACTGACGGCACCGTCATCAGCTGACGGGCACTGGGCAATTCCAGGAAAAGTGCGCAGCGGTTTCCATCCGGAATTGCGAACAAGGCTGCCCGCCCTGCCATGCAGGGCGGGCGTCAAGCGGCAGCAGCCATGATCTTGGCATAGGCGTCGAAATCGACATTGCCGCCAGACAGCACCACGGCCACGCATTTGCCGGCCAAGTCGATCCTGCCCGACGAGAGCGCGGCGAGCCCGACGCAGCCGCCGGGCTCCACGACGAGCTTGAGATGGGCCATGGCGTCGCGCATGGCCTGCTTCGTCGCCTCCTCCGAGACGGCAATCCCGCCGGCCAGCGTCTTGCGATTGATCTCGAAAGTGAGCGCGCCCGGCTCGGCGACGAGAAGTGAATCGCAGATCGAGGTGTGGCCGGGCTCATTCGCTACCCTGGTGCCCTTGGCCAGCGACCGGCTGGTGTCGTCGAAAAATTCCGGCTCTGCCGCCCAGACGGCGGTGGCGGGCGAACCGTCCTTGACCGCGATCGAAATCCCGCTGCTCAGCCCGCCGCCGCCACAGGGAACGATGACGGCGTCGAGGCTCACGCCAAGCGCCTTGGCCTGACGCAGCAGTTCGAGGCCGATCGTGCCCTGGCCGGCGATGATGGCGGGATCGTCATAGGGCGGCACCAGGACCATGCCCTTCTCCACGTAAGGCCGCACCACGGCCACGCGGTCTTCGCGGACGCGATCGAAGGCGACCACTTCGGCGCCCATCTTGCGGACATTGCCGATCTTCATGGCCGGTGCGTCCGACGGCATGGCGATGACCGCCCTGACGCCGAACATGGCGGCGGAAGCGGCAACGCCTTGCGCATGATTGCCCGAGGAAAAGGCGACCACGCCGCGGCCACGCTCCTCGGCCGATAGCGAGGACAGCTTGTTGTAGGCGCCGCGGAACTTGAACGAGCCGGTACGCTGCAGCGTTTCCGGCTTGAACAGGATGCGGCCGCCGAAGCGGCTGTTGAGCTCGGGCGATTCGATCAGCGGCGTCTCGACGATAAGGCCGGAGAGCCGGGCGGCGGCGGCGTGGATATCGGCGATGCCGGGAGGCGTGGTCATGGCGGGTCCTGTAAGATGTGGTCCGGCCATGGTGCACGCAAAGGGCCGCGCGAGGCCAACAAAAAAATGTAACCGTCACAAGGTTTGGGATCACGACGGCCGGCAGTGCTGGCAGTCACCTGCCTGCCGGTCCGTCCAGTTCAACCCTCACCCCAACAACGTCCGCTGCCGCTTGTTGCCGCCGGCCTTGCGCCAGGCATTGAAGCGATGGGTGGCGGCGGCAAAGGAAATCTTCATCTGCTGGGAGACCGAATAGCGCGACTTGCCTTCGTCGAACATGCGGTAGCAGCACTCGACGCCTTCCTCGGTCAGCTTGCCGTCGAGGGTCTTGTTGTGCGGGTTGGCGGGATCGAACTTCTCGATCTGCTGCTCGACCAGACCTTTCAGGCGCTGCAGATCGGCCTCGATGCTGGCTATGAGGTCGAGGACGGGTTTCGGGTCGAAGTGATGGGCGTGCGGCTTTGCAGTCATCGGCGGCTTCCTCGGTTGTTGGCTTGAGTTTGGTCATATAAGTGAACATTTGCCGATAATGAAGAGCCGGCGCCGAATGGCGGCTTCAACAAATCTTGACCACTGCCCAGGCGCACGATTGACCGATGCGGCAGCAAACTTTAGTTTAGAACAATTCTAAACTAGGGTGATTTCCTCATGCTTTCCCGTGTTTTCGGCTTCGGCCGCCGCTCCTTCGATTCGCTCTCCGAACAGGAGATCCTGGCGCTTGCCATCTCGTCGGAAGAAGACGACGGTCGCATCTACCGCGCCTATGCGGATGGGCTGGCAGAGGATTTTCCGCAATCGGCCAAGATGTTCGAGGACATGGCCGAGGAGGAGGACGGTCATCGCGACGCGCTGATCGAGCTTTTCCGCAGGCGTTTCGGCGAGCGCATTCCGCTGATCCGGCGCGAGCATGTGAAGGGCTATTACGAGCGCAAGCCCGACTGGCTGGTCAAGCCGCTCGGCATCGAGCAGGTACGCCGCCAGGCCGAGGCGATGGAGCGGCAGGCCTACCTGTTCTATGTCGAGGCGGCCAGGCGCACCACCGATGCCTCGACCAGAAAGCTGCTCGACGAACTGGCGGCGGCGGAACAGAGCCATGAGAGCATGGCGCAGCGGCTGGAGCAGCAGCACGTGCCGGGCACCGTGAAGGTCGAGGAGGCGACGGCCGAGCAGCGCCAGTTCATCCTCACCTATGTGCAGCCGGGACTGGCCGGACTGATGGACGGTTCGGTATCGACGCTGGCGCCGATCTTCGCCGCCGCTTTTGCCACGCACGACACCTGGCAGACGCTTCTCGTCGGCCTCGCCGCCTCGATCGGCGCCGGCATCTCGATGGGCTTCACCGAGGTCGCCTCCGACGACGGCAAGCTGTCGGGCCGCGGTTCGCCGGTCAAGCGCGGCCTGACCGTGGGCATCATGACGACGCTCGGCGGCCTCGGCCATGCGCTGCCCTACCTCATCCCGCATTTCTGGACGGCGACCGCGGTCGCCGCCGTGGTGGTGTTCTTCGAACTCTGGGCCATCGCCTTCGTCCAGAACCACTACATGCAGACACCCTTCCTGCGCGCCGCCTTCCAAGTGGTGCTCGGCGGCGCGCTGGTGTTCGCGGCGGGCGTGCTGATCGGGAACGCATAGGGTTCTTCCTTCTCCCCCTTTTGGGAGAAGGAAGGACCTGCCGATTACCCGTTCACCGCCCGGCTATCCACCGGCGCCTGTTGCCTTTCACTCAAGCCATAATCGCGCACGACGTGCGCGATGCGCAGGCGGTAACCGGCAAAGATGCCGCCGCGCCCGGCCTGCTGGGCCTGCCGGTGTTCTTGCGTGTTGCGCCAGGCCTTCACCGCTTCCTCGTCGCGCCAGAACGATAGTGACAGGATGCGGTCCGGATTGGCGAGGCTCTGGAAGCGCTCGACCGAGATGAAGCCATCGATGCTTTCAAGCAGCGGCCGCAACTGCGCGGCGATGTCCAGATAGGCATCGCGCCTGCCCGCGGCCGGCTCGACCTCGAAGATGACGGCGATCACGGCAGCACCAGCTTCGCGTGCGGGCCGGACGCCAGTTTCAGGAACATGCGGTCCTCCTGGAGGATGAATTTTTCCCGGCGGGCGAATTCGTAGTTTGCCTTGCCGGCCGGGTCGGCGGCAAGCCGGGCCCTATAGGCTTCATAGGCAGCCAGGCTTTCTATGTTGTAGGCCGCATAGGCGGTCGTGGCCGAGCCTTCATGCGGCGCGTAGTAGCCGATCAGGTCGGCGCCGCAGCGCGGAATGGCCTGGCCCCAGTTGCGGGCATATTCCTCGAACGCGGCCTTGCCGAACGCATCGATCTCGTAGCGGATGAAGCAGGTGATGGTCATTCCGGTCTCCCTGAGTTGACGCACAGATAATTCGATCTCTGTCGAAACGTCGCCTACGCCGTTGTGCTAAGCAGTTTCCTGTCAGGAGCATCGTCAGCGCTCCTTGAGCTCAGCGAAGGATAGTGATTATCTGGCGAGAATGCTTCGGTAGGGATGAAACTATGCGCGAAGGACCCGACATTGCCCGCATCGCCAGCCTGATCGGCGACCCGGCCCGCGCCAACATGCTCAACGCACTGATGGGCGGCACGGCGCTGACGGCAAGCGAACTGGCGCTCGAGGCCGGCGTATCGATGCCGACCGCCTCCTCGCATCTGTCGAAACTGATGGAAGGCGGGCTGCTGACCGTGGCAAGCCAGGGCCGGCATCGCTATTACGGGCTCGCCGGGCCGCAGGTGGCTGAAATGATCGAGGCCATCGCTGGCGTCGCCGAAACCATCGGCCCCAAGCGCGTGCGGCCGGGCCCGCGCGACGGAGCGATGCGCGTGGCGCGCGTCTGCTACGATCATCTTGCCGGCGAGCAGGCGGTGGCGATGCTCGACCGTCTCATCGACCGGAAGCTGCTGCTGCGCGACAACGGCGAAATCCGGTTGGCGCCTTCGGCCGCCTCGCATTTCGCGGCGATGGGCATCGATGTGGAGACGAAGGCCCGGCGGCCGGTGTGCCGCGCCTGCCTCGACTGGAGCGTACGGCGCTCGCATCTCGCCGGCACGCTGGGCGCCGCCATCCTCGACAAGATCCTCACCGAGAAATGGGCGCGCCGGGAGAAGGACAGCCGCGCCGTGATTTTTTCGCCGCCCGGCAAACAGGCGTTCGAGAAGGTGTTTTTGGCTTGAGCTATCGGCGCTGTTGCCAGCATCGATTCGTCGGCGGGACAGGCGCGAAGGATCGCCGCGCTGCAAATGCGGGCAGGATTACCCCCGCTTCAACACCCTCCCCTTCTTGAAGAAATCCTTCCACGGATCGGCTTCCGCGAGTTGCTTCAGCGTCGTCTTGTCGCCGATGGGGAATGCGTTCGGCGGCAGGCCGGCTTCGATCTCGGCCCAGGTCACCGGCATCGACACCGTGGCACCCTTCTTGGCCCGCGACGAGTAGGGCGCCACCGTGGTCGCGCCGCTGCCATTGCGCAGATAGTCGACGAATATCTTGCCGGTGCGCGCCTTCTTGGACAGCGTCGCTGTGTAGCGGTCGGGCGCGCCCTGTTCCAGCGCGCGCGCGAAATCATGGGCGAAGCCTTTCACCTCCTCCCAGTTGGCCGATGGTTTCAGCGGCACGACGACATGAAAGCCCTTGCCGCCCGATGTCTTGACGAAATTGGGCAGCGACAGCTCGTCAAGCTTGCCCCTTATGTCGAGTGCCGCCGCCCGCACCGCCTTCACGTCGACGCCTTCATCGGGGTCGAGATCGAAGACGATCTGGTCGGGACGTTCGAGCTCGTCGATGGTGCAACCCCAGATGTGGATCTCGACCACGCCGAGCTGGACAAGTGCCGCGATGCCGTCGAAGTCACGGATGAACAGGATTTCCTCGCCATCCGTGGGATCCCTCGTCTTCTCGATCTTGTCATGCATGCCGGGCGAGGCATGCTTCTGGAAGAAGCGCTGGCCGCCGACACCGTCGGGGGCCCTGACCAGGCTGAGCGGGCGGTTGACCACGAATTGTTTCATGCGCGGCCACACCAGCGCGTAATGATCGAGCAGCCCCTGCTTGGATATCTTTTCGTCGGGCCACAGCAGCTTTTCTGGGTGGGACAGCTTCACCGTGGTGGTTGCCGCCCTTGCCGGCGTTGCGCCGCTTGACGCCGGCTTGGCCCGGGCCGTGCTTTTGCCTGTCGGTGTCTTCGGCTTTTCCTGCACGACTTCCTCCGCCGGCTTGTCCTCGCGCAGCCCCTGGAACGAGGCGTGGCGTACTATACGGTCGGAGGTCCAACTGCGGAACTCCACTTCGCCGACAAGCTCCGGCTTCACCCAGACCAGGCCCTTGCCCCTCGGCACGGCCTTGTCGAAGGGCGACGACTTCGTTTGCAGCGCATCGAGCTTCTTCTTCAGGGCATTGGCGCCGCCGGTCGAGAAGCCGGTGCCGACGCGGCCGGCATAGTGCAGCTTGCCGGCCTCGAAATAGCCAAGCAGCAGCGAACGCAGCCCGCGCCCGGTCTTGTCGGACGGCAGGTAGCCGGCGATGACGAACTCCTGTCGCAGCGTGCATTTCGACTTCACCCAGGACGGCCCGCGCCCGCTGCGGTAGACCGCGTCGGCGCGCTTGGAGACGACGCCTTCCAGTCCCATGCGGCAGGCATGCTCGAGCATGACCTTGCCGGGCTCGGCGAAATGGTCGCTGAAGCGGACCGCCGAATCCTCCGGCTGGCTGGCCAGCAATTCCTGCAAGGCCTGCTTGCGCTCGACCAGCGGCTCGCGGCGCAGGTCCCGCCCATTCAGCCGCATCAGGTCGAAGACGTAGTAGATGAAGCGATCCGTGCGCTTCGCCGACAGGTCGGCCTGCAAAAGCGCGAAGGAAGAGACGCCGCTGTCGGCCAGCACGACGATCTCGCCGTCGATGATGGCGTCGCTGCATTTCAATCCGGCGAGCTCGGCGACGATCGCGTCGCCGAATTTCTTCGTCCAGTCGAGGCCGGTGCGGGTGAGCAGCCGCACGTCCGTGCCGGCGATCTGCGTCTGCATGCGATAGCCGTCGAACTTCACCTCATGCAGCCAGTCCTCGCCCGGCGGCGCTTCCCGCTCGAGCGTGGCCAGTTGCGGCTCGATGAAGTCGAGGCGCTTTGCGTGTCCGGCCTTGGCTTGGGCGGCGGCCGGTTTGTTGGAGTGCCAGACCTTCGCCTTCTCCCCTTTCGCGGCCTTGCCCGCCCCGACCTCCTCGATCGTCAGGCCCGACTTCACCGATTTCGGCGCTTCCTCCAGAATATCCTCGCCTGGCCGGGCCGCGCCATCGTCGGACTTGATCAGCAGCCAGTTGTCACGCTTCTCTCCGGGGCGCGGTCTCAGCCGCACCAGGTGCCAGCGGCCGTGCAGCTTGTGGCCGTTGAGCTCGAAGTTGATATGGCCCTTCTTCATCGCCTTAGCCGGATCGCCCTCGGGCACCCATGTGCCCTCGTCCCAGACGATGACCGAGCCGGCGCCATATTCGCCCTTGGGAATGGTGCCCTCGAACGGCGCATAGTCGATCGGATGGTCCTCGACATGCACGGCGAGCCGTTTCTCGTGCGGATCGAGGCTGGGCCCGCGCGTCACCGCCCAGCTCCACAGCACACCGGCATGTTCGAGGCGCAGGTCGTAATGCAGCCTGGTCGCGGCGTGCTTGTGGATGACGAAGATGCCGCCGGCCTCGCTCTTCTTGCCGCGGGCGACCTTGCCGGGGGGTTCGGCGGTTTTCCTGAAATCGCGCTTGGCGTGATATTGTTCGAGGCTAGCCATCCCTTGATGTCCTCACGCCGATTTGCGCTTGGGCGCGGCTTCTTTCGGCTTGCCGCGTTTGGCCGCCGGTTTGGCTTTCGCGGAGGCCTTGCCGCGGCGTTCGCCCGATTCGCCGTCCGACGAAAGGCTCTTCTTCAGAGCGTCGAAAAGATTGACGACGTTGGACGGCTTGGGCGCCGCCTTGGCCTTCGGCGCCTTGCGGCCCGCCTTCTTGGCGCGGATCAGTTCGAGCAGCGCATCCTCGTACTTGTCCTCGAATTTCGAGGGATCGAACTTCGCCTTCTTCTTGTCGATGATGAGCTCGGCCAGATCGGTCATCTCCTGATCCGACTTCACCGATTCGATGTCGCCGAAGACGGTGTCCGGCTGGCGCACCGTGTTGTCGTAGCGCAACGTCGTCAGCACCATGCCCTTGCCGAGCGGTTCGATGACCACGGGACGTTCGCGCCGATAGAGCACGATGCGCGCCAGACCCGCCATCTTCTTGCCGGCCATCGCGTCGCGGATGACGGCGAAAGCGTCCTGCGAGACCTTGTCGGCCGGCGCGACGTAATAGGGCGTATCGAGATAGATCTGCTCGATGGAGGATTTGTCGACGAAGCCGTCGAGGCTCATCGTGTGCGAGGACTCGATCTGGATGGCCTCGATCTCGTCCTCTTCGATGTGGATGAACTTGCCATCGTCGTCCTCGTAGCCCTTTATCTCGTCGCCATCCTCAAGCGGCTTGCCGGTTTCGGCGTCGACATAGATCCGCTTCACCGTGTTGCCGGTCTCGCGGTTGAGGATGCGAAAAGAGACCTTCTCGGCATGGGTGACGACATTGGTCAGTTCGATGGCGCAGGTGACCAGCGAAAGCTTCAGATAGCCTCTCCAGGCGGGACGCGGCGCCATGATGATTTCCTGTAGAGAAAGACCTGGCTGGAACGGACGACGACCGCAACGGTTCCAATCCGGTCGAGCCAAGGCCGGCGCGATTGCCACCGGCCCCGGCTCTTTCAGCCCCTATTCGGCGGCCTGCAGGTTGATCTTGCTTTCCGCTATTTCGGTCAGCTTGCGATCCGTCGCCTGCTCTTCCTTGAGGTTCTTGGCCAGCACGTTGGCGCAGTCGCTGCGGCCAAGCTGCTTGGCCCAGGCGATCAAGGTGCCATAGCGGGTCATCTCATAGTGCTCGACCGCTTGCGCCGAGGCGATCAGCGCCGCGTCCAGCACCTCCTTGTCGTCGACGTCGCCGCTGACGTCGTCGGCTTCCTCGAGGATGCCGTCTATGGCCGGGCAGTTGACCTCCTTGGCCTTGACGCCGTGCAGTTCGAACACCTGCTCGACGCGCTCGACATGGCCTCTGGTCTGCTCGAGATGTTTCTCGAAGCCGGCCTTCAGCTGAGGATCCGTCGCCTTGTCGATCATCTTCGGCAATGCCTTCTCGATCTGCTTTTCGGCATAATAGATGTCGCGCAGCGTGTGCACGAAGAGGTCGTCCAGGGTTTTGATGTCCTTCGAAAAGAAGCCCATGATTGCGGCCCTTCCTTTGCTCTTGCGGTTGCGGGTTAGCGTGGGGCCGCAGGTCGGCGGCCCCATGGGCCGGCCATGCCGGCTCGAAGAATCAACGTCTCGTCCCAGGCCGGGTTCCGGACTTGCGGCGGCGAGCAAGGAAAATTCTCCCGCCAGGGCGAAAGCTGAAACGCAACCGCACCCAGGCGACATCCAAACGAAACATATGTGATGCAAAAGTCACACACGCCGAAATGGCGACAAAAGGCGTGGAAAGACCCCGAATCAGCCGCATTCCGGCCATGAAGCGACGGGTTTTCGACCAGAAATTAACATCGCGTTCACCGACTATTCACGCCTCGACGCTATGATTTCCGCAATTCGGAAGGGACATCCGAAAGTCGGGACAGGGACAGGTAAAATGAACTTCCTCACGCACCTCATCGGCTATGCCGCAGCCATCCGCGAATTCGTCGCGCCGACCTATCGGCCCGAGCGCTACTACATGCGCGGACCGGGCCCGGCCTGCGCTCGTCGCGGCACCTCGCTGGGCGCGCACTGACCATGACTTTCGAGAGCCGGCACAACAGCCGCATCTGCAGGCCTGACGCCGAGTCGCGCGCCACCACCTATCGCGCCGAGCGCCCGACCTTCGCCGATCGGCGGCGTGCGACATCGCCGCGGCTTTGAGACCGCCTTCGCCGGCTTAATGTCTCAAGACACAGGCCGCCGAGGCCCGCGTGAGCGACCTTCTCCAGTCCAGTCGGCCCCAGTCCAGTCGGCCCCAGTCCAGTCGGGTCCAGTCCAAGCCGTCCTTCTGAATACCCTTCGATGCAAGCCATCCGCTGACCGTCTTCGACGGCGTTGGCTCCAGCCGGGATGATCGTGCGCTACCGCGGCCGGCTCGTGCCGTCCGGAGCACACGGCTCCAGCACAATCGTGCCGCCGGCCACCTTGCCGAGTTCTCGGCAACCCTGATCTGTGCACAGTGTCCAACCATCACCGGTCGCGCCGGAGGCGGCGAGCATAAGGCTTCGCTGCGGCCCGGCCTTCGGCGCATAGGCCCACCAGCCGTCTCGCAGCACCGCGCCCTCGGGTGGTTCCATGCCGGCGCCCGAGCCCTTTATGCGCGCCTCGGTGACTTGCAGGCCGGAAGGCATCACCTTCCAGTGTTCCTCCCAGCGCGTGCGCTCCACCGAGTGCGTCCAGGACAGGGTGAAGGCGGCGGCCGCCAGCGTCACCGTCTTGCCGGCGGCAAGGATACACAGGCTCATGCTTGGGCCGTCGCCCGCCGCGCGCGCCAGAAATGCCAGCCGATCCAGGCAAACGACAATGCCCAGCCTGTCTCGTCGGTGAGCGGGATCGCCGCGACCAGCAGCACGCCGGCACAGAAGGCGACGAGCCGTTCCCACCACGCCATGCGCCTGGCAAGGAAGCCGACGGCGGCGGCGCCCCACAGCACGATGCCCATGCACGCCTTGACGACGATGTAGGCGACCTCGACGGGGTAGCCGAACTGGGCGGCGATCGGGCCTGGATCCTGCAGCATGAGCGCCGGCGTGTAGACCGCCATGAACGGCACGACGAAGCCGGCAATGGCAAGCTTGGTCGCCTGGATGCCGATCTTGAGGCCGCTTTCCCTGGCCATCGGGGCGGCCGCGAAGGCGGCCAGCGCCACCGGCGGCGTGAGATCGGCCATGATGCCGAAGTAGAAGACGAACATGTGGCTGACCACCAGCGGCACGCCGAGCGACAGCAGCGCCGGGCCGGCCAGCGAGGAGGTGATGATGTAGTTGGGAATGGTCGGGATGCCCATGCCAAGCACCAGGCAGGTGAGCATGGTCAGCACCAGGGACAGGAACAGATTGTCCTGGCCGATGGAGATGATCCAGCCGATGAAAGTGGAGGCGATGCCGGTGAGCGTCAGCGTGCCGATGACGATGCCGACGATGGCGCAGGCGATGCCGACCGGCAGCGCGTTCTTAGCCCCTTCGGCAAGTGAATCCACGCAGATCCGCAGCGTTTCGCGCCCGCCCTTGAAGGCGAAGCAGGCGACGACGAGAGCGGCGATGACGAGGCCGAGTATGTTGACGCCGAAGCGCATGAACGAGGCGGCGGCAAGCCCGAGCGCCAGCCAGAAGACGACGCGGAAGGCGAGCGGTCCGATCAGGGCCGCCAGTGGGGTGCCGAGGATGAGCACGATGGTCAGCGCCAGCCCCATCGTGCCGGCGAAGATCGGTGTGTAGCCGGCAAACAGGAGATAGATGAGGGCCGCCAGCGGCAGCACCAGCGGCCAGTGCTGGCGCACGGCATCCCAGGGATTGGGCAGTTCGGCCTTGGCCATGCCGTGCAGGCCGGCCTTGCCGGCTTCCAGATGCACCTGCCAGAAACAGGCGCCGAAATAGAGCAGCGCCGGGATGATCGCCGCCTTGACCACTTCGGCATAGGGGATGTTCAGCGTCTCGGCCATGATGAAGGCGACCGCGCCCATCACCGGCGGCATGATCTGGCCGCCCATCGAGGAGGTCGCCTCGACGGCGCCGGCGAAGGCCGAGCGGAAGCCGAAGCGCTTCATCAGCGGGATGGTGAACTGGCCGCTGGCCACGACATTGGCAACGCCGGAGCCGGAGATGGTGCCCATCAGCGCCGAGGACAAAACGCAGACCTGCGCCGGGCCGCCGCGCCACGAGCCGACCAGGCCGAGCGCGAAATCGTTGAACAGCGCGATCATGCCGGCGCGTTCGAGGAAGGCGGCGAAGACGACGAAGATGAAGATATAGGCGGCCGAGACATAGACCGGCGTGCCGTATATGCCTTCGGTGCCGTAGGCGAAAGTGTCGACGAGCTGGGCGAAATCGTAGCCGCGATGGATGAAGGGCGGCGGCAGATGGTTGCCGACGAAACAATAGGCGAGAAAGATGAAAGCGATGATCGCCAGCGGCAGTCCCATCAGCCGCCGGGCCGCCTCGAAGACCAGCACCACCAGCACCGCGCCGACGACAAGATCCGGCGTGGTGAGGAAACCGGAGCGGCGGATGAGGTCGGTGTAGAACACCCAATTGTAGAGGCCGGTGCCGAAGCCGAGCACGCCGAACGCCCAGAACACGGCCTTGGCCGGCAGGCTTCGGGCGCGCAGGTTGGCGATCAGGCCAAAGCCGAGCAGCAGCAGGAAACCGACATGCATGGCCCGCACCACCTGGCTCGGGATGCTGCCATAGGCGGCGACGTAGATCTGGAACACGGAAAAGGCAACGGCGATGAGGAAGGCAGCCTTGCCGGCGATGCCGTCGCCAAAGCCCGGCGGCAAGCCTTCGACCTGCTCTTCGGCGACGGGGAGATGGAAGGTGGAGGATTTGCCGTCGGCTGCTTCGCTCATCCGACGCACTCCAAAATGAGCGAATGACAGTGCGAGGCGCCCCCCTCTGTCCTGCCGGGCATCTCCCCCTCAAGGGGGGAGATCGGCAGTATCGGTGTCGGCGTTCTTTCAGCAACGTCAGCAGTTGGCGAAGGAGGTGACGACGGCCAATCTCCCCCCTTGAGGGGGAGATGTCCGGCAGGACAGAGGGGGGCGCGTCGCGAAGACATCTCAGATAGTCCTCGCCTACTTCAGCAACCCCTTCTCCTTGTAGTACCGCTCAGCGCCCGGATGCAGCGGCACCGGCATGCCGTCGAGCGCCTTGGCAGGGTCGATCGCCTTGGCGGCGGCGTGGGCGGCTGCGAGCTGGTCGAGATGCTCGAACAGCAGCTTGGTCATCTGGTAGGCCGTCTCGTCGGAGACATCGGCGCGGGTGACGAGGAAATTGCCGACGGCGGCGGTCGCGACGTCCTCAGCCTGGCCCTCATAGGTGCCCTTCGGGATGACGACCGACAGATAGGGCGCGCCGATCTTGGCGACATCCTCGGCCGGCACGGCGACGACGTTGATCGGCACCGAGGTGGCGAGGTCGCGGATCGAGGCGACCCCAAGGCCGGCCGACTGCAGCGTGGCATCGAGCTGGCGGTTCTTGATCAGCTCGACCGATTCGGCGAAGGGCAGGTATTCGACCCGGCCGAGATCCTCGTATTTCAGCCCGGCGGCGGCAAAGATGGCACGCGCATTGAGCTCGGTGCCGGAGGCCGGCGCGCCGACCGACAGGCTCTTGCCCTTGAGGTCGGCCAGCGTCTTGATGCCGGATTCCTGGCTGGCGACGATCTGGATGTAGTTGGGGTAGATGGCGGCGATGCCGCGCAATTTGTCGAGCTTGCCGGGGAAGCCGGCCTCGGCATTGCCTTCGGCGGCCATCTTGACGGAATCGCCGAGCGCGAAGGCGATCTCGCCCTTGCCCTGCTGCAGCAGATTGAGGTTCTCGACCGAAGCCTTGGTGGCCTGCACCTGGGTGCGGGCGCCTGCGATGCCCTTGCTGTAGATTTCCGACAGCGCCACGCCGAGCGGGTAGTAGACGCCCGACGTGCCGCCGGTCAGCACGTTGATGAATTCCTGTGCCCTGGCCGAGGCAATGCCGAGCCCAAGCGAAAGCGCCATTGCGCCGGCTGCAACGAACTTCGTTCTGAAATGGAACATCCGATTTCCTCCCTGAAAATATTGGCTGCCGCACCACCTCCTCGATGCGAGCCGGCCGAGTTTAGACGGCGGGCCGCAAATGCCAACCCGCAATTGCATTCACTAGACGAACGGTTGAATGGATGCGGAAACAGCTCCGGCTTGCGCGGGACGCGACCGTGGCCGAAAGATTTTTTCCGGCACCTGTCGAAATCGGCCCTTGCCGCGCGACATATGTCCGGCTCGCAAGGACGCAGCCTACGAAACCACGGGAGAAGACCCATGCGATACATGCTTTTGATCAACAACGACGAAGCCGCACTGGCGAACACGCCGATCGAAAAGGCCCAACAGATGAGCGCGGCCTATGGCGCCTATACCGAAGCGTTGAAGAAATCTGGCGCGTGGCTGGCCGGAGAAAGGCTGCGCCCAACTCAGGCAACCACCTCGGTGCGGATCACCGACGGCAAGACCAACGTGATCGACGGCCCCTATGCGGACACCAAGGAGCAGCTTGCCGGCTTCTACATGATCGAAGCGGCCGACATCGATACCGCCATCGAATGGGCCGCGCGCTGCCCGGCGGCCAGCACAGGCACGGTCGAGTTGCGGCCGATTTGGGAAATGGCCGAATACATGCCCAAGAAATGACGATGTGATGGACAGCAGCGCGCAGATTGCCCGGGCAGCCGCCGAGGCCGCCGCCCGGCAAAGCTACGGCAAGCTGGTCGCCTGGCTCGCGGCGCGCACGCGCGATGTGGCCGCCGCCGAGGACGCGCTGGCCGACGCCTTTGCCGCGGCGCTCGAACGCTGGCCGCGAACCGGCGTGCCCGAAAAGCCGGAGGCCTGGCTGCTTGCCGTGGCAAGGCGGCGGCGTGTCGACGCGGTGCGGCGGCGGCTCACCAGCGAAGCCGGCCGCGACCATCTCAAGCTGATTGCCGAGGAGGCGGAGGCGTGCATGACCGACCAGGACCTGCCCGACGAACGGCTGCGGCTGATGTTCGCCTGCGCGCATCCGGCGATCGAACCTGGCGTGCGCGCGCCGCTGATCCTGCAGGCCGTGCTTGGTTTCGACGCCGCGACGATCGCCTCCGCCTTCCTGGTCCCGCCGGCGACAATGGGCCAGCGCCTGGTGCGGGCCAAGGCCCGCATCCGTGAAGCCGGCATTCCGTTCCGCGTACCGGAGCGAGCCGAACTCGGCGAGCGCCTGGATACCGTGCTGGAGGCCATATACGCGACCTTCGCCGAGGGCTGGTCCGACCCGGCGGGCAGCGAGACGCGGCGCCGGAACCTGGCCACCGAAGGGATCTGGCTCGGGAGGCTGGTGGCCTCGCTGCTGCCGGACGAACCGGAGGCGCTGGGCCTGCTTGCGCTGATGCTGTTCGCCGAGGCGCGCCGTACCGCGCGCCGCGATGGGTCCGGAGATTATGTGCCGCTCGCCGAGCAGGATCATGCGCTTTGGGATCATGCCTTGATCGACGAGGCGGAAACCCTGCTCGGCCGCGCCGCCTCCATGGGCGTGATCGGCCGCTACCAGCTCGAGGCGGCCGTGCAGTCCGTCCACGCGGCGCGGCGGCTGAGCGGCGAGACCGACTGGGTGGCGATCCGCGAATTCTACGACGCCTTGCTTTCGATCGCACGATCGCCCGTGGTGGCGATCAACCGCGCGGTGGCGATCGCCGAAGCCGAGGGCGCCGTGGCGGGGCTGGCGGCGCTGTACGTGCTTGGCGACGACAAGCGGCTCAATGATTACCAGCCCTATTGGGCCGCGCGCGCCGGCCTTCTGGCCAGGCTCGGCCAGGTGCCGCAGGCGGTCGAAGCCTATGACCGTGCGATCGGCCTCGAAAGCGATCCGGCGGTACGCCGCTTCCTGCAGGGAAAACGCGCGACGCTCAGGCATTGAAATGCCTGAGCGCGGTGCTTTGCCGATGAATTGTTCAGCCCGGCCACATTTCGTGCGATGCGTTGAGCGTCTTCATCAGCGGGTGCTCGCGAAGCCTGGCCCACAGGCGTTCGATGTCGGGCCAGGCAGTGCGTGCCTTGCCGCTGTCGGGATGCCAGGCCACCAGCATGGCCAAATAGATATCGGCCACCGACATCGCCTCGCCTGCCAGCCAGTCGCGGCCGCGCAAGGCGGCATCGACGACGGCAAAGCCGCGGTCCATCTCGGCCACGGCCGCCTGCTTGACGGCCTTGGCGCCGTCGGCGTCGGCCGTGTAGCGTGGCGCGTAGTAGAAACGCAGCACCGCCGGATAGAGGGCGGACGACATGAACGCCATCCAGCGCAGGAAGTCGGCGCGGGCCGGTTCATCGGCCGCTGGCGCCAGTCCGGCCCGCGGATGGCGTTCGGCGAGCAGGATGCAGATGGCCGCCGATTCGGTCAGCGAGCGGCCGTCCGGCAAGGTCAGCACCGGCACCTGGTTCAGCGGGCTGATGTGGAGGAAAGCGGGATCGGGCCGATCGGATTTCGGTACGTCGATCTGCTCGAACGGCGCATTGGCCAACACCAGGGCCGCCTCGACAACGAAGCCGCCGCTGCCGGGACGGGTGTAGAGCTTGTACATGAGGTCCTCCGCCGGCCCTGCTAGGGCCGGGGGCGATATGAACCGGAAGCAGGGCGCTGCTCAAGCCCGTGGCATCCGTCACGGCGGGTTTTTTCAGCGGGCCAGGCTAAGCACCTTTGTGTTAGGCGCTCGGCAGGGGGCGTGTCGAAACTTGACAGGCGACGCGTCGTATCGCTTCGCCCAACGAAGACCCTAAGCGCCCAGCCCTTCGAACAGGATCGTCGACAAATAGCGCTCGGCGAAGGACGGGATGATCACCACCAGGTTCTTGCCCTTGTTCTCCGGCCGCGAGCCGACGACGATCGCCGCCTGCAAAGCGGCGCCCGAGGAGATGCCGACCGGCACGCCTTCCAGCCGGGCGACGAGGCGGGCATTGGCGACCGAATCCTCGTTCGAGACCGTGACGATTTCGTCATAGATGGTGGTGTCGAGGATTTTTGGCGCGAAGCCGGCGCCGATGCCCTGGATCTTGTGCGGGCCAGGCTGGCCGCCCGACAGCACCGGCGAGGTTTCCGGTTCGACCGCGACGACATGCAGCGAAGGCTTGCGCTTCTTCAGCACCTGGCCGACGCCGGTGATGGTGCCGCCGGTGCCGATGCCGGAGACGATGATGTCGACCTCGCCATGGGTGTCGTTCCAGATCTCCTCGGCAGTCGTCGTGCGATGGATCTCGGGATTGGCCGGGTTCTCGAACTGCTGCGGGATGATGGCGTTGGGGATGGTGGCCGCCAGTTCGTCGGCCTTGGCGATGGCGCCCTTCATGCCTTTCGGCCCTTCGGTCAGCACCAGTTCGGCGCCGAGCAGCGCCAGCATCTTGCGGCGCTCGACCGACATGGTCTCGGGCATGGTGAGGATCAGCTTGTAGCCCTTGGCGGCGGCAGCGAAGGCAAGCGCTATGCCGGTATTGCCCGAAGTCGGCTCGATCAGCGTCGTCTTGCCGGGAGCGATCTTGCCCGATGCCTCGAGCGCCTCGATCATCGCCACGCCGATACGGTCCTTGACCGAGGCGATCGGGTTGAAGAATTCGAGCTTGGCAAGGAGATGGGCAACGATGCCCTTCTCCTTGGCGAATTTGTCGAGCCGCACCAGTGGCGTGTCGCCGATCGTATCGGTGATGGAATTGTAGATGCGGCCACGGCCGGGAACACGAGCGGAGGCGGCGAACTTGTTCATTGGTTTGGCTCCCAGAATGTCAGGCGGATGGAACTGATCTCAGACGGATGGCCGCCAAGATAGGCCTTCCACGGACGCAAGATAGACCGTCGCCCGAAAATATCCGAGTGGGGCCCGTGTCTAAAACGCCTCGGCCTCGGAAAAGCGTTCCCGCAAAAGCCAGTCCGGCGGAATGCCTTGGCAAAAATGGCCCTATTGGCGGGCGGCGATCGCCGCCGCCGCGCCGACCATGAAACCGGCCGCGGTGCGGTTCAGCGCCTTCAGGGCGCGCGGCGAGCGCAGGAACCAGCGCGCCTTGGCCGCCAGCGCCAGATAAGGCACCAGCACCACGAACAGGACGAGGACGGTGAGTGCGGCGAGGATGCCGTAATCGGCCAGCGTGATGGTCTTGAGGTCGACGATGGTCGGCGTGATGGCGAGATAGAAGATCATCGTCTTCGGATTGCCGAGCGTCACCGTCAGGCCGGCGAGGAAGCTCGACGCTAGCCCGCCCTTGCCTTTCCTGGCCTCGACCGTCTCGGGCGTGATGCCGGCGGTCCAGAAGCGCCAGCCGAGGAAGGCGAGATAGGCGACGCCGGCCCATTTGACGGCGAGGAACACCAGGCCGAAGGTCTGCGCGACAAAGGCAAGCCCAAGCACCACGGCGGTGAGATAAAGGAGGTCGCCGAGCATCAGGCCGAAGGACATGGCCAGCGACGAGCGGAAGCCGGAACCGAGCGCGCGCGCCACAAGCGCGGTGATGCCGGGGCCGGGAATGGCCGCGGCCAAGCCGAGGGCGGCGCTGTAGGCGAGAAAGCCGGTGAGGGTCATGGATCGAGCCTTGCGTCCGCGAAACTGCTGGGACGGCGCCTTGTCGCACAGAGTTTCGCGGGCGGGAATTGCCTGGAGCCGGATTTGGTTGCACCAGGCATGCCCCGTGCTCGAGGCCTCCCAGCGGATCAGGACCGGCCGTCGCCGTAGGTCACGCGCCAGATGGTGCCGTTGCCGTCCTCGGTGACGATCAGCGCGCCGTCGCTCGCCACCGCCACGCCGACCGGCCGGCCCCAGACCTCGCCGCCGGAGGTGACGAAGCCGGTCATGAAATCCTCATATTCGCCGGTCGGCTTGCCGTCCTTGAACTTGAGCCGCACCACCTTGTAGCCAGTCCTGTTGCCGCGATTCCACGAACCGTGCAGGGCGACGAAGGCGTCGCCCCTGTATTCGGCCGGAAAACCGGATCCTGCGCGGACATTCCTGCCGTCGTAGAAGGCGATGTTGAGCGGCGCCGAATGCGCCTGCATCAGAATGTCGGGGACGGTGACCTTGCCGGCAAGGTCGGGACGCGCGCCCTTGTGGCGCGGATCCTCATTGTCGCCGATATAGTACCAGGGCCAGCCGTAGAAGGCGCCTTCCTTCACTTCGGTCGCATATTCGAACGGCACGTTGTCGCCGAGCGCGTCGCGCTCGTTGACCACGCACCACAGCGCGCCCGCCGCCGGCTGGATGGCCATGCCCGAACAGTTGCGCAGGCCGGTGGCGACGATGCGCCCATTCCTACCGTCCGGGTCGAAAGCCCTGACGTCGGCGCGGCCTTCCTCCGCGCCCCAGGTGGCGCCGAGCGGCTTCGACCTGGCCCAGGCGTCGAGCCCGCCCCGCGGTTTCCTTGCCATGTCCTGGGCGGCGTTCGAGCCGGAGCCGACCGAGAGATACAGCGTCTTGCCGTCCGGCGAGAAGGCGATGTCGCGGGTCCAGTGATGAGTGGCCGGAATATCGCGGACGATGGTTTCCGGCTCGCCGGAGGCCTCCAGGTCGCCATCGCGGTAGGGAAAGCGCACGATGCTGTCGCTGTTGGCGACATAGACCCATTGCGGGTTGTCCCCAGGCGGGTAGAAGGCGATGCCGTAGGGCTGGTTGAGATTGCGGGCGAAGATGCCGTCCCTGACAGGTTTCGCGCTGCCCTCGCCGAGACGGTAGACGCGGATCTGGTTGGCCTCGCTGTCGGCGACGAACAGGTCGCCATTGGGCGCGACGCGCACGACGCGCGGATTGTCGATGCCCGAAGCGATCAGTTCCGCCGAAAAGCCCGCCGGCAGCCGCGGCTCGGCGCCTTGCGGCCTTTGCACCGGACCGGCGCCGTTCGAGGCGGATCTGGTGACATAGGGCCTGGGCTGGTCTTGCGGGCTGATCAACCGGCGCACGCCCGGCGCATCGGCCCGCCAGTCACCGAATGCGGCCGCGCCCTTCAGCACCGGCTCTTCCTGCTGGGCCAATGCCGTCGCGGCGAAGAGCAAGGCAGCAGCGATTACCACGGCGCCGGCAAGTCGGATCATCCCAGTCTCCAGCTTCTCGCTTCTTCATGCATGTCGTTGTCCCAAGACCGAAGTCACATGCATCAAGGGAACGGGCGGGCTCGGCAGTCGTTCCGGACGACACGGGGAGTTGAAGGAATTCGGGTCAGCTATCCGCGTCGAGATCGAGATCGGCGTCGAGGTTCTTTTCCAGTTCGACGAGATCGGCCGGCAGCGGCATGCCCATGGCGCGGATTTCGCGCAGCTTCTCGCGCAATTGCTCCTGCACTTCGCGCACATCCTCAGGCTGGTTGACCATCTCCTCCAGCAGCAGGCTGATCTGGGCCTTGAACGATTCCAGCGCCATCTTTTCTCTCCTCGGCCGTCTGGATCGATCCCAGCTCTCAGCGCAGCATGCGCGATATCAGCTGCGCCGTATAGTCGACCATCGGGACAATGCGGGCATAGTTGAGCCGGGTCGGGCCGATGACGCCGAGCGCGCCGACGACGCGGGCGTCCTTGTCGCGGTAGGGTGCCACGACCAGCGACGAGCCGGAGAGCGAGAAAAGCTTATTTTCCGAGCCGATGAAGATGCGCACGCCCGGTCCCGCCTCGGCGAGGTCGAGCAGCTGGATCAGCCCGTCCTGCGTCTCCATGTCCTCGAACAGGTGGCGCAGGAGTTCGATGTCGGCCTGGGCGGTGACGTTTTCGAGCAGATTGGCGCGGCCGCGCACGATCAGGCGCGCCGGCAGGCCGCTTTCCGCGCCGGCCCACACCGCCAGCCCTTTCTCCACCAGGTCCTGCGACAGCGTGTCGAGCGCTGCCCTTGTCTCTTCCTTGATACGCTCGACCTCCGCCCGCGCCTCGGCCAGCGTACGGCCGCGAATATGGGCGTTGAGAAAATTCGAGGCCTCGTGCAATTGCGAGACGGTGATGCCGGCCGGCAGATCGATGACCCGGTTCTCGACGTCGCCGTTCTGCGACACCATCACGGTCAGCGCCTTGGTGGGCTCGAGCTGGATGAACTCGATGTGCTTGAGCGCCACCTCGTTCTTGGCGGCCAGCACCAGGCCGGCGCCGCGCGACATGCCCGACAGCATCTGGCTGGCCTCGGTCAGCATGTGTTCCAGCGTGGCGCCCGAGCCGGAGGCGCGCACCTGCGCCTCGATGCTGCGCCGCTCCTCGTCGGAGAGGTCGCCCAATTCCATGAAGGCGTCGACGAAGAAGCGCAGGCCGGCCTGCGTCGGCAGGCGACCGGCCGAGATGTGCGGCGCGTAGATCAGGCCGAGATGTTCGAGATCGCTCATCACGTTGCGGATGGTGGCGGGCGACAGCGAGGACGGCAGGATGCGCGACAGGCTGCGCGATCCCACGGGCTCGCCGTCCCTCAGATAGGAATCGACGATACGCCGGAAGATGTCGCGCGAACGCATGTCGAGCGCCTGAAGTGCGGGCGCCTGAAGTGCCGGCGCGTGAAGAGCGAGCGACTGCGAAGCGGGATCGACTGCCTTGGTCATTGCGGCCATAACCTCCGGTTCAAGGATATAGACTTCGCGGCGCTGCGCGCAACCCGGTGTCGCGTTGCGCGATCAGCCGGTGTCGCACTTGCGATCACCCCGGTGTCGTGTTGCGCGATCGCCCCGGTGTCGCCGCGTTTGCGGCCGCCGGTCCATTTTCCTTTACGCCGTGCCCCGCATGCGTCTAAAAGCCGGCCAAGATTCAAAAAAGCTGACAAGAAAGCAGGCCGAATGCGCCCCTCCAAACGCCAGTTCGACGAAATGCGCGCCATCTCCTTCGAGCGCGGCGTCTCCAAACATGCCGAAGGCTCGTGCCTGGTGAAGTTCGGCGACACGCATGTCTTGTGCACGGCAAGCCTGGAGGAAAAGGTGCCGGGCTGGATGCGCAATTCCGGGAAAGGCTGGGTGACGGCCGAATACGGCATGCTGCCGCGCTCGACAGGCGAGCGCATGCGCCGCGAGGCCTCCGCCGGCAAGCAGGGCGGGCGCACGCTGGAGATCCAGCGGCTGATCGGCCGCTCGCTGCGCGCCGTGGTCGACCTGCAGGCGCTGGGCGAGCAGCAGATCACCGTCGACTGCGACGTCATCCAGGCCGATGGCGGCACCCGCACCGCCTCCATCACCGGCGGCTGGGTGGCGCTCTACGATTGCCTGCGCTGGATGGAAGCGCGGCAGATGGTGAGCGTCGCCAAGGTGCTGAAGGACCATGTCGCGGCGATTTCCTGCGGCATCCATGACGGCCAGCCGGTCATCGACCTCGACTATCTCGAGGATTCCTCCGCCGGCACCGACGCCAATTTCGTCATGACCGGCAAGGGCGGCATCGTCGAGATCCAGGGCACGGCCGAGGGCGAGCCCTTTTCGGAAGGGCAGTTCGCCGAGCTGATGGGCCTGGCCAAGAAAGGCATCCAGAGGCTGGTGAGTTTGCAGCAGATGGCGGTGGCGTAGTTTATTCATGCGGAGCCTGGGCACCCCCCTCTGCCCTGCCGGGCATCTCCCCCGCAAGGGGGGAGATCGGCTGTTGTCTCGAGCTTCGCCAATAATCAGAATAGAATACCATGAGCCGGCGCTCACGCCGCCAATCTCCCCCCTTGCGCGGGAGATGGCCGGCAGGCCAGAGGGGGGTGCCTCGTGATCCCCTCTGCAATTCTTGAATCCGCTCTTTACGTCACCGACCTCGCCGCTGCCGAAGCCTTCTACACCGACATCCTCGGCCTCACTCCTCTCGGCAAGGTCGAGGGCCGCCATCTGTTCTTCCGTTGCGGAGCCGGCGTGCTGCTGGTCTTCAACGCCGAGGCGACCAGGATCCCGCCTGCGCCCGACGCGAGGCTGAAAGTGCCGCCACACGGCACATCGGGCGAAGGCCATCTCTGCTTTGCGGCGACCGCCGATGAAATCAGCCGCTGGAAATCCCATCTGAAGGCGAAGAACATCGCTGTCGAAAGCGAATTCGAATGGCCGCAAGGCGGCCGCTCGCTTTATATCCGCGATCCCTCCGGCAATTCGATCGAATTCGCCGAGCCGAGAATCTGGGGACTTTGATGCATTCTCTCGACGGAAAAAAGATCGTCGTCGCCAGCCACAATGAAGGCAAGCTGCGCGAATTCGCCGATCTGATGGCGCCATTCGGATTCGAGGCGAAATCGGCGAAGGACTATGGCTTGCCCGAACCCGAGGAGACCGGCACAACCTTCGAGGAGAACGCCTATATCAAGGCCTTCGCCGCGGCCAAGGCGACGGGCCTGCCGGCGCTGTCGGACGATTCGGGCCTGTGCGTTGACGCGCTCGACGGCGCGCCCGGCGTCTACACCGCCAACTGGGCCGAAACGCCTGATGGCAGCAGGGATTTCGGCATCGCCATGCAGCGCACCGAAGTGGCGCTGCAGGAAGTCGGCGCCGCCACGCCCGCGCAGCGCACGGGACGCTTCGTCGCCGTCATCTGCCTCGCCTTTCCCGACGGCGAGGCCGAATATTACCGCGGCGAGGCCGAAGGCACGCTGGTCTGGCCGCCGCGCGGCGAGCTCGGATTCGGCTACGACCCGGTGTTCCTGCCCGACGGTTTCGAAAAGACCTTCGGCGAGATGAGTGCCGAGGAAAAACACGGCTGGAAACCCAGCCAGGCCACGGCTCTGTCGCACCGCGCCCGCGCCTTTCAGAAATTCGCCCAAGCTCGATTGGGTCTGGCCAGGTTAGGCTCGGCATGATCAGGCCCGGCGCCACCATGCCGCTCGACCGCAGCCCCGGTTTCGGCGTCTATGTGCATTGGCCGTTCTGCGCGGCCAAATGCCCCTATTGCGACTTCAACAGCCATGTCCGCCACCAGCCGGTCGACCAGGAGCGCTTTGCCGCCGCCTTCGAGGCGGAACTGGCGACGATGCGCCAGCGCACCGGCCCACGCGAGGTGACCAGCATCTTTCTCGGCGGCGGCACGCCGTCGTTGATGAAGCCGGAAACGGTGGCCAGGGTCCTGGACGCCGTGGCGAAGAACTGGACGGTGCCCGACGGCATCGAGGTGACGCTGGAGGCCAATCCCTCCTCGGTCGAAGCCGAACGCTTTCGCGGCTATCGCGCTGCGGGCGTCAACCGGGTCTCGCTCGGCGTGCAGGCGCTGAACGACAAGGATTTGCGCTTCCTTGGCCGGCTGCACAATGTGGACGAGGCGCTGCACGCGATCGGGCTCGCGCGGGAGATATTCCCAAGGCTCTCCTTCGACCTGATCTACGCACGGCCAGCCCAGACGCCGGAGGCCTGGGCATCGGAGCTCGAACAGGCGATCGGCCACGCCGCCGACCATCTGTCACTCTATCAGCTGACCATCGAGGAAGGCACGCCGTTCCACGCGCTGCACGCGGCGAAGAAATTCATCATCCCCGACAACGACCACGCCGCCGACCTTTATGCGCTGACGCAAGAGGTGACATCAGCCCATGGTTTGCCGGCATATGAGATCTCAAACCACGCCCGGCCGGGTGCCGAAAGCCGGCACAATCTGACCTACTGGCGCTATGGCGAGTATGTCGGCGTCGGCCCCGGCGCGCATGGCCGCTTCGTCGAGAACGGCCACCGCGTCGTGACCATCGCGGAGAGGATGCCGGAAACCTGGGCCAATCTGGTCGAGGCCAAGGGCCATGGCGTCACCGGCGGCGAGACCCTGACGCGCTCCGAAGAGGCTGACGAGTTCCTGCTGATGGGACTGAGGCTGGCGGAAGGCATCGACCTGTCGCGTTACGAAGCGTTTTCCGGGCGCGGCCTGTCGAGCGCGCGGCTGTCGGTGCTGCAGGGCGAAGGGCTGGTGGCGCCGATCGGCAACGCCCGCCTGCGCGCCACGCCCGCCGGCATGATCGTGCTCGACGCCGTGGTGGCCGATCTGGCGCGGTAGGCGGGGATGCTGCTCCCAATCTCGAAGCCAAGATTACGCTTCTGGAGGCAGCTGTTTCGCGGTATCTGAGTTGAGACCCGACCGGTGAGGCTATCCGAATGAACCTGACGCTTTCCTGGCAATTCTGGGCGCTGTTGTCGGCGACTTTCGCGGCACTGACGGCGATCTTTGCCAAGGTCGGCATCGAGACCATCAATTCCGATTTCGCCACCCTCATCCGGACAGCCATCATCCTGGTCGTGCTTGCGGCGATCCTCGCCGCCAGCGGCCAATTCCAATCGTGGGCCTCGATCTCCGGGAAGACCTGGCTTTTCCTCGGCCTGTCGGGACTGGCGACCGGAGCCTCGTGGCTCTGCTATTTCCGCGCGCTGAAAATCGGCAATGCGGCGCAGGTGGCGCCCATCGACAAGCTAAGCGTCGTGCTTGTGGCGGTGTTTGGCACGGTCTTTCTCGGCGAGCGGCTCACCGGTGCGAACTGGCTTGGCGTCGCCCTTATCGCGGCGGGCGCGGTGCTGGTCGCTTATCGATGGTAGTGCTGCGCCGTGGCGGGCGTTCTTGGTTTCGAGACGGGTGATGAAAATATCGAAGCGATTGGGCATCGTCCGGTCAGTGCTCCGTCGTGCTGTCGGGTTCGTTGTCGGGTAGCTTGATCTCTGGTGGCGGGCGGCGCGCGGGCCCCTGCTTGCCGTCCGTGGTGGCGGGCGGCTTCCCGTCTCCTTGCGCGGCAAAGCGCTTGCGGCCTGCATAGTAGGGCTCGAAAGCGTCCTGTATGGTCAGTCTGTCCATCCTGTCCTCCCGGGGGAATCAGGGGCTAAATCTGCGAAAGACGGTTTCGTTCCCTACTGTGGCGAAGGAATGGCGCTCGCCTTGCATTACAGCGGCTTTTGCAACCCGGCGCGGGCCGTGCCAAACAGGGCGGATGATTTCGGAACGTCCTTCGCGGCTCCATCTGGACGCGGGCGCGCCGCTGACGGAGAAGGCACCGGTGACTGGCGAGACGGGAAAGCGCAGCTATGTGATCGGGCAGACCGAGATCGCGGCCCGGCCGCTCGAACCCGCGCTCTATCTGGTGGCGACGCCGATCGGCAATCTCGCCGACATCACGCTGCGCGCGCTTGAGACGCTGGCCGCCGCCGACATGGTCGCCTGCGAGGACACGCGCGTGTCGCGCGTGCTGCTCGACCGCTACGGCATCCGCCGCCGCACCACGGCCTATCACGAGCACAATGCCGGCGAGGCCGGGCCAAAATTGATAGCGGCGCTCCAGTCGGGGCAGAGCGTGGCGCTGATCTCGGATGCCGGCACGCCGCTGGTTTCCGATCCCGGCTACCGGCTGGTCGGCGAGGCGCTCGACCAGGGCATTCGCGTCGTGCCCATCCCCGGTCCGTCCGCGCCGCTTGCCGCGCTCACCGCATCCGGCTTGCCTTCGGATGCCTTCCTGTTCTCCGGCTTCCTGCCGGTCAAGGCGGGGCAGCGGCTGGCGCGGCTGGACGCGCTTAAAGCGGTGCCGGCGACGCTGATCTTCTTCGAATCGCCGCGCCGGCTGGCCGAGTCTCTCGGCGCGATGGCCGAAGCGCTTGGCGGCGAGCGCAAGGCAGCGATCGGCAGGGAATTGACCAAGACCTTCGAGGAGATGCGCACCGGCACGCTGCGAGCGCTGGCCGACCACTATGCGGCGGCCGACACGCCGAAGGGCGAGATCGTGGTGTGCGTCGGCCCGGCCGAAGCCAGAGCGGACGAGCCGGCCGATATCGACCGGATGCTGTTGTCGCTCGCCGCCGAAATGCCGGCTTCGAAGGCGGCGGCGGAAGCGGCGAAGATGACCGGGGGCCAGAAGCAGGCGCTTTACCGACGGCTGCTGGAACTCAGGGATGCCTCTGGAGAGGACCGTGGCTAGGCTCCCGAGCGCCAGCCGTCAAAAGGCCTACCGGCGCGGCCATCGCGGCGAATGGCTGGCAGCGGCGGCGCTGGTGCTGAAGGGCTACCGGATCCTGGCGCGCCGCCATCGCACCCGTTTCGGCGAGATCGACCTGATCGCGCGGCGCGGCGACCTGGTGCTGTTCGTCGAGGTCAAGGCGCGCCGCACGCTGATGGAAGCGATGGAGGCGATCGCCCATGAATCGGAGCGCCGCATCGAAGGCGCCGCCGACATCTGGCTGTCGCGCCAGCCGGATTACGGCAGGCTGTCGATGCGGTTCGACATGATCGCCGTGCTGCCATGGCGCTGGCCGGTGCATGTCCCGAACGCGTTTTACGGGCGCAATTGAGGGCTGCGTCGCTCGGGTTCAGTGTTCGACGGGCCATTCGCCCGCGCCAAGTGCCGCGATCGCCGCGATTATGCGCCGGAACGCCTCGGCGGCAGCCGGCACGGTGGTGCGGGCGCGCAGGAAACTGTGCACGAGGCGCTTCTCCTCGTGCCAGCTCGCTTTGCCGCCGGCGGCCAGGATGCGGTCGCGATAGGCCTCGCCGTCCGACGACAGCGGGTCGCATTCGGCGGTAACGACAATGGTGGGCGGCAGGCCGGAGAAGTCGGCGGCGCGCAGCGGCGAGAAGGTCGGATCGTCCGGCGCCTGTCTCTTGGCCGAGCGGACGTGGCGGTAGAAAGCGACGTCGCCGGTCGACAGAAGCGGCGCCTCGGCATGCTCGATGTAGGAGCGGGCAGTCTCGTCGCCGCCGAGGCCGGGATAGATCAGCACCTGGCCGGTCGGCCTCTTCGCGCGAGCGCGCGTCGCGTGACTGACCGCCGCCGCCAGATTGCCGCCGGCGCTCTCGCCGGACAGCAGCAGTGGCCCGTTCGCTCTAGCCGCCGCCCATTCGAAGGCGGCCAGAGCGTCGTCGAAGGCGGCGGGGTGGAGATGTTCGGGCGCCAGCCGATAGTCGACCGAGAGCACGGCAAAGCCGGTGCCGGCGCAGATCTCGGCGCAGATGTCGTCATGGCTGTCGAGCCCGCCCAGGATGAAGCCGCCGCCATGGTAATAAAGCACCGTGGCCCGCGCGGCCGTGCCTGCCATCCCGTAGTGCCGCACCGCGATGTTCCGGCCGGGGGCGGCGATGAGGTCGTCGCTCGCCGTCACCCCCGGCGGATAGGGCTGGCGAAGCGCCCGGCACATCCTGTCATAGATCGCACGCTGCTTGGCGATCGGCAGGTCGATCGTCTCGGGCGGATACCAGGCGTTGATGCCGTCTATATAGGCCCACAGCGCAGGGTCGAGCCGCGTCGCGTATTTGCCGCGACCGGTCATTTCAGTGCTGCCCACGGTTTCGGAAGGCATTGCCTCAAAGCTCGCTGTAAAGCCTGGCCGCGTTTTCAAAGCTGAAGCGCAGCGGCACCGAGCCCTCGACCTGCCAGACGGCGACGCTCTCGCCCGCCAGCAGCCGGCAGGCGCCGTCGGTGTCGGTGACGGCGCCGCCATAGAGCCGGTTGGCGAGGTTTAGGATGGCGGTCTGGTGCATGGCGGCACTGCCGCTGCCGCAGGCGTCCTTGACCAGCAGCACGCGAAAGCCGCGCGCCACGGCGTCCTTCACGGTGGCATCGATGCAGGCCTCGGTCCACACGCCCGATATGACCAGCCATTCGATGCCGGAGGTTTTGAGCCGATCGGCCGCCGGCCCCGCCCGGAAGGCGCTGGCCTCGGCCTTGATCAGCAGCGTCTCCCCCTGGGCCGGCGCCACCTCACGGCAGATCTCGGTCAGCGGATCGCTCTTGTCGGAGAAGGCCGACTTGCCGTCGGCTCCAACGGGATGAAAGGGCCGCTCCTGCTTGTCGAGATCTACGATATAGGCCCAGTGATGGAGCGGCACATTGTTCTGCCGCGCCGCCGCTTGCAGGCGCTGGACGTTGGCGAGGATCGTTTCAAAACCCTCGACCAGGTAGCGCGGGTCCTGCCGGTGCTCTTCCTGCAGGTCGATGAAGACAGCGGCCACGGTGCCGCGCGTGAGGGAGATGGGGCTTTTCATACGGATGCGCCTGGGATCCAAGATACTTCCAAACGCTGGAGGGACAGAGGGGGGCGCCAAGGAATGAGGCGCTCGTTCTTCAGCTGCGGTACGTCAACTAAACCGGCCGCTGGCATCAAACCTGCTTCTCCAGAAACTCATCCTCATAGGGAAAGCGCGACAGGAGCTCGGTGCCGGTCTCGGTGATCAGGATTTCGTCCTCCAGCTTGACGCCCTCGCGGCCGCCCTTCTCGCCAATATAGCTTTCCACGCTCACCACCATGCCTGGCACGATATGGCCGTCGCGGCCATAGGTTTCATAGTCCATGGCGTGCGCGATGAAGGGTGTCTCGCCATGCATGCCGACGCCGTGCATGACCGAGGTGTAGCGCTGGTCGACGAAGCGGTCGGGGATCTTCCAAGCCTTTTCGGCGATCTCGCGGAAAGCCATGCCGGGCTTCACGATCGAGATATTGTGCTGAACCTGGTCGTGCGCCATGCGGTAGAGCGATTTCTGATAGGGGGTCGGCTTGCCGGGCCCGCAGCGGAAGGTGCGCGAGAAATCCGAATAATAGCCATAGCAGCCGATCGTGTCGGTATCGAGCGCCAGCAACTCGCCCGGCCGGATTTTTCGCCCGCTGGCCTCGTTGAACCAGGGATTGGTGCGCTGGCCGGACGTCAACAGCCGCGTCTCGATGAACTCGCCGCCCTGGCGGATGACCTCGCCATACATGATGGCGAACAGCTCGTTCTCGGAAACGCCGGGCTTGATCGCCTCGCGCACCGCATAGACGGCGGCTTCCGCGCCGGCCATCGACACCTGCAGGCATTTCACTTCCTCCGGGGTCTTGACCGCGCGCACCGCCAGGATCTCGCCCTGGCAGTCGCGGACGTCGCAGCCGCGCTTCTCCAGCGCCAGCGCCTGCAGATGGCTGCAACGGTCGAGCCCGAGTTTCATCGAGCCGCCGCCATGCTGCTTCAGGAGTTCGGCGATCTCGTCGGCGAAGGGACCGGCGGTCTCGTCGTCGCGGCCCGATACCGACGACCAGACGAGCTTGGAAGGACGCCCCTCGTCGATCGTGTCGAGCACCATCGAGACATGGTAGCTCTGCGGATATTCGAACAGCACGATCGGCCCTTCGGTCGGAATGAAGAAATAACGGGTCGAGTTGCGCAGAAAATAGCCGAACATGTTGCGCGAGCCGGTGGCGTAGCGCTGGTTGTAGGGGTCGAACAGCACCACGCCGCCATAGCCGGCCTCGCGCATCCAACCGCGCAGCTTGGCCAGCCGGCCTTTACGAAGGGCGTCGGCATCGATGAAGGACGGCTCGGTGTCGGACAGCCACATGCCGCCCGCCGGATCGGCCGCCGCGGGGTGGCGCATGCGGTCCTTGAAGTCGACGTCTTCAGTGCTGTCGGGGTCGAATACGACGATGCTCATGGGGGCTGACCTTGGGTGGTTTGCAAGATCAGACCATGGCGCAGGAGATAACGAGGGATTGTTCGGAAAACCGCGCTTGTTGTGCGAGATGCCGCTGGGGTAATAAGAGATGCAGGTGCCAAGCGCCCCCCTCTGCCCTGCCGGGCATCTCCCCCTCAAGTGGGGAGATTGGCAGCTTTGACCTCGTCGCTTCTTCGGTGAAAATTGGCGAAAGCTGTTGTGACGTCAATCTCCCCCCTTGAGGGACCCTCGTATGGGAGATGGCCGGCAGGACAGAGGGGGGCGACGTCTCTCAGCGCCAGCAAAACCTCTAATGCCGTCGCGCCAGCTTCGGAGGATGGCCGTGCTCCTCGCGAAAGGCGCGCGCGAAGCTCGACATCGAGGCAAAGCCGCAGGCGAGCGCCACGTCGCGCACGGCGAGCGTCGAGTGCGCCAGGAGATCGGCGGCGCGTTTCAGCCTGAGCCGCCGATAGTAGCCATTGGGCGAGATGGCGAGTTCGGAGCGGAAGGAGCGTTCGAGCTTATCGGAGGAGACGCCGAGCCTGGCCGTCAGCTCCGCCATGCCGAGCCGCTCCTCCACAGCGTCCTCCATGATGGCGATGGCCGACAGCACCAGCTCGTTCCGCACGCCGGTACGGAGGCGCAGCGGCATCAGCTTGCGGTCGACGCTGGAGCGCAGCTGGCTGTGCACGAACCATTCGGCGACGCCGGCCGCAAGCTCGGCGCCGTAGTCGCGGGTGATGATCTCCAGCATCATGTCGAGGCTGCCGACGCCGCCCGCCGAGGTGAAACGCTTGCGGTCGATGACATAGAGGTCGCGCCTCAGCTCGACATTGGGAAAGGCCTCGGTGAAGGCCGCCTGGCTGGTCCAGTGCAAGGTGCAGGCATGGCCGTCGAGCAGGCCGGCGCGGGCGAGGAAGAAGGCGGCGTCCGCCACCGCGCCGATATGGGCGCCACTGCGCAAGCTGCGGCGGATCCAGCTTGCCGCGTCCTCGGCGACGAGATGATCGGCATCGCCGCCCGAGCAGACGACGATGCGGTCGACCTTCGGCGCATCCTCGGCGTAGAAGCGCGGCTGGATGACGACGCCGTTCGAGGCCTCGACCACGCCCTGGGTAGCGCCGACGATGATCCAGCGATAGCATTCCCGCTTCGCCAGCACATTGGTCGCGCGCAGCGGCTCGATGACCGAGCTGAACGCCATCATCGGAAAGCCGGGGAAGACCAGCACCGCGAAAGTGAGGGGAGCGTCTGGAGATGTGTCGCGCGTGGCCATAGGCTCTACATCTCGGGCAGATGGGATTTGGGGTCAACGGGGTTGTGGCTGGCTTTCTGGGAAGTTGGAGACTGGCTCGTCTCAGCGGGAGCGCCGCCGCTCAGCCCCCCAGCGCCTGCTCCAGATCGGCGATCAGATCGTCGCCATCCTCGATGCCCGCCGACAGCCGCACCAGCGAATCCGATATGCCGACCTCTTCGCGCTTTTCCGCCGGGATCGATCCATGCGTCATAAGCGCCGGATGCTCGATCAGGCTCTCCACGCCACCGAGGCTTTCGGCCAGCGTGAACAATTGCGTGCGTTCGAGGAAGCGTTTCGTGCCGGCGAGGTCGCGGTCGAGCACGGCTGATATCATGCCGCCGAACGCATGCATCTGCTGGACGGCAACGGCATGCTGCGGATGGCTGGCCAGCCCGGGATAGATGACCCGGCGCACATCCTTGCGGGCTTCCAGCCACTGCGCGATCTTGAGGCCGTTCGACGAGTGCCGCTCCATCCTCAGCGCCAATGTCTTGAGGCCGCGCAGGGCGAGAAAACTGTCGAACGGGCCCGAAATGGCGCCGATGGCGTTCTGCAGGAATTTCAGGCGATCGGCCAGATCCTTGTTGTCGCCGACAACAGCCACGCCGCCGACCATGTCGGAATGGCCGTTGAGGTACTTCGTCGTCGAATGCACCACGACGTCGATGCCGAGCTCCAGCGGCCGCTGCAAATAGGGGCTGCAGAATGTGTTGTCGGCGACCGAGAGGATGCCCTTGCGCCTTGCAAGGGCTGCGACGCCTTCGAGATCGACGATGCGCAGCAGCGGGTTGGTCGGCGTCTCGACCCAGAGCATTTTCGTCTCCGGGCGGATTGCCGCCTCTATAACCGCAAGGTCGGTGCAGTCGACGAAGCTCACCTTGAGATCGGCGGAGCGCTTGCGCACACGCTCCATCAGGCGGAAGGAGCCGCCATAGATGTCGTCGGTGGCGACGATGTGGGCGCCGGAATCGAGCAGTTCCAGCACGGTGGCGATCGCCGCCAGCCCGGAGGCGAAGGCGAAGGCAGCCGAGCCGCTTTCGAGATCGGCCACCGCGCGCTCGAAGGCAAAGCGCGTCGGATTCTGGCTCCGGGCATATTCAAAGCCCTTGTGCACGCCGGGCGACTGCTGGCCATAGGTCGAGGTGGCGTAAATCGGCACCATCACCGCTCCGGTCAGGGGATCGTGGCTCTGGCCGCCATGGATGGTGCGGGTGGAGAAGGCCAGGCGGTTCTTTCCGGATGCGGTCATCGTGCACGGCGCCTCAAATGGTTGATCAGGTCGATGCGGGTTATCAGGCCGACGAACTCGTCGCCGTCGAAGATGATGGCGACCTCGTTGCGGTCGAATACCGGCAGCAGCGCGTCCAGCGTCTGGCTGGCCTGCAAAGTATGCAGATTGGAGGTCATCGCCGTGCGCACCGGCGCGTTGAAGCGCTCCCAGCGGCCCTCATAGGGGCCGTCGACCTTGGCCAGGATGTCGCTCTCGTCGACGATGCCGACAAGCTTGCCGTCGTCGAGCACCGGCAGCTGCGAGACATCGGAGCGGCGCATGCGGCCATAGGCGTTGAGCAGGCTCTCGTCCGGACCGACATAGACGGTGTCGCCGGTGCGGTGCGTGCGCATCACCAGGTCGCGCAGGTCGCCATGCTGCTCGTGCTCGGCCAGCCCCTGCTCGGCCAGCCAGAAATCGTCGAAGACTTTCGACAGATATTTGTTGCCGCTGTCGCAGACGAAGGTGACGACGCGCTTGGGCGACGTCTGCTCGCGGCAATAGCGCAAGGCGGCCGACAGCAGCGTGCCCGAAGACGAGCCGGCCAGGATGCCTTCCCGGGACAGGAGATCGCGCACCGCCAGCATGCTCTGCTTGTCCGATATGGAATAGGCCTTCTTGACCAGCGACAGCTCGGCATTGGGCGGCACGAAGTCCTCGCCGATGCCTTCCACAGTCCAGCTGCCGGCCTCCACCATCTTGCCGGTCTTGATCAGCGGCGCCAGCACCGAGCCGACCGGATCGGCCAGCACCATTTCCGTCTTCGGCGATGCCTTGGCGAAGAACCGGCCAAGGCCGGTCAGCGTGCCGCCTGAGCCGACGCCGACCACCACCGCGTCGACATCGCCGTCGAGCTGCGAAAAGATTTCCGGACCGGTGGTGGTTTCGTGCGCCTCAGGGTTGGCCGGATTGGCGAACTGGTTGGCGTAGAAGGCGCCGGGCAGCTCGGCCGCGATCTTTTCGGCCATATCCTGGTAATATTCGGGGTGGCCCTTGCCGACGTCGGAGCGCGTCATGCGCACTTCCGCGCCCAGCGCGCGCAAATGCTGGATCTTCTCGCGCGACATCTTGTCGGGCACGACCAGGATGATGCGGTAGCCCTTGGGGATGCCGACCTGGGCCAGGCCCAGGCCGGTATTGCCGGCCGTCGCCTCGACGATCGTGCCGCCTGGCTTCAGCCTGCCCTCCTTCTCGGCCGCCGCGATCATCGACAGTGCGATACGGTCCTTGATCGAGCCGCCAGGATTCTGGCTTTCGAGCTTGATGAACAGCCGGCACTTGCCGGTGTCGAATTGGGTCAGTTCGACCACGGGGGTCTGGCCGATCAGGTCGAGCACCGATCCGTAAGGCGGCCGCAGGCGCGACATTGCGTTTTCCGAAGCGGCGTTTTCCAAAGGGGCGCTATCCGAGGGCGCGATCTTGTGCCTGCTCATATCGATGCTCCATGATCAAGCGGCCGCTTCGTGCAGGGCGGCAGCGTATCCTCTTTTCCAGCCCTTTGCAGTGGGAAAGAAGATAGATCGTGCCAATCGACCGGCTAGATGGAGAATGAAATTCCGGGGCGGGCTCCGTCGTGCAAATCGCCCGCAGGCTTGTGGGGCGGCGTAGAACGCCGACGCCCTACCCCAGCAGCTGCTTGCTCAGCCTCGCACACTGGACGCGAATATCCGGGATGGCGTCGATCTCGAAGAAGGTGCCTCTGGTCAGCGGGCCGACGGCGAGGATTTTCCTGGACACCGTGCCGTCGCCGGCGATGATCTCGCAATTGGCCGTAACGTCGAGGCCGATGCGCAGCGGATCCGGCCGCGCCAGCCCGCGGTCGACCAGCGAGCGCACCACGCTGTTCGACGAGCCCGAGATGTCCCTGACGATGCCGGAGCAATCATAGATGCGGGCGACCTCGAATCTCTCCAGCCGCTTGGTGTGGCGCGACTGGACCTGGACCGTGAACTCGTCGCCCGCCGCGATGTCGACGACACGGCCGGCGACGAGGCGGATGCGGCCGGACTGCACCGCTTGCGTGACGCGGGCATGGACCTCGGGCGCCATGCGGTGGCGGTGGATGTCCCACCACGCCTTGGTGTGCTCGACGAAACGGCGCTTGGCGGAGGCCGGCCAGTTCTGCCAGATCTTCTGGTTGAACGGACGCAGGCCGTCGACGACGTCGCGCCAGTCGATGCCGGCCTTCTGGTTTTCCCGGATCAGGTCGCGGAACCAGCCGACGAAATAGGAAAGCTGGGTGCCGAGCGGGATATCGGCGACGTCGAGCTTGATCGGATTGCCCTTGCGGTGCGGCGAGGGCAGCAGGCCGCGCCGCGACACCGCGACGATCTCCGCGCGGTGGCCGCGCTGTTCGAGCGCCAGGAATGCGTCGACCATGCTGAGGCCCGTTCCCAGCACCATGACGCTCCGGTCGGGATCGAGCGCGGTGTCGGCCTCCGATCCCATCCGAACCGCATGGCCTTGCCCCATGGCCGGCACCTCGTCATGGCCGGTGGCGAGCACCGCCAGATGGGCGACGACGCTGGTGCCGTTGGCGAGCGCCACTTCGACCCCCGAGGCCGTGGGCGAGATCGACAGGCTCTCCTCATGGATCAGCCGAAGCCGTCCGGTCTCCCTCTCGCGCGCCTCGAGATCGTCCAGCAATTCGCCGAGATAGCGGGCATAGATGCTGCGCGGCGCGTAGACCGGCGCCTGCTCGGGCGTTGCCAGGCCGCGTTCCACCAGCCAGCGCCAGAAATTGCCGGGATCGTCGGCATAGGCGCTCATGCCGGCGGCGCTGACGTTCAGCACATGCGCGGAGAGCAATGTGGAGTAGGCGATGCCCTGGCCGAAATGCGGGCGCTTCTCGACCAGCGTGACGCGAAGGTCGGGATTGGGCTGTCTCAGCAGATGCGCGGCGAGCACGACCCCGCTGGCGCCGCCGCCGACGATGATGATCGAGTTGCCGCGGCCGCTCATGCCAGCCCCGTGCGACGCGCCGGCGTCAGGCCTTCACCGCAACCGGCAGATCGTCGCTCGCGACCGAGAGGTCGTCGAGGCCCCTTGCGACCCCAAGGTCGTCGAGGCCGATGTCGCGCATCTCGGCGAGGCTGCGCTGGTCGAGCACCTCGGCGATCGCTTGCCGGACTTCCAGCATCAGATGTCGAACCTGGCATGTCGCCTCGTTACAGTCTTCACAGCGCTGGTATTGGGTACGGCTGGCGCAAGGGATCGGCGCCAGCGGGCCGTCGAGCACACGCACGACATGGCCGACCCTGATTTCCTCCGGTGGCCGCGCCAGGCGATAGCCGCCATCCTTGCCTTTGCGGCTCTGCACGAAACCGGCATTGCGCAATTCGCCCAGGATGGCGTCGAGAAACTTCTTCGGGATGCTGTTGCCGGTCGCGATGTCGTTGACGAAGGCAAGCTGCCCGGCCGGCATCCGCGCCAGATGGACGAGCGCCTTGAGGCCGTACTTGCCTTTCTTGGTGAGCATGATCCGAACGTTTCTCTGTCATGCGATGGCTCGAGGCCATCCTTTGCGAAACGCCTGGCGTGCCTCCCGCCGCGCTCAAGCATCCATGACACATAAATTCTACCAACATGATATACAAGCCAATCGCGATTGATCTTGCTTGATTTTCAAGCCATTGCGGCCATTTTGGACCTGACTTGTGACTCCGGGGACACAAACCGTGGCGCGACGGCCCGAGACCGGTGCCACCGGCGATCGCCGCGATATGGGTGGGTATGACCTCTCATCGCCGCCTCCAGGTTCTATGTCGATAAGTTTACTATACTTAAACGCGAACAGGCGGAACATGTTTTTAAATTCCCATCCGTCTGAAGCATGGATTTGCCTTTCAAGCGGCTGCAGCGTGAATTCTCGTTCTCGATCGGTGGCCGGTAGCGGGGCCGAGCTTCCCGAACGTGATGACGTCGCCACTCTTGAAGCGCCATAGCCGCCAAATCCGCTTGGGGACCTCGGCACCGGCAGCTTTTTCCAACAAATCCAGCCCCGCTAGAAGAATTTAACTCTACAAGAACCATAGAATTAGCGAACTATCATTAAGCAATCCGGTTTTCCCCTGTTTCATGGAGCCCTTGATGTCCACCACCATTTCGCGACGCATCCTTCTCCTGTCTACGGCCGCACTTGCCGGCGCCGCCTTCCTCGGCCCGGCTTTTGCCGACGACCTCAAGATCACCATCGGCTACCAGACGGTGGTCGAACCCTCCAAGGTGCCGCAGGCCGATGGTGCCTATGAAAAGGCCACCAAGGCCGCCATCGACTGGCGCAAATTCGATTCCGGCGCCGATGTCATCGCCGCGGTCGCATCCGGCTCGGTCGACATCGGCTATGTCGGTTCGAGCCCGCTGGCGGCGGCGGCGAGCCGCGAATTGCCGGTCCAGACAATCTTCGTCGTCGGCCTGATCGGGCCATCCGAGGCCCTGGTCGCACGCAACGGCGCCGGCATCGAGAAGGTCACCGACCTCGCCGGCAAGAAGGTGGCCGTGCCCTTCGTCTCGACGACGCATTACAGCCTGCTTGCCGCGCTGAAACATGAGAATGTCGACCCGAAATCGGTCGAGATCCTCAATCTCAGGCCGCCGGAAATCGCCGCTGCCTTTTCGCGCGGCGATATCGATGCGGCCTATGTCTGGGATCCGGCGCTCGGCCAGGTCAAGACATCAGGCAAGGTGGTGCTGGATTCCTCCCAGGTCGCCGCCTGGGGCGCGCCGACCTTCGACGCCTGGATCGTGCGCACCGACTTTGCCGAAAAGAACCCGGAAGCGGTGCGCGACTTCGTCAAGGTGACGGGTGCGGCCTATGCCGAGTACCTGGTCAAGCCCGACGCCTGGTCGGCAGCGTCGCCGCAGGCGGCCGAGATCGCCAAGCTGACCGGCGCCAAGGTCGAGGAAGTGCCTGAACTGCTCAAGGGCTATGTCTTCCCGACACTCGAAGAACAAGCCTCCGACAAGTTCCTCGGCGGCGGCACGGTCAAGGCGATCGCGGCCGCGTCCGCCTTCCTCAAGGAGCAGGGCAAGGTAGACGCCGTGCTGCCGGACTATTCGAAATATGTGACATCGAAATACGTCACCGAGGCGCTGGCCTCGAACTGACCCGAGCGTTGGAGCGCCCCATGCCACGACGGGCAGATGGCGCCCCGATGAGACGCGCGCGGCTTTCCTGACGCCGCGTGTCGTCTGTCCCGGAGCCGCTGACGAGGCTCTGCTTCGGGCAGGCGGACTTCAACGAACTCCTGCGAGGGCTCATGTCGCATCTCGTGCTCGACAGAATCTCGATCCACTATGACGGCCAGCCCGCACCCGCCGTCGAGCGGGTATCGATCGACGTCGCCAGCGATGACTTCGTCGTCCTTGTCGGCCGTTCCGGCTGCGGCAAGACCTCGCTGCTCAATGTAGCCGCCGGCTTTGTCGCGCCGGCACGCGGCACGGCCGCGATCGACGGCCGGCCGATCGCAGCACCCGGTTCGGACCGTGCGGTGGTGTTCCAGAACGACGCGCTGTTTCCTTGGCTGACGGCGCGCGAGAACGTCGCCTTCGCGCTCAGGCTGCGCGGTGTCGGGCCATCCGAGCGGGCGCGCCGCGCCGACGAATTGCTCGGCCTGGTCAAGCTCACCGATGCCGGCGACAAGCGCATCTGGGAGCTGTCCGGCGGCATGCGCCAGCGCGTCGGCCTTGCCCGGGCACTGGCTGCCGAGCCACAATTCCTGCTGCTCGACGAGCCGCTCGGCGCGCTCGATGCGCTGACGCGCGAGCGTATGCAGACGACGCTGCTCGACCTGTGGACGGCAAGCAAGGTCGGCGTGCTTATGGTCACGCACGGCATCGACGAGGCGCTGGTGCTCGCCACCCGCATCGTGGTGCTGGCGCCCGGGCCGGGCCGGGTGGTGCGGACCTTGGAGCCGGGTTTCTCCAGGCGCTACGCAGCGGGCGAGGCCATCCGCGCCATCAAGGCCGATCCTGGCTTCGCCGCGGCGCGCGGCGAACTGACCGACGCCATCTTCGAGGGAGAGGCGGCATGACCATTTCCTCCTACACCGAACGCTCCGGCTCCAGGACCGAAGAGGCCGACGGCCTGTCGGTGCCATGGTCGCGCCCAGTCCCGAAGCGCAAGGGCGTTTCGGCGCGCATGGTCAGCGCGGCTACCATTCTTCTGGTGCTGGCGCTGTGGACGCTGTCGGCCCGCCTGCAACTGGTGTCGCCGGTATTCCTGCCCTCGCCTGTGGCGGTGTGGAACAAATTCATCATCGTCGCCCGCGATGGCTTTGTCGACGCAACGCTCGTCCAGCATATCGCCGCCAGCCTGGGGCGGGTGTTCGCCGCGCTCGTCGCGGCGCTCCTCGTCGGCGTGCCGGTTGGCCTCGCCATCGGCATCAGCACCGTCGGCCGCGGCATTTTCGATCCGCTGCTGGAATTCCTGCGGCCGATCCCGCCGCTCGCCTATCTGCCGCTGGTCATCATCTGGTTCGGCATCGGCGAGCCGTCGAAGGTCCTGGTGATAGCCATCGCCATGCTGGCGCCGGTGGCCTTGTCGACCGCGTCCGGCGTCCGCGGCGTCTCGCAGGAGCGCATCAACGCCGCGCGTTCGCTTGGCGCGACGAGGCGCCAGGTGGTCCGCCACGTGATCCTGCCCAGCGCGCTGCCGTCGATCCTGACCGGACTGCGCATCGCGCTCGGCGCCGGGTGGTCCACGCTGGTAGCCGCCGAACTGGTGGCGGCGACGCGCGGGCTTGGCTTCATGATCCAGTCGGCGGCGCAGTTCCTGGTCACCGACGTGGTGGTCATGGGCATTTTGGTGATCGCGGCCATCGCCTTCGTGCTCGAATTCGCCATCCGCAGGATCGAGCGCGCGCTCGTGCCGTGGGCGGGACGCGAATGATCGGGAAACGGAGATGACGATGACCCATTCCACCGCCATGCTGTTCGCCCATTTTGGCACCTGGCTGCTGGGCCTGACATCCGATGGCAAGGCGATAGAGGAGGACAAGGCGACAAGGGAGGACGGTCCGCGCTCGCCGGCGCCCGTCCGACTCCCGGCCGGGCGTGACCGCCTGCCGCCGCGAGACGAAAGCTTCTACTGGGCCTGGCAGTACTGGTCGCAGTGAGAGCGGCTCAACCGCGCGAACGGTTCGCCCACACGAGCCCGGCGAGACCGACCAGCATGACGACGATGCCGATGGTGAGCCATTGCGACTGGCCGGTCATGAAGCTGCCGCCGATCGCGCCGATGCCTTGCAGCGACCACAGCGCGCCGACGGCCAGCACAATCAACGCCAGCAGATTTTTGATCAGTCTCATTGCCGGATTCTCCCTTCCGAAGTTGATCGGTCGCGTCTTCGCCGTCGCGATGAAAGAGGCAAAGGAATCGGTTCGGCAGCAGCATCTTCTACTTGGATGTTGCCGCTCGATCTTGTCAAACAAGACATGGATATCCGCTGGAACATCATCGTGAGTTGATCGCTGACCGCCGGGAAATCACTGACAGACTGTTACCGGGCGACTCCAAACGTGTGCCGGCGCCATGGAACCGCCAGATGATCGCCGCATTTCGTGCCTTATTGTCTCCGTAACGGCTGGGGCCTGTCAAAAACGGAGCCTTCCCCCAAATATGAATAACAACAACCGGACCGCGCTTGCCGCGGTGACGATCGCTGCTGGTCTGATGGTCGGCGCCTCCGCCACTCCAGCCGCCGCCGCCGCCGGTCAATGCGGCCGCGCTTCCTGGTACGCCCTGCACTCCAGGACCGCGTCGGGCGAACGGATGAACCCTTCGGCCTTGACCGCCGCACACCGCACGCTGCCTTTCGGCACCAAGCTGCGGGTCACCAACCAGAACAATGGCCGCAGCGTCGTGGTGCGCATCAACGATCGCGGACCGTTCATCAGGGGACGCGTGCTCGACCTGTCGAAGGGTGCCGCCGGCCAGCTCGGCTTCATCGGTTCGGGCCACACCGCGGTCTGCATGGCGCGCGTCTGACCACCACTGCCCGGCCCGAGGGCCGGGCCGCCTGGCCTTCGCACCTGCACAATGAGCCGGCTTGTACCGTCCAAGGCTGATTTCCAACGCTTTGGACCAAGAATGCGTATAGATCACGCCACGTGACGTATTGCATCGCAGCAATTAGTTGTTAACTTCCCCGCGAGACAGTTAGGGCCAGGCACTGCTCGCCGCCCCTTCGGTCGCAGGCCGCAGCGGGGTAAACGGATGTTCTACCAGCTCTATGAAATGAACCACGCCGCCCTGCAGCCGGCCCGTCTCTATGCCGATGCGGTGCGGCTGTTCTATTCCAACCCGCTCAATCCGTTCTCGCACACGTCCTGGGGCCGCTCGATCGCGGCGGGCGCCGAGTTGTTCGAGCGCACCACGCGCCGCTACGGCAAGCCGCAATTCGGCCTCGACAAGACGGTGGTCGACTGGAAGAGCGTGGCAGTGACCGAGAAGGTCGTCTGGTCACGACCGTTCTGCAACCTGGTGCGTTTCGAGCGCGCCGTGCCCGCCGGGCGGCGGCGCGATCCGAAGCTTCTGATCGTGGCGCCGATGTCGGGCCACTATGCGACGCTGCTGCGCGGCACGGTCGAAGCCATGCTGCCCCATGCCGACGTGCACATCACCGACTGGATCGACGCCCGCATGGTGCCGACGGCCGACGGCCAATTCGATCTCGACGACTATATCGACTATGTCGTCGACATGCTGCATGTGCTGGGCCCCGACACGCATGTGATGGCTGTTTGCCAGCCTTCCGTGCCGGTGCTGGCGGCCGTGGCGCTGATGGAAACGCGCGGCGACCCCTTCGTTCCTGCGACGATGACCCTGATGGGCGGGCCGATCGACACGCGCCGCAACCCGACCGCGGTCAACCTTCTGGCCGAGGAGAAGGGCATAGACTGGTTCCGCGACAATGTCGTGATGCGCGCGCCCTGGCCGGTGCCGGGCTTCGGCCGCGAGGTCTATCCAGGCTTCCTGCAGCTTTCGGGCTTCATGAGCATGAACCTCGACCGCCACATCATCGCCCACAAGGACTTCTTCATGCACCTTGTGAAGCATGACGGCGACAGCGCCGAGAAGCACCGCGACTTCTACGACGAATATCTGGCGGTGATGGACCTGACGGCTGAGTTCTACCTGCAGACGGTCGACACGGTGTTTGTCCGGCATGCCTTGCCCAAGGGCGAGATGACGCATCGCGGCACGCCCATCGATCCCTCGGCCATCCGCAATGTCGCGCTGTTCACGGTGGAGGGCGAGAACGACGACATTTCCGGCCTTGGCCAGACGCGGGCGGCGCACGATCTGTGCGTCAACATTCCCGCCGACAGGAAGGCGCATTACATGCAGCCCGCGGTCGGGCACTACGGCGTCTTCAACGGGTCGCGCTTCCGCGCCGAGATCGTGCCGCGCATCGTCGACTTCATCACCAGCTATGGCCGCCAGAACCGGGTCGCCGTGAAACCGAAGCTGGTCCGCACCGCCAAAAGATAGGCAGCCTGCATTGCCGGCCCGATAGCGCCGGACAGGCCGGGCAGGCCTGTCGCACGGGTGCCGCTGCCATGCGTCTCGCGGGTAACCATGTCGCAAATCACCCAATCGTGGTAATTGACACGGACTGTAGATCGCCCTTAACCTTTCATTAATAACAAGGGCGAGCGGGGACAATGAATTCCTCACCAATGGCGCGAGCGCTTCGTGCGTGCGCAGTAGCCGGACTGGCGACAATGATGGGAGGCTGGGTGGCACCGGCCCTGGCGGCCGGAGCGATGACGACCGGCGGCGTCGCGTCGCAACCGATCGGCCATTATGATTTCTGCAGGCTCAATGCCCGCGAATGCGCGATCCGTCCCGGCAATCTGGCGCCGGCCGCGATGACGGACAGGTTGTGGCGCAAGCTGGCCAAGGTCACCGCCAGGGTGAATGCCGCCGTCAAGCCGATGAGCGACATGGACATCTATGGCAAGGACGAGGTCTGGGCCTATCCCGCCAAGGGCGTCGGCGACTGCGAGGACTATGTGCTGGAAAAGCGGCGCCTGCTGTCCCGGATGGGCATATCGCTTGCCGATCTTCTCATCACCGTGGTGCGCAAACCCGACGGCGAAGGGCACTCGGTGCTGACGGTGCGCACCGACAGGGGCGACTATGTGCTCGACAATCTGACCGACAAGGTCAAGGCCTGGGACGACACCGGCTACCATTTCCTCAAGCGCCAGGCGATCGACAACACCGGCCGCTGGGTCTCGATCCGTGGCGGCCAGCAGGTGCTGGTCGGGTCCGTGGAGTAGGGACTGCGGCGGGCGGCGCGCCCAACCGCCGGATGTCGGCCCCGCCCCTCATTGCCCTGCCGGGCATTTCTCCCCGTATAGTGACGGGGAGAAAGACGCTGTCATCGACGATTTCCCCAATTGCCGACGTCGCAAGAAATACGCCAAGGGCGCGGCTGTCTCCCTTCTCCCCGTCCTATACGGGGAGAAGGTGCCGGCAGGCGGATGAGGGGCGGCGCCGACGTTGCAGTCACGCGCCTCGCGCACTCCCCAAAAAAATTCCCACACCCTCCATGAACCATTTCGGCCCGGCCGGCGACACACAGCCGTGAACCGAAACCAACCATGGAGACTTCAAATGACTGCTTTCCTGCGTAACACCCTTCTCGCCGCCGTCGCGGTGTCGGGCATGGCCGGATCCGCTCTGGCCGATCAGACCATTCGAAGCTGCGCCAACACCAATCTCAACGACCTGTGGAGCGGCCGCTGTTGCGGCGCCGCCGGCGCATCGGACTGCCTTGGCGGCGGCAATGGTGGCCGCGGCCATGGTGATCACGGCCGCGGTGGCAATGGCGGCAGCACGGCCGGCAAGAACTGATCTCATCACGGCGGCCCGCCGGCTGCTGCTGGCGGGCCGCCGTTTCGCGATCGGGAGCTCAGCCGCCGCGAGAGCCGGGCAAACCCGGCCTACCGCCGTCGCCCCAGCGCCGCTCGGATAGAGAAGGTTATGCCGCGCAGTTCCTCCTCGTCGAGCTTTTCGATGTTCTCGGCCAGGAGGTTGGCAAGCTCGGTCGCGGCCGGGCTCAGGCCCGACGTGTCGAGCCTGACGCGCGGATGCGAGCCTTCGGCCAGTCGCGCCAGTTCCTCCGCGTCGTCCCAGATGATGTTGAAATAGCCGATGATCTTCTGGATCAGCGTCCAGGTCGGCGCGCCGCGCCTTCCATGCTCGAGCGCCGACAGATAGGCGGCGCTGACGCCGATGGCGGCGGCCATGTCCTTCTGGGTGACGCCGCGCTCGGCCCTCAGCGCTCGCAGCCTCTCGCCTAACGGGGTCACGAGCCCATCCTCACGACCGGACCCGCCGCAGCCTGACATAGAGCGCGCCCGAGCCGCCATGGTTGCGCGCGGCGTGGTCGTGACTGGAGACCAGCGGCCGGAACGCCGGCGTTGAGAGCCAGGCCGGCACCGCGCGGCGCAGCACGCCGTCGCCGCCCGACGAAGAGCCCTTGCCGGTGATGACCAGGACATAGCGGATGCCGCCGGCATGCGCGCGGTGCAGGAAGGAAAACAGCAGCGAATAGGCTTCGTCCTGCGTCATGCCGTGCAGGTCGACGCGGCCTTCGATGGGCAGCCGGCCTTTCGATAGTTTGTCCAGCGTCGGCTCGTCGAGCACATGGGAGACATGCTGGGCCTTCGGCTTCGCCGCGCCTGCCGGACCGGCAACGGGCCGGGCTTGTTGCGTCGGCGCCGGCTTCGCCTCGATGCCGAAATCCGGGACAGGCACGGCGGCCTTGCCCTTCAGCGGCTTGGCCGTGCGCGCCACCAGGTTCCACAGCACCCGGTCGTCCTCGCTCAATCTGTCGCTGCGGCGGGTCATGGCTTGGACCCCGAGACGAGCGGGCGCGGCACCAGTGCGTAGAAATCGGCCGGATTGCGCACCACGCCGGCGATCTCGCCGGCGGCATCGCCCGACCCGGCGAAGAGATCTCCGCGCGCCGGCCCAGTGATGGCGGAGCCGGTGTCCTGCGCGATCATGAGGCGCCGGAACGGTTTTGCCTCGAAAGCCGTCAGCGATGGCGCATCGATGTAGAAGGGCGTGCCGAATGTGTGCAGCAGCCGGTCGACGGCGATCGAGCGGCCCGGCGTCAGCGGCACCTTGGCGGCGGCGATCGGCCCGAGTGCTGCGTCCTCGACCGCGGCCTCGCGGAAGAAGATATAGGAACGGTTCTGCCACAGGATCTCGTCGACGCGGCCGGGATGCGCCCTGAACCAGGCGCGGATCGACTGCATCGTCACGTTTTCCAGCGGGATCTCGCCGAGCTCGCTCAACACCTTGCCGGGCCCGGTGAAGCGCTGGCCGGACTTGGCCGCATAGGTGACGCGACACAGCCGGCCGTCGGTCATGAGAAGCCGCGCCGCGCCCTGCACATGGATGAAGAAGGCGTCGACCTTGTCGGCCAACCAGGCGATCTCCAGGCCCTTGCCGGCGAGCGCGCCGCGCTCGATCGCGCCGCGGTCGAAATATTCGGCCGGCCCGTCCGGCGTCCGGCGCGCGAAAGCGAGATAGGGGTCCATTCCGTCGGGCCGGTTGGCGTCGTCGACATCGACGAGATCGGCGGGACGCGACAGAAGCGGCACGGCAAAACGCTCCGTGCGCACCGGCGAGGCCTCGACCTCCGGTTCGTAGAAGCCGGTGACGAGGCCGGCGCCGGTCTCTGGACGCACCTGCATGGGGACGAAATGACGCTCGAAGAAGGCGCGGGCCTCCGACCGGCTGGCAGGAGGGGCCGCGCGCGCCTCGGCATAGGCACCGGCAAAGGCGTCAAAGTCGACGCCGAGCGCGCCGCTGCGATAGGGCTTGGCCAGGACATGGAAGGCGGAGCGGCGAAAGGCCTCGAAGGCCGCCAGATGGTCGTCGTCATCCCAGCCGGGCAGAGCGCCGAAGGATCTTTCGCTGAATGCCTGATGGAAGGACACGACAGGCCCGCCGCGGTCAGGGATTCAATCTTCTTCTTCGGTGGCGACGAGCTTCCAGTTCGGGTCGCGCGAGCGCGTGTCGCGGGCGAAGGTCCAGACGTCCTTGACCTCGGCGACGGTTTCGGGGTCGCCGTCGATGACCGCACCGGCCTTGTCGCGCGTCGCCGAAATCAGCTCGCTGATGATGCGCAGCGTGACATGCGCCTCGCCGCCCTTCATCTCGGCCGAGACGATGTCGGCCTTGTCGATGCCGACGAAGGAAGACTGGATCTTTTCCGACCGCGCCTCGCGCTCGCCGATCGCGGCGACGAAACCGTCATAGACATCGCGCGACAGAAGGTTCTTCAGCGTTTTGCGATCGCCATCGGCATAGGCCATGACGATCATCTCGTAAGCCATCTTGGCGCCGTCGACGAAACCCTTCGGGTCGAAGGACGGATCGTTGTCCTTGATCGTGCGCAGGCCCTTGTTGAGGTCGGTGCCGGGCTTGGCAAAGGCGTCGATGGCCGCATAGACCTCGCCGGCCGGCTCGCCGGGCTGGCGCTTGCGCGGCAGCGACACGACATTCTCGGATTTCTGCGCATCCTTGTCGCCCGTGCGGGCGGCGGTATAGGGATCGAAAGGCGGCCGTTCGCTGCCGGTACGACGGCCCAGCACATTGCGCAGCTGGAAAAAGATCACAACTGCCGCAATCAGAAAGAAAATCGTGCCGAAGTCGAAGAAACCCATATCTTCCGCCAATCAATCCTGCCCTCGGCCGGACCGCCCGGCCAACAGGGCAGCGGTCGCATAGCGTTCAACATGCAAACCATATAGAACGCAAGGCGCAATCATTCAAATCAAAGGCAGCCATACCTATCTAACAGCCTCGGCGCCAGCGGCCGGCGGCCGCTGGCAGGCAAAACAGACCAACGCCAGAACGATCGGAAGGATCGGCAAGACTTGCGCATTTCGTTATTTCCCGTTTTTCTTCTGGCGCTTCCGCTGCTGGAGATCGCCGGCTTCGTCATAGTCGGGCGCCAGATCGGCGCGCTGGCGACGGTCGGCCTGGTGCTCGCCTCGAGCATCGCCGGGGCGCTGCTGCTCAGGCATCAGGGTTTTGGCGTCATGAGCCGCATCAGCACCGAGATGGGCGCCGGCCGCGATCCGAGCCGCCAGCTCGCGCACGGCGCCATGATCGTGCTCGCCGCGATCCTGCTGATCATCCCGGGCTTCATATCGGACATTTTCGGCATTCTCTTGTTCCTGCCGCCGGTGCGCGATCTTGCCTGGCGCAGGCTCAAGGGCCGCATCGTGGTGGCGACGAATTTCTCGGCCGGCGGCTTCCGCGGCCGGCCGCGCGACAGGGTCATCGACCTCGACGACGGCGATTATTCGCGCGAAGACGATTTCAAGCGCGGGCCGGACCACAATTCGCCATGGCGCCGCCTGAAGGACGACTGAGGCTATATTGATGTTCAGGTGATGCCGGCCTGACCTGAATCTCGACGCAGTCTGGATCCCCTCCGGTCGCAAGGCGGCAAACCTTGTCTTGTCATGCCGGCCATGGTAGCGAACGCCCGATTTCAATTCGGTCAGCAATGCTGCCCAGGCAAAAGGACACAAGGCTCATGGCCAGCAAAGATGACGCGCCGGTCGGCGCCAACGGAAACGGCAACACGGCGCAGCCCTCGCTCAACGTCCTTGCCCAGTATGTGAAGGACCTTTCCTTCGAGAGCCCCGGCGCGCCGAACTCGCTGCGCGGCCGCGATAAGGCGCCTGGTATCGCCATCAACGTCAACGTCAACGCCAATCCGCTCTCCGACAAGCAGTTCGACGTCAACCTGACGCTGAACGCCAAGGCGTCCTTCGACCAGGAAGTGCTGTTCAATGTCGAGCTGGTCTATGGCGGCGTTTTCGCCATCAGTGGCTTCCCGCAGGAACACATGTTGCCGATCCTGTTCATCGAATGCCCGCGGCTGCTGTTCCCGTTCGCCCGGCAGATCATCGCCGAGGCAACGCGCAATGGCGGCTTCCCGCCGCTGATGCTCGACCCGATCGATTTCGCGCAGATGTTCCAGCAGAAGCTGGCCGAGGACCAGGCGGCGTCGAAGGTCCAGGTGAGCTGATTCCGGCTCGTACGGATATTGCAGAAAGACCCGGCCTCGCGCCGGGTTTTTCGTTTTCGAGGCCGGTTTGGCCGCGAAGCCCCCCGACTTCGAGGAGAACGGCGCGCTTAGGCGCCCATCACCTTCAGCCACAGCGCCTTCTCACCCAGCGTGGCGACCATGCCGGCATGCGCCGCGCGCTCGGCTTCGCTCAGGCGCGGGGGGAGGGCGATCGGCCGCGCACCGACCGAGATGTCGATGTCTGCCACTTCGCCCGCGCCGTTCATCTGCACTGAAACTGTGTCCAGGATCAGAGCCGTCTGCTTGCCGCCGATCAGCTCGATATAGACTTCGGCCAGCAGCTCCGAATCCAGCAAGGCGCCGTGCTTGGTGCGCCGCGCATTGTCGATGCCATAGCGCCGGCAGAGCGCGTCGAGCGAATTGGGACCCATCGGATGCCTGCGCCGCGCCAGCGCCAGCGTGTCGACGACGCGCCCGATGTCGACGGCCGGATGGCCGAGCCGGCCGAACTCGACATTGAGGAATCCGATGTCGAAGGTGGCGTTGTGGGCGACCAGCTTGGCGCCGTCGGTGAAGGCGATCCACTCCTCGACGATCTCGGCGAAGGACGGCTTGCCCTGCAGGTCCGCCATGCTGATGCCGTGCACGGCCTGCGCCTCGGCGTGGATCGAGCGGCCCTGCGGGTTGATGTAGTGGTGGAAGGTCTTGCCGGTCGGAAAGCGGTTGACCAGCTCGACGCCGCCAAGCTCGATGATGCGGTCGTCGCGCATGTCTAGGCCGGTGGTTTCCGTATCGAAAATGATCTCACGCATCGAATCAGTCGCTCCTGGCAAGCAGAATCGTGAGAGCGGAACAAAATGGCAATGGGCAATGACTTTTTTCCTTCTCCCCTGTGGGAGAAGGAAAAGAGGCGCCGATCTAACCTCTCAAATCCGCGATGATAGCTTCGACCTCAGCCCGCGCGGCATCCAGGCCCTGGCTGGTATCGATGACGAAGTCGGCCTGGCGGCGCTTTTGCGCATCCGGCACCTGGCTGGCCAGGATGGAGGCGAGTTTCTCTTCGCTCATGCCGGGCCGCGCCAGCACGCGCTGGCGCTGGACTTCGGCCGGCGCGGTGACGACGACGACCTTGTCGACGCGGTCGCGGCCGCCGGTTTCGAACAGGAGCGGAATGTCGAGGACGGCAAGCGGCGCGCCGGCGGCGCGGTTGCGCGCCAGGAACGCGTCGGCGTCGGCGCGCACCAGCGGATGGATGATCGCTTCCAGCCTTTTCAGCGCGGCCGCATCGCCAAGCACCCGAGCGCCGAGCTTTGCCCGGTCGACGCCTCCGGCGCCGGTGGTTCCTGGAAACGCGGCCTCGACCAGGGGGGCTGCCTTGCCGGCATAGAGGCGATGCACCGTCTCGTCGGAATCGTGGACCGGGACGCCGGCCTCGGCAAACATTTTCGCGGTGGTCGACTTGCCCATGCCGATCGAACCGGTGAGGCCGAGCACCATCATGGTTTTGGCGCCAGATCGGCTTCGACGAGCGCGCGCAATTCGGGTGTGACACGGGGCCGGACGCCGAACCAGCGTTCGAAACCCGGCGCCGCCTGGTTGAGCAGCATGCCGAGACCGTCCACCGTCTTCAGCTTGCGCGCGCTTGCCGCGGCAAGCAGCGGCGTCTCGAGCGGCACATAGACGATGTCGGTGACGATGGCGTGGTCCGGCAAAAGGGCCGGGTCGGCGGCGAGACCCTCATTGCCTTGCATGCCGAGCGCCGTGGTGTTGATGAGCAGGCCGGCATCGGCAAGCAGTTCACCGGTCACCGCCATGCCGTGCGCGGAGACACCGGCGCCGAACCGGTCGCGCAACTCCGCCGCCCGGGCAAGCGTGCGATTGACGATGCGGATATCGTGGATGCCCCGCTGCTTCAGCGCGTGGATGACGGCGCGCGAGGCGCCGCCGGCGCCGAGCACCACCGCCGGGCCATTGGATGCCCAGCCCGGCGCGTGATCGTCGAGATTGGCGGCGAAGCCATGGCTGTCGGTGTTGCCGCCCCACAATTGGCCGTCCTCCAGCCACAGCGTGTTGACCGCGCCGATCTGCTGGGCCGCCTCGTCAAGGTGCTCGACCAGGGCGAAGGCGGCCTCCTTGTGCGGGATGGTGACATTGCCCCCGAAATAGCCGTTCGCCTGCAATGTGCTCAGGAATTCGGCGAAATCCTGCGGCGCGACATCGATCGCCTGGTAGCTGCCGTCGATGCCGTATCTGGCCAGCCAGTGGCCGTGGATCTTCGGCGAGCGCGAATGCTTGATCGGGTGACCGGTGACGAAGGCCTTTTTGGTCGCCTCAGCCATCGATCGCTCCCAGCGTGCGCAGTTCGGCCAGCAGCGGCAGCAGCGGCAGGCCGACAATGGTGAAGTGGTCGCCCTCGATCTTCTCGAAGAGCTGGATGCCTTCGCCTTCGACCTGGTAGGCGCCGACGCTCGACAGCGCCCTTGAGCCGACGCGCGCCAGGTGGCGGCCGATGAAGGCCGGATCGAGCTTGCGCATGGTGAGGCTGGCGATGCCGACATGGCGCCACAGCACCTCGCCGTCGCGGACCAGGACCGCGGCGCTGTTGAGCTGATGGGTCCTTCCCGACAGCGCCAGCAGATGGCGGCGCGCCCCTTCCATGTCGGCCGGCTTGTGGAACACCTCGTCGCCGAGCGACAGCGTCTGGTCGCAGCCGAGCACCAACGCGCCGGGCCTGCGCTCGCTTACTTCGGTGGCCTTGGCTTCGGCCAGCACCAGCGCGACATCCTCGGGCGAGGCGCCGCTGCCTTGCAGGGGCGCCTCGAGCGCGCGCTCGTCGACATCAGGCGCAACCGCCTCGACGTCGATGCCGGCACCGAGGAGCATCGTCTTGCGGAACGGACTGCCGGAGGCGAGGATGATTTTTTCGGTCATGCTGGTTCACCCAGGGTTGGCGTTCCATCGCGCACCCCTCACTTCTCTCATCTGCACCTACCGCGTCTTCCCCCGCAGGGCAACGATTGCCGCCGCCGTCTCCTCGATCGAGCGGCGGCTGACGTCGATCATCGGCCAGCCATGGCGGGTACAGATCTGGCGGGCATAGGCGAGCTCCTCATTGATGGCGGCGCGGTCGACATAGTCGCCTGGCACATAGGCGCTGCTGTTGCCGAGGATGCGGTTCTGGCGGACATGCGAGATGCGTTCGGCGGTGGCGACAAGGCCGACGATCAGCGGCGTCCTGGCGTTGACCAGGCTTTCGGGCACCGGCACGCCGAGCACGATCGGAATGTTGGCGGTCTTGATGCCCCTGTTGGCGAGATAGATGCTGGTCGGCGTCTTGGACGTGCGCGAAATGCCGACCAGCACGATGTCGGCATCGTCCATATTGGCCGGCAACTGGCCGTCATCATGTTCCATGGTGAAGTTGAGTGCGTCGATGCGGCGGAAATATTCGGCATCGAGGACGTGCTGGGCGCCGACGCGGCGGCCGGCCGGCGTGCCCAGATAGGACTGGAAGACGGTGAGCACCGGCTCCAGCACGGAGACGCAGGGCAGGCCCATGGCGGCGCAGCGCTCGTCGATGCCGCGCGCCAGCTTCTGGTCGACGACGGTGTAGAGAATGATGCCCGGCTCCTCCTCGATGTCCTCGAACACTTTGGCCACCTGTTTTTCGGTTCGGATGAGCGGGTAGATGTGCTCGATGGCGCGCGCATCCTTGTATTGCGCCGAAGCCGCGCGGCCGGCCGCGAGCAGCGTTTCGCCGGTGGCGTCGGAGATCAGGTGCAGGTGGAAGAAGCTCTGGGGTTTGTTCACAGGGTTTACCTAGGGCTGTGGGCGGATGTGGATAAAGCAGGGTTCGGAAAACCCGCCGGCCGGAGCGACTGTATCAGATGCCGGTTTGTCCACAATTCGATGCGCTGTAGGCTTCGTCGGGCGGCTGGGGACAAGTCCGTGGACGGAGATTTCTGCCTTTTGTCTGTCCACAGGACGTACCTGCAGGATCGCTGCTCTAGCGTGTTGAGTCCAATGGAAGATTCCGGCTCGTCCCCAGAACCCTGCAAGGGGCGATTGGAAATGCGCGACAAAATGCTTGCTGGTGTTTTGACGGCCAAAGCGGGACAGGTGACAACCACCACAACCAACAGACTCTTAGAATCAGAAGATTCTTTAAAATAAGATATTTGATTAAAGGGAAGCCGGGAGAGGCGAGCGCTCTATGCCTGCAAGACGGATCATGCTGGACGTGCTGAAGGGTGAGACGGTGTTTCCGCCGCCGCTCTGGATGATGCGCCAGGCCGGGCGCTATCTGCCGGAATACCGCGAGACGCGCCGACGCGCAGGTTCATTCCTCGACCTCTGCTATGATCCCGACCTTGCCTTCGAGGTGACCATGCAGCCGATCGAGCGCTTCGGCTTCGACGCTTCGATTCTGTTCTCCGACATCCTTGTCGTTCCGCATGCGCTTGGCCGCGACGTGCGCTTCGAAGAGGGGCGAGGGCCGCTGCTGACGCCGATCACGGCGGCTGAAATCGCGGCCCTGGACAGCACGGTGTTTCACGTGAATCTCGAACCGGTCTACGAGACGGTTCGCCGGTTGCGGACGAAACTGCCCGATGAAATCACGCTGATCGGCTTCTGCGGCGCGCCATGGACGGTGGCGACCTACATGATCGCCGGGCACGGCACGCCGGACCAGGCGCCGGCGCGGCTGTTCGCCTATCGGGAGCTGGCGGCGTTTCGTCGGCTGCTCAAGGTGCTGACCGATCATTCGGCCGCCTATCTCATCAGGCAGATCGAGGCCGGCGCCGATGTGGTGCAGATATTCGATTCCTGGTCCGGCGTGCTCGACGATGCTTGTTTCGAGCTGTTCTGCGTCGAGCCGGTGGCCGAGATCGTCAGGCAGGTTCGAGCGGTCCATCCCGATGTGCCGATCATCGGTTTTCCCAAGGGCGCCGGCGCGCGCTACCGGAGCTATCGCGAGAAGACCGGCGTCACGGGGCTGGGGATCGACTGGACGGTGCCGCTGGAGACAGCGAAGGCGTTGCAGCGGGAAGGGGCCGTCCAGGGCAATCTCGATCCGCTGCGGCTGGTCGCCGGCGGCAAGGCGCTGGCCGACGGCGTCAGCGCGATCCTGGAGAGCCTGGGAAGCGGACCGTTGATCTTCAATCTTGGCCACGGCATTACCCCGGAAACGCCGATTGCGCATGTCGAGGCGATGGTGAAACTGGTGAGGAGCGCGACACGCTGATGGCCGGGATGAGCAACACCAACAGCACGGGCCAGGCGATGATGCGGATGGTGATCGGCATCGCGGCCCTGGTCGTGCTCACCGCGCTGCTGTTTCTGGCGGCCCCAGACGGCTTCTATCTCTGGGCCAAGGCGATCCACGTTCTTGCCGTCATTTCGTGGATGGCGGGCATGCTCTATCTGCCGCGGCTGCTGGTCTATCACGCCGATGCCGAGAAGGGTTCGGTGCAGTCGGAGACTTTCAAGGTGATGGAGCGCCGGCTGCTGCGTGGCATCATCAATCCGGCGATGATCGTCACTTGGGTGTTCGGCCTGTGGCTGGCCTGGAAAGGTTTTGGTTTCCAGGGCGGCTGGCTGCACGGCAAGATCGCGCTGGTGCTGGTTCTGTCGGGCATCCACGGCTATCTGGCCGGCGCTGTGCGAAAATTCGCCGAGGACCGCAATGAAAAGCCCGCGAGGCACTGGCGGATCGTCAACGAGATCCCCACATTGCTGATGATCGCTATCGTGATCCTGGTCGTCGTCAAGCCGTTCTGAACCTTCAGACCTCTCTCACGACCTGCTAAAAGGCGGCTTGCTCTTTCAGCCGGCCGACGATAAAAGACGGGTCTTCCTTCCCGTCATGCGCCGCCCTTCATTGCTTTTGGCCGCGCCCGGCATTTATCGCATCCCGCCGATTTCCTCCCAAAAGCCTACCCAGAGTCTATCCTAATGCAAGAAATGAAACTCACCGAGTTCAAGAACAAGAAACCGCCAGAGCTGATCGCCTATGCCGAATCGCTCGAGGTGGAGAACGCCAGCGTCATGCGCAAGCAGGAGCTGATGTTCGCAATCCTCAAGAAGCTGGCCGCCCAGGACATCGAGATCATCGGCGACGGCGTGGTCGAAGTCTTGCAGGACGGTTTCGGTTTTCTGCGCTCGGCCAACGCCAATTATCTGCCGGGTCCCGACGACATCTATATTTCGCCCTCGCAGATCCGACGCTTTTCGCTCAAGACCGGCGATACGGTCGAGGGGCCGATCCGCAGTCCGAAAGAGGGCGAGCGCTATTTCGCGCTGCTCAAGGTCAACACGATCAATTTCGACGATCCCGAAAAGATCCGCCACAAGATCCACTTCGACAATCTGACGCCGCTCTATCCGACCAAGCGGCTGAAGATGGAGATCGACAACCCGACCTCCAAAGATATCTCGCCGCGCGTGATCGACCTGGTGGCGCCGATCGGCAAGGGCCAACGCGCGTTGATCAACGCGCAGCCGCGTACCGGCAAGACGGTTCTCATGCAGAACATCGCCCACTCGATTACCGCCAACCATCCGGAATGCTACCTGATCGTGCTTCTGATCGACGAGCGGCCGGAGGAAGTGACAGACATGCAGCGCTCGGTGAAGGGCGAGGTGATCTCCTCGACCTTCGACGAGCCGGCGGTGCGCCACGTGCAGGTCGCCGAAATGGTCATCGAGAAGGCCAAGCGGCTGGTCGAGCATGGCCGCGACGTCGTCATCCTGCTCGATTCGATCACCCGCCTCGGCCGCGCCTACAACACCGTGGTGCCGTCCTCGGGCAAGGTGCTGACCGGCGGCGTCGATGCCAATGCGCTGCAGCGCCCGAAGCGCTTCTTCGGCGCAGCCCGCAACATCGAGGAAGGCGGTTCGCTGACCATCATCGCCACCGCGCTGATCGATACCGGCAGCCGCATGGACGAAGTCATCTTCGAAGAGTTCAAGGGCACCGGCAACTGCGAAATCCAGCTCGACCGCAAGGTCGCCGACAAGCGCATCTACCCGGCCATGGACATTCTGAAGTCGGGTACCCGCAAGGAAGACCTGCTGGTGCCGCGCGCTGACCTGCAGAAGATCTTCGTGCTGCGCCGCATCCTGGCGCCGATGGGAACCACCGACGCGATCGAGTTCCTCATCGACAAGCTGAAGCAGACCAAGACCAATGCGGACTTCTTCGATTCAATGAATACGTAGTTCGCAGAGCGAGCTCCACTTCTTCGTCATCCTCGGGCTTGACCCGAGGATCCATGCCATGGCCTCTCCCAAAGAGCGCGGCGGACTGGATCTTCCAGCTGTTGCAGCGCTCGAAAGTCACGGCATGGATCCTAGGGTCTCCGCGACGGAGCTTCGCCCTAGGATGACGAACTCTGTGGTCTTCGTCGCAATAGCCCTTCCAATTCATCCGGATCGCTCACCGCCGGCAAGCACACCTGTCCCGTGCACAGCCACGCGCCCGGCCTGTCGGAGGGAGGCAGGATCCCGCCCGGCAACAGCGTTCGATTCGCCTGTGTACCGATCGCCACCACAATATCCACCCGACGCGGATCGGGATTGCGATTCGCTACTGGAACGAGCGTCGGATTCGCCAGATCGTCCACAAGCACCAGCTTTAGCGGCTCTATGGCGAGCGCCGAGGCGTTGACGATGCCGGCCTGGCCATAGGCCTGGTGCGCCGCGCGGCCGGCGGCATGTTCGGCGACTTTCGTCGCTTTCTCCTGCAGGTCGAGATCGCCGGTCAGTGCGGCGAGCCGGACCAGCGCCTCGATGACCTGACCGGTGGCCGACGCAATAGCCTCGTCGACATCGCCCCTGATGCGGATCGGCACGTCGGTGCTGTCGGATGCCGTGAGATAATAGCCGGTGCCGTCGGCATCGGCGTGCCAGCGGTCGAGCTGCTCGACGAATTGCCGGGCCCGATCGGCGTAGCTCCAGTCGCCGGTGGCTTCGAACAGGGCGATCGCCGCATTGGTCATCGACGCATAGTCGCTCGACAGGGCCGGGAACAGTTTCTTGGCGCCGAGCATGGAGTGCGGCAGCCGTCCGCCCTCGGCGGCGGAGGCGATCTGGTCGAATGCGGTCTTGGCCGCGTCGATCCAGTCTTGCCGCGCCAGCGAGCGGCCGGCCTCGGCAAGTGCTGCGATCATCTGGCCGTTCCAGTCGGCGAGGACCTTGCCGTCGCGGCCTGGCCTGACGCGCCGTTCACGGACTGCCAGCAGCCTTGCCTTGAGAGCGGCCAGAAGCGGCTGCTCGGCAATGCCTTGCACCTGCTGGGCCTGCGTCTGGTGGACAACGGGCTTGCCTTCCCAACCGGGTGGGCTGGAGAGCATGAAGTTGTTGAAAAACAACGGTGAATCGTCGCCGAGCGCGGTCTCGATCTCTTCCCGGCTCCAGGTGTAGAAAAGGCCCTCCTCGCCCTCGCTGTCGGCATCGAGACTGGCGGCGAAGGCGCCGCCATCGAGGCGCATCTCGCGCAGCAGCCAGCCGATGGTCTCCTCGATTCGGACCCGGAACAAACACTTCCCGCTCGCGGCATGGGCCCAGTTGCAAAAACGGATGAGCTGCGCGTTGTCGTAGAGCATCTTTTCGAAATGCGGCACCAGCCATTGCGCGTCGGTGGAATAGCGGCTGAGACCGCCGCCGACATGATCGTAGATGCCGCCGGCCAGCATCCGTTCGAGGCTCAACAGGACATCGTCACGGTGACTGGCATTGCCGTCGCGCAACCAGGACAGCCACAGTGTCTGCATGAATGGCGCATTGGGGAATTTCGGCGCGCCGCGCAGGCCGCCGAGATCCTTGTCGATCATGCCGTCTATGCCTCTGGCGAGCGCGGCCAGCGTGTCGCGGTCGAGCGCGGCGCGGGCATGCGCGCCGGCGAGCCGGGTCTCGACATGCGAGGTCAGCCCGTCGGCGCTCTGGTTCAGGCTTGCCCTCTTCTCGCGCCAGGCCTTGTCGATCGCCTCCATCACCTGGATGAAGCCCGGGCGGCCATAGCGCGGCTCGCGCGGGAAATAGGTGCCGCCCCAGAAAGGCTTGCCGTCCGGCGTCAGGAACATGGTCAGCGGCCAGCCGCCCTGCTCGCCCATCGAGGACAGCGCCGCCATGTAGATCTGGTCGATGTCGGGACGCTCCTCGCGGTCGACCTTGATATTGACGAACAGACGGTTCATGACGGCGGCGACGTCGTCATTCTCGAAGCTTTCATGGGCCATGACGTGGCACCAGTGGCAGGCGGCATAGCCGATCGACAGCAGGATCGGCCGATCCAGCGCCCTCGCCTCGTCAAGCGACGCCGGCGACCAGGCCCGCCAATGCACCGGATTGCCGCTGTGCTGCTGCAAATAGGGGCTGGCTTCGTCGGCAAGCAGATTTTGCGCAGGCAGTGTCACGATGAGCGGTCCGGCGAAACAGGGGTTGGATAGTGAAGCTAGGGCGGTCCAACAAGGCGGGCAAATGATTTCGGCCGACACCATCGTCGCGCTTTCCAGCGGCCGCCTGCCGGCCGGCGTCGCCGTCATCCGCATTTCGGGGCCAAAGACTCGATTCGTTGTCGAAACGATCGCCGGCGGTATGGTTAAGGGCCGCGTGGCCAGCCTGCGCAAGCTGCGGGCGCCCGATGGCGGCGTGCTCGACAGTGGCCTGGTGATCTTTTTCCCCGGCCCCGGCAGCTTCACCGGCGAGGACGTGGCGGAATTCCAGGTGCATGGCGGCCGCGCCGTGGTGGCGAGGCTGTTGGAGACGATCGCCGGTTTCGAAGGCGTCAGGCACGCCGAAGCGGGCGAGTTTACGCGCCGGGCCTTCCTCAATGGCAAGGTCGATCTGGTAAGGACGGAAGCGCTGGCCGATCTGGTCAACGCCGAGACCGAGGCGCAGCGGCGCTTCGCGGTGCAGAATGCCGAGGGCGCGCAAGCCGAGCTTTATCTGAGCTGGCGGCGGCGGCTGATCCATGCGCGCGCCATGATCGAGGCCGAGATCGACTTTGCCGACGAGGACGATATTCCCGGGTCCGTTTCGGACACGGTCTGGTCTGACGTCTCGGCGATGATTGGGGAGATCGAGCGCCACATTGCCGGGTTTCGTGCCGGCGAAATCCTCCGCGACGGGTTCGAGGTCGTTATCCTCGGCGCCCCAAACGCCGGCAAGTCGAGCCTGTTCAACGCTTTGGCGCGGCGCGATGCAGCTATTGTAACGGATGAGCCAGGCACGACGCGGGACCTGCTCGAGATCGTGCTTGACCTCGAAGGCCTGCGGGTCAGGCTGACCGACACCGCAGGCCTGCGCGATGCGGCCGGCAAGGTGGAAGCGATCGGCATCGAGAAGGCGCGAGCCAAGGCGCATGGCGCCGACCTCTTGCTCATCCTCGAGGATATGGCCGACCCGTATCCCGTTGCTCTTCAACGCGAGGGGATCGCGACCCTGCGCGTGGGCACCAAGCTCGATCTGGTGCACGGGCAAGCCGCTGCCGGGGGCTATGATCGCGCCATCTCGACGAAGGACGGGACCGGCGTGGCGGAGCTGTTGACCGAGATCGCCAGGCTCGCGGCCGCGCAGGTCGGCGAAGCGGGCGACATCCTGCCCTCACGGCTTCGCCACGTTGAATTGCTAGGCGAAGCCAACCGCTTCCTGCTGCGCGCGGCCGAGAGCCCGGACGCCGGGCAGGAACTGCGCGCCGAGGATCTGCGGCTGGCCGCCGACCGGCTCGGCCGGATCGTCGGCGCGGTCGATGTCGAGGACATGCTGGATGTGATTTTCTCGCAGTTCTGCATCGGGAAATGATTCACGTGGAACATTGTCGGGGCGCCGACGCCGTCGAGCCTCCCTTCTCCCCGTCACTATACGGGGAGAAGGTGCCGGCAGGCGGATGAGGGGCAGCGCTGACCTCGGCTTCTATCACGACGGGCCCGGCCGATGACTCACGTGAAACAGAAGGGCTCTCCGACCCGACGTTGTTTCACGTGAAACGGCTGCGCCGGGGTCAATCGCCAGCGTCGGCGCTACCCCGCACTTGCCTGCCGGCATTCTCTTATCCGGCATTCTCTTACAAGGACGGGGAGAGGGCGCGCTGTTATTTCCAGTTTCGGCAATTATCAGCCTTGTAAATGAAGGTGCCGGCTTTGCGGTCAGCGCTGTCTCCCTGTGCCAGGGAGAAGTGCCGACACGGCGCCGGGGGGCGGCGCCGGCGGTCGATACACGTGACTCACGTGAAACGCTACAATGAGGCTCGCCGTCCTGTTTCACGTGAAACTCCCGCGAAGTTTCTTGACACCGTCCCGCTGCGGGGACATCTCTCCACCAAACTTCGAATCCAGGGCGTTTTGAGATGACCGATCACTATGATGTGGTTGTGGTGGGTGGCGGCCATGCGGGCAGCGAGGCGGCCAGCGCGGCTGCGCGTGCGGGCGCCAGGACAGCGCTGGTGACGCTGCGTTTCGACACGATCGGCGTGATGTCCTGCAATCCGGCCATTGGCGGGCTCGGCAAGGGCCATCTGGTGCGCGAGATCGACGCCATGGACGGGCTGATGGGCCGGGTGGCGGATGCCGCCGGCATCCAGTTTCGCCTGCTCAACCGGCGCAAGGGGCCGGCCGTGCGCGGCCCGCGCACCCAGGCCGACCGGAAACTTTACCGGCTCGCCATGCAGGAGGCGATCCGGCAGCAGGGCGGTCTCGATGTGATCGAGGGCGAGGTGCTCGACTTCGACATCGACGATTCGGGATGCCTGCGCGCCGTTCTCCTGGCCGATGGCCGGCGCCTTGCCAGCGGCGCGGTGGTCCTGACCACCGGAACCTTCCTACGCGGGCTGATCCATATCGGCGAGAAGAAGATTGTCGCCGGCCGCATGAACGAACAGGCGAGCCTAGGGCTGTCGGCGACGATGAGCCGCGCAGGCTTCAAGCTCGGCCGGCTGAAGACCGGCACGCCGCCGCGCCTCGACGGGCGCACGATCGACTGGGCGTCGCTGGAAAGCCAGGCGGCGGATGACGAACCGGTGCCGTTCTCGCTGCTGACCGACCGCATCGAGACGCCGCAGATCGAATGCGGCATCACGCGCACGACCGCGGCCACGCATGAACTGATCCGCGCCAATCTCGGGCGCTCGGCCATGTATTCGGGCTCGATCGAAGGGGTCGGGCCGCGCTACTGTCCGTCGATCGAAGACAAGATCGTCAAGTTCGGCGACCGCGAAGGCCACCAGATTTTTCTCGAACCGGAAGGCCTGGACGACGACACGGTCTATCCCAACGGCATCTCGACCTCGCTGCCGGAGGAGGTTCAGCTCGAAATCTTGAAGACCATCCCGGGGCTGGACCGAGCGGTGATGCTGCAGCCCGGTTATGCCATCGAATACGACCATGTCGACCCGCGCGAGCTTCATCCGACCTTGGAGACGAAGCGCGTCGGGGGCCTGTTCCTCGCCGGGCAGATCAACGGCACGACCGGCTATGAGGAGGCCGCCGCGCAAGGTCTGCTGGCGGGCCTCAATGCCGCAAGGCGGGCGTCGGGCAGCGAGCAGGTCGTGCTCAGCCGCACCGAAGCCTATATCGGCGTCATGGTCGACGATCTGACCAGCCGCGGCATCAGTGAGCCTTACCGCATGTTCACCTCGCGCGCCGAATTCCGGCTTTCGCTGCGCGCCGACAATGCCGACGAGCGGCTAACGCCGCTGGCTGCAAGGCTGGGTATAGCGTCAGCCCGGCGGATGCAGCGGTTTGGCGAGGTGGAGCAGCGCCTCGCCGAAGCGCGCCGGCTGGCGCTCGGCGTAAAGCTGACACCCAACGAGGCGGCGCGCCACGGGCTGGAGGTCAATCGCGACGGCGTGCGCAGATCCGCCTATGAACTGCTCGCCTATCCCGGCGTCGACGTGGCTTGGCTGGCCCGAATCGATGGGAATTTCGGGACGATCGACGCCAGGACGGCGGAGCGCCTCGAAACGGAAGCGAAATATTCGGTTTATCTCGATCGCCAGAAGAGCGACGTCGCCCAAATCCGGCACGAGGAAAGCCGGCTCATCCCCGAGTCGCTCGACTTCGCCGAGGTGCCGGGACTATCGAACGAGCTGAAGCAGAAGATGCATGCGCGGCGACCGCGTTCGGTTGCCGACGCGCAGCGCATGGAAGGCATGACGCCGGCGGCGCTGGCCATCATCGTCGCTCATATCAGGCATTCCGAGAGCGCGCAAAGGGACGTCGCGTGAGCGCTGGCTCCTGGGAGAGCCTGCGCAACGCCGCCGGTCCGGTTTCACGTGAAACATTCGATCGCCTGATGGCGTTCGAAGAGATGTTCCAGAAATGGAATCGCAGCATCAATCTTGTCGCGCAGTCGACAGCAGGCGATGTCTGGCAACGCCACATACTGGACAGCGCGCAGCTCTGGCGAATCGAGGACAAAGCGCGGCGATGGGTCGATATCGGCTCGGGCGGCGGATTTCCGGGACTGGTGCTGGCGTTCCTGCTTGCCGAGCGTGACGGCGCCAGCATCGACCTGGTCGAAAGCAATCGCAAGAAAGCGGGATTCCTGCAAGCCGTCGTCGGCCAGTTCGGCCTGCCGGCGCGTGTCGTGGCGCGCCGCATCGATGACAGCCATGCGCTTGTCGCGGCACCGGAAATCGTCACGGCGCGGGCGCTCGCGCCGCTTTGGACCTTGCTTGAGCTGGCGGGACCGTGGCTGACATCAGGCGCGCGTGGGCTGTTCCACAAAGGCCGGGATTACCGCGCCGAAGTGCAAGAAAGCGTTAACCGCTGGAGCTTCGATCTGGTAGAACATCCAAGCATGACCGACCCTGGCGGCGTCATCCTTGAACTGTCCAATGTGCGACCTGTCTGAACAAAGACCTGTCCGAATCTCTGTTGGCGACCCAAAATGAATTCCTGGCATAGACCCATGATGAAGAACGGCCCTCGAATCATCACCGTAGCCAACCAGAAGGGCGGTGTCGGCAAGACCACCACTGCCATCAACCTGGCCACCGCGCTGGCGGCGATCGGCGAGAAGGTGCTGATCGTCGACCTCGATCCGCAAGGCAATGCCAGCACCGGGCTCGGCATCGACCGCAAGGACCGCACGGTGTCGTCCTATGACGTGCTGACCGGCGAGCTGGAGCTTGAGGAGGCGGCGATCCCGACGGCGGTGCCCGGCCTGTCGATCGTGCCGTCGACCCTCGATTTGCTCGGCATCGAGATGGAGATCGCCTCGGCGCCGGACCGGGTGCTGCGGCTGCGCAACGCCCTGCGCGCCGCATCGGCGCGTTCGGCCGGGTTTGGCTATGTGCTGATCGACTGTCCGCCGTCGCTCAATCTCTTGACCTTGAATTCGATGGCGGCGGCCGATTCCGTTCTGGTGCCGCTGCAATGCGAGTTCTTCGCGCTGGAAGGTCTCAGCCAGCTGCTCGAAACCGTCGAGCAGGTGCGCCGCTCGATCAACCCGGATCTCACCATCCAGGGCATCGTGCTGACCATGTATGACGGCCGCAACAACCTCGCCAACCAGGTGGTGCAGGACGTGCGCGAGCATATGGGGGACAAGGTCTACGAGACCATCATTCCGCGCAATGTGCGGGTGTCGGAAGCGCCGTCCTACGGCAAGCCGGCGATCCTCTACGACCTCAAATGCTCCGGCAGCCAGGCTTATCTGCAGCTTGCGTCGGAAGTGATCCGCCGCGAGCGTAAATTGCGCGCCGCTTAACAAGCGGCCACGCATGGAGCAAAGCCGATTCGACACCGAAACAATCTGGAACCGAAATGAGCGAAGACCTTTCGAGAAAGAGACTGGGCCGCGGGCTGGCGGCGCTGATCGGCGAGATCGACCGTCCGAGCGCGCCGGAGAAGCCCGGGATGAGTGCCGACGGCAAGGTGCCGATCGAGTTCCTTACGCCCAATCCGAAAAACCCGCGCCGGCATTTCGGCGACGCCGAGTTGACCGACCTGGCGCAATCGATCCGCGAGCATGGGGTGGTGCAGCCGGTGGTGGCGCGGCCTTCGCCGTCGCAGGCCGGGCGCTACGAGATCATCGCCGGCGAGCGGCGCTGGCGTGCCGCGCAACGCGCCGGATTGACCGAGATCCCGGTCATCGTGCGCGAGGTCAACGACCGCACGGCGCTGGAACTGGCAATCATCGAGAACGTCCAGCGCGCCGATCTCAACCCGGTCGAGGAAGCGCTCGGCTATCAGCAGCTCATCGACGATCACGGCTACACCCAGGCCGATCTCGGCCAGGTCATCGGCAAAAGCCGCAGCCATGTCGCCAACACGCTGCGGCTGCTGAAGCTGCCCGACGTGATCCGCGACATGCTGGTCGACGGGGCGTTGTCGGCGGGCCATGCCCGCACGCTGGTGACGGCGGAGGACCCGGCGGGGCTTGCCAAGCGCATCGTCGAGGAAGGGCTCTCGGTGCGCCAGGCCGAAGCGCTGGCGCAGATGCCGGCCGGTCCGACCCCGGCGAAGCCGAAGCAGGCGAAAAGCGCGCCGGAAAAAGACGCCGACACGCTGGCGCTGGAAAAGCTGATGACCGGCACGCTCGGCATGATCGTGACCATCGACCACACGAACAAAGGCGGCGAGATTCGCGTGGCGTACCGGACGCTGGAGCAGCTTGACGAGCTGTGTCGGAGATTGAAACAAGAGCGGTAGTTAGCCGGCGAACTTCAACAAAGCGGAAGCTACAACGCAGGGAAAACGAGGGCTGGCTGTCCCCCAGCCCTTTCGTTTGAAGCGCTGGCGATTGCGAAAAAGCAGCGCCATCGGTATCTGTCGCCAGCCGCGCTCGCGGCTTGACAGTGCCCGGCAACGGCGTAACCTCTATTAGACAAGACTTAAATTCATTGCCCTAGCGTGCCGGTCAGTCGCGGCGAGGGCTATCTGCCATTCCTGCAACAGGCGTGAAATGGCACCGCCTCGCCAAAGCAATATGCCGACGCGCGCCTGACGCAAATGGGAGGTGCAAATGGCAGTCCGTTGGCAATTGTCCGGAAGTTACTTCGAAAACTGTAGCTGCGATGTCGTGTGTCCTTGCCTGCTGTCCACCAACGCGCAGCTGACATCAAGGCCGACGAAAGGTTTTTGCGACGTCGGTCTGGTCTTTCATATCGATACGGGCAGTTACGGCGACGTTCGGTTGGATGGGCTCAGCGTCGCCATGGTTGCCCACACGCCGGGTCCGATGGCAGACGGCAACTGGACGGCCGCCGCCTATATCGACGAACGGGCCGATGACAGGCAGACAGAGGCGCTAGGCGCCATCTTCACTGGCGTCGCGGGCGGCCCCATGGCGGTGCTGGCACCCTTGATCGGCACGAATCTCGGCGCCAAGAAGGTGCCGATAAGCTACCGGATAGACGGCAAGAAGCGGTCGGCGGAGATTGCCGGCGTCATGCGAATGGCGGTCGAGCCGCTGCCGACGATGCGCGAGGACGGGCAGATGTGGGCGGCCACTGGCCATCCCGTCAATCCCGACTGGCTCGCCTTGGCGATGGGGGCGGAAGGCAGTACATTCAGCGACCATGGCATGAGCTGGGACAATTCCCGCCGGAACGGACATTACGCCCCGATCAACTGGTCCGGCCAGCAGTAGCCGTTGGCCGCAGAGTACGGGACGTACTTCGTCCATGGTGCAGACGTTGCAGCGATACATCATTCTCGCGCTGCTGATCGCTATCGCGGCGGCGGCATGGACCTTGCTCATCCGGCAGCAGACGGGAATGGACGCGGACATGCGCATGGAAATGTACTCGCTCACCATGGGCATGAAGGCGCCGCTGTTTCTTGCCGTCTGGATGATCATGATGATTGCCATGATGTTTCCGACGGCCGCACCCATGATCCTGACATTTCACCGGGTCCAGGCCGGCAAACGGGGCCGGGGCGAGACCTTTGTCTCGAGCTGGGTATTCGTGGCCGGGTACATGCTGGTCTGGGGCGTGATGGGCGTTATCGCCTTTGCCGGCGCGGCGGGTGCGGAGATGCTCGCCGGGCATGTGGGATTGTCCACGGCGACGGCCGCGCGTGTCGGCGGCGCGCTGCTGATGCTTGGGGGCGCCTATCAACTTTCCCCACTGAAGGATCTGTGTCTGGCCAAATGCCGCACGCCGATCGGCTTCATCCTGACCTCATGGCGCGATGGTTACTGGGGCGCGGTTCGCATGGGTCTGGAGCATGGACTTTTCTGCCTGGGCTGCTGCTGGCTTCTGTTTCTCGCCCTCTTTCCTCTCGGGATCATGAACGTTGCCGCAATGGCCGTGGTCACCTTGCTGATATTCGCGGAAAAGACCCTGCCGTCTGGAAATGGGATCGCGAAGCTGTCGGGGATCGCTCTGCTGCTCTATGGCGCGGCGGTGCTGGTCTTTCCACAGGCGCTGCCGACCTTTGAGCCGGTAGGCGCCATGACAATGAATTGACCAAAGGAGGGAATTGACCAACGGAGGCAGGCGCCCGGTGCCGAAAGGGCCTAACGCTGTGCCAGCCTCGCGCTTTCCACCGCGATCCCGAGCAGCGCCTGCCTTGCCAGCGCCACCGACAGGTCCGGCCTTCGCCGCGTCTGCAGCACGGCGGTCTGCAGCCGGGTCAGCGCGCGGCCGAGCGCCTCGACGCTCCAGCGTTCCAGCGCCTTCTCCACCAGCTTGCGGCGCGAGAAGAAAACCGGCGGGCGCGCCGCCGCCACCACCGACGCGGCATTGCGGCCGCCGGCCTCCATCTGGCCGCGCATGGACTGCATCGCCTGAAACTGCCGCATCGCCGAGGACAGCACCAGGAAGGGTTGGCCGCCTGCCTGGCAATGGCGGGTGAAGGCGGTGTCGAACTCGCCGACCTTGCCTTCGAGAAGCGCGTCGACGGCATCGTCGAAGGACGCGCCGGAAACGTCGCCGGACATCGCCCTGACGTCGTCGAGGCCGATTTCCTTCTGGCCATGGACATAAAGCAGCAGCTTGTCGATCTCGCCGCGCGAGGCCAGCCGGTCGCCGCCGAGATTGCGGCGCAGCGCCTGTCTTGCCTCAAGCGTCATCGTCGCGCCGGTCTTGCGCAGCTCGTCGTCGATAACGGCATCGATGTCCCTGGCCTCGTCGGCATAGCAGGGCAGCGCCATGGCGTTGTCGGCCGCCTCGACGACGGCGCGCAGCCCGACGCCCTTCTTGAGATCGCCGGCCTCGATGAGGATGATCGCGTCCCGCACGGGCTCCGCCGTCAGCGCCTTGACGTCGTCGGCCAGCGCCTTCTGGCCGCCGGCATTGCGCACCCACAGCAGGCGGCGGTCGGAAAACATCGGCACGGTGCGCGCCTCGTCGAGCAGCCGGCCCTCGTCGCGCTCGACTTCGGAGCCGTCGAGCCTGACCACCGAGAAGGGGTCGTCGAGCGGCAGGCCGGTCGCGGCGGCAAAAGCCTTGGCGCGCTCCGAGACAAGGCCGCGATCGGGGCCATAAAGCAGGACGATCGCCATGCGCGGGTCCGGCTTCGCGAGCCAGGAATCCACCTCGTATGCTTTCTTCTGTGCCATCGAGGGTGGTTAGCATGATGTTGGGGCGGAGTGAACGTCTTCCAGTTCAACTCCGAAGAACTGCTTCGAGGGAAGATCGACCCCCACTCCGTCGAGCTGCGCTCGACACCTCTCCCCCGATCGACGGGGGAGAGGAAGGGCGCCACGTTTGGCGGACCCTCGATTCTCCTCTCCTTCCGCAGGCGTGAAAGTGGGCGCGGCAGCCAAGCTTGCCAAACAATCACCTTATCTGGCGACAAACCTCACGCGACCTTGCGCCTAATTGCGCGGCGCCGCCCAACATCGACAAGAAATTTCGCCGACATATCTTCATCTTGGTGCGCGGCAGGCTGTATCGGCCGGCTTGGCCGGCCCGATGCCCGGAGGCTTGCCCGGTGAATTCGCACTGGCGGCGCGGATATGCAAATATCGGTGCCGGGCGACATGGAGGACGAAGGTCATGGCCGATGCTGGGATGTTGCGCTTCCATGTTCCGGAGCCCGAGGTGCGGCCGGGCGGCACGCCTGATTTCTCCAACGTGACCATCGCCGCCGCCGGCTCGGTGCCGCGCCCCGAAATCGACGTCGATCCACGCGCCATCCGCGACATGGCATTCTCGATCATCCGGGTGCTGAACCGCGCCGGCGAGGCGGTGGGGCCGTGGGCGGGGCTGCTCTCCGACGAGGAACTGCTCGAAGGCCTGCGCCACATGATGACGCTGAGGACCTTCGATGCGCGTATGCAGATGGCGCAGCGGCAGGGCAAGACCTCCTTCTACATGCAGCATCTGGGCGAAGAGGCGGTGAGCTGCGCCTTCCGCAAGGCGCTCGCCCCCGGCGACATGAATTTCCCGACCTATCGGCAGGCCGGGCTGCTCATCGCCGACGGCTACCCGATGGTCACGATGATGAACCAGATCTATTCCAACGAGGCCGACCCGCTGAAGGGCCGGCAATTGCCCATCATGTATTCGTCGAAGGAGCACGGCTTCTTCTCGATCTCGGGCAATCTGGCGACGCAGTATATCCAGGCGGTCGGCTGGGCTATGGCCTCGGCGATCTCGAACGACTCAAGGATCGCCGCGGCCTGGATCGGCGACGGCTCGACCGCGGAATCCGACTTCCATTCGGCGCTGGTGTTCGCCTCCACCTACAAGGCGCCCGTGGTGCTCAATGTCGTCAACAACCAGTGGGCAATCTCGACGTTTCAAGGCATAGCGCGCGGCGGCGCGGGCACTTTCGCCGCGCGCGGGCTGGGTTTCGGCATCCCGGCGCTGCGCGTCGACGGCAACGACTATCTCGCCGTCCATGCGGTGGCGAAATGGGCGGCCGAGCGCGCGCGCAGCAACCTGGGGCCGACGCTGGTCGAATATGTCACCTACCGCGCCGGCGCCCATTCGAGCTCGGACGATCCCTCGGCCTACCGGCCGAAGACCGAATCCGATGCCTGGCCGCTCGGCGACCCGGTGGTTCGGCTGAAGAACCATCTCATCCGGCTCGGCGTCTGGTCGGAGGAGCGGCACAAGCAGGCCGAAGCGGAAATCCTCGACACGGTGATCGCGGCGCAGAAGGAAGCCGAAAGCCACGGCACGCTGCACGCCGGCGGCAAGCCGTCGACGCGCGACATGTTCGAGGGCCTCTATGCCGAGATGCCGCCGCATCTGCGGCGCCAGCGCCAGCAGGCGGGGGTCTGAGCCATGCCGAGGCGGACCATGATCGAGGCCATTCGCGACGCGATGGACGTGTCGATGGGGCGCGACGAGAAAGTGGTGGTGTTCGGCGAGGATGTCGGCTTTTTCGGCGGCGTGTTCCGCTGCACGCAAGGCCTGCAGGCGAAATACGGCAAGAGCCGCTGCTTCGACGCACCGATCAATGAATCCGGCATTGTCGGCTCGGCCATCGGCATGGCCGCCTATGGTCTGAAGCCGTGCGTGGAGATCCAGTTTGCCGACTACATGTACCCGGCCTACGACCAGCTGACCCAGGAAGCCGCGAGGCTGCGCTACCGCTCGAACGGCGACTTCACCTGCCCGATCGTGGTGCGCATGCCGACCGGCGGCGGCATATTCGGCGGCCAGACGCACAGCCAAAGCCCGGAAGCGTTGTTCACCCATGTGTCGGGGCTGAAGACCGTCGTGCCCTCGAACCCGCATGACGCCAAGGGGTTGCTGATCGCGGCGATCGAGGATCCCGACCCGGTCATCTTCCTCGAGCCGAAGCGGCTCTACAACGGCCCCTTCGACGGCCATCACGACCGGCCGGTGACGCCGTGGTCGAAGCACGAGCTGGGCGAGGTCGCCGACGGCCACTACACCGTGCCGCTCGGCAAGGCCGCGATCCGCCGGGCCGGCTCCGCCGTCACGGTGTTGGCGTACGGCACAATGGTCTATGTCGCGCAGGCGGCGGCCGAGGAGACCGGCATCGATGCCGAGATCGTCGATCTCAGGACGCTGTTGCCGCTCGACCTCGACACCATCGTGGCGTCGGTGAAGAAGACCGGACGCTGCGTCGTGGTGCACGAGGCGACGCTGACCTCCGGCTTCGGAGCGGAGCTGGTCGCGCTTGTGCAGGAAAACTGCTTCTACCATCTGGAGGCACCGGTGGCCCGCGTCGCCGGCTGGGACACGCCCTATCCGCATGCGCAGGAATGGGACTATTTCCCCGGTCCGGCCCGCGTCGGCCGGGCGCTTACGGAAACATTGGAAGCCTAGAACGGGGAGGCCCGACATGGGCGAACACATCATCAAGCTGCCCGATGTCGGCGAGGGCGTCGCCGAGGCGGAACTCGTCGAATGGCATGTCAAGGTCGGCGACATCGTGCGCGAGGACATGATGCTTGCCGCCGTGATGACCGACAAGGCCACGGTCGAGATCCCTTCCCCCGTCGACGGCGAGATCCTGTGGCTGGGCGCCGATATCGGCGACACGGTGGCGATCGGCTCGCCCATCGTGCGGCTGAAGGTGGCCGGCGAGGGCAATGTCGTTGGCGGTGCGATGCCGGCGGAAGTGACGGCTGAAAGTATCTCCGATGATACGGGGGCTCGCCCGGTCTCGGACCTGGAGCCGTCATCGCCCAATCTGTCGCCGTCATCCTCGGGCTTGTCCCGAGGATCCGCCGTCCCACAGGGATATGACGCGACCAGTTCCGGAAGGTCGGTAGATCCTCGGGACAAGCCCGAGGATGACGGCGCCAGGTCCAAGGTCAACAGCGCGCCGCGTGCGCAAGGTGAAAGGCCGCTGGCCTCGCCGGCCGTGCGGCTGCGTGCGAAGGAAGCGGGCATCGACCTCAGGCAGGTCCAGGGAAGCGGCCCGGCCGGCCGCATCGGCCATGAGGACATCGAGGCGTTCCTGGCGCGCGGGCCGCACATGGCAAAGGCATCCGGCCTCGCCCGCAACGATGCCGTCGAGGACATCAAGGTGGTGGGCCTGCGGCGCAAGATCGCCGAGAAGATGACGCTGGCGACGTCGCGCATCCCGCACATCACCTATGTCGAGGAGATCGACGTCACCGCGCTCGAGGATCTGCGCGCCGCGCTCAACAAGGAGAAGCGGGCGGCCAAGGGGACGGAAAGGCCCAAGCTGACGCTGCTGCCGTTCCTGATGCGAGCGATGGTCAAGGCGATTGCGGACCAGCCCAACCTCAATGCGCTGTTCGACGACGAGGCCGGCATCATCCACCAGCATGGCGGCGTCCATATCGGCATCGCCGCGCAGACGCCGTCGGGACTGGTGGTGCCCGTCGTCAAGCACGCCGAAGCGCTGGACATCTGGGAATGCGGCGCGGAGGTCGCCAGGTTGGCCGAGGCGGCCAAGTCGGGAACCGCGACGCGCGACGAGCTCTCCGGTTCGACCATAACCATCACCTCGCTCGGCGCCATGGGCGGCGTGGCGACGACGCCGGTCATCAACCACCCGGAAGTGGCGATCCTCGGCGTCAACAAGATGATGGTGCGGCCGGTATGGGACGGCACCCAGTTCATCCCGCGCAAGATGATGAACCTGTCGTCGAGCTTCGACCATCGCGTCATCGACGGCTGGGACGCGGCGGTGTTCATCCAGCGCATCAAGACGCTCCTGGAAACGCCGGCGCTGATTTTCGTGGATTGAGGGTGGATCATTCGAGATGATGGCGGGAGAGCGCCCCCCTCTGCCTTGCCAGGCATCTCCCGCACAAGGGGGGAGATCAGATGTCACGCCGGCTTTCGCCAATCACCAGCGCTGCGGGATTGAGCGAGGCGCCGAAGCCTCCAATCTCCCCCCTCGTGGGGGAGATGTCCGGCAGGACAGAGGGGGGCGCGAAGAATCTCGACGGAGCGTTTCCTCGGATCGAAGGGTCACGTCATGAAAGAAATCTCCTGCAAGCTGCTGGTCATCGGCGCCGGGCCGGGCGGCTATGTCTGCGCTATTCGTGCCGGGCAGCTCGGCGTCGATACCGTCATCGTCGAGGCCGGCAAGCCGGGCGGCACCTGTCTCAATGTCGGCTGCATTCCCTCCAAGGCGCTGATCCATGCAGCGGAGGAGTTCGAGAAGGTCGCGCAGATGGCGGGCGGCAACAGCCCGCTCGGCATTTCGTTGGCCGCTCCGGCGCTGGATCTGGGCAAGACGGTCGCCTGGAAGGACGGCATCGTTAGTCGGCTTAACAGCGGTGTCGCCGGCCTGCTCAAGAAGGCCGGGGTGAAGACCGTGCAGGGCTGGGCGACGTTTCGAGACGGCAAGACCGTCGCGGTCGAGACCGAGACGGGAAGCCAGGTGATCCGCGCCGAAGCGGTGGTGATCGCCACCGGCTCGGCGCCGGTCGAGTTGCCGTTCCTGCCGTTCGGCGGGCCGGTGATCTCGTCGACGGAAGCGCTGGCGCTGAAGGAGGTGCCGCAGCGGCTGGCGGTGGTCGGCGGCGGCTATATCGGCCTGGAGCTCGGCACGGCCTTCGCCAAGATGGGCGCGGCGGTGACCGTGGTCGAGGCCTTGCCGCGCGTGCTGGCGCAGTATGACGCCGAACTGACGCGGCCGGTGGTCAAGCGGCTGGCGGCACTCGGCATCGAAATGATGCCAGGCGCCAAGGCCAAGGGCCTGTCGACGAAAGGCGATGCGCTGCTGGTCGAGACCCCGGATGGCAAGGATGCGAGGATCGCCGCCGACAAGATCCTGGTCACGGTCGGCCGCAAGCCGGTGACGGAAGGGTGGGGGCTCGACCAGATCGACCTCGACATGGCGGGGCGATTCATCCGCATCGACGAGCAGTGCCGCACCTCCATGCGCGGCATCTTCGCCATTGGCGACGTCACCGGCGAGCCGATGCTGGCGCACCGCGCGATGGCGCAAGGCGAGATGGTCGCCGAAATCGTCGCCGGCCATAAGCGCGGCTGGGACAAGCGGGCTATCCCCGCCGTCTGCTTCACCGATCCGGAGCTGGTCACCGTCGGCCTGTCGCCCGAAGAGGCCAAGGCGCTCGGCGGGGAAATCAAGGTCGGGATGTTTCCCTTCGCCGCCAATGGCCGCGCGATGACCAGGATTGGCGAGGATGGCTTTGTCCGCGTCGTCGCCCGCGCGGACAATCATCTTGTGCTAGGCATCCAGGCGGTCGGGCAAAGCGTGTCGGAACTGTCGACGGCCTTCGGCCTGGCGCTCGAAATGGGCGCGCGGCTGGAGGACATCGCCGGCACCATCCATGCCCATCCGACACAGGGCGAAGGCTTCCAGGAAGCGGCCCTGAAGGCGCTGGGACACGCGCTGCATATCTAATTCGGGACGGCGGAAAGCACCCCCCTCTGTCCTGCCGGACATCTCCCCCTCAAGGGGGGAGATTGGCAGCTTAGGAGCCCCGCACATCCCGCCTACGGTGCGCAATTCGGAGTTAATTCGCCGCGCTCATCGCCTTGTCGAGCGCTGCCTTCACGTCCGCCGGCCAGGTCTTCACCGGGGGCTTGGCGTCCGGCTGGCCGTTCTCGCCGCGGCGGGCGAAATAGAGCTTGTGCTGGCCCGGGTCGACCGCCATGAAGCCGTCATTGCCGCCGCAATCGTGCGGCACGCAGCCGCTGGCGTAGAAGGCGCCGGACGCGGTCTTTTCTGTGCCGCCACCGACCAGCAGGCTGGTCGCCATGTCGGGCATCTCCTTGCCGAGCAGCGTCTCGGCCGCCTTGTAGACGGCCTCATTGTGGAAGGCGTCGATGATGTTGTCGTATTTCGACGGATCGATGTCCTTCCAGTCGGTGCCGGGTTCGGGCATGTAGGTCAGATTGCCCGCGATCGTCAGCCCCGATGTCGGCGACCATTGCAATGCCGGCTTCGAATCGCCGGGCAGGAGATAAGGCACGAAATAGATGGCGCTGTCGGAGACGGCCGTGGGCGGGGCGCCGCACTCGTCCTGCTCGACGGTGGTGCTCTGGATCTCAGCGCCTTCCGGTTTCCAGACGATCACCGTCGCCGGCCCGCACTGATTGCCGCCGTCGCCGACGTCGAACAGCGCCACCTTGACGCCGCCGACCTCGACGATCTTGTCGAAAAAGACGTCGTAATTGCTGGCCAGTTGCTTGCCGTCATAGGCAAGCACCTTCTCGCCATACTGTTCCTGCTGGGTGATGGTGAACTGGCCGCCCTCGAACGGCACCGGCGCCTGTTTGTCGTCCTCGGAAACGTCGGCGGCTCCCTGATCCGTGGCCGGCGTCTCGCTTGCCGCCGGTGGCTGCGCCTCTGGCGTCTCGGCCTGCGCATGCGCGCCGGCCAGCGCCGCCACGGTCATGGCCAGGGCGCAGGCGCTGGCAAGAAGCGGGCGTGTCATGACTGTTCCTCCTTCAGCCGCCGCAAGACCGGCCAGCGACGGCCGGGCCGATATCGTCAGCCGCGCCGTTCAGGCCCAGGGGCGCAGCTCGGCGTTCTTCTTCTCGAACGAAGCGATGGCGCCGGCCTTCTCCATCGTCAGGCCGATATCGTCGAGGCCGTTCAGCAGGCAATGACGCTTGAAGTCATCGAGGTCGAACTTGACCACGCCGCCGTCGGGCCCGCGGATCTCCTTGGCCTCGAGGTCGATCGACAAAGTGGCGTTGGAGCCGCGCGAAGCGTCGTCCATCAGCTTGTCGAGATCCTCGGGGCTGACGGTGATGGGCAGCACGCCGTTCTTGAAGCAGTTGTTGTAGAAGATGTCGGCGAAGGAGGTCGAGATGACGCAGCGTATGCCGAAATCGAGCAGCGCCCACGGCGCGTGCTCGCGCGAGGAGCCGCAGCCGAAATTGTCGCCGGCGACGAGGATCTGCGCCTTGCGGTAGGCCGGCTTGTTGAGCACGAAATCCGGATTCTCCGAACCGTCGTCCTTGTAGCGCATCTCGGCGAACAGGCCGCTGCCGAGCCCGGTGCGCTTGATCGTCTTGAGATAGTCCTTGGGGATGATCATGTCGGTGTCGACGTTGACGATCGGCATGGGCGCGGCGACGCCGGTGAGCTTGGTGAATTTTTCCATGGTCTTTGCCCGTCTTCCTGGCATTGCGGGGGATTGCTGGCGCCCGGTTTACACAAAGCCGGCGATAAATAAAAGGCAGGTGTTCGCGCGCGTCGGCACGGGTGCCGCACAAACGGCTTCGAATTCGCGGCCCGATGGTGCAGTCTGGCTGTGATGGCTGAAAAAATTCTCTATACACGCGAACCCGCGCTCGACGTCGCCGAATTCCGCCGCGTGCTGGTGGACTCCGGCCTTGGCGAGATCCGTCCCGTCGATGATGCCGACAGGCTGCGGGCGATGCTGTCGGGCGCCAATCTGGTGCTGACCGCGCGGCTGGATACCGAAGGCAAGCCGCTGGTCGGCGTCATCAGGGCCGTGACGGACTTCTCCTGGGTCTGCTACATCTCCGATCTCGCCGTTTCCGGATCGGCGCAGGGGCTCGGCATCGGCAAGGGACTGATGGACGAGGCGCGGCGGCAGCTCGGCCCGTCCGTCGCCATCAGCCTGGTTTCCGTGCCCGACGCCGCCGGCTTCTACGAACGCATCGGCATGATGCGCATGGCCGACGCCTTCTGGTTCTCCCGCACGCGCTGACATTTTTTCTCCTGTGGCCGGATCCAGCAGCCGTTGGCATGACATGTTGTGCTTGACATGCAACCAAATGGTTGCATATTAGAGCCATGAGCATGGACGCCGTCTTTCGCGCTTTGGCCGACCCGACCCGCCGGCAATTGCTGGACAGCCTTCATGACAGGAACGGGCAGACGCTGAACGGGCTGTGCGCTGAGATGGATATGACCCGCCAGGCGGTGACCAAGCACCTGGCGATCCTCGAGGAGGCGAACCTTGTCACCACAATCCGCAAGGGGCGCGAGAAGGAGCACTACCTCAACCCGGTTCCGATCAACGAGATCGCCGAGCGCTGGATCGGCAAATTCGAGCGGGGGCGGCTCTCCGCCCTCGGCGATCTGAAGAGACGCCTCGAAAAGGAAGACTGATGAGCAACGCCTTCGTTTATGTGACCTACATCCGCACCACGCCCGACAAGCTTTGGCAGGCGCTGACCGAACCGGAATTCCACGAGCAATATTTTCTCGGCGCCCGCATGCAGAGCGACTGGAGAAAGGGCTCCGCGTGGAAGATGGTCTATGCCGACGGCCGGGTGACCGACAGCGGCGAGATCCTCGAGATCGATCCGCCAAGGCGCCTGGTGATCAAATGGCGCAACGAGTTCATGCCGGACGTGAAGGCCGATGGCTACACCACCTGCACCTTCGTCATCGAGCAGGAGGGCGACATGGTGAAGCTTGCCGTCACCCATGCGGCCGACGGCCCGCACAAGCTGCTGGAGCATGTCGGCAAGGGCTGGCCGCTCGTCCTGTCGAGCCTGAAAAGCCTGCTCGAAACCGGGCAGGGCCTGTCTCGGCCGGCGTCGAAAGGCTGAAAATCATCGGTTCCGAGCCGAAACAATCATCCGGAGGCATCCATGATGCATGTTCCAGTGCCAACTTCAGCCGTGCAGAGCATGACCAATGGCGAGACCGTTATGGCCCAGGCCGAGATCGACGCGCCGGCAGAGCGCGTCTTCCGCGCGCTGATCTCCGACGAGGTCGAACAATGGTGGGGGTCCGCCGACACCTACCGGATGGTGAAATGGTCGGCAGACCTTCGCGCCGGCGGCCGATGGGCCGTCACGGTCCGTGAAGCCGACGGCAGGGAGCTGCCGGCCAACGGGGAATTCCTCGATATCGAGGTGCCGCGGCGGATCGTGCAGACAAGGCTCTATGCCTGGGATCACCCGACGCTTGGCCGCCGGCAAACGACGGTCGCCTGGCTGCTGGAACCAACCGCCGCGGGCACGCGCCTCACCATCTGCCATGGCGGCTTCGCCGGGCTGGCCGAAGCGGCGGCCGAACATGCCGAGGGCTGGGGACGCGTGCTGGGCTGGCTACAGGCGTATTTGGGTGCGGGAAGCCGAGTGGCGGCTTAGCCGACTGGTGGCGGTGCAGACCCTTTTGATGTCAGCGTCAAAGAGGGACCTTGACTCGGCTCAAATCACATTCAACTCGCGGAACGCCCGCCCTTCGGCAACGCGTTCGTAGCCAAAGGGGGAGCAATCGATCGTGCGGTAGCCACCATGGACGATCAGCTCGGCCAGCGCCTTGCCCACGGCGGGCGCCTGCTGCAGGCCGTGGCCGGAAAAGCCGTTGGCGAAGAGGAAATTGCCGACTTCGGGATGCGGGCCGATCACCGCGTTCTGGTCGAGCGTGTTGTAGTCGTAATGACCGGCCCAGGCGCGCGTCGGCTTGATCGCCTCGAAGGCCGGGATGCGGGTCGCCAGCACCGGCCAGATCACCTCTTCGAACAGCGGCCAGTCGACGTCGAAATCGGCGGGATCGGCCGGGCCGTCGCCCTCCTCCGCCTCGGCGCCGCCAGTGAGATAGACCGAGCCTTCCGGCCTGACATAGATGCCGGACGGGTCGACCAGCAGCGGCATGTCGGCATATTTCTCGCGCGCCTCGAAGACGAAGACGTTGCGCTTGCGCGGCTCGACCGGCAGCGCCAGCCCGGCGAGTGCGGCGACCTTGCCGGCGTTCGGCCCTGCGGCATTGACAAGGATGCCGGCCTCGAGCCGTTCGCCATTGTCGAGGCTGACGCCGGTAACGCGGTCACCCTGCCGCTCGATGCCGGTGACCGAAGCATTGATGAAGTCGATCTTCTTCTCACGCAACGCCTTGCGGAACAGCATCAGCATCGCATGCGCGTCGAACCAGCCCTCGCCGCTGCGGCCATAGGCGCCGGCGGTGATGCCCTCAGCCGACAGCCATGGAAAACGGCGCACGAGCTGTTCGGCATCCTCCAGTAAAATGTCGGCCCCTTCGGCAACCTGCGCCTCGTGGTTGGCCCTGAGGATCGGCAGCCCGGCCTCGCCGGCGAGAATGAGATAGCCGCCCTCGCGAAAACCGATGTCGGCGTCGGCGCCGAATTCTTCCTTCAGCCGGCGGAACAGTTTCAGCGTGAATTGCGACAGGCGGATATTTTCAGGAATGGAGAATTGCTGACGGATCGAGGCCATGGATAGCGTTGTCGCCGCTTGGGAAAATTGCGGGTCGCGCTCGATCAGCGCGATCGAGCCGGAAAAGCCCTCCTCGCGCAGATAATAGGCAATCGAGGAGCCGACGATGGCTCCGCCGATGAGGACGATGTCGTAGCGCACTTTTTTCTCCGATCCGCTGCCGGCGTCCTTACGCAACCGGCAAGACAATCTCGAAGCGCGTGCCGCGCTCGGAGTCAACCAGCCTGATCGTGCCATCCTGCGCTTTCAGGAGGGCCAGCACGATGCCGAGCCCCATGCCGGTGCCCCCGGTAGAGCACCGCGCGATGCCGCCTGCTCCCTTGCCTCAACCCGCGGCAGGCGGCATAGATCTGGCATGACGACCGATCTCTACCGCCCGCGCCGCTCGGTGCTCTATGTCCCGGCCTCGAACGACAAGGCGCTGGCCAAGATGGCGCAGCTTGCCTGCGACACCGTCATCATCGATCTGGAGGATGCCGTCGCCCCGGCCGACAAGGCCGCGGCGCGCGAAAGGCTGGCCGGCATCTTCAGCAATCGTCCTGATACCAACCATAGTGGCCGGCGCTGCGAGATGGTGGTGCGCATCAATGCGCTCTCGAGCGAATGGGGCGGCGCCGACCTGCTGGCGGCAGCGAAGGCGGAGCCGGACGGCATCCTGCTGGCCAAGGTCGACACGCCCCGCGACGTGCTCGAGGCGGGTGACGTGCTCGACGACAATTCCGCCCCCGACAGCGTGAAACTATGGGCGATGATCGAGACGCCGAAGGCCGTGCTCAATGTCGGCGCCATCGCCGAACTTGGCCGCGATCCTGCCTCGCGGCTTGATTGTTTCGTTGCCGGAACGAATGACCTGACCAAGGACACCGGCATTGTGGCGACGTCGGACCGGCGTTATCTCCTGCCGTGGCTGATGCAGATGGTGCTGGCGGCGCGTGCCGGCGATCTCGATATCGTCGACGGCGTCTTCAACGATTTTCGCGCGCTCGATGCTTTCAGCCGCGAATGCACGGAAGCGGCCGCCATGGGCTTCGACGGCAAGACGCTCATCCATCCCGCCCAGATCGAGGCGGCGAACCGCGCCTTTGCGCCGTCGGCGGAGGCGGTGGCCAAGGCCCGTGCGGTGAAGCAGGCCTTTGCGCTTCCGGAAAATGCCGGCAAGAACGTGATTGCGCTGGAGGGAAGGATGGTCGAACGGCTGCACCTTGCGCAGGCCGAAAAACTTCTGGCGAAGGCGGCGGCCGTCGGCGCATGATGTGCCGTGTTGGATTGCCGATCGCGGGCGATGGACTGACGACAGGAATTGAATGATGAAACTCTACCGCTTTCTCACCGCTCCGGACGACGCCAGCTTCTGTCACAAGGTGACGGCGGCGCTGAACAAGGGCTGGCACCTGTTCGGCTCCCCCACCTACGCCTACGACAAGAAGACCAAGACCATGCGCTGCGGCCAGGCCGTGGTGAAGGATGTCGACGGCCAGGAATACGGGCCGGACACCAAGCTCAGCGAGTGGTAGCCCCTCGCATCCACAGCCACGCCGCCAGCCAGGCGATCGATGCCGCAAGCATCGCCAAGCCCAGGTCAAGAGCCAGCTCCGGAACGAACGCACGAAGCGCGATCGGCACCGCGCCAATGAGATAGAGAGCGAGAGGAATGCGCGGCACGCCTCTTGCAACGGCGAGAGAGATTACAAACGCGAGCGTTCCAACCAGAAAAAGAACCGAACTGGCGACCAGAGCCAGACCGAGCGGTCCGGCTCGCAGCTCGACGATGGTTGTGAGCGGAAGCTTCGAAAATACCAGATTGATCACTGCTTCCACGCCTACCAAACTTGCCAACGCAACGAAGTTGATGACAAACGCGATAGTGCCGAACAGCCCCGCGCGCCGGCCAAACGCAAGAAACAGGCCCACGACGAGGCCAAGCGCCAATATCTCGGCGACTGGTGCGAGAAGTTGCGTCAGATCGGTGGTCGCGATGAGCGAGCTGCGTTTAGCCGCGTTGACCAGAAGAATAAGCGCGCTTCCCATCCCGGCAACGGCGGCAAGCCGATAAAGCGTGAGGCTGGGCACAGTCGCGCTCGACTGAACAATCGCGAAATTCTCCTGCTGAAATTCTTCGGCTGGACTCTGATGCGAAATGACCGATTGCGAGCGGGGTGGGGCTGTTCTGGCGAGCATGTTCGTCTCCTCAGCTGGGAGTTCGGGAGCCGCGAAGACCGTAGGCCTGTTCCGATCCCATCAGTAATCACTGCTTACATCCTCTGGCCGGAATTGTAAACGGCGATTACATAAATCGCGGAATCATGCTACAGAGGCGGGGAGCTGCTCCACGGAACGAAGGGAAAGAGATGGCAAAAGCCAAGGCGCCTCATCGCACTGGTTACCACCATGGCAATTTGCGGGAGGTCCTGATCGATGCCGCGGTTCAACTGGTCGAGGAAGGCGGCCCCGACAATGTGAGCGTGCGCGAAGCCGCAAAACGTGCCGGCGTTTCCCCTGGCGCGCCATTCCGTCACTTCAGCAACAAGACCGCGTTGATGACGGCTGTCGCGGAGCAGGCAATGAGCCGATTCCGCTCGGAGATCACGAATGCGGACGAGAAGGTTGCGACGGACGATCCGATCGAACGCTTTGCCGCTGTTGGAATCGCCTATTTGCGCTGGGCAATTCGAAACCCCACCCACTTCCAGATCATCTCGACACGCAATCTTATTGATTGGGATGCTTCAGAGTCGCTGCGTCACGATAACGAAGCGGTGCGTTCGCTGATGGAAGCGTCAATGGCAGAAGCACAGCGACGAAACATGCTCCGGTCGGACGACATGGCAGAGACCCAGATAGCCGCGAGGGCGCTCGTCTACGGGCTCGCACGCATGTACATTGATGGACATTTTGCGCAATGGGCAGTGGCAGGACATACCGGGGAGCAGACTGTGCAGAACGTATTAAAACATTTCGTCACACTCATTGTGAAATGACGGCCTGACGTGGAACCGGTCACTCGGCTGCCTCTTCGATCTTCTCCATATCGTCGTCCGAGAGGCCGAAATGGTGGCCGATCTCGTGGATCAGCACATGGGTGACGATGTCGCCCAAAGTCTCCTCGTTCTCGGCCCAGTAATCGAGGATGGCGCGGCGGTAGAGCGTGATGCGGTTCGGGCCTTCGCCGGTCTGCGGGTTCCAGCGCTCGGCGATGCCGCGTCCCTCGAACAGGCCGAGCAGGTCGAAGGGGGTTTCCAGTGACAGGTCGTCCATGATCTCGTCGGTCGGGAATTCGGCGATCTGGATGACGATCTCGCCGGTCAGCTTGCGAAAATCCTCGGGCAGATGGGCGTAGGCCTCCAGCGCCAGGAACTCGATCTCGTCCATCGACGGCGAAAGCTGGTCGTGCCAAATGCGGGTCTTGTAGATGCGGGCCATGCTTTGTCCTTTGATCCCGGCATATAGGCTTTTGGGCCACAATCGGCAAATGACGCGGCGGCTAACCCCAGGATTGCTTACGGCACCCGGAGCCGTTTGGCATGGCTTGAGGCGCGGCCGGCTGTCCGACCATGTTGGCCCTCTTATCGGAGAGGAATAAATTCCCCATGAGTCTGCTTGACTCTTCGGGTCGCCTCTGGAATCTATAAGAACATAACAGGAACAATTGTGAGTGGACACTGACCGTCATGGCGATGACCGCCGTGGCGCGGGAGACTGTTTTTGCCCTGCGCCGCCAGATCGCGAAGATCGAGGGAACGCTGCCCGAGCGCCTGCAGGCGCCGGCCGGCGCGGCTTCCGACGCCGGCACGGCCGCCGCGGACCGCACCGTGGTCCGGCGCGGCATCGCCGTAGCCAGGCCGGATGCTTTCCTGCGCACCGGCGTCGGCCGTCTCGATGCCGCCCTCGGTGGCGATTTGGGCGGCGATTTGAGCGGTGGCCTGCCGAAAGCGGCCTTAAGCGAAATCCATGGCGTCGAGACCCGCGATGCCGGAGCCGTCGCCGGCTTCGCCCTGTCGCTCGCCAGCCTGATCCTCAAGCCCAGCCTGGTTCTCAAGCAAGGGCCGCGATTGCCGGTGCTGTGGATCGGCACTCAGGAGGTTTTTCGCGAAGCGGGTTTTCCCTATGCCCGGGGCCTTCACGCCGCCTTCGGCATCGAGCCGGAGCAATTGCTGTTTTCCGAGGCGCCAAGGCTCGCCGATGCGCTGTGGGTCGCCGAGGAGGCGGCCCGCATGAAGGCGCTCGCCGCCGTCATCCTTGAAGTCCGCGGCAATCCGCAGCGGCTGGACCTGACCGCGACGCGCCGGCTGCACGCCCGCGCGCAGAGCGCCGGCCGGCCGGTCTTCCTGCTGCGGCAGGCGGCCGAACCCGAACCGACGGCGGCGCCCGTCCGCCTCATCGTCTCACCGGCGCCGGCAGGGTCGCGCGACACGGTCGGCGGGCCGCTTGCCGGCTCGATCGGCCGCCCCGCCTTCACCATCAGCATCGGCAAGAGCCGCACGGCCCTGCCGGGACAATTCATATTGGAGTGGAACCCCGATGAACGCATATTCGATGAAAGAAGGATTGGGGAAGAACGAGCAAAGAATCCTGTCCCTGTGGTTTCCCTATCTCGCGGCCGAACGGATCCTGCGGCAGCGCCTGGGGCGGTCCTGGCGTTCCCGACCGTCGGATCACCGGCCGCTGGTGATCAGCCATCGCGACAGCAACGCGCAGCGCATCTTAGCCCTCGACGAGCGGGCTGAGGCGCTGCATCTGAAGCCCGGCATGGGCATCGCCGATGCGCGCGCCATGCATCCGTCGATCGACATAATGGAGGCCGATGCCGAAGCCGACCGGCGCCTGCTCGAAGGCCTTGCGGACTGGTGCGACCGCTATACCCCGCTGGTGGCGCTCGACGGGACCGACGGCCTGTTCCTCGACGTCACCGGCTGCACCCATCTTTTCGGCGGCGAACGCGCCATGCTGGACGAGATCCTGTCGCGCTTCTTCCATCAGGGCTTCGACGTTCGCGCCGGGCTTGCCGCGACACCCGGCGCCGCCTGGGCGGCGGCGCGGTTCTGCGGCGACCGCATCGTTGCCGGCGGCGAGGAGGAAGCGCTCCTGGGGCCCTTGCCGCTGGCGGCGCTACGCATCGCGCCGGAAACCCGCGCCAGCCTGGAAAGTGTTGGCCTGCGCACGGCGGGCGCGGTGATGGCCGCGCCGCGCGCGCCGCTCGCCCGCCGCTTCGGTGCCTCCCTGCTCTTGCGCCTCGACCAGGCGCTCGGCCGTCTCGACGAGGCGGTGTCGCCGCGCCTGCCCGTCGCGCCGCTTTCGGTCGAACGCCATTTGGCCGAGCCCGTCACGCTGACAGAGGACATAGAACGGCTGGTGGGCATGCTGGCGACGACCCTGAAGATCGACCTTGAGCGGCGCGGCGAAGGCGCGAGAAGCCTGGCGCTGCTCTTGTTCCGCGTCGACGGCGCCGTCAGCCGCATCGCGCTCGGCACGTCGCGACCGATGCGCGAACCCCGGCTGATCCAGAAATTGTTCCATGAGCGGCTGGCCGCCCTCGAGCAGCATATCGATGCCGGCTATGGCTTCGACCTGGTGCGGCTTTCGGTACTGGCGGCGGCGGCCTTCGACATGCCGCAGGCCGACCTGACAGGCGAAACGACCGACGACGGCGCCGATATCGCGCTGTTCGCCGACCGCATCCGCGCCCGGCTCGGCGAGGGCGCGGTTCTCAAGCCGGTCGCCGTGGAAAGCCATCTGCCCGAGCGTGCCGTCGCCACCATCCCCTTCACGGAAACCCCGCGCCGCATCACGCCGCCGAAGAAACCGGACAGGATGCAGGCGCCGATGACCATCTTCCCGCCGGAGCGGCCGATCCGGCTTTTCCGCTCGCCCGAGCCGATTGAGGTGCCGGCCACCGAAATGCCCGAGGGACCGCCGCTGAATTTCCGCTGGCGGCGTGCGCTCTACAGGGTCGCCCGCGCCGAAGGCCCTGAACGCATCGCGCCGGAATGGTGGCGTGAATTTTCGAGCGACGAAGCGGCGTCGACACGCGACTATTTCCGCATCGAGGATGCCGACGGCCGCCGCTACTGGCTCTACCGGCAAGGTCTCTATGGCGGCTCTGAAATCCCGCCGCGCTGGTTCCTGCACGGGGTCTTCGCATGAACGCGCTGACCGCCATTCCCTATGCGGAATTCGGCATCCAGTCGAATTTCTCGTTCCTGCGCGGCGCCTCCAAGCCGGAGGAGCTGGTGGTCGCGGCCAAGCTCATGGGGTTCTCCGCGATCGGGCTCGCCGACCGCAACACGGTGGCGGGTGTGGTGCGCGCCTGGCAGCAGGCTAAGGTCGAGACGCTTGCCTACCACCCCGGCAGCCGGCTGGTTTTTTGCGACGACACGCCTGATATTCTCGCCTATCCGCAGAACCGCAAGGGCTGGGGGCATCTGTGCCGCATGCTCACGCAAGCCAATCTGCGCGAGGAGAACGAAAAGGGCGCGACCCTTCTGCGGCGCGACGACCTTCTCGAATGGGGGGATCTGATGTCGCTGTCGGTCCTGCCCGACCTGGCGGCGGGGGCCGAGGGCACACTAGCCCTGCTTGGCGAGCTCAAGGACCGTTTCGGTAAAAACCTGCGGCTTGGCGTTTCGCCCGATTATGCGGGAAACGACCGCTTCAGGATCGAGCAGGCGGCGGCGATGGCGGAGCTGGCCGGCCTGCCCTTGATGGCGACCAACGACGTCCTCTACCACACGGCCGAGCGGCGCCCGCTGCAGGACGTGCTGACCGCGATTCGCCTCAACATTCCCGTTTCGGAGGTCGGGCTGGAACTCACGGCGAATGCCGAGCGCCATCTGAAGCCGCCGCTGGAGATGGCGCGCCTGTTCCGCAGGCACCCGGAGGCACTGGCCGAAACGCTGCGCTTCGCGCAGGAGCTGACCTTCTCGCTCAGCGACCTTCAGTACAATTACCCCGACGAGCCGACGCAATCAGGGCTCGGCCCGCAGGCGGAGCTGGAAAGGTTGGCGCGGGAGGGGGCGGCCAGGCGCTATCCCTCGGGCGTGCCGCAATCGGTGACGAGGCGCATCGAGGAAGAGCTCGCCCTTATTGAGCGCCTGAACTATGCCCGTTATTTCCTGACCGTCCACGACATCGTCAAATTCGCCCGCAGCCAGGATATTCTCTGCCAGGGGCGCGGTTCGGCCGCCAATTCGGTCGTCTGCTTCTGCCTCGGCATCACCGAGGTCGGGCCGGAGCGAATCGACACGCTGTTCGAACGCTTCATTTCCGAGGAGAGGAACGAGCCGCCCGACATCGACGTCGATTTCGAGCATGAAAAGCGCGAGACGGTCATCCAATATATCTACGAGAAATACAGCTCCAAGCGCACCGCGCTGGCCGCCGCCGTCATCAGCTATCGCGGCCGCTCGGCGCTGCGCGAAGTGTCGAAGGCGATGGGCCTGTCCGAGGATGTCAGGGCATCGCTCTCCGGCTCGATCTGGGGCTGGTCGACCTCGGAGCTCGGCGAGAAGGAAGCCCGGGCCGGCGGCCTCGATCGCGCCGACCCCATATCGCGGCACGTGATGGAGCGTGCCAACGAGATCATGGGCTTTCCCCGTCACCTCTCCCAGCATGTCGGCGGCTTCGTCATCACCAGGGACCGGCTCGACGAGATCGTGCCCATCGTCAAGACGGCGATGGAGGAACGCAAGATGGTCGAATGGGACAAGGACGATCTCGACGCGGTCAAGATCCTCAAGGTCGACGTGCTGGCGCTCGGCATGCTGACTTGTCTCAAACGCGCCTTCACTCTGCTGACGGACCATTATCCGCAGGCGCGAGACCCTTACGGGCAGCCCTATGTCCTTGCCACCCTGCCGGAAGAGGCGAAGCCGGTCTATAAGATGATCGGTCGCGCCGACACGATCGGCGTCTTCCAGATCGAATCGCGCGCGCAGATGTCGATGCTGCCGCGTCTCAAGCCAAAAGAATTCTATGACCTTGTCATCGAGGTGGCGATCGTGCGGCCCGGCCCGATCCAGGGCGACATGGTCCACCCCTATCTGCGCCGCCGGCAAGGCAAGGAGCAGCCCGAGTATCAGAAACCGGAGCTGGAGGCGATCCTCCACAAGACGCTGGGCGTTCCTCTGTTCCAGGAACAGGCGATGAACATCGCCATCGTGGCCGGTGGCTTCAAGCCTGGCGAGGCCGACGAGTTGCGCCGCGCCATGGCCACCTTCAAGCGCACCGGCACGATCGGCAATTACCGCCGGCGCATGATCGACGGCATGGTCGGCAAGGGCTACACCCGGGATTTCGCCGAACGCTGTTTCAAGCAGATCGAGGGTTTTGGCGAATACGGCTTTCCCGAAAGCCATGCCGCCTCCTTCGCGCTGCTGGTCTATGCCTCCTGCTGGTTCAAGACCTTCTATCCCGACGTGTTCTGCGCCGCGATCCTGAATTCACAGCCGATGGGATTTTACCAGCCGGCCCAGCTTGTTCGTGATGCGCGCGACCATGGCGTCGACATCCGCGAGGTCGACGTCAATTTCTCGGTCTGGGACTGCACGCTGGAACAGGCGGCTTTCGACCCGGCCCGCATCCTGCCGCGCCATGCCGACATGCGCGGCGTCATCGCGACGCAGCACGCGGTGCGGCTCGGCTTCAGGCAGATCAAGGGACTTTCCAAGGAGCGCATGGACGCCTTCGTCGAGCGACGCGGTTCAGGCTACATATCCGTCCGGGATGTCTGGCTGCGCTCCGGCCTCGATGTCGCCGAGATCGAAAGACTGGCGCAGGCCGATGCCTTCCGCTCGCTCGGCCTGGACCGCCGCGCCGCACTTTGGGCGGTGCGCGCCCTCGACGGCAAGAGTGCCGCCGAAAAGCTGCCGCTTTTCGACCAGCCGGCGCTGCGGCTACGCGAGCTGGAGCCGGAGACGAAGCTGCCGAAAATGCCGCTCGGCGAGCATGTCATCCACGATTACCGCTCGCTCGGCCTGTCCTTGAAGGCGCACCCGGTCGCCTTCCTGCGCGAGCGGCTCGACCGGGCCGGCGTCACGCCCAATGCCAGGCTGTGCTCGGTGCGGGACGGACGGCGCGTCTCGGTCGCCGGGCTCGTTCTGGTGCGGCAGCGCCCCGGCAAGGGCAATGCGGTCTTCCTGACGCTGGAGGATGACGAAGCCGTCGCCAACGTCATTTTCTGGCAGCGGACCTTCGACCGCTTCCGTCCCATCGTCATGGGCGCGCGCTTCGTCAAGGTCACCGGCAAATTGCAGTCGGAATCGGATGTCGTCCACATCGTCGCCGAGAAGATCGAGGATCTGACGCCCTGGCTCACGGTGTTGCTGGAGAAGGTCGACCAGGCCAGTTTGCCGGGCGCCGGTTCTCAGGGGCACGCCTCGAGGGAGGATCCGGATCGTCCCGGCCGGCCCGCGATGCGGAACCCACCGGCCGGGCAGGATTTGGCAACACTGTCGGAAGAAGCGGAAAGCGTCATGCCCAGGGGCCGCAATTTTCAGTAGACACATCAATGCCTTCGTCATCCACCGGCGGAGCAAGGAGCGAAGCGACGCGGCGCGAGGATTCATGCCGCGACGTCTCCGCACCGCAGCGGTGCGAAACTTGACGCTGGCGGGCGAGCCCCCCTCTCGCCTGCCGGACCCGGCCCTTCGCTGTCGCTTCGGGCGCTCTTCGTTCGCAAAGCCAAGCAATTGGCTTTGCGTCCACTTCATGGACCACTCCTCGCCCCCTCAAGGGGGAGATTGGCAGTTTCAACGCTCCGCCAATTCCTGCAACAATGGAGATTGGCGAAGGCGGAGGTGACATTCGATCTCCCCCCTTGAGGGGGAGATGCCCGGCAGGGCAGAGGGGGGCGCCGTAGAATGCCGACCGATAATTTTCACGTCGAGCCGGCCGGCCCGCCCAGCCGCGGCGGCAGCACGTCTTCCGCCGAGATGCTCCGTGCCTCCGAAGGCAGCATGATCGGGATGCCGTCGCGCACGGGATAGGCGAGCTTGGCGACCCGCGAGATCAGTTCGCCGCGCTCGGGATCCCAGGCCAGCGGCCCCTTGGTCAGCGGGCAAGCCAGCAGCTCCAGCATCCTGGGGTCGACATTCGCTCTCTTTCCGTCACGCCCATCCGCCGCCATCGTGCCCTCTCTCAACATCCTACTGCAGGCTCGAGCCAAAATCCTCGTTCTCGCGCGCCAGCGCCATTTCGGTGATGGCGATCAGCGTTTCGGCGCGGGTCTTGAGATCGGCCGCTTCGAGCAGCGCCTGCTTCTCGGCCGGTCCATAGGGCGCCATCATCGACAGCGCGTTGACCAGCATGGCGTTTTCGGCCCGGCTGACGCTTTCCCAGTCGGCCTCCAGGTCGTTGGCCTGCAGATAGGAGCGGAACGCCCGCAGCAGCGCCGGCCGGTCGACCTCGGCGGCCGCCTGGTCGTCGTCGAGATCGGCGAGAAAGGGGGCGATCTTGCCTTGGCGGAACGGCGTCTTGACCGTCAGCTCATGGGTGACACGGAACCGGCACACACCCTGCAGCGAAATCAGGTAGCGGCCGTCGCCGGTCTCGGAAAGCGCTATGATGCGGCCGGCGCAGCCGACATTGCAGAGTTCCGGCTCGCCATCGTCGCGCAAGGCGCCGTCGAGGCTGGGCTGGATGACGCCGATCAGCCGTGAGCCGGCGATCGCCTCGTCGACCATCTGCAGGTAGCGCGGCTCGAAGATGTTGAGCGGCATGCGGCCGCCCGGCAGCAGAAGCGCGCCCTCGAGCGGAAAGACCGGGATGGTCGACGGCAGATCCCTGGCGAGCCGGTAGTGAGCGTTTCCCGCTTGCACCTCGTTCCTCCGATCGCTTCGCCTGGGAAGCGCCTCCATGCCGCGATCCGCCTGTCGCTGCCCGGGGTTGTTGGCTTCCCGAGGGAAAGGCGGGCCGGATTCGTCCTATCTGGCGCGGCCGGCGCCGGGTGCAAGCCCCGCGCGACCATTCGGCCGCGCCGGCTCAGGAAAACAGCAGCGACGACAATTTGCGCCGCGCGGCAAGCGTCGCCTCGTCGGTCATGCCCCAGGCCTCGAAGAAGCGCAGCAATTGCGCCTTGGCGCCGTCCTCGTTCCAGCCGCGGTCAGCCTTGATGATGGCCAGGAGATTGTCGGCGGCCGCATCGCGCTCGCCCCTGGCGTTCTGGACCATGGCCAGATCGAAGCGGGCCTGATGGTCGCCGGGATTCTCAGCCAGCCGGCGCTCGAACTCCGCCGGGTTGCCGAGTTCGGACGCTTGCGCGGCCAAGGTCATCCTGGCGCGCAGCGCGGCCAGCGGCGGCGCATCGGCCTTGGCCTGCGGCGCCCGCGCCAGCATCGCCTCGGCGCCTTCGGTATCACCGGCCTCGAACAGCAATTCGCCTAGCCCCGCTATCGCCTCGATCGTCTCCGGCGCCTGCTCGAGCACGGCGTCATAGATGTCGGCCGCCGTCTGCACGTCGCCGGCAGCGCGCGCCTCGGCCGCCGCCGTCAGCGCCTCGGTTACATCAGCCGCACCATTGCCCTTGCCGCCGACCTTGTCGATGAACTGGGTGATCTGGCTCTCGGGGATGGCGCCCATGAAGCCATCGACCGGCTGGCCGTCCTTGAAGGCGATGACCGCGGGAATGGACTGGATGCCGAGCTGGCCGGCGATCGAGGGATGGTCGTCGATGTTCATCTTGACCAGCTTGACCTTGCCGCCGGCGGCGCGGACCGCCTTTTCCAGTTGCGGCGTCAGCTGCTTGCACGGCCCGCACCACGGCGCCCAGAAATCCACCAGCACCGGCTGGCGGCGCGATTCCTGGATGACATCGGCGGCAAAGGCCGCGGTGGTCGTATCCTTGATGACGTCGCCGGCGGGGGCGGCGCCGGCCGCAGGTTTCTGCGGTTCCGCGCCGCCGCCATACTGCACCGTCGTGGCATACTGGCCGCCGCTGTTGCCAAAGGAGCCGCCAAACGGATTGTTGTCACTCATGTCGTCGCCCTTTCGGTGGCGCCAGCGGATCGGCGCACTGTCCTTGGTTGGAAACCGGTTTCGCCATCCATGTGGCGATCATGCCGAGACTTTCAAGATAGCAGCATCGTGCCCGGTTGCCTCGACGAATCTGACGAGGTCGCCCGATGCGATCGACGTCGTCGCCTCATTGGTCAGCGGATGCGCGTTGATCACCGCATGCCGCATCAGCGCCTCGTCGAGCACGACCCTGACCCTGTGCTGCGTGTCGTTGATCAGGCCAAACACCGTGACTGCGCCCGGGGCGACGCCCAGAAGCTCCATCAGCATCTCCGGCTTGCCGAAGGAAACGCGGCCGGCGGCGCCGATCACATGATGGATCTGCTTCAGGTCGACGACAGCATCCTCGCCGACCGTGACCAGGAAGAAGGCGTCCTTCTTGTCCTTCAGGAACAGGTTCTTGGTGTGGCCGCCGGCGATTTCGCCGCGCAGCGCCTGCGAATCGGCGACCGTATAGAGCGGCGGATGGCGTTTCGTCGAAACGGCGATGCCGAGTTCGGCAAGAAAGGCAAAGAGCTCGGCTTCGGTCCTGGGCATGGGGTTCTCGTCTTCGGCTGGTTTCCAGCCATGCCGTTTACGGCCAATGACATGGTCGAGACAAGACCGCCGCGCGACGCGGCGCCGAATCCTTCCGCCTCCCGCCGGCGGCCCGCCGGCCTCGTCCGGCGCATTGAAAAAAGCCTGCGATTTCCCTGTTGCAATCGCCGCGCTCTTCAGCCATATAGGCCCGGCTTGCGGCCCAAAGCCGCGCGAGCGGGTGTAGCTCAGGGGTAGAGCACAACCTTGCCAAGGTTGGGGTCGAGCGTTCGAATCGCTTCACCCGCTCCAGTTTCCTCTTGGGGAATTAAGCAATTAAAAGAAAGCGCCGCCTAGTGCGGCGCTTCTTTTTTGCGCGTAGGTCATTGATATCTCCCATGACTTGGCGAGCCAGGGCACGATCTTTGTCGGCTCGCCATAGCTCTGGTCTGTTAGCGAATCGACAAGCTGACAAACGTCAACCGATCCATACCCGTGGCTGCTTTGCTGCGGATCGATGCAATCCGCCTGACTCGGACTGTCGCACCATCTCCGCTACGCACTGCCCAGAGCGATCGCGATACCCTGTCCGACACCGATGCACATCGTGGCCAGGGCCAGTCGTGCTTTTCGGGACCGCAACTCGAGCGCGGCAGTGCCGGTGATGCGAATGCCCGACATCCCAAGCGGGTGCCCGAGCGCGATCGCTCCGCCGTTCGGGTTCACATGCTCCGCGTCCTCGGGGATCCCGAGTTCGCGGAGCACGGCGATGCTTTGGGAGGCAAATGCTTCATTCAGCTCGATGATATCGAAGTCCGAAGGCGCGATGCCGAGGCGCGCGCAAAGCTTGCGTGTCGCCGGAGCCGGGCCGATCCCCATGATCCGTGGGGCAACCCCGGCCGTCGCGACGCCCAGAATCCGGGCGATCGGTGTGAGCCCGAATGCCTTGACGGAGGCTTCGGACGCGATGATCAGCGCTGCCGCTCCGTCGTTCACGCCAGAAGCGTTGCCCGCTGTGACGGTGCCACCTTCCTTTTTGAACGGCGCTGGAAGCTTGGCGAGCGACTCGGTTGTCGTTCCGGTGCGTGGATGTTCGTCGCGATCGACCACGATAGCATCGCCTTTGCGCTGGGGTACGGTCACCGGAGTGATCTCCAGCGTCAGCCGGCCATTTTCCTGAGCGGCGGCGGTCCTGGCCTGGCTGCGTGCGGCGAAGCTATCCTGATCGGCGCGGCTGACCTTGAAGGCTTCCGCAATGTTTTCGCCCGTCTCCGGCATCGAATCGACGCCATACTGCTTCTTCATCAATGGATTGACGAAGCGCCAACCGATCGTGGTGTCGTAAATCTCGGCATTGCGCGAAAACGCTTCGCCCGCCTTCGGAAGCACGAACGGCGCGCGGCTCATGGATTCGACGCCACCGGCGATGATCAGGTCGGCTTCGCCGGCCTTGATGGCCCGTGCAGCGATGCCCACGGCGTCCATTCCAGAACCGCACAGGCGGTTGACCGTGCTGCCGGGGACTTCGATCGGCAGTCCCGCCAACAGCGATGACATGCGCGCGACATTGCGGTTGTCCTCGCCTGCCTGGTTGGCGCAGCCAAAGATGACCTCATCCACTGCGAACCAGTCCAGGCCTGGATTGCGGTGCCGCAGCGCTCGCAGCGGCACCGCGCCGAGATCGTCGGTCCGGACCGAGGACAGCGAACCGCCAACCCTGCCGATCGGGGTGCGGATGTAGTCGCAGATGAAGGCCTCGGTCATTCAGAGCTCCGGTGCCGTCAAGGATTTGATTTCGCCATCGACCTTAAGCTCTGCGCCGGTCAGCGCCTTCAATTCATCGAAGCTCATCGCAAGCAGCTTCTCGCGCAGCACGAAACGACAATCGATGATGTCTATGACCGCAAGGCTCGTGTAGACCCTCGTCACGCAGCGCACGCCGGTCAGGGGAAGGCTGCAGGCTTTCACCAGTTTCGGACGACCGTCCTTGGTGACGTGATCGGTGATGACGGCCACGCGTTTTGCTCCGTGCACCAGATCCATGGCACCACCGACCGCTGGTATGCCCTTGGGTCCTGTGCTCCAGTTCGCAAGGTCACCGGTCTCGGCCACCTCGTAGGCGCCGAGAATGGCAACGTCGAGATGTTCGCCACGCACCATCGCGAAGCTGTCGGCATGGTGGAAGAACGAAGCGCCCGGATTGAGCGTGACCGCCTTCTTGCCCGCATTGATCAGATCCCAGTCCTCGTCGCCTGCCGCCGGGGCTTCGCCAAAATTGAGGATGCCGTTTTCGGTGTGGAAGATCGCCCGGCGCCCAGGCGGCTGAAAGCTCGCCACCATCTCGGGAAAGCCTATGCCGAGGTTCACATAAGCGCCGTCCTCAATGTCCTGCGCGGCGCGCCATGCAATCTGCGCGTTGGTCAGCTTGACTGTCATGCGTATGCGACCCCTTGGCGGATAAGCGTCTCTTCCTGCATCGGGTTCGAGACCTCGATCACCTGGTCCACGAAGATCCCGGGCGTCACGACCAGCTCAGGATCAATCGCACCGGGCTGGACGATCCGGCGCGCCTGAACGACGGTCGTGCGTGCGGCCATCGCCATCAGCGGCGAGAAGTTGCGTGCCGCCTTCCTGTAGGTGAGGTTACCATGAGGGTCGGCAAGTTCCGCCTTGATGAGGGCCACATCCGCCTTCAGCCAACGTTCCTGCACGTAGTGGCGCCCATCGAACTCGGCCACAGGCTTGCCGGCCGCGAGATCGGTCCCGTAGCTCGTCGGCGTGTAGAAAGCCGGAATACCCGCGCCACCGGCGCGGATTCGTTCGGCCAAGGTCCCCTGTGGAACCAGTTCGAGCGCGATTTTCCCGGCAAGGTACCGCTCGGTGAATGCCCGCGGATCGGACGAGCGCGGGAACGAGCAGATCATCTTGGCAACCATGCCATTGTCGATCATGGCGGCGATGCCGATGCGACCGTTCCCTGCATTGTTGTTGACGATCGTAAGGTTTTTCGGGGCGCCGGTAGCGCGAAAACGGTCAATCAGTGCGTGGATCAGCTCTATCGGAGCACCTGCGCCGCCGAAGCCGCCGATCATGACGGTCATGCCGTCTTCGACGATTGCCACTGCTTCCGCGAGGCTCGCGATTGTCTTGTCCACGTAACCAGCCTTTCCCGGCACCAAGATCGATTTCGCCGCCACACGTATCGGCAGATGAGATCTTTCGGCAAGCCGGCTTGTGCGATATCATTCGTTTGTTGACATATCGCACAAGGTGAATGGATGCCCATTTCCGAACGGGACACGATGGGTGGCTTGGCCAAGGGATTGTCTGTCATAGAGACGTTCACGGTGGAACGGCCACGGCAGTCGATCACGGACGTCGCGACTGCATCCGGTCTCGACAGGGCGACAGCCAGACGCTGTCTCCTTACGCTTTCCCATCTCGGCTACGCAGACTACGACGGAAAGTTCTTCACGCTCACGCCGCGCGTGTTGAGGCTCGGGACAGCCTGTCTGGCAACCATGCCGCTGCCGCATCTGGTGCAGCCTTTGCTGGATGGCCTTTCGGAGCGGCTCGGCGAAAGCTCGTCCGTCTCGATTCTGGACGGCACCGACGTCGTCTATGTCGCGCGCGCGGCGCAGCGAAAGGTGATGTCGATCGCGCTGATGCCCGGCTCGCGGCTTCCGGCATACTGCACTTCCATGGGGCGCGTGCTCCTGGCAGCCATGCCTCCGGAACGCGCTGCACATCTTCTATCTTCCCATGCCCTGCCGGCGCGGACTGCTCATACCTTGACCGACCCCGACACCATCCTTGCGGAGTTAGGGCGGGTGCGGACGCAAGGGTTCGCGTTGATCGATCAGGAGGTCGAGCTCGGATTGCGCTCGATCGCCGTGCCGTTGATGACCGTGCGCGGGACGGTGATCGCAGCCGTGAACGTCGGCGTTGCCGCGACACATGTGGGTGTCAGCAATCTCGTTGCGCTCTACCTGGAGCCGTTGCGTGCACTTCAAGCTGAGCTGCGGGCAGTGCTGCGTTAGGGCGCTGCCATGGAGGGAATTAGCGTCCAAGTCGCTCGAAGTAGGAGAGCATGTTCCACCCATGATCTTGTCGACGCCCGCTTCATCGTAGCCGCGGCGGGCGAGCTCATGGAAGATCGAGGTGGCGGATCACGCCGAACACATCCTCGTCCGGAACATCCGCGAGAAGGCGGTCTCCAGCGCCTGCAGCCTTGGGCGTGAGGCGATATTCGACCCGGGCAGCAAACCCTGAACGCAATGGGCGAGGCCTTCAACCCCGAGGATTTCCATCGAGTGGTTTTCGGAGGGTGGAGCCGGACATTCGCGGCCGTCGAGACGGAGATCGCGAAACTACATTCTCGGTTCAAAGCGCGACGTTTCTTCGCGCAAGTGACTGGCCTCTCACGCACCGCCCTGTCGCTGATCCGCTGCGGCATTTTTCGCGGCCATAGCCGATCCGTTGTAGGCCTGCATCTGCGCCAGCTTCGCCATGCGCCGGGCGGCCTCTGCGAGCGCCGCGCAATGCTGTTTGAAGTTTTGCTCTATGATCTGACCATAGGGTCCCGTAAGTCCCACCGCGTATATAACCTCACCGCTCGTCGGCCTTATCGGAAATGCGATCGAGCCCAGGCCCGGAACATGCTCGGCCAGGTCCATGGCGTAACCCTGCTCCCGAACCTCGGCCAATTCCCTGGTCAACTCCGCGATCTTCGTTTTCGTCCGATCGGTATAGCTGCGCAGCTCCGTCGCCAGGATCCTCTTCACGGTCTCCTGCGGATGAAACGCAAGGATCGCCTTGGCCGAAGCGGTCGCATTTACAGGCATGGCCATGCCCGGCATGACATAGGTCCGGACCGGAGTGTCGGGCGCGACGCAGGTGACCGAGCGCACTTCGGTACCGTCGAACTTCGACAGGAACGCCGACTGGCCGGTGCGGTCGGCCAAATCCTGAAGCGGTCGCTGCGCGAGCGTCGTCAGCCAGCCGCTATCCGGAGACATCTGTAGCAGCTGCAGCAGGCGATCGCCGAGACGGTATGTCCGATTGCGAACGCTCTCGGCGGTGATCATCCCGCTTTCGATCAAGGCATGCAGCAGCCTGTTGATCGTGGTTTTGGGCAATCCAAGCGTCGTTTCGAGTTCGATCGCCGTCAGGCCATGCTCGAACGGCGCGACCGTCTCCATGATCGAGATGTAGCGCTCGAGGGGGCTGTCCTTGGCGCTCGGCTTCTTCGACTTCGTATTCAAGGGCACCTACGCCGATCTGACAATTGCAACTGCAAGAAGGTTATCGTTCAAAACAGACATGAGGGGCAAGGTCAGTCCCTTGTTATTCCGCCGCGCCTTGAGCCCGGGGCTCCGTAGAATAGCCGAACGGCCGCACGCCCTCGATCGGTCGGGCTCCGTTAGTAACCCGAATCCGGAAATGTCCTCGCAAATTCCGAAATTCGGTATTATCCCCATTTTATGGTCCCCTCGATTGACTCGCAAGCCAAATCCTGATTATCGGACTAAATACCGATTTTCGGAGGAACTTGAAATGGCTGAACTCCCGCGTGTGACCTACTCGAACATCGGAGTGGATTTTTCCCCGGTTCACGCTCACCTCGACGCAATGATCCCGGATTTCGAGAAGAACACACTGGGTCGCGAGTGGTCGACGCCGTTTGCGACTGGCGCTCGGAAAGAGATCCTGAGCCCGATCGACAAGAAGATCTCTCTCGGCAAGTTCCCGGCTTCAACCCCGTCAGACGTCAAGTCGGCGATCCAGGCTGCCCGAGCCGGCGCGAAGGCCTGGAACCGTTCGACGCTGGACGATCGCCTTGCATTCGGCGCCCGCTGGCGAGAGGCGCTGGCGGAGCGGAAGTATGACCTTGGTTTGGCGGCGCTATACGAGATCGGAAAGTCCCGCCTCGAGGCAGTCGGCGAAGCCGAGGAATGCCTCGACATGGTCGAGTACTACGCATCGGAGATGAAGGCGAACAACGGGTTCGTCCGGCCGATGAACATGTTGGTCGAAAACGAGACCGCTACGAGCGTCATGAAGCCCTATGGCGTCTTCGCGGTCATCGCTCCTTTCAACTTTCCGCTCGCCTTGTCGATCGGCATGGTCTCGGGTGCGCTGTTGACAGGCAATGCGGTGGTCTACAAGCCGTCGCCGGGTTGCGCGCTGACCGGACTGCTGATTGCCGAAACGCTTCGCAAGGCGGGATTGCCCGAAGGTGTTTTCAACATCGTGCTTGGCGATGGAGAGGTGGGGCGCCTTCTTGCCACCGACAACGGCATCGACGGCGTTGCATTCACGGGCTCCCATAAGACCGGCATGAGCATCTTCCGTCACATGGCAACGCTGCCCCACATGAAGCCCGTCATCGCCGAAATGGGTGGCAAGAACCCTGCCTACGTGACCAGCAAGGCCGATCTCGACCGTGCGGCGCAGGGAGTGGCGCGCTCCGCTTTCGGCCTGCAAGGCCAGAAGTGCTCCGCATGCTCGGTCGTGTATGTCGACGAGAAGGTCAAGGCGGAATTCATCGAGAAGCTGGTAGCATTCGCCGCAAAGCTGGTGGTCGGAGATCCTCGCAAGGCCGAGACCTTTATGGGCCCTGTCTATGGCGACGCCACAGTCGCCCTTTTCCAGGCCGCACTGTCGGAAGTCGAGGGCAAAGGCAAGGTGCATTTTGGGGGCGCCGCCCTGGGCCAGGGCTTTGCGGACAACTACGTCCTGCCGACGGTCGTCGAACTTGATGGTCCGGGCCGGCTGACCCGCGACGAACTCTTCATGCCTTTCGTGGTCGTCCGCGGTTTCGATAGTCTCGATGCCGCGATCGAAGAGGGCAACGACATCGCCTACGGACTATCCGCCGGCATCTTTACCAACGACCAGGAAGAGTTGCGTCACTTCCTCGACACCGCCGAAGCAGGGGTTCTCTACGCCAACCGTGCGAGCGGCGCGACGACGGGTGCATGGCCAGGCGCGCAGCCATTCTGCGGCTGGAAGGGCACCGGGGTCAGCGGCAAGGGCGGTCTCGGCTCGTGGTTCCTGCCACAGTACCTGCGCGAGCAGAGCCACACGATCATGACCAGGTGATCGAAAGAGGTCGCGCTCTTCGCCGCGGCCATCCAAGGCTGTCTCCTTCATCGGTTTACAAGATTATGCGCCACTATCCAGATTCAATGTCGAAATCCCGCGAGATGTTCGAACGGGCCCGCAAGGTCATGCCGGGAGGGAACACCCGGACAACGGTCTTCATCGACCCGTTTCCGATCTATGCCCAGCGCGGCGAGGGCTGCCGCGTCTGGGACGTCGATGGAAACGTCTACTACGACTGCATCAACAATTTCACGGCCATGATCCATGGCTACGGCCATCCCGCCGTCACGGCGGCGGTGGTGGACCAGATGCCCCGGGGATCGGCTTTCGGAGCGCCCACCGAGAGCGAACTTGATCTTGCTGAACTGTTGGTGGAGCGCCTCCCGTCGGTCGAGCAGGTTCGCTTCGCCAACTCCGGCACGGAAGGCGTCATGATGGCGATCAAGGCGGCTCGGGCGTTCACCGAACGGCCGAAGATCGTCAAGATCGAAGGTGCCTACCATGGCTCCTACGACTTCGCGGAAGTCAGCCTGGACAGCTCGCCCGCCAACTGGGGCGACATGCCTGCCTCGACGGCATACGCGAAAGGCACGCCGAAGGGAGTTCTCGACGACGTCATCGCGGTGCCGTTCAACGATACGGAGGCGCTGCGTGCCGTCTTCGACGCGCATGGCGACACGATTGCGGGTGTTCTGATCGACCCGATGCCGAACCGCGCCGGACTTATTCCCGCGCGGAAGGACTATCTCGACGCGATGGTCGAGATCGCTCATGCCGCCGGCTCGCTGGTGATCTTCGACGAGGTGATCTCGCTCCGCCTTGGCTATTCGGGGGCGCAGGGCCTGTGGAGCATCACGCCCGATCTGACGGCTCTCGGCAAGATCATCGGCGGAGGGTTCCCGGTCGGTGCCGTCGGCGGCCGCGCCGACGTGATGGCGGTGTTCGATCCAACGCGAGGCAAGCCTGCATTGCCGCATGGCGGCACCTTCACCGCGAACCCGGTGACGATGCGAGCCGGTCTGGCGGCGATGCGCGCGTTGACCCCGGCCAGCTTCGCGCATCTGGACGCTATCGGCAGCCTGCTTCGCGACGGCATCACGGCCTCGCTTGCCCGCCATGGCCTCAACGGGCAGTGCGTCGGTCTCGGCTCGCTCTTCAAAGTCCATTTCACTGCGTTGCCGATCACGGACTATCGGTCGGTCTATCCGGGTGCGTCCGAACGCGCGAAGCTCGACCTGTTCCACAAGGGTCTGCTCGACCGCGGCGTGCTTTCGGCGAGTTACGGACTCTTCGCGCTTTCCACCTCGATGACCGAGGAAGACGCACGCGAGATCCTTTCCGCAATCGACGGCGCCCTCGCAGCAATCGCAAAGCAATGACGTAGCGCGTCCGGCGCCGGATCCATCCGGCACGGGACGACGCAGCAACAGATGGAAGTCACATGACAGCTTCTCCTCACGTCGTCGTCATCGGTGCGGGCACACTCGGCATGTGCTCTGCGCACGCGCTCGCGGAACAGGGCGCTCGCGTCACCGTCATCGACGCACAATCCATTGCGTCAGGATCCAGCGGCCGCTCGGTCGGGGTCGTTGGTACACAGCTGACGGATCCGTTCGAGATCCAGCTGCGCATGCAATCCGTGCAGCGCATCCGCCGGTGGCAGGAGCGCCTCGGTCTCGGCTTCAGCCCTATCGGCTATCTGCGTCTGGCGCGCACCTCCGAGCAGATGGAACTGTTCGCCCGCTCGGTGGAGATCCAGCGCAATGCCGGCTTCAGGTCCAGGGTTTACCAGGCGAACGAGCTCCAGCAGCTCGTGCCGCACTTGAGTTCAGATGGGCTCGAAGGCGGCATCTTCGGGCCGGACGACGGCTTCCTCGACCCCCACGAAATGTGCACGTTGCTGGCGCAAGAGGTGAAGAAGCTCGGCTCCGAGGTTTTCCAGTTCCGCAAGCTGCTTGGTGTCGCGCGGACATCCGGTGGCTATCGGTTGGACACCAGCAAGGGTCCGATCGGCTGCGACTTCGTCGTGAACGCGGCAGGCGCCTGGGCGCCACGCGTTGCCGGGATGCTTGGACAGACGCTTCACATCCACCCCGAGCGCCACGAGGCGCTGACAATCCACCTGGACGCGCCGCTTCCCTACACAATGCCGATGGTCATGGATCTGGTGAACGGGCAGGGCACCGGACTCAACTTTCGGCACGAGAAAGCGAGCGAGCTCATCGCCGAGATACACAAGGTAAGCTCGCCCTCGCCCGAGGATCCGGACAATTACAACGAGCAGTGCGAGGAAGGGTCCAAGGTCATGCTGGCCGAGATGCTGATCGAGCGCGTGCCTGATCTGCCGGGCGCCCGGCTCGGCCGGGGCTGGGCAGGTCTCTACCCTGTCACCGCCGACCACCGTCCCCATGTCGGACCAGTCGATCAGTCCGAGCCCGGTCTGATCACTGCGGCCGGTGCGGGCGGCTACGGGATACAGCTCGCGCCGGTGATAGGCCTGATCGTCGCGGACTGGGTGCTCAAGGGCTCTCCCGCATCGATCCCAGGCACCGAGAGTCTCGCTCCAACTCCGGAAAGAAACGTCCCCGCCGTACATACTGCGGCGGCTTGACCAGTAGGACACCGGCGTTAGCGCAAGGACAAAGAAGCCATGCCCGAGGCAGAAAACATCGTCCGCATCAAGAACATCAACGTGATCTATGGCGGCCATCACGCCGTGAAAAACGTCTCGCTCGACATTACGCGCGGCGAGGTCGTGGCGATCGTCGGACCCAGCGGCGCAGGGAAGAGCACGCTGCTGCGTGCGATCAACATGCTCGAACAGCCGTCATCCGGTACCCTCGAAGTGGGCGCCATCCGGTTTTCGGTCGACCGCAATCTGTCCGCCGGAGAGCTGTTGAGGCTCCGACGTTCCACCGGGATGGTTTTCCAGTCCTTCAACCTGTTTCCGCACATGACCGTGCAGCGCAACATTTCGCTGCCGCAGATGCGGGTTCTGGGGCGCACCAAGGAGCAGGCGGACGCGCGCACCGCCCAATTGCTCGAACGCGTACACCTTACGGACAAGGCGCACTCCTACCCGGCGCGCCTGTCGGGTGGCCAGCAGCAGCGTATCGCGATCGCGCGCGCCCTGGCTCTTGACCCCAAGGTGATGCTCTTCGACGAACCCACGAGCGCCCTGGATCCCGAACTCGGGCTTGAAGTGTTGGCCGTGATGCGCGAGCTCGCCCAGGAAGGCATGACAATGATCATCGTCACGCACGAGATCGCCTTTGCCGCAGACGTCGCCGACCGCGTGATCGTCATGGCCAATGGCGAGATCATCGAGCAGGGTCCGCCTGATGCCGTGATCCGCAACCCGTCGTCGCCGCGCACGCGGCAGTTCTTCCGTGCCGTGGTCGATCGCAGATGATCGACCTGCTGGTTTCACTGCTCAGAGGCGTTCCGGCCACGCTGCTGGTGACCTTCGGCGCTTTCGCAGTCGGGGCCATCGCAGCCGTGCCGCTGGTGCTGATGCGACGGTCCCGGTGGCTCCTTCTAAGCGTGCCGGCGCGCATATACATCGACGTTGTCCGGGGAATCCCGCCGATCGTCTGGCTGTTCATTATCTTCTTCGGATTGGGCAGCGGAGTGATCGTTCTCAGTTCCTATCAGGCTGCCATCCTGGGTATGGGGCTGGTATCAACGGCCTATCTCGCTGAAATCTACAGGGGTGGCTTCCTGGCCCTCTCGAAGGGCCAGCGGGAGGCGTCCACGGCGCTCGGTATGACGCGCCTGGATACGCTGCGCTACATCCTGGCGCCGCAGGTCCTGCGCGTCTCGGTTCCGCCCATGGCGACCTTTCTTGTCAGCCTGCTCAAAGACACGACCGTGGCCTCCACGATCGGTGTCCGCGACGTGATGATGTACGCATCGCAGCAGGCCCAAGGCGGAGGCGGCAGCTTCATGCCGTTCATTTTCGCTGCGCTTCTCTACATCGCGCTGTCGATACCCGTTGTCGTGTTGGCACGCGCCATGGACGAGCGGCTGCGCTCAAGAGGGCAAGCGAAATGAGCGAGATGCTGGCCAACTGGCTGGACTGGTCCCCCCAGCTTTTCCAAGGAGTTCTTGTCAGTCTCCAGTTGGCGGGCCTGGCGCTGCTGTTCGGATTGCCTATCGGTCTCGTTCTTGCGCTTGCCTCCTCCTCTGGAAACAGGCTCGTCCGCTATTTCGCGGTGGTACTGGTCGAGATCGGGCGCGGCGCGCCTGCACTCGTCGTCCTGCAGATGGTCTACTATGGATTGCCTGCTTCGGGGATGACCGTAAGTGCCTTCACCTCTGGCGTGATTGCGTTGGCGCTAACGACAGGCGCCTACACCAGCGAGATCCTTCGGGCCGGTCTGAACGCGGTTCCGCATTGTGAGATCGAGGCGGGCCTGGCGCTCGGCATGACCCGCCGGGACATCCTGCGCTTCGTGGTGGTCCCCCAGGGAATCCTGTTCGCAATACCCGCGCTGATGGGCTTTGCCATTCTCATCTTCCAGGCGACGGCCCTTACATACACGATCGCCATCCCCGAACTTCTGGCGCGCGCCTATCGCGTGGGTGCGGCCACCTACCTCTACCTCGATGTCCTGATCCTGGCGGGCCTGTTCTACCTCGCCATCACCGTCCCGTTCGGGTGGCTGGTCTCGTACACCGAACGTAGGCTGGGCAGCCATCTCGGCTGACCTGCAATCAAAAACCATCAATGTCAGAGGAGAGCAAAGTGAAAAATTGGAGTAAGATCATCTCGGCCGCAGCCATTGCCACGGCCTTGGGTGCCAGCGTCGCGTCCGCACAGGATTGCAAGCCGCAGCATGCTTTCGAAACCGTGTCGGCGGGCAAACTCACCGTCGCGCTCACCAACACCGCTCCGTATTCGCTCGAAAAAGACGGCGGCATCGCGGGTATCGACGGCGATCTCGTGAAGCGTTTTGCCAAGGAGAACTGCCTGGAGATCGCTTATGAGATCTTCACATATCCAGGCGCGGTTTCCGCAGTTCAGTCGCGGCGCGCGGACATCGCGCTTGGCGGCTTCTATCGTACCGCCGCCCGCGCGAAGGTCGTCGCTCTGTCCACGCCGGTCTATCTCGACCAACTGTCCGTCACCTCGACCAACGGCATTGATACCGTCGACGGTCTGCTGGGCAAGAAGGTCGGCACCGTGGAAGGATATCTGTGGGTCCAGGACATGGAGAAGCTCTACGAAGGCTCCAAGACCTATCCGTCGTCGCTGAACCTCGCTCAGGACCTTCATGCCGGTCGTATTGAGGCGGCGCTCGACGGCTTCGGCTCCGCTGTCATTCAGAACGAAGCGCAGAACTACAAGGTGCATGTCCTGAAGCCGGATCCGCGCATCGATGCGACCATGAACCCGTCGCAGACCGCCTTCCTGCTGGACAAGAGCAATGAGGGCTTCGTTAAGGCGGTCGACGCTTCGCTCGATGTCTACCGCAAGAACGGCGCTATCGCCGAAGCGCTCAAGGCTTACGGGCTGGATCCGTCGGCCGCAGATGTCGGTGAAGCCCGCGTCATCGAGTAAGCCGCTGGTATGAAGGGCCGCCCTGCCTGCCCCCGCTTCTAGGAAGAAAACCGGATGCGGGGGGCGGCCTGTACGTTTGCTGCGCGGCTGCGATCCGCGAGCAGAATTCCGTAGTGCACCCCGAGTCTGAGACACGAAAAGGGTAACAGTCCTTCACTAAGGAGAGCTGATGAGGAAAGGAGACCCGTAGTGCAGTACAGCGTACCACAGATCCCTCCGGTCACATAAGGTTACAGCGAGGAACGGTACCGGTTCAGGCTCGTTAGCCCTGCATCCAATCCAATCATGGAGAAAAACGATGCAGGATATTTCCGGCAAGCGCGTCGCCATCCTTGCGACGAATGGTTTTGAACAGTCCGAGCTTGAGGTGCCGCTGAACAAGCTGCGCCAGGCCGGCGCCGAGGTCGAAATCGTGTCGCTCGAAAGCGGCAAGATCAAGGGCTGGGACCACAAGGATTGGGGGCGCGAAGTTCCGGTCGACAAGACCTTGGACGAGGCCCGCGCCGATGCCTACGATGCGATCGTTCTGCCCGGCGGCGTCATCAATCCCGACCTGTTGCGGGTCGAGCGCAAGGCGCTGGATTTCATCAGTTCGTTCTGGACGGCCAACAAGGTCGTCGGCGCGATCTGCCATGCGCCCTGGCTTCTGGTCGAGACCGGGATCATCAAAGCCCGCCGCGTCACATCCTACAAGTCGATCAAGACCGACGTGATCAATGCCGGCGGCCTGTGGCAAGACAGCGAGGTCGTCACCGACCAGGGGCTGGTCACCAGTCGCAATCCCGGCGATCTCGACGCCTTCTGCGACAAGCTCACGGAAGAGATCAGGGAAGGGCGGCACGACAGGCGGGCCGCGGCTTAGCGCCGAACCTTGTTCACCAGCCGCGCCGCGAAGGATCTCGGCATGGTTGTTCAGGCGCTCTTCGCCCCCTCCGCCTTGCGCAGCGACGCCTGATGCATCAGCGACGTCCAGCTGTTGGTCGAGGCAAGGTGGCAGTAGAGCAGGCTGAGCGCGCCTGACTTTCTCAGGTCGAGGAAGGCCTCGTCGCTCAATCTGTTGAAGGCGGCCTCGTCTATCACCTGGAAATCGGTGAGGTTCAGCACCTCGCCTCCTTCCAGCGTCACCTTGCTCTGGCGCGGCGCGAACAGGGCATGCGCGTCGATCTTGTCGACCATCTCGCGGGTCGCCCTGAAGTCGATCTGGAACTGGTTGCAGAAGGCGAGCGCCTGCTTCGTCGCCTCGGTCGCTTCGTTACCGCTGAAGAACGGCAGCACCTTGTCGTCGCGGAACGGCGCCAGCAGCTGGTCGATGACGCGCTCGCTCGCCCGGTCGACGCACAGCGTCAGCCGGCCGGGCTGCTTGGGATCGTCGGCGAGAATGAAGGGATAGCGGCGGACATAGGCGGGGATGTAGTGCGGCCCGGCCCAGTTGCCGTCGGTGTCGACGAACAGGTTCTCGTCCTGGCGCAGGCCGGTGATGATGACGGGCGCCTTGGCGGTGCCGATGAAAACGATCGGGTAGGAGCGCATCGCCGCCGGCATTTCCGAGGCCACCACCGGGATGGCATGCGCCGAGCGGGCGAAGGAGAAATCGCTGCGCGCCGTCAGGCCGAGTGAACCGTGCCGCGCCGGATTGAGCGCCTCGGGCCTGGAATAGAACAGCGGCAAGGCCTCGCCCGCCGTTTCCGTCTTCGCACCGCTGTCAGCCATGTGTCCGTTTTCCTCCTCGCGCCGGCCAACCAGGCCGGCCCGTCCAGCATTGAATTCCCAAAGCGGGGTCTGTTCTTGTCGCGCCGGCCTTGCTTCGAAGCAATCCTGCGCAGGGACAAAGTACTACAGCGTCGCCGGCGCGCATAAAAGGACACGCGCTGCTGTATTTTGGCGTTTGCGCCCTAATCGCCTTGCGGGACGCCCGCAACCATGCCGGCCTATGGACAGCCTGCCGCGAAGCGGCGACAGTGGCATCACATGGCAAAATTCCGGGAAGCCGTGGGAGTCTTCCGTCCGGGATTGCAAGGATACGAGGAGCCGATGTCGCTTCAGCCATCCGGAGGGAACCATGACGGGCTTTGTCGACCGCGAACACGCCGCGCAGCTGATGCAGCGCGCCGGCCTGCAGGCGCTGGTGCTCTCAGCGCCCGAGGCCTTCCACTATGCGACCGGCGTGTCGATCGGACCGGCGGGGCTGTTCCGGCGTGCCGGCGCCGGCTTCGTTGTCATCCCGGCTGGGCAGGACCTGCCGATCGGCGTCGTCGTCGCGGATTTCAACGCGGCGCAGCTGCGGATCGCAGCGCCCGAAGCGGTGGTGCGTTCGCACCCGATCTGGATCGAATCCGCGCCGGTCGAGACGGAAACCCGCGGCCTTCTTCTGGCGGAGCGCATCGAGGCCGGCCTTGTCTCGCTTGCCCGCGCGCCGGATTTCGCGCGCCCCGCCACCTTCGATCTCGCCGGCTCGGTGCGCCAGCTGCAAGCCTTGCTTGCCGAATTCGGACTGGAGCGCGCAACGCTGGGCATCGATCTCGGCTTTGTTCCAGCCGCCGATTTTTCCGCCATGCAGGCGCTGCTGCCGCAGTGCCGGATGATCGACGGCTCGCCGGTGCTGGATCGGCTGCGGGCGATCAAGTCGCAACGCGAGATCGAGCTCTTGCAGCAAGGCATTATCCTGTCTGAAGCAGGGCTGGAGCGGCTGCAGGTCGATGCGATGGCAGGCATGCGCCAGGCCGATCTCGTCGCGCTCTACCGGCAAGGCGTGGCCGCGGCGGCGGCGGGCCTCTCCCATCCGGTCGCGACGGCGGAATATGTGACGCTCGGCGCCCGGGCCAAGGGTGCCGATGCCAAGGCAATGCCCGGCGATCCGCTGAAATGCGACATGGTCTGCACGGTCGGCGGGTATGCGTCCGACATGTCGCGCAACTTCACTTTCGGTCCCGCTTCCGCCGACCAGGTCGAACTGCACGCGATCGCCGAGCGCGCTTTCGAGGACGGGTTGGCGGCACTCGTGCCGGGAAATTCGATCGGCCATGTGCACCGCGTCGCCACCGACAGCCTGGCGCGGCAAGGCCTGCGCTCCTACCGCCGGGGGCATTTCGGCCACGGTGTCGGGCAGTCTGTGTTCTCGGAGCAATGGCCGTTCATTGCGGCCGACAGCGATGTCCTGGTCGAAGCCGGCATGGTGCTGGCCTTCGAGATCCCGCTCTACATCGACGGCCTCGCCAGCTTCAACCTGGAGGACCAGTTCCTGATCACGCCGGATGGGCCAGCCGCGATGAACCGGCTGCCAAGGCGGTTGGAGAGGATAGGATAGCGAGGGCGGGATCGTGACGGTGTCACTGTCAGCGCCCTACGGCGCCCCCCTCTGCCCTGCCGGGCATCTCCCCCTCAAGGGGGGAGATCGATTATCGCTCCCGCTTTCGCCAATTTTCAACGTTGCAAGAACAAGATGAGCCGGCGCCGAAACTTCCAATCTCCCCCCTTGAGGGGGAGATGTCCGGCAGGACAGAGGGGGGCGCCACAGAACTCGGCGATGGGTGCCCTGCCGCGAGCGATTAACCGCTCACCGGCGGCCGCCTGTCCCTCCACGGCATTTCCCGCTCGAGCTGCGCCGACGCGGCCAGCACCGCTGCCTCGTCGCCATAGCGGCCGACAAGCTGCACCCCGATCGGTACGCCGTCTTTCGACCAGCCGAGCGGCAGCGAGATGGCCGGCTGGCCTGAGATGTTGAAGGGGGAGGCGAACGCCGCATCCGTCCATTTGGCGTTGTAGCGGTCGATGTCGGTCTCCGACATATCGTAATAGCCGAACGGACGCGGCAGTTGCGTCAGCGTCGGGGTGATGAAGAGATCGTAGGGCGAAAGGTCGCCGACGATGTCGCGGCCGACCTGCCTGAGCTGCTCGACATCGGAAATGTGCCTGGTGCCGCTGGTCGCACGGCCGCGTTCGATGATCGCCCAGGTCACCGGTTCGACATCATCAGGCGTCACCGGCCGGCCGATCACCGTTTCATGATAGTCGAAGGTCGCCGCCGTCTGTACGCAGGTCATGTTGGTGTAGGTGGCCCACATGGCATCGGCATCGAGCGGCATGTCGTGTTCCTCGACATCATGTCCCAGCCGCTCCAGCGCCGCCACGGTGGCCAGCACGGCCGCCTTCACTTCCGCATCGATGGCCGTGCCGTTGGGCGGGGTGACGGTGAAGCCGATGCGCAGCTTCTTCGGCGCCTGTGCCGACAGGCTGAGCCAGGAGGCGTCGGGGATCGGCGGCGTATAGGGGTCGCCCGGCAAGGCGCCGGCCACCGCGTCGAGATAGGCCGCCGTGTCGCGCACGCTGCGCGAGCAGCACAGGAAGTAGGCGCCGCCATACCAATAGTCGCCGAACGGTGCCAGGCTGACGCGGCCGCGCGACGGCTTCAGCCCGACGATGCCGCAGCAGGAGGCCGGAATGCGGATCGAGCCGGCGCCGTCGCTGGCCTCGGCGATCGGCACCATGCGCGAAGCGACGGCCGCCGCCGCGCCGCCGCTCGAGCCACCTGGCGTGATGCCTTCCTTCCACGGGTTCTTCGTCGTGCCGTAGAGCTTCGGTTCCGTCGTGATCGACCAGCCGTTTTCGGGCGCGTTCGACTTGCCGACCAGCACCAGCCCGGCCGCCTTCATGCGGCGCACGACTTCGGTGTCGAAATCGGCGACGACATCTTTCAGGTAGAGGCAAGAGTTGGTGTTCGGCGCGCCGGTCCAGGACGAGGCCAGTTCCTTGAGCAGGAATGGCACGCCGGCGAAAGGTGCTGATCTGTCGACCGTCTGCGCCTGGGCACGCGCCATGTCGTAGAGGTGATGGATGACCGCGTTCAGCGCCGGGTTGAGCTGCTCGACCAGCGTGATCGCCGCCTCGACCATTTCCGCAGGTGAAATCTCGCCCCGATGCACCAAGTCAGCAAGGTCCAGCGCATCGGAGTTCGCATAGGTTTTCAGCAGGCTGTCGGTGACCATGTCTCTCCTCCCAGTCTTTGCCTCGCGCCGCGCCCGAGCTATCGCTTCGGGCCGACGTTGGCGCCGCCCCTCATCCGCCTGCCGGCACCTTCTCCCCGTCATGACGGGGAGAAGGAAAGCGCTCTGATGCTGGCGACCGCCTCCCGTTCTTCTCGGGAGAGGGCTGAGTGAGGGGCACCGACCTGAAACTGCTGCCCCCAGCAGCGCGCTTGTCTCACGCCAGCTCGACGGTGCGCCCCAATTCGATGCTCTGTTCCGCGGCGAGCACGATGCGCAGGCTGTTGACGGCGGCGTCCATCTGCTCGGTCAAATCGAGATCCTCGCGGATGGCGCGCAGGAAGAAGGCCTGCTCGCGGTCGCAGAGCTCCTGGTGGCCGGGCTCGTCTTCCATGCTGACGATCTCGTCGGGTTTCGAAAAGTTCTTGTCGGCGTCGACCGCCGCATAGTGGATCTTCAGCGCGTCGGTCTTGGTATGGCGGTCGATGTCGGCCGAGTTCGAGACCTCCGCCGCTTCCGCTGCGCTGCTCGCCTGCTGGCCGGCGACGATCGACACCGCGCCCTTCGGCCCCACCACGTCCTTCACGAAATAGGCCGTCTCGCTCATCATCGGGCCCCAGCCTGCCTCGTACCAGCCGACCGAACCGTCATCGAAGGTGACGTGGAGATGGCCGTAATTCTGCTTGTCGGCTTCCGCCCAGAGCTTCGCGCCGATGCCGTGCACGCGCACCGGCCTGGCGCCCGTGAGCTGGCACATGACGTCGACATAGTGCACGCCGCAATCAACGATCGGGATCAGCGAATCGATCAGGTTCTTGTGCCAGTGCCAGGCGCTGCCGCTGCTCTGCTGGTTGAGGTTGAGGCGCATCACCAGCGGCTTGCCCAGCGTCTTGCCGACCTCGATGAATTTTATCCAGGACGGGTGGACGCGCAGGATGTAGCCAAGCACCAGCTTGCGGTTCTTCGCCCGCGCTGCCGCGACGACCTTTTCGGCATCCTCGATGTTGGTGGCGAGCGGCTTTTCCATGAACACGTGGCAGTTGGCCGCTATCGCCTTCAGCGCGTATTCGGCATGGGTGTTGGGCCAGCTGTTGATCGACACGGCGTCCGGCCTGGTCTCCGCAAGCGCCCGGTCGAAACCCTCGTAGAGCGGATAGCCGGCAAGTTCGGCGGGGATTTTCTTGTTGCTCTTGATCGAGCGGCTCATGATGCCGACGATCTCGAAGCCGTCCGAGCGGTGATAGGCGCTGGCATGCGAGGCGCCCATATTGCCGAGACCCACAACCAGCACTTTTATTTTGTCGGCCAATTCAGCCTCCCAATTTTTTGATAGGACCTGGCGAGCTGCTGCCGCGCCTGGGCATCCAGAACAATCACTTCAGGTTGGCGCCGCCCCTCATCCGCCTGCCCTTTCCTCTCCCCTGTCCGGAGGGAGAGGAAAGGAGCCAAGACAGGGCAATGAACGACCTCTTTTGCAGCCCTTACTTCACCGCCGAATCGAACAGATGCGCCTTGATCTTCTCGACATCGAGCGCGGCAAAGCCCTCCGTCAGCTTGACGCCGTCGGCATCGGCCTTGACCTTGGCCTTGTCGAAGTCGTTGGCGGCCGGGATCAGCTCGTTGGTGCAGACGTCCTCGGCCTTCACCGGATTGGTGATCTGGCCGATCTTGTGGATCTCGTCGAAGAAGCCTTGCCAGCTCGCCATGTCGTGCGAGCCCCAGCCGCCGCGCTTGTCCATGTCGCCGCGGAAGACGTTGATCTGCTGCAGGATCGAGGTGGTGCCGAGCTCGGGGCCGAGGTTCTTGGCCAATGTCGGGAACTGCTCGAACACCGCTTCGACCGCCGCGCGCGGGTTCTGGTAGCCGAACTCCAGCCCCATCGCCCAGCCGCGCAGATATTTTTCCAGGAACGCCTTCTTGTCGGGATCTTCGAGATCGGCGGCGCGCACGACGAAGGTGTTGGCCGGCAGCTTGGAATTCTTCACGCCGAGCCAGTATTCGAAGTCGAGGCCCTTGGCGATCCATTCGGCGCGCAGCCCCTCCCACGACAAGGCAGCGTCGCCCTGGCCGCCGGCGAGCGCGGTGCCCCAGGTCGGCCAGCCGGCCTCGACATACTTGACCTTCTTGATGTCGACGCCTTGCGCGGCGAGCAGCGGATCGGTGATCGACTGCCAGGCGGCGGAGCCGAGCAGGATGGTCTTGCCTTCGAGCTTCTTCAGGTCGTTCGTGCCCTCGCCCTTGCGGAAGGCGATGGAGAACGTGTCGCGCGCGCCCATGTGGAACACCGACTTCAGCTTCATGCCGTTCTGGATGGCGAAGGAGAACACGCCGGGCGAGGGAAAGCCCATATCGGCCTGGCCGACATCGACGAACTTCACCGTCGCCGTGCCGTCCGACGGGCCTGGCTGCATGTCGGTGCTGAGCCCGTCGAAATAGCCTGCCTTCTTGGCTGCCCAATAAGGATAGTCGTCGAGCACTTCGAGCGTGCCGCGCGGCGAGATCCAGGTGAATTTTTCATAGGCCGCCGCCCTGGCCTTCAAGCCCGATGCACCGAGCGCGGTGGCGGTCACGACGCCGGCTGCCGTCACCTGCAGGAAGGTGCGGCGGCTGATGCCCGTTCTTGTCGCCGTCTGGAATGAGTTCTGGTCGGTCATGGCATTCCCCTTTTGTTGATTGACCTTCTTGTTGATCGATGGCCTTTCGCCCGCTCCTCGCCCGCTCCGGGGCGTTCATGATCTCGTGCTCAAGCCTCCCAGCTCGCCCATTTCTTGCCGATCAGGAAGAACAGCACGTAGATCAGGATGCCGAGCGTCGACAGGATCAGCACCACGGCGAAGAATTGCGGCATCTGGATCATCGACGAATAGGTGGTGAGCCGGTTGCCGAGGCCGAAGCCGCCGCCGACCATCTCCGCGCCGACTGCGGTCAGCAGGCCGAAGATGGCGCCGATCATCAGCCCGACCAGGATCATAGGCAGCGCCATCGGCGCGCGGATCTTCCAGAATATCTGCAAGGTGCTGGCGCCATAGGAGCGCGCCAGCGCGATCTTGGCGCTGTCGACGCGGCGAAAGCCGGTGGCTGCGTTGATCATCACCATCGGCCCGGCGGCCAGCGCCACCGCGATGATGCGCGGCGTGTAGCCGAAACCGAAGCGAAGGATCAAAAGCGGCACCAGCGCCAGCATCGGCGTGGTGACGAGAAGCAGGATGTAGGGCGCGACGATCTTTTCGGCGAAGGGAAACTGGGTGATGACGGCGGCCAGCACCAGGCCGACGACGGCTCCGATGGCGAAGCCGGAAACCAGCTCGACCAGCGTATAGCCGAGATGCGGCGCAATCAGCGGGAACTCGTCGAACAGCGCGTAGGCGATCGAGCTTGGCGGCGGCATGATGTAGAGCGGCACATGGAACAGGCGCAGCGCCAATTCGATGCCGCCGATTATGATTACGGCGACAGCTATGATCGCCGCCACCTCCTTGCCCGACTTGATGCCGGGGCCGCTGGCGAAGGCCGAGAGATTGGTCAGGCTGACGTCCTGCCCATCGCCGGACTTGGCACCCGATTTGGATTTGGAGAATTCCGGGATGGCGTCGCTCACGGCCTGATCCTCACGATCTCGGCGCTGGCGCGTTCCTGTTCCGGTGCCTTGGGCCTGGCGCGCTCGCCGACGATGTCCATCTTGATCCGGTTGGTGAGGTCGAAAACCTCTTTCGTCGCCATGATCTCCAGCGAGCGCGGCCGCGCGAACGGCACGCGATACTCCCTGGCGACGCGGCCGGGCCGCGCGCTCAGCACCACCACGCGGTCGGAGAGAAAGATTGCTTCCTCGATGCTGTGGGTGATGAAGACGATGGTGGTCTTGGTGTCGAGCCAGATCTCCTCGACGAGACGGTTCATCTCCTCGCGGGTAAAACTGTCGAGCGCGCCGAACGGCTCGTCCATCAAAAGCACGGAGGGTTTTGGCGCCAGCGCCCGCACGATCGCGGCGCGCTGCTGCATGCCGCCCGAAAGCTCGCGCGGGAACTTGCCGCCGAAACCGTCGAGCCCGACGCGGTGGAGCAGATGCGCGATCCATGCGCGGTCTGGTTTCTCGCCCTTGATCTCGAAGGGAAAGCGGATGTTGGCATCGAGATTGCGCCAAGGCAGCAGGTTCGCTTCCTGGAACACGATGCCGATGTCGGGATGCGGCCCGGTGATCTTGACGCCGTCGAGCCGGATCTCGCCGCCGGTCAGGCTGTGCAAGCCCGACATCGACCACAAAAGCGTGGTCTTGCCGCAGCCGGACGGGCCGACGATCGAAACGATTTCATTGGCGTGGACGTCGAGGCTGCAGCGGTCCAGCGCCAGGAGGTCGCCGGATGCGGTGTGATAGATCTTGGTCGCTGCCTGCACACCAAGCTTCGGCGCTGTTGTTTCGCCCGCGTTCATCCGCCCCTCGGAGAGTGCGTCCAATCGACTGCCAAAAATCAGTGTGTAACTATCCTACTTTGGTGTCAAGCGAAGAGCGCGATCGTTCCGTCGTTGAGAGCTGCCTATTCCTCTATATACCTGCTTTCGCTGTCTTTTCTTTATCTTGAAATGCGTGTTGCTTTCCTACATACTCGGGAAAAGTGGCACAACAAGGCGGGCGTTGCAGATGGGCAAAGCCGGGTGACATGCCGCAACGGCACGCAGCAGTTGCAGCGGGGCCGTGCACATGGAACGACAGCGTGCAAGCATGGTAAGAGGTCGACAAGGGACCAGGGAAGGCCACTTCATGACCGAAGCTGACAGCCGGGAAAACCTGATGACGGATGGCGAGGCGGACGGGGGTGAGCCTGTGCGGCGCATTCCCGACATCATCTCGCTGGTCAAGGATACCTATGCCGAACTGCGTCCGGCCGAGCGCCGCGTCGCCGATGTCGTGCTCGACGACGTCAAATACGCGGTCGATGCCTCCAACGCCGCCCTTGCCCAGCGTGCCGGCGTCAGCGAACCGACGGTGACCCGCTTCTGCCGCGCCATCGGCTGCGAGGGCGTGCGTGATTTCAAGCTGAAGCTGGCGCAGAGCCTCGTCGTCGGCGCGCTCTATCTGGACACTTCGCCAGCCAGGGAGAACGACACCGGCATGCCGTTCTGGAACGCGGTGTTCGGCGAAGCGCGGCGGGCGCTGCAGGAGGCCGAGCGGCAGCTCGATCCGGTCCAGCTGCAGAAGGCCGCCGAGCTGATCGCCAAGGCGCGCCAGGTTACGGTGTTCGGACTGGGCGGCAGTTCCTCGGCGCTGGCGCAGGAAACGCAATACCGGCTGTTTCGCTACGGCATATCGATCAGCGCGCAATGCGACCCTTATCTCATGCGCATGACCGCCTCGACCTTGAAGCCCGGCGACCTGGTGATCGCCATTTCGGCGACGGGGCGCACGCGCGAGGTGATCGAGGCGGTCGAACTCGCCAAGCACTACCGCGCCAATGCCATCTGCGTGACGGCGCCCGACACCGAGCTCGCGCGCGTCGGCGACGTCAGGCTGACCGTAGCGGTGCCGGAATATCCCGATACGCTGAAGCCGACGGCATCGCGCTTCGCCTTTTTGGCCATGATCGACCTCATGGCGGTGGCTGCCGCCTACAAGCTCGACGGCTCGGCCCGCGAGACGGTCCGCCGCATCAAATACAATGCCCAGATCCACCGCACCGGCAAGGAGATGGAGCCGCTCGGGGATTAGGAGGCTTTTCCCTTCTCCCCTTGTGGGAGAAGGTGGATCGGCGCGCAGCGCCGAGACGGTTGAGGGGTGGGTGACGGAGTGCCGGCCGTCCCGAGCTGGAGCACCCCTCATCCGACCTCGCTCCGCGAGGCCACCTTCTCCCACAAGGGGAGAAGGGAACACCGGACAGCGCCAACGCGAAAAAGAGGGAAACAAATGCTCGAAATAGCACCATCGCAACAGGCAGCCGCATGGCTCGGCGCTTTCGACAAGGCGCTCGAAGCCGGTGACATAGCGGCCGCGGCCAACCTGTTCGTCGACGATTGCTACTGGCGTGACCTCCTGACCTTCACCTGGAACGTCACCACGATGGAAGGGCGCGAGGCGATCGCCGACATGCTGAAGGCGACGCTGGCAGCGACGCGGCCGGCAAGATGGCAGCTCACCGGCGAAGCCACCTCGGACGAGGGGATAATCGAGGCCTGGTTCACCTTCGAGACCGCCGTGGCCTCGGGCCAGGGCATCATGCGCCTGCGCGACGGCCGCTGCCGGACATTGTTCACGGCAATGACCGACCTGAAAGGATTCGAGGAGCGCAAGGGCGCGACGCGGCCGCTGGGCGTGCGCCACAAGGCCGACCCGGAGCGCGAGACCTGGTCGGAGGCGCGCGCGCGCGAGACCCGCGAGCTCGGCGCTTCCGAGCAGCCCTATTGCCTGGTCATCGGCGGCGGCCAGGGCGGCATCATGCTGGGCGCGCGGCTCAGGCAGCTCGGCGTGCCCTCGATCGTCATCGAGAAGAATGCCCGGCCGGGCGATTCCTGGCGCAAGCGCTACCGCACGCTCGTGCTGCACGATCCGGTCTGGTACGACCATCTGCCTTACATTCCGTTTCCCGACAATTGGCCCGTCTTCACGCCCAAGGACAAGATGGGCGACTGGCTGGAAATGTACACGCGCGTCATGGAACTCAACTATTGGGTGGCCACCAGATGCGTCAGCGCCAGCTATAACGAGGCCGAGAAGGTCTGGACCGTGGTCGTGGACCGCGTCGGCCAGCACATCACGCTGAAGCCCAAGCACATCGTCTTCGCCACCGGCGCCTACGGTCCGGCGCGGCCGATCGACCTGCCGGGCGCCGGTGACTTTAAGGGCGAGCTGCTGCATTCCAGCCAGTATTCCAGCGGCGAGAAGTTCCGCGGCAAAAAGACCGCGGTCATCGGCGCGGCGAGCTCCGGGCACGATGTCTGCGTCGATCTCTGGGAAAGCGGCGCCGAGGTCACCATGATCCAGCGTTCGCCGACGACCGTGGTCAAATCGGACACGCTGATGGAAGTCGGTTTCGAGATCTTTTCGGAGAACGCGCTGGCGCGCGGCATCACCACCGAAAAGGCCGACATGATCGTCGCCTCGACGCCCTTCGCGCTGGTGCCCAAGGGCCAGCGGGCGCTCTACGACGTCATCCGCGCGCGCGATGCGGCTTTTTACGATCGGCTTCGCGCCGCCGGGTTCGCCCTCGACTTCGGCGACGACGAGACAGGCCTGCTGATGAAGGCCTACCGCACCGGCTCCGGCTACTACATCGATGTCGGCGCTTCGGACCTGATCATCGACGGCAAGATCGGCATCCGCAGCGGCGTGGCGATCAAGTCGCTGACGGCGAAAGGCATTCTCTTCGAGGACGGCAGCGAACTTGAAGCCGACGCCATCATCGCCTGCACCGGCTATCAGTCGATGAATGAAACCGTGGCGCAAATCGTCTCGCGCGAGGTCGCCGACAGGGTCGGCCCGTGCTGGGGTCTCGGTTCCGGCGTCAAGGGCGATCCCGGGCCATGGCAGGGCGAATTGCGCAACATGTGGAAACCGACGGCGCAGGAAGGGCTGTGGTTCCACGGCGGCAATCTGGCGCTCTCGCGCTTCTATTCGAAATATGTGGCGCTGCAGATCAAGGCGCGGATGGAGGGGATTGATACGCCGGTTTACGGGGCGGTCAGCAACGCGCGACGGTGAAGCGGAAGCGTTGCTTCGAGGGAAGGTCGACCCCACTCCGTCGAGCTTCGCTCGACACCTCTCCCCCGATCGACGGGGGAGAGGAAGGGCGCGAGCTTATGCCGGGAGGCTCCCTTCCTCTCCCTCCGGAGGGGGGAGAGGTGGCGCTGCGGAGCAGCGACGGAGTGGGGGAAGCCGTTCGCCAAACGCGCCGCCGCGGCAAGACAGGCGGCGCAGTGCTACCGAGATCAATCAATCATGCCGGTGCCCAAAATGCCTGGCCGCGACCTCGACATGCGTATGCCCCACATGCGCCTCGAAACGCTCGGTATCGCCGGCATCGTTCATCGTCTCGTTCGGCCACCAGGCGCCGCCGATGGCGATGCCTTCGCAGACCAGCCGCTGGTCGGCGACCAGCGAGGCGCCGACTGCGTCGATGAAGGTGAAGCGGCCGGAATGCTGCCGCAGCAGCGCGACGTCGCCGGCGGTTCCGACCTTGAGCGTGCCCAGATCAGGCCGCGCGATCGCCTGCGCCGCCGCTTGGGTGGCGGCGCGCAACACCTCGACCAGCGGCATGCCGAGCGCCAGCAGCTTCGACATGCACACCAGTATGTCGAAGGCCGGACCGTCGACGCAGTAGAGATGCACGTCGCTCGAGATGACGTCGGGCGCCAGCCCTTCGGCCAGCATGGCGCGAGCGACCTCGAAGTCGAACGAGCCCATGCCGTGGCCGAGATCGAAGATGACGCCGCGCTCGCGCGCCAGCCGCATGTCGGGCCGCACGGCGCCGGAGGCGAAGACCGGCGCGTTGGGAAACGGCCGGAAGCAATGGGTGAGAATATCGCCCCTGCGCAGGCGCGGCAGCACTTCCGAGCGCCCGGGCGGCGGCTCGTCTATGTGCGCCATCAGCGGCAGACCGGATTTGTCGGCCGCCTCCAGCGCCAGATCGACCGGCGCGATGCCGCTGGTGCCGCCGGCATGCTTGCCGGAGCGGACCTTGACGCCGACGACGACGTCCGCGTGCTCGCGCACCGCCGCCACCACTTCGCGCGGTTCGCAGAGCCTGAGATCGCTGCACTCGCCGACCGAGACGGTCTGCGAGAAGCCGAAAATGCCGGCGAAGGAGATGTTGACATAGGCCAGGATGCGCACCTTCGAGCGCTCCATGACATGACGGCGAAAGCCGAGGAAATTGCCGGCGCCGGCACTGCCGGCATCAATGAAGGTGGTGGTGCCGCTCTTGGCCGCCAGCCGGTCGGCATCGACGCCGAGCGAGGTGCCGCCCCAATAGACGTGGCTGTGCAGGTCGACGAGGCCGGGCGCCACGATGCAGCCCTTGGCATCGATGACGCTGGCCGCGCGGTCGGCGGGAATGTCGGCGTCGATGGCGGCGACGCGGCCATTGGCGATGGCAAGATCGCGCGGCGCGTCGAGCCCGGCCGCCGGATCGATCAGCCGCCCGCCCTTGAACAGAAGATCAAATTGCATCGGGCGCGCCTCCGCTTCGTTCCATCCCCGCCGACGGCCGTCAGAGCGGCCGGTAAGCGACGGCTTCCACTTCGACCTTGATGTCGATCATCAGCCGCGATTCGACCGTGGTGCGGGCCGGCGGGTTCTTCGGGAAATGCCTCGCATAGACGGCGTTGAAGGCGCCGAAGTCGCGCGCGTCCTCCAGCCAGACGGTGGTCTTGACCACATCGTCCATGGTGCAGCCGGCCAGCGCCAGCGCCGCCTTGACATTGGAAAGCACCTGCTCCGTCTGTTCCGATATGCCGCCCCTGACCACGATGCCGTCGCCGCCGACCGGCACCTGGCCCGAGATATAGACGAAGTCGCCGGCCCGCACCGCGGGTGACAGCGGGACATGCGACGTTCCAAAACATTGCTTGGGCAAGAGCGGACCTCCTCTGATGCTATGACGGGACACGATGGGAGCGCCCGCTTCGGCCGAGATTTACCCCGATCGAGGCGATCCCGATAGAGGCCTTGTTGGAAAGCAACATTCCTGGAAATCCATGTTGCTTTATTACAGAAGCGCTTGCATCGTGCGCGCTCGCCGGCCGGGCTTGAAACGGACGGGCGCATTTCCAGAGCGGAGAACCGAGAATGACCTTCGACAAGAACCCGTTTCCATCAGGTGATGCCGACCGCCACGCCCTCTGGGAGATGCTGGTGCGGCGCGACATCGATGCCTTCATCGGTCAGGACTGGTCCATGGTCGAGGACGATTTCATCGCCGAAAGCTTCTTCGGCATGCACGCGCATTTTCTTGCCAACGCCGACGCTTGGCGGCTGCAGTTCCCGCGGCTGGAGATCTATCGCGACGAGTGGCTGCGCCAGGCCAAGGAAACGGCGGCGACCAAATTCGCCGAGCCGCTGCGCGAGGCGCTGTTCCGCGTCACCAATCTGCGCGACATTGATGTCGACGGCGACCGCGCCGTGCTGCACAAGAAATTCGACGGCACCGTCGCCAAGGCGGATGGCGGCGTCGATCGGCTGAAATGGCAGACGCTGTATTTCTGCAGGACGGTCGGCGGCAGCTGGAAGATCGCGGGCTTCGTCGGCTACATGCCCTATCCGCTGGGAGGCTGAGGCGGGCGCCTTCATCCAGATCGTCTGTGGCCCAAGTGCTCTAGCGATCGATCCGCGTCGACAGGATGATCGATGACGACGTCCGTTCGACGCCTTCGAGGGCGCCGATCTGGTCGAGCAGCGTGTCCAGGTCCTTGATCGACGGCGCGTCGGCGATGACGATCATGTCGAAATTGCCGCTCACCGAATGCAGCGTCCTGACCGGCGCCAGGGCGCGCAGGCTGCGCACCACCTTGTCGGCGAGCTTGGGCGTCACGGTGAGCAGCACATGCGCCCGCACCAGTCCCTGTTCATAATCGGGCGCAAGCTTGACGCCGTAGCCGGCGATGATGCCGCGCTGCTCCAGCCGTTCGATGCGGCTCTGCACCGTGGTGCGCGACACGCCGAGCCGGCGCGCCAGAGCGGCGGTCGAGGCGCGGGCGTTCTCGCGCAACAGGGCAAGCAGGGCCTGGTCGGCATCACTGAGCATTTCAACGAACCTGGTCGGCATATCGACAAAAAGGGTACTTCATTTCGTACAATTCCACGCTTGCTTTCGTCCGGCAAGCCGCGATTGTAGCGGGACAAATCAACTGTCGGGCGAGGGAACCGGGTCATGAAGAAAATTGTTGTCGTTGGCGCCGGCAAGATCGGCTCGACCATTGCCGAGATGCTGTTTTCAACCGGGGACTATCACGTCACTCTCGTTGACCGCTCGGCCGCGCAGCTTGCCGCGGCCGAACTGCCTGACGGGGTCGAGACGCTGGAACTCGACATCGCGGCCGCGGGCAGGCTGGAAGCTGCGCTCGCCGGCAAGTTCGCGGTGCTCAGCGCCGCCCCGTTCCATCTGACCACGCGCATCGCCGAAGCCGCCGCAAGCGCCGACGTGCATTATCTCGACCTCACCGAGGACGTCGTCTCGACCCGGCGCGTGAAGGAACTGGCGCGTTCGGCCAACAACGCCTTCATCCCGCAATGCGGGCTGGCGCCGGGCTTCATCTCGATCGTCGCCAACGACCTCGCCAGCCGTTTCGATACGCTGGAGAGCGTGCGCATGCGGGTCGGCGCGCTGCCGCAATATCCTTCGAACGCGCTGAACTACAATCTGACCTGGAGCACCGACGGCGTCATCAACGAATATTGCGAGCCCTGCGAGGCGATCGTCGAGGGCGAGCTGGTCGAGGTGCCGCCGCTGGAGGAGCGTGAGGAATTCTCGCTCGACGGGGTGACCTACGAGGCCTTCAACACCTCCGGCGGGCTCGGCACGCTGGCCGAGACGCTGAAGGGCAAGGTGCGCACGCTCAACTATCGCACCATCCGCTATCCCGGCCACGCCGCCATCATGAAGGCGCTGCTCAACGACCTCGGCCTGCGCCACCGCCGCGAGGTGCTGAAGGACATATTCGAAAGCGCACTGCCAGCGACGCTGCAGGACGTGGTCATCGTCTTCGTCACCGTCTCGGGGCGCAAGAACGGCCGCCTGCTGCAGGAGACCTACGCCAACAAGATCTATTCGAAGCGGGTCGGCCAGACGGTGCGCAGCGCCATCCAGATCACCACGGCATCCGGAATCTGCGCCGTGCTCGACATGCTGGCCGACGGTACCTTGCCGGCGACCGGCTTCGTCAAGCAGGAGGACATCGCGCTCGACGCCTTCCTCGCCAACCGCTTCGGCCGGGCCTACGCCCAGCACGAGATGGTCAGCCGGCTGGCGAGCTGAGGCCCAGCGGACGATCAAGGTCATCGGGACAACGGCCAGCTCCGTCTGGCCTATGGCCGCGCGAGGCTTTTGCCCGCAAAGTGGTTGCCAACACCCCTTTGCGAGGATGCCATGCGAAAGCTGATCTCCACCGGTTCGCCCTTCGAGAAGATCGCCGGCTATTCGCGCGCCGTGGTGCAGGGCGACTGGTGTTTCGTGTCCGGAACGACCGGCTATGACTATGCCTCGATGACGATGCCGGAAACCGTCGAGGCGCAGACGCGCAACTGCCTGGCAACCATCGCCAGTGCCTTGCTGGACGGCGGCTTCGGCATGAAGGATGTGGTGCGCGCGCATTACTACATAACCGACCGGGCCTTCGTCGACGTGGTGTTCCCCATTCTCGGCGAAGCGTTCGGCGAGATCAGGCCGGCGGCAACGATGATCGTGTGCCAGCTCAACAGGCCGGAGATGAAGATCGAAATCGAGGTGACGGCGCTGCGGCGCACAGACTGAGGAGGCCAATGCCATGAAGGTGCGGCGCATCGTAGCCAATATCGAAACAAAGGATGCGGCATCGGCGAGGCGCTTCTACCACGACCTGCTCGGCCTCGATATGCTCATGGATCAAGGCTGGATCGTCACCTACGGGTCCGAGGAAAGGATGCAGGTACAGGTCAGCTTCATGGCGCAAGGCGGGTCGGGCACGCCGGTGCCGGACCTGTCGATCGAGGTCGACGACGTTGATGCCGCACTCGACGCCATGAAGGCAGCCGGCTTCGCCATCGAATACGGACCGGCCGACGAGCCCTGGGGCGTGCGGCGCTTCTATGTGCGCGATCCTTTCGGTCGGCTGGTCAACATTCTCTCGCATCGGTGAATATCTGCAAAGCGCCGAGGCGACTGCAGGCCTGGACATGTTGGCGGACAGCGCCCCCCTCTGGCCTGCCGGCCATCTCCCCCTCAAGGGGGGAGATTACGCACTTAGCCGCCTTCGCCAATTGTTCCTCCTTGCGTCGCAACCACTTGGCGGTTAGCAAGGCCGCGGTCGCACAGCGCCGCGCGCCTCATTGGCGCGCGAAGGATGCTGTGCAAAATCGAAACGCATTCTTTCTGGGACGGCTCTCCATGGCTTCGAAACATCTCTTCCTGCTTCCCGGCGACGGCATCGGCCCCGAGGCCATGGCCGAGGTCAAGAAGCTGATAGCGGCCATGAACGAGAAGCTCGGCAGCGGCTTCGCCACCGACGAGGGGCTGGTCGGCGGCTGCGCCTACGATGCACATGGTGCCGCGATTTCCGATGCCGACATGGAAAAGGCTGTTGCCGCCGACGCCGTGCTGTTCGGCGCCGTCGGCGGTCCGAAATGGGATGCCGTGCCTTACGAGGTTCGCCCCGAGGCCGGCCTGCTGCGCCTGCGCAAGGACATGGAGCTGTTTGCCAATCTCAGGCCCGCGATCTGCTATCCGGCGCTGGCGGCGTCCTCCTCGCTGAAGCAAGAGGTGGTCGAAGGCCTCGACATATTGATCGTGCGCGAACTGACCGGCGGCGTCTATTTCGGCGAGCCCAAGCAGATCATCGATCTCGGCAACGGCCAGAAGCGCGGCATCGACACCCAGGTCTACGACACATTCGAGATCGAGCGCATTTCGGGCGTCGCCTTCGAATTGGCACGCACGCGCAAGAACCATGTCACCTCGATGGAAAAGCGCAACGTCATGAAGTCCGGCGTGTTGTGGAACGAGGTCGTCACCCAGACCCACAAGGCCCGATATTCCGACGTCAAGCTCGACCACATGCTGGCCGATGCCGGCGGCATGCAACTGGTGCGCTGGCCCAAGCAGTTCGACGTCATCGTCACCGATAACCTGTTCGGCGACATGCTGTCCGATATCGCCGCCATGCTGACCGGCTCGATCGGCATGCTGCCTTCCGCCTCGCTCGGCGCGCCTGATGCCAAGACCAAGAAGCGCAAGGCGCTTTACGAGCCGGTGCACGGTTCGGCGCCCGATATCGCCGGCAAGGGCATCGCCAACCCGATCGCCATGATCGCTTCCTTCGCCATGTGCCTGCGCTATTCCTTCGCCATGGTCGATGAAGCCGACAAGCTCGAAGCGGCAATCGCTGCCGTGCTGGACGACGGGCTGCGCACCAAGGACATCCTCTCGGCTGGCATGACCGAGGTCGGCACGGTCGAGATGGGCGACGCGATCATCGCCAAGTTCCTGGGCTGAGCCCATGACGGTCGACGTCCGCTGGGCGACGACCGGCGACGCGACGGCGCTCGCCACAATGCTGTGCGACATGGCGGTGCACTACCGGCAGCCGCCGCTCTACCACGAGCGCGCCTTGTCGGCGGCACGCAAATGGCTGGATGAGGAAAGCCCGGCCTATCCGCATTTCGCGCTGGCCTTCATCGGGGCCGAGATCAGCGGCCTGGCGTCGGTAGCGATCGCGCATCCCGGCATCGACCTCGAGCGGCTATTGTTCCTCAAGGATCTGTTCGTGCACGACAAGGCTCGCAACGCCGGCGTCGGCCGGGCGCTGGTCGGCTTTCTCGCCGACCATTGCCGGCGCAACGGCATCGGCCGCATCGACCTGACCACCGAGGACTGGAACGAAGGCGCGCTGCGCTTCTACGACCGGCTTGGCGCCGAACGCCACGGCCAGAAGATCTTTCTCAGGCTTTCGGGCGAGGCGCTGGGGGCGGTCAGACCCTGACGCCCGCCGGCACCGGTCCCCAAGGATTTTCGCCCAGCTGAGGCGGCATAAGCCCGAAGACTAGCACGGCGATGCCGCCAATGAGCGGGATGAAGCAAAGCAGGGCAAACCAGCCGCTCAGGCCGGCGTCATGCGCACGCCGTACGAGGAGCGCAATGCAAGGCAGGATCAATCCCGAAAAGAACACCAGTAGGGGTATGAACCCTATGAACCCCATCGGCGTCCTGTCCGCGTTGGTTTCGAAGCCGTTGATCGCCAGTTCAACAAGTATCCCGAAGCCGAAAAGCGCGAGCACCCCGAGGGTGTAGAATAGCCAGAAGGCCCAGAATTCCTTGCGGCGGGAGCGTCCGGTGAAATTGCCATAATCCGCGATCACCGCGCGCCAGAAATAAGCCCACAGCCCTGTGGAGTAGGCGGGCCGGCTTCGGGCAGAACGGCTGGTCTGCCGTGGCTGACCGGTGGTTGACGACGATGCGGCCGAGGCCGTGGCGACAATGTTGTGCGCCGTGCCGTCGCCCGGCTGGAACTCGACAAGGGTACCCCTGCCGAGGGGCAGTTCCAGGCTGAAATCGATACGGGAAAAGATGTAGCGTTTGCCGTCGGTTCCGTTGATGTAGCCGTAGTCCTGGCCTTCGTCATAGTGGAACACCGTCCCGCGCATGCTCTGCCCCATTTCACATTGCGTCGCGAGACGCTACTTAAAGTTGCATGTAATTGCAATACGCACGCAGGGCTACGTTCTGGCGCCCGCCGGCACCGGTCCCCACTGGTTCTCCCGGGCCTGGGTCGGGATGAGCGCGAAGACCAGGATGATCAGGCTGCCGATGGTGGGGATCAGGATCACCAGGAAAAGCCAGCCGGTCAGGCCGATATCGTGCAGACGACGCACGGTCATGCCGAGGCCAGGCAGAAAGGTCGCAAGTAGGAAAAGGCCGAACAGGCCAATCGTTACCGCCGGCATTTCAGCGTCGTCGAGATTGCCCATCGCGGCATCGGCGAAAATGCCGATGCCGGTCACTGCCAGCAGCGCGACGAACCAGAACAGGCAATAGGCCCAGTATTCCTTGCGGCGGGCGCGGCCGGTGAAGTTGAAATAATTCTCGGTGATGCCGCGCCAGAAATGACCCCACAGGCCGGGCTCGGCCTGCCCGGTGCTGGCGGCGCGGCCAAAATGCCGCGGCTGTGCGATTTGAGCAGCGGAAGAGACGGACGCACCGGTTCGCGCATGGGCGCCGGCGGCCACGCCGGTTGGAGGCGCGGATTGGGCGCTGGCCGGGAAGATGTCGCGCGCCTGGCCGCCGCCGGGCTGGAATTCAACGGCCGTGCCTCGGGCAATTGCGATTTCGCGGCGCAGATCCTCACGCGCGAAAGTATAGCGCTCACCATCCGCCCCGGTGATGAAGCCGAAGCCCTGGGTCTCGTCATAGTGAAGAACTTCGCCGCGCATGCCCCGATCCCCCGAACGCCCGACCAGACTGTTCAAAATTCCGGCGGATCGCAAGGGGCAGCATGAAAATGCGACGGCTGGCGCGGCAGCCATCGTGACGACATGGCCGGGAGATCTCAGCTCGGCCGCTTCTTCGCCTTCTTGGGTTTCGGCGGTCCGGCGTTGTCGAATTTCGGCTTGCCCGGCTTTTTCGCCCAGGGCTTCGCGTCAGATGCGGCGGGGCGCTGGTCGCCAGCCGGCGCGCGCTTCTCGAATTTGCGCTTCGGCGCGTTCGGGTCGAACGGCGCCTTGCCGCGATGCGGTTTCTTGTCCGGACCTGGCGGCTGGTAGCCGGCGCGCGACAGGTCCGGCATGCCGTCCAGCCGTTTCACCACGATGTTACCCTGCAATTTGCGGTCGGGACCAACGGCGGCGAGGAAACGGTCGGCCCAGTCGGCGGCGATCTGCACGAAGGTCTCTTCCGGCTGCATCTTGATGGCGCCGATCTCGCGCTTGGTGATGCTGCCGGTGCGGCACAGCATCGGAATCAGCCAGCGTGGCTCGGCATTCTGCCGGCGCCCGACCGACAGCGAAAACCAGACGCTGGCGCCGAAATCGTCGCGGCGGCTGGGCGCCTCGTCGCGGCGCGCGAAGTTTTCGCCCGCCGGTCTTTCACGCGACGGCGTGAACGGCGCGACGTCCATCAGATCCTCTGGCGCCGAGCGGCTCGAGCGGCACAGCCGCACGAAGGCGGCCGTCACCTGCTCGGCGCCGTGCTTGGCGAGAAGCGCGTCGATGAAGCCGCGTTCGTCGTCCTTCACCGGTTCATCGAAGGTGGGATCGGCAAGGATGCGCTCGTCATCGCGGCGGATCACGTCGTCGGCGGATGGCGGACTTGCCCATGTCGCGGTCAGCTTTGCGCTCGCCAGCAGGCGTTCGGTTCGCCTGCGGGCGCTGTTGGGCACGATCAGCGCGCTGACGCCCTTGCGACCCGCGCGTCCGGTGCGGCCGCTTCGGTGCAGCAGCGTTTCCGGGTTGGTCGGCAGGTCGGCATGGATGACCAGCTCCAGATTGGGCAGGTCGATGCCGCGCGCCGCGACGTCGGTGGCGATGCAGACCTTGGCGCGGCCATCGCGCATCGCCTGCAGCGCGTGGCTGCGTTCGTTCTGGCTGAGCTCGCCCGAGAGCGCGACGACTGAAAAATTGCGGTTGTTGAAGCGTGCGGTGAGATGGTTGACGGCGGCACGGGTGTTGCAGAACACCAGCGCGTTTTTCGCCTCGTAGAAACGCAGCACATTGATGATGGCGTTCTCGCGATCGGCCTGGGCGACGCTGAGCGCCCGGTATTCGATGTCGAGATGCTGCTTCTCCTCGCCGGCGGCCGAGATGCGCACGGCGTCACGTTGATAGCCCTGGGCGAGGGTTGCGATGGAGCGCGGCACGGTGGCCGAAAACATCAGCGTGCGGCGCTCGGCGGGGGCGGCGTCGAGGATGAATTCCAGGTCCTCGCGAAAACCGAGATCGAGCATCTCGTCGGCTTCGTCCAGCACCACCGCCTTCAGCGCCGACATGTCGAGCGAGTTCCGCGTGATGTGGTCGCGCAGCCGACCGGGGGTGCCGACGACGATATGGGCGCCGCGCTCCAGCGCGCGCCGTTCGGTGCGCATGTCCATGCCGCCGACGCAGGAGGCGACCGTGGCGCCGGTCAGCTCGTAGAGCCATTCCAGTTCGCGCGTCACCTGCAGCGCCAGCTCGCGCGTCGGCGCCACCGCCAGCGCCAGCGGGGCCGCGGCATGGGCAAAGCGGTCGGCGCCGCCGAGGAGCGTCGGCGCCATGGCAAGGCCGAAGGCCACCGTCTTGCCGGAGCCGGTCTGCGCCGACACCAGCGCGTCGGCCTGGCCAAGTTCCAGGACCGCCTTCTGCACCGGCGTCAGTTCGGCATAGCCGCGTTTTTCCAGCGCCTTTGCCAGCGCAGGAACAAGTGCTTCGAAGTTGGACATCTCACTCTTTCGGAATTCAGGGCTTGCGCTCATCATGGAGCACATACAGGGCTGGCGCAGCGCCAGCCAGACGATCTCGCCCGTTCGTACTTGCTGGCGCCGCTCTTGTACAGGGCAGGCGGCACCGCCTTCCCTTCTCCCGCAAGGAGGGAAGGAAGAAACACCACTGATTGACTCCTGCCGCAAACCGCGTAAAAGCCCGCTTCGAACGGGATCGTTTTTCGATGCGCGGCCTTTTGATGGCTCTTCTTGCATTCGATGCCCCCAGCCGCAATGAGCATCATTGCGCCGGGCGTTTCGGCGCGTCCCCCCGTTCCAGCAAAGTAACGGCCAAAACCACCACCAAAACGGTGTGATTCCCTTGGCCTGACCACCCTCTCCCGGGTTCGGCCCGGGGGACGGAACCCGCACCTGGCCGGCGGGTTTTCTCCAACAACCAAGCGGAGAGGGATAGGAGATCTTTATGAGTTTCAAGGTTGCGGTAGTTGGCGCCACGGGCAATGTGGGCCGCGAAATGCTCAACATACTGGAAGAGCGCGGTTTTCCGGTCAGCGAAGTGGTGGCGCTTGCCTCGCGCCGCAGCCAGGGCACGGAAGTGTCGTTCGGCGACCGCACGCTGAAGGTCCGCGCACTCGACACCTACGACTTTTCCGACACCGACATCTGCATCATGTCGGCCGGCGGCAATGTCTCGAAGGAATGGTCACCCAAGATCGGCAAGCAGGGCTGCGTCGTCATCGACAATTCCTCGGCCTTCCGCTACGACGCCGACGTGCCGCTGATCGTCCCGGAAGTGAACCCGGATGCGATCTCGCTGTTCACCCGCAAGAACATCATCGCCAACCCGAACTGCTCGACGGCGCAGCTCGTCGTGGCGCTGAAGCCGCTGCATGACGCGGCCACCATCAAGCGCATCGTCGTGGCCACCTACCAGTCGGTGTCGGGCGCCGGCAAGGAAGGCATGGACGAGCTGTTCACGCAGACCCGCGCCGTGTTCGTCGCCGACCAGGTCGACGTCAAGAAGTTCACCAAGCGCATCGCCTTCAACGTGATCCCGCATATCGACGTTTTCCTCGATGACGGCTTCACCAAGGAAGAGTGGAAGATGGTCGCCGAGACCAAGAAGATGCTCGATCCCAAGATCAAGCTGACGGCGACCTGCGTGCGCGTGCCGGTGTTCATCGGCCATTCGGAAGCGGTCAACATCGAGTTCGAGAACCCGATCACCGCCGACGAGGCGCGCGACATCCTGCGCGAGGCGCCGGGCTGCCAGGTCTTGGACAAGCGCGAGGACGGCGGCTACATCACGCCGCTGGAATCGGCCGGCGAGGACGCCACCTTCATCTCGCGCATCCGCGAGGATTCGACCATCGACAACGGCCTGTCGATGTGGATCGTTTCCGACAATCTGCGCAAGGGCGCCGCCCTCAACGCAGTGCAGATCGCCGAACTGCTGGTCGAGCGCGGCCTGATCCAGCCGAAGAAGAAGGCAGCCTGACGGCTGTTTGGCTTTCGCTCGCGGGCCGCACCGCCGCTGCCGCGGCTGGCCCTCCGCGAGGGCGCCGGACGACCGGCGGCCCGCAGTCGCGGGCTCGGCCTTCGGCCGTTAGCTCACCTTCCCCCCGTCCTTATATGGGGAGAAGGTGCCGGCAGGCGGATGAGGGGGGCGCCGGCCTATGTCCGATTTTCCGCCGCCAGTTCCCGCAGCAACCTCATCGCTTCCTCGGCCCGGTCGACCGGCACGAACAGATGGTCATGATAGAAGGCGGAGACGGGATTGACGCCCATGCCGGCGGCGGCGAGGCGTGCGGTGATGGCGGCGAGGAAGCCGACGGCTTCCAGCGACGAATGGATGTTCAGCGTTATCATGCGGCAGCGGAAAACGGCTTCCAGCCCGGCTGCCTGCGCCTCGTCTTCGGGCAGGATCAATGTCGTGCCTTCGCATTCGCGAAACAGCATGACCGCTTCGAGTCCTTCCGGAACCGATACACCCGCCGGCAGCGTGGCGAAGACATGGATGCCGGCAATCAATTGCGGCATCATCGACGCCAGCAATGTCTTCAGATCTGTCTCTCCGGCCATCTCGCCTGCTCTTGTCTGACGGGCCACGCCCGCCAGCTTTTCATATACGCGACCGAAGCGGGCCGATAGCCACGCCGGCGCGCTGCACGGACAACCCGGCGAGAGAACTGCGCTGCGGCGTGAGAGCATCAACGATTTCATATGCTTGCCGGAGATCGGCATGGCCTTGGCAGGCGCGGCGAAGCGCCGGCCTTCAATGTCTAGGGATCAAATCGGCCGCCTGGGAGTTAGGAACATGGCGGCGAGGACGGCGATCCCCGTGAGAGAGGAACGACAATGAAGAAAATCATGACCATTCTGGTGCTGACGGCAGCGCTTGGCGCCTGTTCGCAGACGGAAAAAGGCGCGGCCGTCGGCGGCCTGGGCGGAGCAGCGGTCGGCGCGGCGGTGGCGGGCGATCCCGTCCAGGGCGCCGTGGTCGGCGGCGCGGTCGGTGCCGTGGCCGGCGCGCTGATCGGGCGGGCCAGCGAACCGGGCCGCTGCCGTTATCGCGACAGCCGCGGCCATGTCTATGTCGATCGTTGCCCGAGCGGCTATTGAGCGGCAGCATCCGCCCAATGAATTCGAAAATAGAAAACGGCGGGCTAAGGGCCCGCCGTTTCGAAAAAGCCGATCGGTGATCGATTACTCGGCCGTGGCGGGCTCCGCGTCGGCCGGCGCGGCCGCAGCCGCCGCGACGGCGGCAGCGGCGTCGTCCTGCGCCTTCTTTAGAAGCGCGGCGCGCTCCTGCGCCTTCTTGCCGGGCTCGGCCTTCTTCGGATTGGAACGGGCGTCGCGCTTGGCGAGGCCGGCCTCATCGAGGAAGCGCAGCACGCGGTCGGTCGGCTGGGCGCCGTGCGACAGCCAGTGCTTGACGCGCTCTGCGTCAACCTTGACGCGCTCGCCGTCCTTCGGCAGCAGCGGGTTCCACGAGCCGAGCGACTCGATGAAACGGCCGTCGCGCGGCGAGCGCGCGTCGGCGACGACGACGTGGTAGTAGGGACGCTTCTTCGAGCCAGCGCGGGCCAGTCTGATCTTCAGTGCCATTTCTTATCTCCTAAAAGCTCTGATTTCGTTGGTAGGGTTGCGGCTAAATCCTTGTCTTCAGCCGGTTTTCGTCACGCCGTTGGCAGCGGCGATCTGTTCGTGGTGGCGGATCACTTCGCGGACGACGAAATTGAGGAATTTCTCCGCGAAATCCGGGTCGAGATGCGCATCGTCCGCCAGCTGGCGAAGACGGGCGATCTGCTGCTGTTCGCGCGCCGGGTCAGCCGGCGGCAAGCCATGCTCGGCCTTGAGCAGGCCGACCGCCTTGGTGCAGCGGAAGCGCTCGGCCAGCATGTGGATGAGGGCGGCATCAATGTTGTCGATCGAAGCACGGTAGCCGGCCAGGATGGTGCGGGCGTCCGCCATGTCCTTTTCCTCGTTCATCGCGTCCTCACTTCTTCTTGCCGAGGCCAGGCAGACCACCGCCGCCGAGACCGGGAAGTCCGGGAAGCTTCATGCCGCCGGGCAAGCCGGGCAGGCCACCGCCGCCGGGAAGGCCGCTGGGCAGGCCCTTCATGCCGGCGGCCTGCGCCTGCTTCTGCAAGGCTTCGAGCTGCTTGGGATCCATCTTGGAGAGGTCAGGCATGCCGCCCATGCCACCGGGCATCATGCCGCCGAGGCCCATCTTGGAGGCGAGCCCGCCCATCATGCCGCGCATCAGGCCGCCGCCTTTGCCCTTGCCGCCCATCGCCTTCATCATGTCGGCCATGCCGCGATGCATCTTCAAGAGCTTGTTGATCTCGGCCGCGTCGGTGCCGGAGCCGGCGGCGATGCGCTTCTTGCGCGAGTGCTTGAGAATGTCGGGGTTGGCGCGCTCGGCCTTGGTCATCGAAGAGATGATGGCGAGCTGGCGGCCGAACATCTTGTCGTCGAGACCGGCGGCGGCCATCTGGTCCTTCATCTTGCCCATGCCGGGCATCATGCCCATGATGCCGCCCATGCCGCCCATTTTCGACATCTGCTGAAGCTGCTGGGCGAGGTCGTTCAGGTCGAACTTGCCCGACTGCATCTTTTTGGCCATCGCCGCCGCCTGCTCGGCGTCGATGTTCTCGGCGGCTTTTTCGACAAGCGAAACGATGTCGCCCATGCCGAGAATGCGGTCGGCGATGCGCTTGGGATGAAATTCCTCCAGCCCGTCCATCTTCTCGCCGGTGCCGATCAGCTTGATCGGCTTGCCGGTGACGGCGCGCATCGAGAGCGCGGCGCCGCCACGGCCGTCGCCGTCCATGCGGGTCAGTACCAGCCCGGTGATGCCGACGCGCTCGTCGAAGCTCTTGGCGAGGTTGACGGCGTCCTGGCCGGTCAAGGAGTCGGCGACCAGCAGGATCTCGTGCGGGCCCGACACCTTCTTGATGTCGGCCATCTCGACCATCAGCGGCTCGTCGATATGGGTGCGGCCGGCAGTGTCGAGGATGACCACATCGTGACCGCCGAGCCTGGCCGCCTGCACGGCGCGCTTGGCGATATCGACCGGGTTCTGGCCGGCGACGACAGGCAGCGTCGCCACCTTGACCTGCTCGCCGAGCTGGCGCAACTGCTCCTGCGCGGCGGGGCGCCGCGTGTCGAGCGAGGCCATCAGGACCTTCTTGTTCTGACGCTCGGTGAGCCGCTTGGCGATCTTGGCCGAGGTCGTCGTCTTGCCGGAACCCTGCAGGCCGACCATCATGACGACGACAGGCGCCGGTGCGTTGAGGTCGACGGCGACGCCTTCGGCGCCGAGCATGTCGACCAGCTCGTCATGCACGATCTTGACGACCATCTGGCCGGGCTTGATCGACTTCAGCACCGCCGCGCCGACCGCCTTCTCGCGCACCTTGTCGGTGAAGGAGCGCACCACTTCCAGCGCCACGTCGGCCTCGAGCAGCGCACGGCGCACCTCGCGGAGCGCCGCCGAGACATCCGCCTCCGACAGCGCGCCGCGGCCGGTCAGGCCGTTCAGGATGGAGCCAAGGCGCTCCTGAAGTGATTCAAACATTCTGTTTCCTTTTCCCTGGCAACCGGATGGTGCCCGAGAGGTAATGCGTTCGCGCCAAGTGTCCAAGTCTCGTGGCAAGCAAAAGCCAAAACCAAAAAGCACCCGGGGGCGCACAGCGCTGCCGGGTGTTGGCCTCCAGGATCTGTTTACAGCACTTGGCCTCAAAGAGGCTTCGGCGTCTTGGTCGGCTTGCTCGGAGGGATACTCGTCGCGGAATTCGGGGCTGTAGACAGGAAAACGGCCGCGGAGTCAAGACAAGGACCGTTCCGCCGGTCTCCCCGCGCAGCAATCAAGTCGCCTTCGTTGCGTCTGCAGGTTCGGCCGAGACGCTCAGCGGCGAGCGCGGATGCAAAAGCAGCAGGGCCGTCAGCAGGCTGCAGGCGATGCCAATCATGGCGATGAGGACCGCGTCCGACGTCGCCCAGCCCGGCCCTTCGAGTGGTCTGGCGGTAAACAAGGCGAAGGAATTGTAGCTCTCCTGATGCGAGATCAGCAGGAAGCCGGTCAGATTGTTGCCGAGATGGGCGCCGAGGGCCGCGCCGAGATTGCCGGTGGCATAGACGACGAGCGTCAGAAGCAGTGCAAAAGCGGCGATCGAGACCAGCACGCAGGCGTTGATGGCGGCCGAGGCGTTCGCGCTCCAGTGCAGCGAGGTGAACAGCAGGCCCGGCAGCAGCGCCCAGACGAACGGGCTCCTGAACCGGTAGGCAAGACCGCGCAGCAGGTAACCTCGGAACAGCACCTCTTCCGATGACGTCTGCAGAAAAGTGAGCGCCAGGATCGGGATCAGGAACAGCAGCCAGGACGACAGGGCGATCGAGCCGCGCGCGATCTCGGGCTGCATCAGGTAGAGCAGGACCTCGGACACGAGCGACGTGACCAACACCGCGACCAGTCCCTTGATGAAACCCGAGCGCGAAATGCGACGGCTGTTGCCGAGGAGCGCCGACAGCTTCTCGCCATGCACCCAGCGCATGGCGATCCACAAGCCGATCCAGATGCCGGCGAAAGACGCGAGCGCGGTGAGAATGCCGATTGGCGACGCAAGGAAACCCTGCATGCCGCCGGCGGGCGCAGCCGCGCCTTGCGCTGTCCGCCAGGCGAAAAAGGCATAGGTGCCGCCCAGCAGCACGACCCCCGTCGACGCGGCCCAGAACAGGACGACGATCCCGGTCCCGAGAAGCAGGCGCGGCAGGGTCGTCTTTTCGTTGGCTGTGTTTCGATAGTGCTCGAAGGCGGCAGGGTCCGATATCACGCTCTCTCGCAAGCTGGTGCTTCGCGTCGCATGATCTATGGGATCGGGCGGTTCTGCGCAATCATTCCTATTCGATACGCCCCGCCAGCCTTCGGCGCATTCGCGCCGCCCTCGCCTGCCTGCCGGCAGGCGAAAGGCATGCTCCGATGATTAACCCCGTGTCCTATCCGCCTCAGCGGACCACATAGACGATGCGCCGCGTCTGCGGGTCGATCAGCGCCGGCTGGCCGTTCACATAGACGTAGCGGTAGTCGTAATCGGGGATCTCGCGCAGTTCGACACTCTCGGGCAAAACGGCCCCGGTGACCACCTCGCCCTCAAGATAGACAGGGTCGACGCGATGCGTGTCGACATAGGTCCTGACTTCGGCGGGAGGCTGCGGGATGGCGTCCTCGACCGGCTCGCCGGCGATGATCGAGCCGGTGTAGTCGGTGGAATAGCCCTCGGGCGGCGACACGACGGCGACGCTGGAGCCGAGCGGACGTCGCGTCAACACGACCCGGTTGCCGCCGAAATCAGCCGTCACATAGTCCGAATAGACCCAGCCCTGGCCACCGGCTTCGGCGATGGTGCACCATTTGCTGTTTTCGATACAGCCATTGAGCGTCGCCGACTGGCCGGCGGCGAGCACGCCGATGACAGGATATTGCGGGCCCGGGCCAGCGCGGACATTGAGATCGGTGATTGCGGAGACGGGGGTGTCGGCCATGGCGGCGCCCGAGAAGAGCGTGAGCATTCCGGCGACCGCGGGAAACAATACGGATTTCATGGTTTCTCTCCGTTTCATGGTCCCTCGGCAGCGAAAACGGGAGAGCGGCGCATGCGTTCCAGCTAAAATGTTGAAGCCAACTCACGATTTGTTCCCGTTTCTTGCGGCAGGCCGGTCAGAAGGTCGTGAACGAAGGCCAGTTTGCGCGCCGCGACATCCGAGATGACGAAGGGGTAGAGGTCGGGCAGACCCATGCAGCGATTGATGGAATTGGAGGCTTCCGACAGCACCAGCCAGCGCGACAGGATCTTTTCGAACGGTTCGGGAGCGGGTGTCGGTTCGGACGGCGCTGGTTGTAGCATGCCCCCGGTGTCGCCCTGGGGCAATTCGTTGGCTTCCACCGTCTCCAGCCGGCCGAGCGGGAAGTTCAACGCATGGACCATTTCCAGCGTGTCGGTGATGTGCAGGTGGTGGGCCCAGCTTTCGGCCCAGTCCTCCCAGGGATGAGAGGTGGCATAGGGCGAGATGTGGCGTTGCTGCCAGTCGGGTGGGGCACCATTGGCGTAGTGGTTCTTCAATGCCTGCTCGTAGCCGGTGCGCTCGTCGCCGAACAGCGCGCGGAAGGCGTCAAGCCTTTGCGGATTGTCGCGGATCAGCCGGTCCCAGTAATAGTGGCCGAGCTCGTGGCGGAAATGGCCGAGCAAGGTGCGATAATTCTCGCCCATTTCAACGCGCCGCCTTTCGCGCTCGGCGGAGTCGGCTTCGGCGACGTTGAGGGTGATCAGGCCATTGTCGTGGCCGGTGAGGATACGCTCGCCGCCCGGGCCGCCGCCGATCGGATCGGCAAGGAAGTCGAAGGCAAGGCCGGCCTCGTCGGCGGGGTTCTGCTTGGGCGTCACCGGCAGTCCGAAAGCCAGCAGCGAATAGACCGCGCGCTTCTTCGCCGCCTCGACGCGTATCCAGCGGCGGCGGTTGCCGTCGACGGAGAGGTCCGGGATCAGCTGGTTGAGGGCGCAGGCGCGGCAGAAGGGCTGTCCCGGCTCGGCCATCCAGTTGCAGGCGCATTCGTCGGCATTGGCGCATGGGGAGCCGCCGTCGGCACCGGACAGGGCAAAGCGGGCGCGCTGCGGATCGTAGAGGACGGCACTGGAGCAGTTCAGACACCGGGCGTTCTCGAAATAGAGACGATGGCCGCAATGAGGACAGTCGAAGAGTTTCATCTCGGTCTCGGACCACGGAACAGGGGGAAGGCGCATCGTGCAAAAAACGCCGGCCGACAGACGTCGTTCCCCACTGTGACGTCATTGAGCAACATGGCGCAAGGATCGTCAGGCCATGGGTGGTTCTTGCCACAATATTTGCTTGATCGTAGGCAAATTCCCTTCCATTGGCCAGCTTGCGCGCGCGACAGTGACAAGTGCGCGTTTCACTGGCAAATTCCGGCCGGGACGTGATTCAGGCAACCAGGAGAGAACAACATGGCATTTCTTGCCAAAGGTAAGATGTTTGCAGCGGCCACTGTGGTGGCGATGCTTGCGCTGGCGACGGGCGCACAGGCGGCGGCCAGCTGTGGCAAGACCGGAGCCGGCTTCGATGCCTGGAAGCAGGACTTCGCAGCGGAGGCCAGGGCCGAGGGCGTGGGTTCGAGAGGACTGGCGGCCCTGGCCGGCGCGACCTACGCGACCAGGACCATTTCCGCGGACCGCGCCATCCACAAGGCTTTCAGCGGCTCGGTGGAAGCCTTCATGAAGCGCCGCGGCGGGGCGGCGATCATTTCCAAGGGCCGGGCGCTGAAGAAATCGAATGCGGCGCTGTTCGACAAGATCGAAAGGACCTACGGCGTCTCGCCGGGCGTGCTGCTTGCCATCTGGGGCATGGAGACGGGCTTCGGCGCCTCTATGGGCAACCAGAACACGGTGTCCGCCATTTTGACGCTTGCCTATGACTGCCGCCGTCCGGACTATTTTCAGCCGCATGCCATTGCGGCCCTGAAGCTGGTCGATCGCGGAACGTTGACCGCCTCGTCGGTCGGGGCCATGCATGGCGAGATCGGCCATACGCAGTTCCTGCCCGGAAATGTCCTGAAATATGGAGTGGGCAGCGGAAACCTGCGCGATAAGAGCACCGCGCTGGCTTCCACGGCCAACTTCCTCAAGGCGCATGGCTGGCAGGCCGGCGCGAGCGCTCAGGCGAATATGGGTGCAATTGCCGGCTGGAACTCGGCGAGTGTCTATCAACAGGCCATCGCCCGTATCGCCACCGCAATCGATGGCGAGTAATCGTTAGGGCAGTTCACCGTTTCACGGAGACGGCGAACCGCTCTATGTCTTTGTTTTTTGCGCGATTCCCAAGGGAAAGCGCTACGCGCTTTTCCCGGGAAAACCGTACACACTTTTCCTGGAATTGCTTTTCAGCAGAAAGCCCGGCCGCGTTGCCGGGGTTCCTGTTCGCTGACTGGCAGAGTGGTCAGTCCCGGCGGTTGCGTGCGGCGAGCGTGCGCAGCCTCAGCGCATTGAGGCGGATGAAGCCGGCGGCGTCCTTCTGGTCGTAGGCGCCGCGGTCGTCCTCGAAGGTCACCAGCGCGTCGGAATAGAGCGTCTTCTTCGACTTGCGGCCGGTAACGATGACATTGCCCTTGTAGAGCTTCAGACGCACCGTACCTTCGACATCCTCCTGGCTCTTGTCGATCATCGTCTGCAGCATCAGCCGCTCGGGCGCGAACCAGAAGCCGTTGTAGATGAGTTCGGCGTAGCGCGGCATGAACTCGTCCTTGAGGTGGGCAGCTCCCCTGTCGAGCGTGATCGATTCGATGGCTCGGTGGGCAGCGATAAGGATGGTGCCGCCGGGGGTCTCGTAGACGCCGCGCGACTTCATGCCGACGAAGCGGTTCTCGACGAGGTCGAGCCGGCCGATGCCGTTGTCGCGGCCGAGATCGTTGAGGGCGGCGAGCATGGTTGCCGGCGACAGCTTCTTGCCGTCGAGCGCGACCGGATCGCCCTTCAGGAACTCGATCTCGATCTCGGTGACCTTGTCCGGCGCGTCCATGGGCGAGACGGTGCGCTGATGGACGAATTCCGGCGGCTCGCTCCACGGGTCCTCAAGCACCTTGCCCTCGGAAGAGGAATGCAGGAGATTGGCGTCGACCGAGAACGGCGCGTCACCCTTCTTGTCCTTCGGCACCGGAATCTGGTGCTGCTCGGCGAAGTTGATGAGGTCGGTGCGCGACTTGAACGACCAGTCGCGCCAGGGCGCGATGACCTTGATATCGGGATTGAGCGCATAGGCCGAAAGCTCGAAGCGCACCTGGTCATTGCCCTTGCCGGTGGCGCCGTGGGCGATCGCGTCGGCGCCGGTCTCCTTTGCGATCTCGACGAGGTGTTTCGAGATCAGCGGCCGGGCGATCGAGGTGCCGAGCAGATAGGTCCCTTCGTAGACGGCGTTGGCGCGGAACATCGGGAAGACGAAGTCGGCAACGAATTCCTCGCGCACGTCGACGATGCGGATGTCCTTGATGCCCATCATCTCGGCCTTGCGGCGCGCCGGCTCCAATTCGCCGCCCTGGCCGAGGTCGGCGGTGAAGGTGACGACCTCGGCGCCGAGCTCGGTCTGCAGCCATTTCAGGATGATTGATGTGTCGAGGCCGCCGGAATAGGCGAGCACGACCTTCTTGACGTCTTTTGTTTTCGACATTTGCTGTTTCCGCGACAAGAGTTCTCGGCCGGCGAGGTATCACGCCGTTTCCGGTCACCGCAAGGGATGAACGGGGCAAGGCGCGGAGAAACAGGCATACGGGACAGCTGGATCATCCTTTCCGTCGCACAGCCGCTGGCAACGGCAGGCCCCGTTCATTATAGCTGCGTATCGAAAGTCAACGGGCCTACCATGTCCTTCATTCCCGACACCGCAACGCTGATCCAGTTCGCCATCGCCACGGTCATCCTGGCGATCACGCCGGGGCCGGACATGACGCTGTTCGTCTCGCGCACGCTGAGCCAGGGCCGCGCCGCAGGCTTCGCCTCGATGGCGGGGGCGCTGTGCGGCACGCTGATCCACACCACGCTGGTGGTGGTCGGCGTCTCGGCGCTGATCGTCGCCTCGCCGATGGCCTTCTTCGTGCTGAAGATCTTCGGCGCCGGCTATCTCGTCTTCCTGGCTTGGCAGGCGATCACCAAGGGTTCGGCCTTCTCGCCGGAGAAGAAGACGGGCCCGCAAATCTCGCTGTTCCGGAGCTGGATGGTGGGGCTGGGCGTCAACCTGCTCAACCCGAAGATCATCCTGTTCTTCATGACCTTCCTGCCGCAATTCGTCTCCGCGCATGATCCGCACGCGCCGGGAAAGCTGTTCTTCCTCGGCGCCATGTTCGTCGTGCTCTCGACCCCGGTGACGACCCCGATGGTGCTGGCGGCGGAGAAATTCTCGGCGGCGATGAAGGCCAGCCCGCGCGTGACGCGGGTGGTCGACTATCTCTTCGCCGGCGTGTTTTCCGCGTTCGCGCTCAAAATCCTGACTGCCCAGGCGAAGTAGGATTTTGCTGTTCGCTGCTGATCTCTTCCGAACCGGAGGTCAGCAAAGCTCCCTGCTTACGTGGGCGCTCGGTTCGAGGTCAGGGTTCGGCTTTCCACCAGGTTCCGGCCCAGCGCCCGGCGCTGAGCCAATAGAAGATGCCCCCGACCATGCCGCCGCCGATGACGGCGGCCATGGCGCGCGGCTCGGTGACGGCGAATGGCGTGTCGCCCATCTGGTCGGCGAAGCCGAGGAAGACGGCGGCGACGATCGCACCGGCCAGCGCATAGAACAGCCAATCGCGCCGGCCGAGAATCTCGGCGATCAGAATCACGAGGGCCGCCGGCATGAAGGCGAAATAGGCGGCAAACAGCGCGACGAAGGGGATCGAGAAATAGAGCGAGGCGGTCGCCGCCGGCTCCGCATGCGCCGGCGTGTAGCCGAGGGAGGCCAGGAACAGGACATTGAGGAACGCGCTGGCCGCCAGCGCGGCGACGGCATAGCCGAACAGGATGACGGCAAGGCGCACGATATAGGCGACGAGACGGGTCATTGCGAATCCCGGCGTAAGGGATGGCCGGACTTGCGCCCGGCCAGAAACCAGTAGACCGAACCGGCGGCAATGCCGGCGGTGGCCAGGAACCCGAGAAAGCCCGGGTTGAAAACAAACCCTCCGGCCGAGCCCGGGACAAGAACCCCGAATGCGATGGACGTGATCGCGCCCGTGGCCGCGAAGTAGAACCAGCCCCGAAGCGACAAGCGTTCGGCCATGAAGATCGCGGGGCCGACGATCAACAGCGCGCAGACCGCCACCGTCGCTACCGCGAGCGGGAAGGAAACCAGCCAGTCGAATGCGAAAACGATGGACCAGTTGCCATATTCGAGCCCTTCCAGAAGAGCGATCAGCAGCACAGGCACCAGGATCGAGGTCAGCACGGCGGCGATATAGCCGACTGCTATGAAGACGAAGCGCTTGAGCCCGGCGACGAGACGCCTCACGCCTCGCCGTGCCCCGCGATCATCATGGCTTCCAGCGCCAGCCGGTCGACTTTGCGCATGCGCTCCGATTCCGATTTGAGCTGGCCGCAGGCGGCGAGGATGTCGCGGCCGCGCGGCGTGCGGATCGGCGAGGCATAGCCGGCGTTATTTATGTAGTCGGCGAATTTCTCGATCGTCTCCCAGTCCGAGCACTGGTAGTTGGTGCCGGGCCAGGGGTTGAACGGGATCAGGTTGATCTTGGCCGGAATGCCCCTGAGCAGCTTGACCAGCGCCTTGGCGTCGTCGAGGGAATCGTTGACGTCCTTCAGCATCACATATTCGAAGGTGATGCGCCTGGCGTTCGACAGGCCGGGATAGGCGCGGCAGGCGGCGATCAGCTCCTTGAGCGGATATTTCTTGTTGATCGGCACCAGAAGGTCGCGCAGATCGTCATTGGTGGCGTGCAGCGAGATGGCGAGCATGACGCCGATCTCCTCGCCGGTGCGGAAAATCTCCGGCACCACGCCTGAGGTCGACAGCGTGATGCGGCGCTTCGACAGCGAAAGGCCGTCGCCGTCGGAAGCAATCAGCAGCGCCTTCTTGACCGCCTCGAAATTGTAGAGCGGCTCGCCCATACCCATCATGACGATGTTGGACACTTTGCGGCCCTCGGCCGGCACGATGGCGCCGTCGGGCGTGTCGCGGTCGGGGAAATCGCCGAGCCGGTCGCGCGCGGTGAGCAACTGGGCGAGGATTTCCTCGGCAGTCAGGTTGCGCACCAGCTTCTGCGTGCCCGTGTGGCAGAAGGAGCAGGTCAGCGTGCAGCCGACCTGCGAGGAGATGCAGAGCGTGCCGCGGCCTTCCTCGGGGATGTAGACAGTCTCGATCTCGACCGGGCGACCGGCGCCGCGCGGCGGGAAGCGGAACAGCCACTTGCGCGTGCCGTCGGCGGAGACCTGCTCCTCGACGATCTCGGGCCGCGCCACGGTGAAATGCCTGTCGAGTTCGGCGCGCAGATCCTTGGAAATGTTGAACATGCCGGCGAAATCGGAGACGCCGCGCACATACATCCAGTGCCAGAGCTGCTGTGCACGCATTTTTGCCTGGCGCTCCGGCACGATGCCGGACGCGACGAGCGCCTCGCCCAGTTCGGCGCGCGTCAGGCCGATCAGCGACGGCTTTTCCGGCTGTATCGCGCGGGCGCGCAACGCGTCGCGGGCGCCTTCGGCGGTGAGGTCGAATGAAAGGGTCATGGTTGCACTGATATAAGCGGTTTGCGGCCGATTTCATCCATCGGCCTGATATGAAGCGCGGCCCATAGCACAGCTTGGCCGCGGAGTCATGCGATGGCGAGGCGATCCGTGCGCCGACCGATTGACAGATGCACCGGCCGGTCAGACCTGCGGTCCGTGCTTTTCGACTAAAAACGGATCACTTGATCGTGTTGAAGTAACGGTTCTCACCGCGCGTTCGAACCCTGAATCGGGCAACCATGCCCCGACAAATGGGAGTATGCACGATGAACTCTATCAAGCTCGCGGTCATTGCCAGCTTCGTCGGCCTTTCCGCCTCGCAGGCATTTGCCGAAGACGCGATGGGCACAATGACAATGATGAAGGCAGGGCAAGTCACGGCAATCATGCCGGACGGGCATATGGGCACCATGACGCCGGACGCGAAAATGAGTGCCGAGATGATGAAGATGGCAAAGCCGATCAAGCACTGCATGATGATGATGACCGACGCCAAGGGCAAAGCCTTCATGATCGACACGTCGACCAAGAAGGCTCAGGCGGAATGCGAAAAAATGGCCATGTGAGGCCTGCCGTCGATCGATATTCCCGCCGGCCCGAAGGTCGGCGGGAGCCCATCCGAGCCTTGTTCCCGCAGACCACTCAGCACACGCAGGTCGAGATATCCACCTGTCGGTGTCGAGGGTGTCTCATGATCAATGCGGAAACGACGATCATTGCGCCGAACCGGACATAGCTGATGGTTCCTTGTTCATGGTGCCAACCACAGCCATGGACTTTTGCTCCACGTCCGTCTTCCATTTCACGTCTGATGCGAACGCTTGATCGAGGCCATGCCTGTGTTAGGGCTGGGGCTCCGTCGAGAGGACAGACATGGCCGGTACAGTGCGAAAATACCCCTTGCTGCGGCGTTCGCGCGCGATGTGGGGCTCTCGCCGGGTGTGGCAGCCGCGGCTGGTGTTCTGGGCCGGCGCGATCTGCATCGGCATGATCAGCGTTATGTTCGCGGTGCTCGCCGACAAGGCGCAGGTGCTGTTCCATGCCATGACCGGCGATGACGGCGGCTGGCGCTTCTACCTACCTTTGGCGATCACGCCGCTCGGCTTCGTGCTGTGTGCCTGGCTGGCGCAAGCCTTCTTCCCTGGCTCGCAAGGCAGCGGCATTCCGCAGGCGATCGCGGCGCGGCATCTGCGCGACGACGACGACCGTGGCCACATCCTGTCGCTGAAGCTGGTCGCGGGCAAGATCGCGCTCACCCTGGTCGGCCTGTTCTGCGGCGCTTCGATCGGCCGTGAGGGACCGACCGTGCAGGTCGGCGCGTCGTTGATGCTGCAGGCGGCACGCTGGGGCGGCATGGCGCAGGCGCGCGGCCTGATCCTGGCCGGCTCGGCCGCCGGCATCGCGGCCGCCTTCAACACGCCGCTGGCCGGCATCGTCTTCGCCATCGAGGAAATGGGCCGCACCTACGAAGCGCGGACCAACGGGCTGGTGCTGACGGCGGTGATCCTGGCCGGCATCGCCTCGCTCGGCCTGCTTGGCAACTACACCTATTTCGGCGTCTCGAAGGAGACAATCTCGTTTGCCGCCGAGTGGCCGCTTGTCATTGCCTGCGGGGTCATCGGCGGCGGCTTCGGCGCGCTGTTCTCGCTCCTGGCGCTGAAGGCGACGCGCCGGATCCGGCGCTGGAACACGGGGCAGCCCTTGCGGCGCGTCCTGCTGGTCGCCGCCATCTGCGGGCTCGGCGTCGCGGCGATCGGCATCGCCTCGGGCGGCCTGACCTTCGGCACCGGCTACGCGCAGGCGCGCGGCGCCGTTGAAGGCACGCCGCTGCCCTGGTTCTTCTTCGCCGAGAAGTTCCTTGCCGGGCTGCTGTCGATGGTCTCGGGCATTCCGGGCGGCATCTTTGCGCCTTCGCTTTCGGTCGGCGCCGGCATCGGCAGCTCGCTCGGCCTCGTCTTCGGCGCCAGCACGGGTGCGGCCGCGCTGCTCGGCATGGCCGGTTATTTCGCCGGCGTCGTGCAGGCGCCGATGACGGCCTTCGTCATCATCCTGGAGATGACCGGCAATCACGACAATGTCATCGCGCTGATGCTGGCCTCGATGCTGGGCTACGGCACGGCGCGCATGATCTCGCGCGAGCCGCTCTATCATGCGCTGTCGCGCGTCTTCATCGCGGAAGCCATCCGCCGGCGCAGGGCGGAGGCGGCGCCGGAACCAGGTCCGGCGTGAAAAACAAAGGCCGGACTCAAGGGTCCGGCCTCTCTGTTCAAAGCGAAATTTCGACTATTTGCAGTTGGCGATCGACGACAGCGCCGCCGAGATGCCTTTCAGCGAGAAGACGTAGGAGGTGGTGTTGCCGCGGCCGGACTTGGCCTGCACCTTCATGTCGGTGCCGGATTTCATGGCGGCGATCAGCACCGGCTCCTCGGCGGCGTTCTCGACCCAGGCCGACTTGCCGCGCGTGAACATCGAAAACGTCTTCTTGTCGATGGTGACGGTGGCCTTGGAGTTTTCCTGGAAGGTGTAGCCGGCGATGAATTGCGGCTCGTAGGACACCTGCTGGCCGGGCCGCTGGCTGACGAAGAAGAACATGTCGCCATGGTCGAGCGTCGGCGGCTGCTTGTCGGTCGGCACGGTGAGGACATAGCAGACCTTGCCGCCCGATGCCTGGTAGCTGTAGGTGCCCCAGGCATTGTGCTGGCCGATCTTGGTCGCCTGCTGCGCCATCGCCGGCGCTGCGAAGGCCACCAGGACCAGGCTCGAAACTGTAGCAATCAATCCGCGCATCGTTTTTCCCGTATTCCAAATGGTGCGGAGGCGGGCCGCGTGGCGTCCTGCCGTCGCTTCATTTTGATTTAATCTGGGTTACCAAACGGTGAATTACCTCTGAGAAAAGGACGCTCACCCCAGGAAACCGCCGCCGTCTTCGCGCCGCCGCCTTTCAAGCGGCTGGCGCGATGTCCCTTCGGCGACTTGGAGGGCATGAAAGCGGCAAGAGTTTGACTTTTCCACAAGCCCTCTGAACGCTGGTGTCCAGAGCGCGGAGGCCGGTTCCAGGGCTCAGCCCCTGTCCGATATGGCGTCCTTGGCGGCCTGCCGGTGCGCCGGCGTGATATGGGCGCTGACGGCGGTGATCGCGGCGGTGAGCACGGCGATATCGTCGGTGAAGCCGAGGCCGAGGACGAAATCGGGGACCATATCCACCGGCAGGACGAAATAACCGAGTGCCGCCACCAGGATGCCTTTTGCGCGCAGCGGCGTGTTCTTGTCCATGGCGCAGTAATAGGCCGCGACGACATCTTCCATGAACGGGATCTGCCGCGCGGCCTTCTTGGCCGTGCGCCAGAATTTCTCGCGCACCTCGCCCTCACCGCCCAGCCTGTCGCCAAAGCCGAAGAAATCAAAACCGGATTTTTGCGCCATCAATTTCTCCTTGCGGGCTCATGCGCTTGCCTGCGCATGGCCGCGGGGCAAAATGTGGTGAAACCCGACGCTTGCTGCAAGAGCTTGGGAGATCGCTGGCCTGAAAATCGGAATCAGTCTTTAGCGTGCTGTCCTGCGGATCAGGTGATGCCGGCCTGGCGGACACTCCGCTGGCAGTCGTCCTCCCTTGGAGTTCGGCGGCAAACGCACCTCCCGTCGTCATTCTAGGGCGAAGCAAGGAGCGAAGCGACGCGGCGCAGACCCTAGAATCCATGCCGCGACTCAAGAGCGACGCAGCGGTGCTGAATTCTGCTCGACTGCACCCCTTGGTCAACGTCGCGGCATGGATCCTCGGGTCTGCGCGTCCGCTTCGCCCGTGGCTGACGAAGCCGGGGTTGCCGCACCTATGAATTACCCTAGCCAACAAAGCGGTCCATTTTCTTCGCCAACTCGATGTCAAGCGTCGTGACGCCGCCGGCATCGTGCGTGTTCAGCGTCACGTCGACGGTTTTGTAGACATTCGACCAGTCGGGATGATGGTCCATCTTCTCGGCCGCAAGCGCGACACGGGTCATGAAGGCGAAGGCTTCGGAGAAATTCCTGAAGGTGAACGTCCGTTTGATGGAAGCGCCATCCGCAGCCAGCGACCAGCCTTCGAGGTCTGTCAGCGCCGCGATGATGGCTTCCTTGCCAAGTTTCTCTCTCGTCATGTCCGGTTCCTGTGCTATTTCGAAGATGACTTTCACCATAGCGCCGGATCGATGAGCACGAAGCCCATAAAATCCATTCTGTTCGTCTGCCTGGGCAACATCTGCCGCTCGCCGCTGGCGGAAGGCGTGCTTCGTTCCGTGCTGACGGAACGTGGACTGGGCCGGGACATAGTGCTCGATTCGGCCGCAACCAGCGACTGGGAGGCGGGCTCCGCCCCTGATCGGCGTTCGATCGCCATCGCGTCGCGCCACGGCATCGACATATCGGAACTGCGGGCACGCAAGATCGCGCCCGAGGATTTCTCGCGTTTCGACCTGATCTTCGGCATGGACAGGTCGAACGTCGCCGACCTGAAGACGCTGGCGCCCGCCGGCGTGCGCGACCGCATCCACCTGTTCCTGGAATTTGCGCAGGGAAAGGCGCGCGACGTGCCGGATCCCTATCACGACGGCGAGGAAGCCTTCGCCGAGGTCTACCGCATGATCCGCGAAGCGTCGGAGGCGCTGGCGACGCGGCTTGCCGCGCGCGTATCGGCGCCCGACAGCGGCCAGGCTTCCTCGACGATGTAGGGGCCGCCGCCGACCGAATCGCGCGACGACATCAAGACGAACCGGCTGATGCGGAACGGCAATGTCGAAAAATTGCCGCGCGCCGAAAGATATTGGGCGACGTCCAGCGGGCTCGAATTGCGCAGGCGGGCCAGTGTGACATGCGGCATGAACTTGCGCGGATCGGCCGGAATGCCGAGCCGCTGGCAGATGCGCTCGATTTCAGCCTGAAGCGCCGAGAGATCCGGCGAGGCAGAGACCCCGGCCCATACGGCATGGGGTTTCCTCTGGCCGAAAGCGCCGACGCCCGCCAGCGTCAGCGGGAAGGAGGGGCGGTGGACGCGGTCGAGCGCGTTGGCGATCTCGTCGGCGACATGGCCTTCGACATCGCCGATGAAGCGCAGCGTCAGATGATAGTTCTCGACGTCGATCCAGCGGGCCCCGGGCAGGCCGCCCCTGAGCAGGGACAGCGAAAGGGCGGCGTCACGCGGAATTTCGAGGGCGGTGAAAAGACGCGGCATGAAGAGCCTCCCTTCCTCGAATCGAACTGTGCCCCCAGCGAATCATCGATAATCAAGCGGGGCAAGAGGTTTGTTGGTCACAGGTCTCGTCAAAAAGATTTCCCCAACGGAAAGGGCCTATCCCGTCTTACGATCCTCCCGGCGCCGCCGCGATGGCCTTCTCGACCGCAGGCAGGATGCGCTCGACCATCTGGGCGACCCCCTTGGCGTTCGGATGCAAGCCATCCTCAAGCTGCAGGGCGGACTGGCCGGCTACGCCGTCGAGAAAGAACGGGTACAAGGTAACGCCGTATTTTGCAGCCAGTTCCGGGAAGATGGCGTCGAAGGCGTTCTGATAGTCGGCGCCGAGATTGGGCGCTGCGCGCATGCCGGCCAGCAGAACGGCGATCTTGCGCTCTTTCAACTTGGCCAGCATCGTATCCAGGTTCTTGCGGGTGATATCGGGCGAAACGCCGCGCAGCATGTCGTTGGCGCCGAGTTCGAGGATGACAAGCTGCGTGCCGTCCGGCACCGACCAGTCGAGCCGCGCCAGCCCGCCGCTGGAGGTGTCGCCGGAAACGCCGGCATTGGCGACGGTTACATCCCTGCCCCTGGCGCGCAGCGCCGCCTGCAGCCTGTCGGTAAAACCCTCGTCGGGTCCGAGGCCGTAGCCGGCCATCAGGCTGTCACCGAAACCGACGATCTTGAAAGGCTCGGCGCGTGCCGACGAGATGGCGCCGCAAATGGCGAGGAAAACGATCAGGCCTGCGGCAATTCTGCGTTGGAAAGACATGCGGCAGGTCCCATATGACAGAGAATTCTTCCGGCGACGGCCCGCAGGCGGAGCCCTCATCTCCATATAGGACGCTTTCATTTTGACAGAAGCCGTCATCGAGCTGAAAGACGTATCGCTGACATTGGGCGAAGGCGCCTCGTCCGTCCATGTGCTGAAGGGCGTCAGCCTCGATGTGGCGCGCGGCGAGGCGACCGGCATCGTTGGACCGTCGGGGTCGGGCAAGTCGACGCTGCTCATGGTTCTCGCAGGTCTGGAAAGGGTCGATTCGGGCACGGTACGAATCGCCGGCGAGCTGCTCAACGGCAAGAGCGAGGATCAGATCGCATCGTTTCGGGGGCGAAACATCGGCATCGTGTTCCAGTCCTTCCATCTCATCCCCAATATGACGGCGCTCGAAAATGTCGCCGTGCCGCTGGAGCTGGCCGGTCATGCCGATCCGTTCTCGGTGGCGGAACGCGAGCTGGCGGCCGTCGGTCTGAGCGACCGCGTGACGCACTATCCCGGCGAACTTTCGGGCGGCGAGCAGCAGCGCGTCGCGATCGCCCGGGCGCTTGCGCCATCGCCGCGCATCCTCATCGCCGACGAGCCGACCGGCAATCTCGACCAGGCGACCGGTAGGCAGGTCGCCGACCTTTTGTTCGCCAAGGCGGCCGAGCGCGGCATGACGCTGGTGCTGGTCACGCATGATCCGGCGCTCGCGGCGCGCTGTTCGCGCCAGGTCTCTATGCGCTCCGGCAGGATCGAGACACCGGCGCCGACCAAGGCCATCGCCTGATGTCACCGGCGCGGACGTTAAAACTCGCCGTCCGCTTCTCCTTGCGCGAGATGCGCGGCGGCCTGTCCGGTTTCCTGATCTTCCTTGCCTGCATCGCGCTCGGCGTCGCGGCGATCGGCGGCGTGAATTCCGTGGCCCGTTCGATCAGTGCCGGCGTCGCCAACCAGGGCCAGACGCTGCTTGGCGGCGATCTGCGCTTCCAGCTTAACCAGCGCGACGCAAGCGAAGCCGAACGCGGCTTCCTCGATGGGCTGGGCACGGTGTCGAGAACCGTCAGCATGCGTTCGATGGCGCGGCTTGCCGACGGCTCCGATCAGGCGCTGGTCGAGGCCAAGGCCGTCGACGAGGCCTATCCGCTTTACGGTGCCCTGGAAACCGAGCCGGCGCTGACGAAGCAGGAACTGTTTGGCGAACAGTTCGGTGTTTTCGGCGCGGCCGCGCCCGACCTGCTGTTCGAGCGGCTGCATGTGAAGCTCGGCGATCGGCTGAAGCTCGGAACCGCCACCTTCGAACTGCGCGCCAGGCTGGTCACCGAGCCCGATGCCGTGTCCGAAGGTTTCGGTTTCGCGCCGCGCCTGATGATCTCGACCGAGGGCTTGGTCGCGACAGGGCTGGTTCAGCCGGGCAGCCTCGTCGAGAATTCCTACAAGATCCGGCTGGCCCCCGACGCCGACGAGGCGCGGCTCAAGGCCATCCAGGACAAGGCTGCCAAGGATTTCCCGGAGTCCGGCTGGTCGATCCGCACGCGCAGCAATGCGGCCCCGGCGCTCTCTTCCAACATCGAACGCTTTTCGCAATTCCTGACCCTGGTCGGGCTGACGGCGCTGGTGGTCGGCGGCGTCGGCGTCGCCAACGCGGTGCGCGCCTATCTCGACGGCAAGCGCGGCGTCATCGCCACCTTCAAGAGCCTGGGCGCATCGGGCGGCTTCGTCTTTGCCGTTTACCTCGTGCAGATCCTGATGATCGCGGCCCTCGGCATCGCCGCAGGTCTGGTGCTCGGCGCACTGATGCCCTTTGCCGCGAGCGCCGCGCTTCAGTCGGTCGTTCCGGTGCCGGCGCAAGGCGGCTTTTATCCCGGCGCTCTCGGCATGGCGGCGCTGTTCGGGCTGCTGGTGACGCTGGCCTTCGCGCTGCTGCCACTCGGTCGCGCCCGCGATGTGCCGGCGACCGCGCTGTTCCGCGAGATGGGACTGGAAGGCCGCGGTTTTCCACGCGCTATCTATGTCGTTTCGGCGCTCGGCATCGCAGTGCTTCTTGCAGCGCTCGCCATCCTGTTTTCGGGCGACCAGCGCATCGCTTCGATTTTCGTCGGAGCCACCATCTTCGCCTTTCTGGTGCTGCGCCTGGTCGGCGCGCTGGTGCAATGGGCGGCAAGGAAGAGCCCGCGCGTGCGCTTCGTGGCGCTCAGGCTCGCCGTCGGCAACATCCATCGGCCGGGCGCGCTGACGCCGTCGGTGGTGCTGTCGCTGGGGCTTGGGCTGACGCTGCTGGTGACGCTGGCGCTGATCGACGGCAATCTGCGGCGGCAGATCTCCGGCAGCCTGCCGGAGCGGGCGCCGAACTTCTTCTTCGTCGATATCCAGAGCAGCGATGTCGACGGCTTCTCCAGTCTGATCAGCAAGGAGGCCCCGCAGGGGACGCTTGCCAAGGTGCCAATGCTGCGCGGCCGGGTGATGGCGCTGAACGGCGTTGCCGTCGACAAGGTCAGGGTGCCGGCGGAGGGCGCCTGGGTGCTGCGCGGCGACCGCGGCCTGACTTATGAGGCCAAGCAGCCGGACAACGCGACGCTGACCGAGGGGAACTGGTGGCCGGCCGATTATACCGGCGAGCCGCTCGTCTCGTTTTCCGACAAGGAAGGCAAGGAAATCGGGCTGAAGCTCGGCGATACCGTCACCGTCAACGTGCTCGGCCGCAATGTCACGGCCAGGATCGCCAATTTCCGCCAGGTCGAATGGGAGACGATGGGCATCAACTTCGTCATGGTGTTCTCGCCCAACACATTTGCCGGCGCGCCGCATGGCTGGGTGGCGACGCTGACCGAAAAGAGCGCCACCGCGGCTGACGACGCCCGCATCCTCAATGCCGTCACCCGCGCCTTCCCGGCAGTCACCACGGTGCGCGTCAAGGACGCGCTCGACATCGTCAACCGTCTGGTCGGACAGCTCGGCGCGGCGATCAGGGCGGCGGCCGGCGTGGCACTGATCGCGTCGGTGCTGGTGCTGGCCGGCGCGCTCGCCGCCGGCAACCGGGCGCGCATCCATGACGCGGTGGTGCTGAAGACGCTTGGTGCGACGCGGCTGACGCTGATATCGGCCTTCTCGCTCGAATACATGCTGATCGGCCTCGCCACGGCGGTCTTCGCGCTCGCCGCCGGCAGTGCCGCCGCATGGTTCGTCGTCGCCCGCATCATGACATTGCCGTCGCATTTCATGCCGGAAGTGGCGGTGGCGACCATTCTCTTTGCGCTGGTCATCACCGTCGGCATCGGTCTCGCCGGCACCTGGCGGGTGCTCGGCCACAAGGCAGCGCCCGTGCTGCGAAACCTCTGAGTCCGCATCGGTTCCACCCCGCCGACGGCCGGCATTTGGTTAAATCGACGTAATGTTTCGCGGCCAAAGGGCTGGAAAACCGCGCCATGCGTGCCTCACGAAGCATTACACCCGGTTACGGTCTTGTTCTTGACGCGAATAACCATCATATTTCGCCGCAGGCATGCTGGAGTCCCGCCAGCGGCGCCTGGGTCCGGGTGGACCCGACACCGGACGGGGCAGAAGCAATAGAGGACCACAATGGCTGAACCCATTCGCAACTATCAGACGCGCGCCGTGCCCGGCGCCGCCGTCGACATCGATCAGGGCCTGCGCGCCTATATGATCAAGGTCTACAATTTGATGGGGCTTGGTCTCCTCATCACTGGTCTTGCCGCCGTCGGCACGATCATGCTGGCCACAACCACCGATCCGGCCTCGGCTGTCGCGACGCTGCCGAGCGGCGAGATGCTGACCTCGTTCGGCTACGCGATCTTCGGCTCGCCGCTGCGCTGGCTGGTGATGCTGGCCCCGCTGGCCGCCGTTCTGTTCCTGTCGTTCCGCGTCCAGTCGATGAGCGTGTCGGCGGCGCAGACGACGTTCTGGGTCTATGCGGGCCTGGTCGGCCTGTCGCTGTCGTCGATCTTCCTGGTCTACACCACCGCCAGCATCTCGCAGACCTTCTTCGCCACCGCCGCGGCCTTCGGCGCGCTGTCGCTGTTCGGCTACACGACCAAGCGCGACCTGACGGCGATGGGCTCGTTCCTGATCATGGGCGTGTTCGGCATCATCATCGCGATGGTCATCAACATCTTCCTGCAGTCGTCGGCGCTGTCCTTCGCCGTCTCGGCGATCGGCGTGCTGGTCTTCGCCGGCCTCACCGCCTACGACACGCAGAAGATCAAGGAGATGTATTTCGAGGGCGACGCCTCCGACGTCGCTGGCCGCAAGGCCATCATGGGCGCGCTGACGCTCTATCTCGACTTCATCAACCTGTTCATGTTCCTGCTCCAGTTCATGGGCGACCGCCGCTAAGGGCTGGTCCGCGTCATGGTCTGACTGGACCATCGGGTTTGGAAGGGGCGGCCCAACGGCCGCCCTTTTCTTTTGCGCCGACCTTTGCTGTTATTGCAGGCAGACAAAGAGGCCTGCATAAAGAATGAGCACTATCGTTATACGGGCCGCACGCGCGGCCGACCTCGACACCATTACGCAAATCTATGCCGACGCTGTGACCCGCGGCACGGCGAGCTACGAGCTGGAGCCGCCAGGTCGCGCCGAAATGGGCACGCGATTCGACACGCTCCAGGCCGGCGGCTTCCCTTACCTTGTGGCGGAAAAGGATGGCGCCGTGCTCGGCTATGCCTATGCCGGTCCCTTCCGGCCGCGCCCGGCCTATCGCTTTGTCGTCGAGGACTCCGTCTATGTCGCGCCTGATGCCAAGGGCCAGGGTGTCGGCCTCAAACTGATGCAAAGCCTGATCGCGGCCGCCGAGGCTGCGGGCTTTTGCCAGATCGTCGCGGTGATCGGCGATGGCCATCCCGACAGCGCTTCCGTCAAGCTGCACGAAAAGCTCGGCTTTCGTCATTCCGGCCGCCTCGAAGGCTCCGGCTACAAGCACGGCCGCTGGCTGGACACGGTGTTCATGCAACTGGCGCTGAACGGCGGGGCATCCGCCCCGCCCGATCCGGAATCATTGCCGGAGCGGAAATTCCGTCAAGAAAAGTAATGGCTTAGATGAGCCCAAGACTGAGGCCAACCGAAGCAATTGCGCCGCTGTTTCAGGCCTCGACCAGCTTCAACTTGCTGTCGAAGACGCCGAGCACACGGCCAAGCTCCTGCCCGCGCTTGAGGATGCGGCCGCCCGCGGCGATGACGGCGAAGGCGCCTTGTTTGCGTGCCAGCTTCGGGTCCTTGACGATCTGGAACAGCGGCACCTCGCTGGCCCGGCGGAACACCGAAAACACGGCCCTGTCGGTGAGATGATCGATAGCGTAGTCGCGCCATTCATTGGCGGCGACCATGCGCCCGTAGAGTTTCAGGATCTGGTCCAGTTCGCGCCGCTCGAAGCGCACCGGCTGGTCGAGGCGCGCACGGCGTGCCTCGTGGAGCGGGATCAGTATTGCGGATGCGTCGCCATCCTCCGTCCCGCCGCCATGATCGGTCATGCCTCGATCCTTCAAAAATGAATCTTTGCCAACCAAAGTTGGCGCTTTCGCCATCGAATTGCAAGTGCCGGCGAAGCGGTGCGGACCCGCGCCATTTCCGTCGCGTCCAGTCACGTTTGCAAACGACATGTTGGAATTGGTGATGCTCCGCCACATTCTCGCCATTTTTTATCCGCGCTCATGCCCCAATGTCCGACGAATTTACCGGCGTTGCCTGAGACGGTTCGGTCCGGCACCGGCTCGTAAACCCCAAGCCCCCCGCCCACGGGTCTGCGTCGGATCGAACCAACCTCGGTTTTTCCTCGGAAAGACCGGGTGCGACGATCCCAAAACCTAAATGACCGACGTCAGAAGCAAGCTGACGTCGGTTTTTTCATGTCTGGATCGCCGCTAAGGTGGATTTCCCGCCATAGGACGGTTTTCAGCCCGATCCGGTGCGACCGGCAGGATCGATGCGCGCCGAAATCTTGGCATGCCGTCCGCGCTTGCCAACGCTATCGCCACTTAATAAGGTGTTAAGTGAAACGGGAGCGGCAATGCCACGCGTATCGGACTCCACGGTGAAAGAGGTGAATGGCACGGTCGCGGCCACCCCTGAGGCGGGCGGCGTCGGTCCCCGCATCAAGGCGCTGCGCATGGCAAGGCGCGTGTCGCTGCGCCGGTTGGCCGACATGACCGGCACGACGGCGAGCTTCATCAGCCAGCTCGAGCGCAATCTGTGCGGCGCCAACACAGGCACGCTGCTCAGGATCGCCGCCGCTCTCGATCTCGGCATCAACGACCTGTTCGAGGGCAGCAGCCGTCCGTTGCACAAGGTGCTGAGGCGCGCGGAACGGCCTGTCGTTCCCGTCGGCGTGCGAGGCCGCAAGATGCTTTTGTCGCGGCGGCCGATCCATCAGTTCGAGGTTTATGCGGGGCATTTCGAGGTCGGCGGCTCGACCGGCGACGACGCCTATGTGCATGGCGGCGAGCATGAGATGTTCATGGTGCTCAAGGGAACCGTCGAACTGACGCTTGCCGACGAGCGCCATCTGATGCGCGAAGGCGACAGCGTCGAATACGCGACTTCGGTGCCGCACCGCACGGTCAATGTCGGCGACACACCGGCGGAGGTGCTCTGGATCATCGCGCCGCCGACCGCCGGCGCGCTGGAACTCGATCAGTACAGGCCCGGAAACCGCTCGCATCCGGGTGAATGAGAACAAATGCGAGCTCTGGAATGGGAGAGTTGAACATGAGAGTGAAATTTGCACATGCGGCGTGCCTGGGCGTGCTTCTGGCGGCGACGGCCGCGCTCGCGCAATCGAAGCCGGTTGCCGGAGAGGTGGCCGAAGGCTCGCTGAAGGGCAAGAGCCTGACTTTCGTGTCCTATGGCGGCATCTACCAGGACGGCCAGGCGGCAGCGCTCAAGGAGTTCGTGGACAAGTCGGGCGTCAAGCTGCTCAATGACGGCCCGACCGAGATCGCCAAGCTGCAGGCGCAGGTCGAGTCCGGCAATGTGACATGGGACGTTGTCGATACCGACGATCTGCCGCCTTATGTCTATTGCGGCAAACTGTTCCAGAAGCTGGACTTCACCAAACTCGACGTCTCGAAAATTCCCGAGGGCCAGGTCGGCGAGTGCTCGGTGCCGGCGATGAACTACGGCGTCGTGCTGATGTACAACACCGAAAAGTACAAGGACAATCCGCCCAAGAGCTGGGCCGACTTCTTCGACACGCAGAAATTCCCCGGCGTGCGCGGAATCGACGGCTCCGGCAGCCCGACCGGTGGCTTGCTGGAACAGGCGTTCAAGGTTGCCGGCGGGGACCCCAAGGCGATGACGGTGGCCGATATCGACAAGGCCATCGATGTGGTTCGCAAGCTCGGCCCCGATACCATCTTCTGGAAGACGGGTGCAGAATCGCAGCAACTCGCCGAATCCGGCGAGGCCGACATGCTGATGATGTGGACAGGCCGCGCCATGACCGCGGTCAAGAACGGCGCCAAATACGCACCGGCCTGGCAGGACTGGCTGGTGGTGATGGATCAGATGACGATCCCCGTCGGCGCCAAGGACACGGAGGCATCCTACGCGCTGCTCAACGCCTATCTCGGCAAGCACGCGCAGGAGGTGTTGACGGAGCAAACGTCTTACACGCCGATCAACAGTGAAGCGCAGCCCAAGGTCGACGCTTCCGTCTCCGCTTTCCTGACCAACACGCCCGAACGCCAGAAGCAGGGTTATAAGCAGAACTTCAAGTTCTGGGTCCCGAATTTCGCGGTCGCGCAGGAGAAGTGGTCCGCGCTGATGTCCGGCAACTGACCGGCTGAGGGAGACCAAAAGCCGTGAGCGCGTCCCAGCCAACCATTCCGGCCGCCGAAAGGCGCCGGGCATGGCGGCCGTTCGCGCTCGCGCTGCCGGCGCTGGTCCTGCTCTTCGGGGTGATTGGCTATCCGCTGCTCACCATCGTCGTGCGCAGCCTGTCGGAGCCGCAGTGGGGCCTGCAGAACTATATCTGGTTCTTCGGCGCGCCCATCAACCTGGCCGTGCTCCAGCGCACCTTCCTCATTTCAGCATGGGTCACGCTGGTCTGCGTGGTTTGCGCCTACCCCTATGCCTATCTGATGACCGCGGTCCGACCACGCGTGCGCTTGGTGCTGCTGCTCTGTGTGCTGATCCCGTTTTGGGTGAGCGGCGTGGTACGCACTTTGTCCTGGGTGATACTGCTGCAGGATTCGGGGGTCATCAACTCGATCCTGCGGGCGCTCGGGTTCGGTGGCATCAGGCTGATCCGCACCCAGACGGGCGTGGTCATCGGCATGGCGCAGGTGCTTTTGCCTTTCATGATCCTGCCGCTCTATTCGGTCATGAAAGGCATCGATCTCAGGCTGATGCAAGCCGCGCGGAGCCTCGGGGCGAGACCCTCGCGCGCGTTCCTCACGGTGTATCTGCCGCTGTCTCTGCCTGGCGTCTATGCCGGCGCGATCATCGTCTTCATCCTGGCGCTCGGCTTCTACATCACGCCGGCCCTGCTCGGCGGACCGCGCTCGACGATGCTGTCCACGCTGGTTCAGACACAGGTGCTCAGCCTCCTGCAATGGGGTAGGGGCGGCGCCATGGGCGTGGTGCTGCTGGTCACGACCTTCGTGCTGCTGGCGCTTGCCGCGCCCGTGATGCGGTCCAGCCATCGGCAAGCGGGGCGGCCCTGATGGAGATGAAGCCGCTCACCCGCGTCATGCTGGGCCTTGTCTGCCTGCTGGTAGCCATATGGCTGGTGGCACCGACGCTTGTCGTGGTGCCGATGTCATTCAACGAGAACAAATCGCTGGCATTTCCACCCCAGGGCTTCTCCTGGCAATGGTACGAAAATTTTGTCACCAATCCGGATTGGTCGACCAGCTTCCTCAACTCACTGAAGGTCGCATCGATCGTTGCGGTTCTGGCAACGGTGCTCGGCACCCTTGCCGCCTTCGGCCTCGACCGCATGCAGGCGCGGCCGGCAAACCTCCTGCGCATGCTGATGCTGACGCCGATGGTGGTGCCGGGCGTGGTCCTGGCCATCGGCATCTACGCCGTCTATCTCGACACGCGGCTTGTCGGCACACTGCTCGGCTTCGTTCTGGCCCACACCATCCTTGCGCTGCCTTTCGTGTTGATCGCCGTTTCGGCCAATCTCGAAGTGTTCGACAAGCGGCTGGAGACAGCCGCGGCGAGCCTGGGCGCAGGTTCGCTCACCACGTTCCGCACGGTGACGCTGCCGCTGATTGCCCCCGGGGTACTGTCAGGCCTGCTGTTCGCCTTCGCCACCTCCTTCGACGAGATCGTCGTGTCGCTGTTCATCACCAATCCCTATCTCAAGACGTTGCCGGTGCAGATCTTCGCTTCCATCACGCGCGACGCCGACCCGACGGTCGCGGCCGTCGGCACGATCCTCTTATGCGCAACGACACTGCTGATCGGCGGCGGCATGCTGCTTCTTGGCCGTGAGCGGAAGGGAGGCTTATGAATCAGAAAGCGGAAAATCGCGGTGCGGCGATCGACCTGGAGTCGGTAAGCAAGGCCTATGGTTCCTTCAAGGCGCTCGACGGCGTGTCGCTGCGAATCGAGCCGGGTGAATTCATGACGCTGTTGGGCCCGAGCGGCTCAGGCAAGACGACGACGCTGAACGTGATCGCCGGCTTTACCGACCTGACCAGCGGCAAGCTGCTGGTCGGGGAAAAGAGCGTGGTCGGCGTGCCGGCGCACAAGCGCAACATCGGCGTGGTCTTCCAGCATTATGCACTGTTCCCGCACATGACGGTCGGCCGCAATGTCGCCTATCCGCTGAAGCTACGCGGCGTCACCGGGGCAGAACGCGAACGCCGCGTCCGCCACGCGCTCGACATGGTCAAGATGGCCGATTTCGGCCACCGCTTTCCGAGCGAGCTTTCGGGCGGCCAGCAGCAGCGCGTGGCGCTGGCCCGCGCCATCGTCTTCGATCCGCCGCTGCTGCTGATGGACGAGCCGCTCGGCGCGCTGGACAAGAAACTGCGCGAATGGCTGCAGCTCGAGATCAAGCGCATCCACCGCGAACTCGGCACCACCTTCGTCTATGTGACGCACGACCAGGAGGAGGCGTTGGTGCTCTCCGACCGCATCGCCGTGTTCAACCGCGGCGGCATCGAGCAGATCGGCACCGGCCGCGAACTCTACGACGAGCCGGCGACGCTTTTCGTCGGCAAGTTCATCGGCGATTCCACCGTGCTGCGCGGCCCCGCCGCCACCTCGGGCAACGAGACGGCGATCGAGATATCAGGCCAGAGAGTGGCGACCGCCAAGCGTCTCGCCGATGGCGGCAAGCCGGTGATGTTGCTGCGTCCCGAAAAGCTGGCGCTTGCTCGTCGCGGCGGCGGCGGGGATGGCCGCAACCGGCTCGCCGGGCGTATCGGCGAGGCCATCTATCTCGGCTCCGGCTCCAAATACGAAGTGGAGCTCGCCGACGGCTCGAAAGCCATCGTGCGCTCGACGCTCGAGGCGGACACTTTTGCCATTGGAGACGAGGTCGACGTGCTCTTCGCCGGCGGCGACGTGAAGCTGCTCGCCGATGACGACAAGGCCGACCTGACGCTTACCTGAAACCGCTCCACACTTTCCTGGAATCGCACGGAGAACGGATCACAAGATGCAAGCCCAGCGCAATGGCGACGTGTCGTTCTGGTATGCCGACATAGGTGGCCCGCCGGCCAGCCGCCCACCCTTGCCCGGCGACATCGAGGCCGATGTCTGCATCGTCGGCGCCGGCTATACCGGACTTTGGACGGCCTACTATCTGAAGAAGGCAGAGCCCGCGCTGCGCATCGCCATCGTCGAAAAGGAGTTCGCCGGCTTCGGTGCCTCGGGCCGCAATGGCGGATGGCTGTCCGGCGGCTTCAGCTGGTCGCGCGAGAAATATGCAAAAACCTCCTCGCGCGGGGCGGTGATCGACATGCAGCGCGCCATGTCCGGCACGGTCGACGAGGTGATCGCGATTGCCGCTGCCGAAGGGATCGACGCCGACATCCGCCGCGTCGACAACATCACCGTCGCCACCAACGCCGCGCAGCTTAAGCGCGCCAAAGCCGAGTACGAAGAGGCCCGGCACTGGGAAATGCCGCCGGAGCGGTTGGCCTTCCTCGGTGCGCAGGAAGCGCGCGAGCGCATCGCCATCGACAATGTATTGGGCGCCTTCGTCGTGCGCGACGTCGCGCGCGTGCAGCCGGCCAAGCTGGTGCAGGGTCTGGCGGCGGCGGTCGCGCGGCTCGGCGTCGCCATCTACGAACAGACGCAGGTGCTGGCGCTCGAGAAGGGCAAGGTCACCACCGACCGCGGCGTCGTGCGCGCCGAAAAGATCGTGCGCGCCACCGAGGGCTTCACCGCCGGCATTGCCGGCTACGAGCGTCTCTGGCTGCCGCTGAACAGCGCCATCGTGGTGACCGAGAAGCTGCCGCAGAAGCTCTGGGACGAAATCGGCTGGAGCGGCTACGAGGTGCTGGGCGATGCCGCGCATACCTACTGCTATGCGCAGCGCACGCGGGAAGGCCGGATCGCCATGGGCGGCCGGGGCGTGCCCTACCGCTTCGGATCGCGCACCGACACGCGCGGCAAGACACAACAGGCGACCATCGACCAGCTGCACGAGATCCTGACCAGGCTGCTGCCGCAGACCAAAGGCGTGCGGCTCGACCATGCCTGGTGCGGCACGCTCGGCGTGCCGCGCGACTGGTGCACGACGTGCGGCTTCGATCGCGAAAGCGGCATGGGCTGGGCCGGCGGCTATGTCGGGCTCGGTGTTTCCAGTTCGAACCTGTCCGGCCGCACCTTGCGCGACCTGGTGCTCGGACACGACACGGAGCTGACCCGGTTGCCCTGGGTCAACCGCACGGTGAAGAAATGGGAGCCGGAGCCGCTGCGCTGGCTCGGCGTCCACGCCATGTACCAGCTCTACCGCATCGCCGACCGGCGGGAGGCAAACGGCCTGGGGCGGACGTCGCGCCTCGCCGCTTTCGCTGATCGCCTGACCGGCCATTGAGGCAGGTCACTCAAACGCGATTCCGTTTGGTCGACAGGCATGAATGGAGACCGACAGCGCGTCGCATCATTTCCGTTTTCGGCGGCGCGCTTCAGAGCCTTCGATCGAACGGCGCATCGGAACCGGGGCGGTGAATGAAGGCGGCGCCCAGGATGGGCCCTGGCAGGCCGTCCTTGCCGACGGACTGCAAAAGCACGGCGCAGCCGCCCTTCTTGGAAATCTCACTCATCGGCAATTCGTAGCGCTGCGCCTTGCCGTGCCAGATGCCCGCTGTCTGGATGCCGGTCACCGCGTTCCAATAGGTCATCTTGCGGCCCGTGTTCTCGCCCTGGCCGATCGTGACCGTCTGCGGCGGCTCGAAATAGACGATGACGACATGAGCATCGCTGGGACCGGTCCCGCCATCGCCGGCATCGATCATGACGCGGTCGCTGGTCCGGCTGACCTTGATGGCGACCCGCATGTCTTCGCCGATCCTTGCCATGCGGGCGAGTTGGCCATCGACCTCGCCGCGATTGGCGCCGTTCACATGGACCCGGCCGTTGATGACCGCCTGCGGCGTATAGACTGAGCGGTTGCCGAAGGCCCGCATATACTCATATTGCCGCTCGGTGTTTTCCTTGCTGCTCAGCGTGTCCCGCCAGCCGAGATAATCCCAATAACCGACGTGATAGGAGAGCGCGACAAGATCCTGCCTGGCGGCAAGTTCGGAGAAGAAGGCGTCGGCAGGCGGGCAGGAACTGCAGCCTTGGCTGGTGAACAGCTCGACCACGCCCACGGGCCTGTCGCCCTGGGGCTTGTCGGCCGGGAGCCTGCCGGACTCGCCGGCGTGCCCGGCACCGGCAAACGCCGAGAAGGCCAGCGCGAACGCTGCCAGCCACAATGATCTACGCGAGGCCATGACCATTCCAATTCCCGCCGGTGATGCCGGCTTTGTTTTGATTGGCTGAAATATGTGGCAGAACCGGAAGTCAACGGGAAGTCACGTTGCGGTGAAATTTTGCCATTGCAAGCCTGGGTAGGGCGGCAATAGGAGAAGCCCACTGCATTTCAACCGGCGGTTCGATTCGGGGGCGGGATCATCATCATGTGGCAAAGTTTCCTGGCTCCAGTCGATCTCTATTGCGAGCGAACGGGTCCTGAACTTTGGGCCGAGCCGGTGAATGCTTTGACCAACCTGGCTTTCATTGCCGCGGGACTATGGGGCGTCCGCGAAGTGCGGCGATGCAGGACCGGCATTTTCGCCGAGGTCCTGGCCTGGTGGGTGGTGGCGATCGGCGTCGGCTCGACGATCTTTCACATCTTCGCTACCAAGGGAACGGTCTGGGCAGACGTGGTGCCGATCGCCGGCTTCACGCTGGCCTACACGCTGTTCAACCTGCGCCGCTTCCTGCGCCTGGAATGGGGCAAGGCGATCGCGATCTTCGTCGTTTTCTATGCCGTTGTCGGAGCGATAACTCTGGCCGTACCGGATTGGCTGCGCCAGGCGTCGAACGGCACCACAGGCTACCTGCCGCCGTTCCTGGCGCTCGCCTTCTTCGGTGTCTGGGTGGCGGCCAGCGGCAATCGCGCCGGCTGGTATAATCTGGCCGGATCGGCGATCTTCGTGCTGTCGGTCATCTGCCGCATGGTCGATCCGCTGGTCTGCACCAGCTTCCCGCTCGGCACGCACTTCCTCTGGCACCTGCTCAACGGGCTGATGCTGGGCGTGCTGCTGGCCGCCGCGGCGCGCTACGGCGCGCCACAGCGAGGCAGTAGGCAGTAGGTCCTATTTCCTACTGCCTAAGCCCTACTCCCTTGCCGCTACGCGGCAAGATCGCGCAACACGTACTGCAAAATGCCGCCGTTCTTGAAGTAGTCGAGTTCGTCAAGCGTATCGATGCGGCAGATGATCGGCACCTTCTTCACCGTGCCGTCGCTATAGGTGATCCTGGCTTCCATCTTCTGGCGCGGCTTGAGGGCGTCCAGGCCGTCGATCTCGACCAGCTCATCCCCTTTCAGGTTGAGCGAAGCCCATGAGGTGCCTTCCTCGAAGACGAAGGGGATGACGCCCATGCCGACCAGGTTGGAGCGGTGGATGCGCTCGAAGGACTGGGCGATGACCGCGCGGACACCAAGGAGATTCGTTCCCTTGGCCGCCCAGTCGCGCGACGAGCCGTTGCCGTATTCGACGCCGGCGAAGATGACCAGCGGCACGCCTTCCTTCTTGTATTGCATCGCCGCGTCGTAGATCGATTCCTCTTCCTTCGACGGGTAATGGATGGTGTAGCCGCCTTCCCTGCCATTCTCGCCCAGCATGTGGTTGCGGATGCGGATGTTGGCGAAGGTGCCGCGCATCATCACCTCATGGTTGCCGCGGCGCGTGCCGTACTGGTTGAAGTCGGCAACGCCGACGCCATGCTCGGTAAGGTATTTGCCGGCCGGCGATGCGGCCTTGATCGAGCCCGCTGGCGAAATGTGGTCGGTGGTGATCTTGTCGCCGAACAAGCCCAGCACGCGGGCGCCCTTGATGTCGCCGATCTTGCCGAAGCCCGTGGTCATGCCGGCGAAATAGGGCGGATTCTGCACATAGGTGGAATTGTCGTCCCAGGCATAGGTCTGGCCTTCCGGTGCCTTGACGTTCTGCCAGTTCTCATCGCCCTTGAAGACGTCGGCATATTTGCGGGCGAACAGCTCGCGCGTCACGTTCTTCTCGATGAACTCCTGGATCTCCGCCGAGCTCGGCCAGATATCCTTGAGGTAGACCGGCTTGCCGTTCCTGTCCTCGCCGAGCGGCTCGGTGGTCAGGTCCTTCGTCACCGTGCCGGCCAGCGCGTGCGCCACGACCAGCGGCGGCGAGGCGAGATAGTTGGCCTGCACGTCGGGCGAGACACGGCCCTCGAAGTTGCGGTTGCCGGAAAGCACCGCGGCGGCAATCAGACCCTTATCGTTGATGGTCTTGGAGATCGGCGCCGGCAGCGGGCCGGAATTGCCGATGCAGGTGGTGCAGCCGAAGCCGACCAGGTTGAAGCCGATCTGGTCGAGCTCCTTCTGCAGGCCGGATTTCTCGAGATATTCGGCGACCACCTGGCTGCCCGGCGCCAGCGAGGTCTTCACCCAGGGCTTCTGCTTGAGGCCAAGGCGATTGGCGTTGCGGGCGAGCAGGCCGGCGCCGATCAGCACGCTCGGGTTCGAGGTGTTGGTGCAGGAGGTGATGGCGGCGATGACGACGTCGCCATGGCCGAGATCATGGCCGGTGCCTTCGACGGCGTAGCGCTTCGAGATTTCAGCCGCCTTCTTGTATTCGGTGTCCATAGCCTTGACGAAGCCGGCCGGGATGCCTTCCAGCGCGACGCGGCCCTCTGGGCGCTTCGGGCCGGCCATCGACGGCACGACGTCGCCGAGATCGAGCTCCAGCAAGTCGGTGAAGACCGGGTCGGCGGAGCCTGCGTCACGCCACATGCCTTGCGCCTTGGAGTAGGCTTCGACCAGCGCGATGCGGCTTTCCTCGCGGCCCGACATTGTGAGATAGCGGATGGTCTCGCTATCGACCGGGAAGAAGCCGCAGGTGGCGCCATATTCAGGCGCCATATTGCCGATGGTGGCGCGGTCGGCCAGCGTCATATTGGAGAGACCGGGACCGAAGAATTCGACGAACTTGCCGACGACGCCCTTCTTGCGCAGCATCTGGGTGACGGTGAGCACGAGGTCGGTGGCGGTGACGCCCTCCTTCAGCTTGCCGGTGAGGCGGAAGCCGATGACCTCGGGCAAAAGCATGGAGACGGGCTGGCCGAGCATCGCCGCCTCGGCTTCGATGCCGCCGACGCCCCAGCCGAGCACGCCGAGGCCGTTGATCATGGTGGTGTGCGAATCGGTACCGACGCAGGTGTCGGGATAAGCGGTCGTTTCGCCGTCCTCGGTGTTGGTCCACACCACCTGGCCGAGATATTCGAGGTTGACCTGATGGCAGATGCCGGTACCGGGTGGCACGACGCGGAAATTGCGGAACGCCTGCTGGCCCCATTTCAGGAACTTGTAGCGTTCCTCGTTGCGCTCATATTCGAGCTCGACATTGCGGGCGAAGGCCATTGGCGAGCCGAACTCGTCGACAATGACGGAATGGTCGATGACGAGGTCGACCGGCACCAGCGGGTTGATCTTTTGCGGGTCGCCGCCGAGCGAGGCCATGGCGTCGCGCATCGCCGCCAGGTCGACCACCGCCGGAACGCCGGTGAAATCCTGCATCAGGACGCGGGCAGGGCGATAGGCAATCTCGACGCCGGCCGTCCCCTTGTCGGTCAGCCAGCCGGCGACGGCCTTGATCGAGTCCTTGGTGACGGAGCGGCCGTCCTCGTTGCGCAGAAGGTTCTCCAGCAGAACCTTCATCGAATAAGGCAATTGGGCGATGCCGGTGAGCCCGTTCTTCTCGGCCTCGACGAGGTCGAAATAGGTATATTCGGCGTCGCCCGCTTTCAGCGTGCGGCGGCAATTGAAACTGTCGAGGGATTTTGACACGTGCGATCCGTCCTTGTCTGTTCAGCCTGAAAGGGAACGGACGCCGATGGCATGCAATCACGCGCAAAGGTGCGGGTACGGCCATTTCCGCTGTCCGCTCCCAAGCAACCCGAGCCGTTCAAGGCGGCGCGTGCGCTGGTTCGGCGCTAGTTCTGTTCCCGCGCCGACCGCTGGCACGGATGCACCGCATATAGAGAATTTTCTGGAATAGTTCTAGACAGTTAAAAAGCAAATTTGTGCGATGCGGCAGGGGCCGAGGCGGATTGTTTCAGGGCGGGCGAGGGATGCGGCTTATCGCCGAAAATCTGGGCGGCGAACGCGGCGGCGAGACGGTGTTTTCGGGCATTGGCTTTGACCTCGATCAAGGCCAGGCGCTTGTGGTCACCGGGCCGAACGGATCAGGCAAATCGACCTTGCTCAGGATCGTCGCCGGACTGCTGCCGAAGGCTGAAGGCAATTTGCTGATCGAGGGCGGCGGCGATGAATTTCCGTCGATCGCTTCGGCCTGCCACTATCTCGGCCATCAGAACGCAATGAAAACGGCGCTCAGCGTGACGGAAAACCTGCGCTTCTGGCGCGACTTCAACGGCGGTGGATCCTTCGGCGTCGAGGAGGCGCTGGAGACGGTCGGACTGGGCGGCATCGGCCATCTGCCGTTCGGCTATCTCTCGACCGGGCAAAGACGACGCGCGGCGATCGCGAAACTGCTGGTCAGCCACCGACCGATCTGGCTGCTCGACGAGCCGACGGCGGGTCTGGACAAGGATTCGGAGGCGCGATTCGCGGGATTGATGAGGGGGCATTGTTCCGAGGGCGGGATGATCGTCGCGGCAACGCATCTGCCGCTCGGGATCGAGGGAGCGCAGACGTTGAGGATGGGGCAGGCCTTTTGATGACGGCACTCTACGGCGCCCCCCTCTGTCCTGCCGGACATCTCCCCCTCGAAGGGGGAGATCGGCTGCCAGCTTGGCTTTCGCCAATTACAACGGTTGAAAGATTGGCGCGCCACCGAAGCTGCCAATCTCCCCCCTCGAGGGGGAGATGTCCGGCAGGACAGAGGGGGGCGCTCAAGCGCGAGTATCTCATATCATGCTAGCCCTTCTCCTCCGCGATATCCGCCTTTCGATTCGGGCCGGCGGCGGGGCGCTGACGGGCGTGATCTTCTTCCTCGCTGTGATCGCCACCATTCCCTTCGGCGTCGGGCCGGACCTGAGACTGCTTGCCCGCATCGGCCCGGCGATCCTGTGGATCGGAGCACTGCTCTCTTGCTTGCTCGGCCTCGACCGGTTGTTCCAGGCCGACCGCGAGGACGGCTCGCTCGATCTCCTGGTGCTTGGCAACGACCGCCACATGCTGGCGCTGACGGTGCTCACCAAATGCCTGGCGCATTGGGCGGGCAGCGTGCTGCCGCTGGTGGTCGCCGCGCCGCTGCTCGGCCTGTTCATGAACATGGAGCCGATCGCCATCGGCGCCACGGCGCTTACGCTGCTGGTCGGCACGCCGGCGATCACCTTCATCGGCGCCGTCGGCGCGGCGGTGGCGGTGGCGCTGCCGCGCGGCGGGCTCCTGATTTCGGTGCTGGTGCTGCCGCTTACCATCCCGGTGCTGATCTTCGGGGTTTCGGCGAGTTATGGCGCGACGGCCAATCCCGATCCGTTCCTGCAACCTTTCCTCATTCTTGCCGCGCTGACGTTGTTTCTTGCCGTGCTCGGACCGCTGGCGGCGGCGCTGGCGCTGCGCCATGGCACGGATTGAGGCGGCCATGACCGGCAAGGGCTGCGGCGCGGCGGCCAATTGCGCGGTCACCGGCGCGGGGCTAAGGGAAGGCATGATCGAGCACGGCGGAAGGATCGAATTGGCGGGCGGCATGCCGACGAGGTGGACGGCATGAGCCCGCATGCGCTCTACGTCACCGCCGCCTATGCCGTCACGGCGATTGCGCTGGCCGGGCTGATCGGCTGGATCCTGCTCGATCAACGGGCCCGCAAGCGCGAACTGGCCGAACTCGAGGCGGCGGGCGTGCGCCGACGCTCCGACAAGGGCGGGGAGCGCGTGTCATGAGCACGGATATGCCAACGCCGGCGCCGGCCCGGCGCCGCCTGTTCGTGCTGTTGCCGCTGCTGGTCTTCCTCGGGCTGGCGGGGCTGTTCCTGGCGCAGCTCCTGTCGGGGCGCGACACTTCGGAGGTGCCGTCGGCGCTGATCGGCCTGCCGGCGCCGCCGACCAACCTGCCCCCGCTGGACGGCACGAACCTGCCGGGACTCGATTCGAAATCGTTTGCCGGCAAGGTGACGCTGGTCAACGTCTTCGCCTCATGGTGCGCGCCTTGCCGCGAAGAGCACCCGGTGCTTTTGGGGCTGGCGCAGGACAGGCGCTTCACCATGGCGGCGCTGAACTACAAGGACCGGCCGGAAAACGCCCGCCGATTCCTCGGCGATCTCGGCAATCCGTTCCAGGCGATCGGCGTCGACGAGGCCGGCCGCACGGCGATCGACTGGGGCGTCTATGGCGTGCCGGAAACCTTCGTCATCGGCAAGGACGGCAAAATAGCCTACAAGCATGTCGGCCCGCTGACGGCCGAGACGGCTCGGACGCTGCTGTTGCCGCAGATCGAGAAGGCGCTGGCCGCGCCGAACTGAGGCGACTGGCCGGCCTACTTGCTTGCCTTGGCCCGCTCGATCGCGTCGACGATCATCTTCTTGGCGTATTTGGAATCGTGCCAGCCCTCGATCTTGACCCATTTGCCGGGTTCGAGATCCTTGTAGTGCTCGAAGAAGTGCTGCACCTGATCGCGGGTGATCTCGGGCAGCTGCGTGTATTCGGTGACGTTCTCGTAACGCAGCGTCAGCTTCGGCGACGGCACGGCGATGACCTTCTCGTCCTGGCCGGCATTGTCTTCCATGATCAGCACGCCGATCGGCCGCACATTGATGACGCAGCCGGGCACCAGCGCGCGCGTGTTGCAGACCAGCACGTCGATCGGATCGCCGTCGCCAGACAGCGTGTGCGGAACGAAGCCGTAATTGCCGGGATAGCGCATCGAGGTGTGCAGGAAACGGTCGACGAACAGCGTGCCGGCCTCCTTGTCCATCTCGTATTTGATCGGCTCGCCGCCGATCGGCACCTCGATGATGACGTTGACGTCCTCGGGCGGATTCTTTCCGGTGGCGATGGCTTCAATACGCATGACTTATCCCTCTCTCGATTGGCAGACCGATAGCGGGCGGCGCAAAATGGTGCAATGCGGCGAATGGTGCTCAAGAACGCCCAGCAAGACGCAATGGCATTCAATGCGTTCAATCATTAGCAGAAGATGTTTCAGTGTCGTGATTGCGTAGGTTGCGCTTCGCGCCGCTTACGCGATCGTTCCTCGCCGGTCATTCCCAGACGAAAGCAACCTTCTTCAGCGCCTTCTGCTCGAATATCTCGACGCCTTCGGCGATATCGCGGCCGCCGGCGCCGGAATAGAAGGCGAGCGCGTTCTGATTGTCTTCCAGCGCCCACACCACCGTGCCCTTCAATCCGTGGTCGGCAAGCCGCGCCCGTGCCGCCTTGAAAAGCCGGCTGCCGAGCCCGATGCCCTGATATTCCGGCCGCAGGTACAATTCATAGATCTCGCCCTGCTGCTTGAGTTCGCGGGCCCGGTTCTTGCCGATCGTGGCGTAGCCGGCAACCGTGCCGCCAATCTCGATCACCAGGACGGTGGCGGCGCGGCGGATGGCATTGGCCCACCAGTCGGCGCCGCGACGGTTGATCATCGATGTCAGGGTGCGGTGCGGGATGATGCCGCTATAGGCGCCGCGCCAAGCCTGCAAATGCACGTCGGCGATCGCCGCGGCGTCGCGCGATTCGGCTTTGCGGATATCGATGCTCAGCGTATTCATGATTTGTTAACCATAAACCCGCATCGCTCGAATGCAAGAGTCCGGGCAGTCCGGAGGACGCTTTCTCACAGGCCGTCATCGCCTGCGCGATGCGCGTTCGAGGCTGTCGGTGGAGCTCAAATCTCGACCAGATGATCGTCGAGCTCGTTGGTGTCGCCCGACGTGACCGGGAAGTGCTCGGCGAGCACCGCTCCAACCGATCGGATCGCCTTGACGAAGCCGTCGGCAAGCCGGTCGTCGCCGGCATGTGCGGTAAGCTCGCGCACCACATCGTCCCAGACATGCTGGCCGACCTTGGCGTCGATGCCTGAATCGGCGACCACCTCGGCGTAGCGCTCGGTGACCGAGACGAAGACCAGCACGCCGGTGCGCGCGGTCGTGCGGTGGACGTTGCGGGCCAGGAACTGCTTCAGTGCGTTGTCATGCGCGGTCTGATAGCGCAGCCGTCTCGGCACCATATGGATGCGCAGCCCCGGAAAGGCCCATAACAGCAAAAGAAAGCAGGCCAGCGCCAGAAGCTGGGCAATGACGAAGTGCGGCAGACGGATGGTGAGCCACCAGGCCTCGAGCCCATAGGCGACGGCGAGGCTGACCAGCAGCGTGGCGAGAGCCGCCACGAAGGCAGCCGGAAAGAAGTAGTTGCCGCTGGCATGCGCCACCACGCAGTAGATTTCGCCGTCGGTCCTTGATTCGGCGGCGCGGATCGCCCCGGCGATGCGCTCATGGTCCTGCGGGCTGATCGGTCGTATCGCCATGATCCCTCTCACCAGCTTCCCGAAGAGCCGCCGCCGCCGGAAGAGCCCCCACCGCCGGAGAAACCACCGCCGCTACCGCCCGAGGACCAGCCGCCGCCGCCCGACCAGCCGCCGCCACCTGACGACCAGCCGCCACCCGACGATCGCCGGCTCGGCTCGAACGTCATGCCGAGCCAGCGGTAACGGCCGGGACCGATCTTCTGGCCGAAGATCGGCGGCAACACCGAGGCCGCTATGCTGCCGAAGAAGATGAGCGCCCAGATGCCGATGAAGATGGCGAAGAACAAATCGTCGGAATTGAACGGCGCCTGCTGGTTGCGCTTGCCGCGTGCTTCCAGCTCCTCGGGATTGCCGTTGAGCACCATGATCATGTCGTCGACGGCCTTGGTGATGCCGCCGGAGAAATCGCCGGCACGGAAGGCCGGCACCATGTCGTTTTCGATGATCAGCTTGGTGTGCAGGTCGGTCAGCGTGCCTTCCAGCCCGTAGCCGACCTCGATGCGCATCTTGCGGTCGTTCGGCGCGACCAGAAGCAGCACGCCGTTGTTCTCCTTCGCCTGGCCGAGTTTCCAGAACCGGTACAGCCGGTTGGCATAGGGCTCGATCTCCTCGCCGCCGAGACTGGGAATGGTGGCGACGACGATCTGATCGGAGCCCTTCGTCTCGAAATCGGCAAGCTTCTGCGTCAGTGCCGCCCTGGTCGCCGCATCGATGATGCCTGCATTGTCGACGACACGGCCGGTCAGCGCCGGGAGCTCGGCGGCGAGGGCCGCAAATGGCACCACGAGAACGAGGAGCAGGACAGCGACGCGATACATGGCGCGTCGTCCCTCATTGGCGAGCAGGATCACCACGTCGGAATCCGGCAATCATCCGCCCTGTTTCGTGCCGAAATCGACCTTCGGCGTCTGCAATTTGTCCTCCTCGACCGTGAAATTGGCGAAGGGCTCGTTGCCGCGGAACCAGAACGTCGCCCACAGCACCGAGGGGAAGGTCCGCAGCGTCAGATTGTAGTCCCTGACCGCCTGGATGTAGTCACGCCGCGCCACCGCGATGCGGTTCTCGGTACCTTCGAGCTGCGCCTGCAGCGCCAGGAAGTTCTGGTTGGCCTTCAGGTCCGGGTATGCCTCCGACACAGCAAGCAGCCGCGACAGCGCGCTGGTCAGCCCTGCCTGGGCATCCTGGAACCTCTTGAGGGCTTCGGGATCCTTCAACGTTTCTGGCGTTACCGTGACCTGCGTCGCCTTGGCGCGCGCCTCGACCACCGCGTCAAGCGTGTCCTTTTCGTGCGAGGCGTAGCCCTTGACCGTCTCGACCAGGTTGGGGATGAGGTCGGCGCGGCGTTGATACTGGTTCAGCACCTCACTCCACGCCGCCTTGGCGTTCTCCTCCGCCGTCGGGATGGTGTTGTAGCCGCAGCCGGCAAGCAGCGGCAGCATGACGGCCATCACCAGCAAGGCGGGCAGCGTGCGGAATGTCGGGAAAGCAAGGCGCTGGGCAAACATGATCGGTCCCCTCGGTAGAAGTTGCATGCGAAGCATTACCACAATCGGCGCGCAAGAAAACGACCTCGGCGCAGACGGTTACCGATGGGGTTACGGTCGGTCGCAAGGCGCTGTAATTGACGGAGCGAACGCGGTAAGGTCGCCACGAAACAGGACAGCATCATGGTGCAGCGCCAGGACAGCGACACCGAATCGCGCCGCATCCTCGAGCGCGTCGCGCGCGAAACCGATCCGGCCGCCACTTCGCTCGCGGCGCGGACCGCGAAGGCCGTTCGCGACCACGTCGCGGCGGCCGATGCCGACCGCGCGGATCCGATCGAAGTCTGGGGCACGCGCATTGGCCGGATAATTGGGCTGCTGCTGGCGCTGGGCCTGATGGTCTGGCTCGTGCTTTTCCTCACCCGGGGCAGTTAGGATTCCAATGAGCACCGAGCAAGCCGACGCGCCGCGCGCGGTCATCGTCATTTCCAGCCATGTCGCACGCGGCTCGGTCGGCAATCGCGCCGCCGTCTTTGCGCTGGAATCGCTGGGTTTCCCGGTATGGGCGGTGCCGACAATCCTCCTGCCCTGGCATCCCGGCCATGGGCGCGCGACCCGCATCGTGCCGCCGCTCGATCAGTTCAAGGCATTGATGGCCGATCTGGAGCGCGCGCCGTGGCTGGGCGAGGTCGGGGCGGTGCTGTCGGGCTATCTCGGCGAGGCCGGCCAGGCCGAAGCCGTCGCCTCGCTGGTCGCCGCGGTCAAGGCGAGGACGCCCGACGCCGTCTATATCTGCGATCCGGTAATGGGCGATTCGGGCGGGCTCTATGTGCCGGAGCCGACGGCGATCGCCATGCGCGACCGGCTGATGCCGATCGCCGACATTGCTACCCCTAACCGCTATGAGCTGGAATGGATGGCCGGCGTGCCGTTGCCCGACCTGAAGTCGGTGATGGCCGCGGCGCTCCATGCGGGGCCTTCAACCATGCTGGTCACCTCGGCGCCGTCGATGATTTCAGGCGGCACCGGGAATCTTCTGCTCGACGGCAGCCAGGCGCTGCTCGCCGAGCACCGCGTCATCGACAAGCCGCCGAACGGTTTGGGCGACCTGACAGCGGCGGTCTACCTGGCGCGCATCCTCTCCGGCCAGCCGGCGATCAAGGCGCTGCAATCGACGACGGCGGCGGTCTACGAGATCCTGGCGCGCACGGCCAAACGCGGCGGCGACGAATTGCAGCTCGAAACCGATGCGCAGAGCCTGTCGCACCCGATGGCGATGGTGCAGCTTCGCCGTCTCACGCATCCGGGGCGGGACCGCCGCGCGTGACATCGGCCGAAGTCGTTGTTGCCGGCGTCGACGGCTGCAAGGCCGGCTGGATCGTCGTTCGACGTGCACCCGGCTCATTGCCCTCCGTCGAAATTTTCGCCAGCTTCGCCATGCTGCTCGCTGCGGTTCCCGACGACGCGATCGTCGCCGTCGACATGCCGATCGGCCTGCCTGAATTTTCGAGCAAGGGCGGGCGCGGACCGGAGGCGCAGGTCAGGTCGCTGCTCGGGCCACGCCAATCCAGCGTCTTCTCGATCCCCTCTCGTGCGGCACTCTACGCCGATACCGCCGAGTTCACTTCGATCGAAGCCTGGTACGCCGCGCACCGCCGGGCGAGCGACGTGGCCAGGACGACATCCGATCCGCCGCGCGGCGTTTCGATCCAGGCATTCGGCATCTTTGGCAAAATACGCGAGATCGATACGTTGCTGATCTCGCGGCCCGAACTGCGTGGCCGCGTCTTCGAATCGCATCCGGAAGTGGCTTTCTGTCGGCTCAACGGCGGGCAGGCCATGCTGCTGCCGAAGAAGGTCAAGGGCAGCATCAATCCGGCCGGCATGGCGGAACGCAAGGCGCTGCTTAGCCGGCACGGCTATGCCATAGACTTCCTCGATCAGGCGCCGCCGCGCGGTGCGGCCGCTGACGATTTCCTCGATGCGGCGGCGATGATGCTGATCGCCGGCCGCATCGCCGCCTGCACGGCACGGCCGTTTCCCGACCCGCCACTTACCGACGGCTTTGGCATACCGGTCGCCATCTGGGCGTGACAACATTGCCCAGCTTTGCGCCTGACGCAGGGCATTTCTCACCAACCCCACAATTCTGCATTGCTCGCGACGGGCTTTTACCGCTAGAGCGTTTTCTCGACCGCAACGAGCTGCCGCCTCCAACCCGGAAAGCCGCCCATGCCTCACCTTCCCGACCACCTTCTTGCCGGCTACCGCAATTTCATGAACGGTCGCTATCTCACCGAGAGCGGCCGCTATCGCGAGCTCGCCCGGGAGGGGCAAGCGCCGGAAACCATGATCGTCGCGTGCTGCGATTCCCGCTCGGCTCCCGAGGCGATCTTCGACGCAGGGCCCGGCGAACTCTTCGTGCTGCGCAATGTCGGCAATCTGGTGCCGCCTTACGAGCCGGACGGCGAGTTCCACTCGACCTCGGCCGCGCTCGAATTCGCGGTGCAGAGCCTCAAGGTCAAGAACATCGTTGTCATGGGCCATGGCCGCTGCGGCGGTATCCGTGCCGCGCTCGACGCCAATTCCGCGCCACTGTCGCCGGGCGATTTCATCGGCAAATGGATGAGCCTGATCGCGCCGGCCGCCGAGACCGTGTCGGCCAGCACCTTCATGACTGCGACGGAGCGCCAGACGGCGCTGGAGCGCATCTCGATCCGCTATTCCCTCGCCAATCTCAGGACCTTTCCCTGCGTCTCGATCCTTGAGGGCAAGGGGCGGCTGTCGCTGCACGGTGCCTGGTTCGACATTTCGACCGGCGAGCTCTGGGTGATGAACAAGGAAACCGGCGATTTCGAGCGCCCGGTGCTGGAGTGACCGAAACGGCACGCCAGGCAATGAACATCCGGCCGGTCATGTTCACCGCCGCCGCACTGCTGATGGCGATCATGGCCGCCCGTGCCGATGACGGCGCCATCATCAGCCGCTGGTATTCGGCCCTGCTGGTCGCCGACCGCACCGAACTTTCCGACCTGCTCGCCGACAATGTGCGCATCGAACTCGACGACCTCGGCATCGTGCAGGGAAAGCAGGAGTTCATCGCCGCGCTCGACGAATGGAAAGGTGCGGTTGCTGGTGCCGCGATCCGACACCGGATCGAGAAGAACGAAGGCGGCGTCACCACGGTGATCGCCTGCTACGACTTCCCCGACAACGACATGCTGATGCATGAGACCTTCGCCATAGCGGGCGACCGCATCACGGCCAGCACGCAGAAAGCGCTTGCGGAAAGCTGCGAAGCCTACTGACCGGCAGCGCTGTTGCGCGCGCCGGACGAGCGCCCTACATCGGTGATTTCAGCCCCTCCCGACCTGCCAGCCCGAAAGACAATCCATGCCCGCCACGAAAGCCGTCGACCTCGCCGCCCATCCGCTGACCACGTGGCAAGGGCCACTCGGCCTGCCCGATTTCGCCCGATTTGGCGACGACGAGTTCGCACCCGTCTTCGACGCGGCGCTGAAGGCGCATGAGGCCGAGATCGAGGCCATTGCCGCGAACGAGGATACGCCGACCATCGAGAACACGCTTCAAGCCCTGGAGCTCGCCGGCGAAGCGCTCGACCATGTCTCGTCGATCTTCTGGTGCCGTGCCGGGGCCCACACCAACGAGGACATCCAGGCGCTGGAGCGCGACATCTCGCCAAGGATGTCGAGGCATTTCTCGGCGATCTCGATGAATGAAAGGCTCTTTGCCCGCATCGACGACCTTTACCGGCGCCGCGAGACGCTCAAGCTCGATGCCGAGACGTTGCGGGTGCTGGAAAAGACCTGGAAGGGTTTTGTCCGCTCGGGCGCGAAACTCGATGCGGATGGCAAGAAGCGGCTGGCAGGGATCAACGAGGAGCTGTCGTCGCTCGGCACCAGCTTCGGCCAGAACGTGCTTGCCGACGAACGCGACTGGGCGCTGTTCCTGGACGAGGCCGACCTGGCCGGCCTGCCGGATTTCGTGAAGAGCTCGATGGCCGAAGCCGCCGAGACGCGCGGCCAGAAAGGCCGCTACGCCGTCACTTTGTCGCGCTCGATCTACGAGCCGTTCTCGACCTTCTCGGAGCGCCGCGACTTGCGCGAGATCGCCTTTCGCGCCTTCACCATGCGCGGCCAGAATGGCGGCGCGACGGACAATACAGCCGTCGTGCGCGACATGCTGAAGCTGCGCGCCGAGAAGGCGAAGCTGCTCGGCTACGGCTCCTTCGCGGCGCTGAAGCTCGACGACACCATGGCCAAGACGCCCAAGGCGGTGCACGACCTGCTCGATCCCGTATGGGAAAAGGCGCTGGAAAAGGCCGCCGACGACCAAAAGGAGCTGGAACGGCTGGCGGCGGAAGCCGGCAGCAACGAAAAATTCGCCGCCTGGGATTGGCGTTTCTACCAGGAGAAGCTGCGCGCGGAGAAATTCGCCTTCGACGAGGCGGAATTGAAGCCCTATCTCCAGCTCGACCGGATCATCGATGCCTGTTTCGACGTCGCGACAAGACTGTTCGGCATCACCTTCGAAGAGAGGAAAGGCATTGCCGCCTGGCATCCGGACGCGCGTGTGTTCGTGGTGAAGAATGCCGATGGCAGCGAGCGCGGCCTGTTCCTGGCCGACTATTTCGCGCGGCCGTCGAAACGCTCCGGGGCCTGGATGAGCGCACTGAAATCAGGCTACCGCCTGGGCCCCGGCGCGAGCCCGATCATCTACAACATCATGAATTTCGCCAAGCCGCCCGTGGGCGAGCCGGCGCTGCTGTCGGTGGACGAGGCGAAGACCTTGTTCCATGAATTCGGCCATGCCCTGCACGGCATGCTGACCGATGTCACCTGGCCTTCGGTGTCGGGCACTTCCGTCAGCCGCGATTTCGTCGAACTGCCCTCGCAGCTCTACGAACACTGGCTGACCGTGCCGGCGGTGCTGGAAAAGCACGCTTTGCATGTCAAGACCGGCAAGCCGATGCCGAAGGCTCTGCTCGACAAGATGCTGGCGGCGCGCACTTTCGGGGCTGGCTTTGCCACGGTGGAATTCACCGCCTCGGCGCTGATCGACATGGCCTTCCATGCAAGGCCCGACGCGCCTGAGGAGCCACTTCGTTTCGAGGCCGAAACGCTCGAAAAACTCGACATGCTCGACACCATCGCGATGCGCCACCGCACGCCGCATTTCGGCCATGTCTTTGCCGGCGAGGGCTATTCGGCCGGCTACTATTCCTACATGTGGTCGGAAGTACTCGACGCCGACGCCTTCGCCGCTTTCGAGGAGACGGGCGACCCCTTCAATCCCGCGCTGGCCGAGCGGCTGAGAAAGAACATCTATGCCGCCGGCGGCTCGAAGGATCCGGAAGAACTCTACACCGCGTTTCGCGGCAAGATGCCGTCGCCGGAAGCCATGATGGTGAAGCGGGGGCTGGTGTGATCAGCCAATTTCCCCCCTTGTGGGGGAGATCGGCTGCTTCCACGGATCCGCCACCCTTGGCCAAATCGCCCGCTTCAGTTTCCTGTAATCCGTCACCGCCGGATTGCTGGGATACGCGCTCGGCGCCGAGAGATAGATGATCTCGGCGGCGATCGGTTCGAAGCCGGCGTAGAAATGGTTGGTCGATTTGATCAGCAGCATGTCCTTGGCCAGCGGATCGACGCCGATGTTGGAAAAAATGTCCGGTTCGAAGGTCTGCGTGCGGTTGGTGTTGAGGATGATGTCGACCTCGGTGCCCTCGATGCGGATCAACGCGGCGGGCCCGAGCGTCACCCGGCTCGGCCCGAAGCTCTGCCAACCTTCGGCGAGAACTTTCAGCACCATGACGCGGGCGTCGATCGGCTCGCCGGCCTGGGGACCGGCCTTGCCGCCGAAACGCAGGTCGATGACGGCGCCCTCGCCCGCGGCCCGGCAGAAGGTCACGGCGACCGGATCCCAGATCGTCGCCACGCCGACATTGTCGATGCCGCGGGCCAAAAGCTCCCGCAGCACGATGGTGCCGTCACCCGGCACGCCGCCGCCCGGATTGTCCCAGATGTCGGCGATGACCACCGGCCTGCCGCGCTTTTCAGCGTGCACCGCCAGCGCCCGATCGATGCCATCGCCGGCGCTCAGCATCGTCATCGCCGTCTTTTGGCGCATCGCGTAGAGCTCGCGTCCCAGCGTTTCGGCCAGCGCGTCGCCCTTGGCCTTGTCATTGTCGGTGACGACGAGGATACGCGTGCCCATTTCGGGCACATCCGCCGCCATGAAGCCATGGATGACCGAAACCGACAGCACGCCGTCCCTGCCGTGCAGCGCCTTGATACGGTCGACGAAGGAGCGCATCGGTTCGCGGCTGGTCGGCAGCACCTGGATCATGCGGCAGTCGAAGGTCGAGATGACGGGCTTGATCTCGCCACGCGCCGCGGCGAGGCCAAGCTCGACGACATGTTCGCCGCGTTCGTAGAAATCGGTGTGCGGGAATTCTAGGAAATAAGCCATGACGTCGCACGCTGCCACGCGCTTCGGCGTCAGGTGGCTGTGCGGGTCGAACTCGCAGGCGATCACCACCTTCGGGCCGACGATCCCGCGCACGCGTTCGAGAAGGTCGCCTTCGCAATCGTCATAGCCCTGCGCCACCATTGCGCCGTGCAGTCCGAGGATAACCGCTTCAACCGGCAGTGCCGCCGTGAGCTGGGCGAGGATCTCGTCGCGCAGCTCCTCGTATGTCTGCCGCTGCACCAGGCCGCCGGGTTCGGCCCAGGTGGCGGTGCCCTCGATGACGTCGAGCCCCTCGCCGGCCGCGCGCCGGCGCAGGGCGACGATCGGCGAGGAGCACAGCGTCGGCGTCTCCGGATGCTTGCCCGGCCCGGCATAGAAGGCCATCTCGAACGATGCCCTGTCGGTCGGCACCGGCGAAAAGGTGTTGGTTTCCGTCGCCAGCGAGGCGGTGAAGATGCGCATGAAAGCTCCGTGGACAGGTTACTCTTCGTTCTCGCAATTCCGGACGGAAAACCGCCACACACTTTTTCAATGGAATTGCTATTTCAATGGAATTGCTATTTGACGGCCCCGAGCGCCAGCCCCCGCACGAGGTAGCGCTGCAGCCAGATGAACAGGATCGCCACTGGCAACGTCGCCAGCAGCGTGGCGGCCATGACGTGATGCCATTCGATGGTGTAGCGCCCGGCGACCAGCGAGAACACCTGGATCGGCAGCGTATAGCTCTCCTGGCTGCGCAGCATGGTGAGCGCCACGACGAATTCGTTCCAGGCGTTGATGAAGGTGAAGATGGCGGTGACGGCAATGGCCGGCAGGCAGAGCGGCAGAAACACTTTGCGCAGCGTCAGCCAGCGGCCGGCGCCTTCCATCCAGGCCGCCTCCTCGAGATCGCGCGGGATGGTGTCGAAATAGCTCTGCAGCATCCACACGGTGAAGGCGACGTTGAAGGCCATGTAGATGAAGCCGAGCGCGGTCGTCGATTCGACCAGCCCCCAGGCGGCCATCAACCGGAACAGGCCCAGCACCAGCACGATCGGCGAGATCATCTGCGAGATCAGCAGGAACTGGCGGAAGGCGCCATAGCCGGCAAAACGAAAGCGCGACATGGCATAGGCCGCCGGCACGGAGATCAGGATGGCGCCGACGGTGGCGATCACCGAGACATAGAGGGAATTGGCGAGCGCCCGGCCGAAGCCGGTCGCCACCCACATGTCGGCAAAATTCGACCAGCGGAATTCGCTCGGCCACCATGTCGGCGACAGCACCTCCTGCCGCGGCTTGACCGCGGTCAGGAACATCACCGCGAACGGAAAGATCGTCACCACGATCAAAGGCGCCAGCAGCAGCCAGGCAACGACGGTTCGTTTCAGCTTGTTCCTCATGCGCGCTGCTCCCGCATGGCGAGGCGCACATAGATCATGGTGAAGACCAGCAATATGGCGAACATCACCAGCGACACGGCGGAAGCCTCCCCCAGTTTGCCGATGCGGAAGGCGAGCTTGTAGAGGTGGGTGACCAGGATGTCGGTCGAATTGGCCGGCCCGCCCTGCGTCATCACCCAGATGATCGGGAAGGAATTGAAGACATAGATGGTGTTGAGCACGATGGCGATGTTGATGAACGGCTTCAGGAGCGGAAAGGTGATTTCGCGGAACTGCTGGGCCGGCGTCGCTCCTTCGAGCGCGGCGGCCTCGTAGAGATCGTCGGGAATCGAAGACAGGCCGCCGAGGAAGATCGTCGTGGTGAACGGCACCGTCACCAATATGCCGATCAGCACCTGCATCGGGAACGCCGTCTCGGCCTGCGCCAGCCACTGGATGTTGTGATCGATAAGGCCGAGCCCGAGCAGCGCCGAATTCAGCATGCCGCTTTCACCGCTCAGCGCCCAGCGCCAGACCACCGCCGTCATGGTCAGCGACACCGCCCAGGGCAGCATGATGATGACGCGGGCAAGGCCGCGGCCGTAAAAATCGGTGTTGAGGATGATCGCGACCGGGATCGACAGAAGCAGCGCGCCGCCAACCACCAGCACGGTCCATATCCCCGTGCGCCACAGTGCGGCGACGAAATCGGGATCGGCGGTGAGGGCGGCGAAATTGGCAAGACCGCTGAATTCGCGCAGCTGTCCGAAACGGTTGACGTCATGCGTGGCGATCTGGATCAGGTCCCAGACCGGCCAGAAGATCACGATTGCCGCCAGGAACAGGCTGGGCAAGGTCAGCAGATAGGGCAAGAAGCGATTTTGCATCGGCTGGCCTGCAACCTCGGCGCACGGGATCGGAAGGTTCTGCTTATGCGGATTTCGGATCGGGAGACCAAAGATGTGGCGCGCCCCGCCTGAGTGGGGCGCGCCACGGGCGCAGGGAGATACGCCCTATTTCTTCAGCACGGCGTTGGCCTTCGCCGCCGCATCCTTCAAACCTGCCTCCGGGTCGCCGCCGAGGTATATCTTCTGGATCGCGTCCGAGGTGATCTGGGCGATCTCTTCCCAGCCCGGGATGACCGGCGCGAAGCGGGCGTCGGGCAACAGCGCGGTGAAGGCGGCGAGGTCGGCATTGTTGACGTAATAGTCCATCTTGGCCTCTTCCTTGTTCACCGGTAGGAAGCCTTCGCCTTGCGTGAACTTGGCGCGCTGTTCCGTGGTGAACAGGAAGTCGAGCAGTTTCCAGGCCTCGTCCTTGTTCTTGGAGTTCTTGAACATGATGATGGAATCGGTGACGCCATAGGTGCCGCGCGCGCCCGTCGGGCCGGCGGGTATAGCCGCCACGCCGTATTTCAGGCTCGGCGCCTCTTCCTTGATCTGGTTGGACAGGAAGGGTGCGGTGATCATCATGCCGACCTTGCCCTGCTTGAACAGGTTCTGAACGTCCTCACGGTTGTTGGAGGTGACGCCGGGCTCCGTCAGGCCCTCGTCGATCATCGACTTGTAGAGCTTGGCGGCTTCGAGCGCGCCAGGCGTGCTCAAGCCCGATGTGCCGTCCTTGTTGAGGATCTCGGTGCCGTATGACCACATCGCATAGTAATAGTAGACGTCGGTCTCGATCTCCTTGCCCTGCAGGCCGAAGCCGAATGTGCCGGACCCCAGCGCCTTGATCTTGCGGGCGTCCTCCTGCAGCTCGGTCCAATTGGCCGGAGGCTTGGCGATGCCTGCTTTCTCGAACAGCTCCTTGTTGTAATACATGGCGCGCGCCGAAGCGGCGATCGGCAGGCCGTAGGTCTTGCCGTCCATGATCGAGGGCGACAAGAACGTGTCGATGAAGCGGCCCTTGAAGTCTGGCGTGATGTAGCTGTCGAGCGGCTCGGCGACGTCCTGCTGCACGAAGTCGATCAGCCAGCGCGTGCCGATGATCGAGAGATCCGCATTGGTGCCGGCGGTGATGTCGGTGGTCAGCTTCTGCAAGAGCACATCCCACGGCACCACTTCGAACTTGACCGTGATGCCGGGGTTCTTTGCCTCGAACTCCTTCTTGACCTCCTCGAAGTAGGGGCCGGTCTTGGCGCTGTATTCGGCGACCGTGACGCGCACCTCGCCGGCTTGTGCCTGTGCCGCGAAGGCCAGCATGCTCATTCCGGCCATCAAGCCGACAGTCCATTTCGCAATGCTCATCCGATCTCTCCCATTTTGTTCCGCGCTTTTGCGCTCCTCACGCCGATGTTGGCGCAGGATTATGTGACTTTCCTACATTATCGACGATCTGGCCGTACGCAAGCAGATTATGGTGTTGCTTAATTACATTCCATTCACTAGCCTGCCGACATCTGCCTAGAGCAGTTCACCGTTTCAAGGAAACGGAGAACCACTCTAACTCTTTGTTTTGACGCAATTCCGGACGGAAAACCGTATACACTTTCCTGGAATTGCTCGAACTGCCGGAGGAGCAAGCGCCGTGGTTTCGAAAGCCGAGTTCGAAGGCCGCATTGTCGTTGTCACGGGCGCCGGCGGTGGCCTCGGCTCGGCGATCGTCGCGTTGCTGGCCGGAAGAGGCGCGCGGGTGATCGGCTGCGATCAATCGGAGGAGGCGCTGGCAAGCCCGCACCTCGCCTCGCGTCATGTCTTCAACCTTCTCGACCGGGTTTCAGTCGAGGCAGCCATCGCGGCCGTGCTCGACAAGGACGGCGTGCCCGACATCCTGATCAACAATGCCGGCTGGACGCGCGCGGAGACGCTCGGCGCATTGACGACCGACAGGATAGGGCAGGAAGTCGACCTCAACCTGACCGGCGTGATGACTTTTGCCGACCCGCTGGTCAAGGCGATGGCGGCGCGCGGTTCGGGCAGCGTCGTCTTCATTTCTTCCGTCAACGCCATCGCCCATTTCGGCAACCCCGCCTATGCCGCCGCCAAAGCCGGTATCAACGCCTATGCCAAGGCGATCGCCGTCGAGCTCGGCCGCAGCGGCGTTCGCGCCAATGTCGTCTGTCCGGGATCGATCCGTACCGCCGCCTGGGACCATCGCCTGGCCAAGAACCCGGATATTCTCGGCAAGCTCCAGCGGCTCTATCCGCTCGGCCGCATCGTCAATGCCTCGGAGGTGGCGGAAGCCGTGGCGTTTCTTGCCTCCGACCGGGCGTCCGGCGTAACGGGCGTGGTGATGCCGGTGGATGCCGGCCTGACCGCCGGCTGCCTGCCGTTCATCGACGACATATTGGGAGCGTGACCATGACCGACGTCCAGTTCCGCGATCTTTCGAAATCCTTCGGCCAGCACAGCATCCTCGAGAACATCGACCTCGACATCGAGAGCGGCGAATTCGTCGTGCTGGTCGGCCCGTCCGGGTGCGGCAAGTCGACCTTGCTGCGCATGCTGGCTGGACTGGAAACGATAAGCTCGGGCGATCTCGTCATTGGCGGCGTGCGCGCCAACGACCTGCCGCCACAGCAGCGCAACATCGCCATGGTCTTCCAGTCGTATGCGCTGTTTCCGCATCTCAAGGCCTCCGACAATATCGGCTTCGGACCGAAAATCCGCGGCGAGAGCCGCGCCGCGGTCGAGGACAAGGTCAAGAAGGCATCCGGCGTCCTCAACCTGTTCTCCTATCTCGACCGTTACCCCCGGCAATTGTCGGGCGGTCAGCGCCAGCGCGTCGCCATGGGCCGCGCCATCGTGCGCGAACCCTCGGTCTTCCTGTTCGACGAACCTCTGTCCAACCTCGACGCGCAGTTGCGGGTGCAGATGCGCACCGAGATCAAGGCGCTGCACCAGAGACTGAAATCGACGGTCGTCTACGTCACCCACGATCAGATCGAGGCCATGACCATGGCCGACCGCATCGTGGTGATGGATCGCGGCCGGATCCAGCAGGTCGGGCCGCCGCTGGAGCTCTATGACCGGCCGGCCAACAAGTTCGTCGCCGGCTTTCTCGGCTCGCCTTCGATGAGTTTCGTTTCCGGGTCCCTCAAGACGACGGCCACGAACAGCTGGTTCGAATCGACCGGCGGCGGAAGGCTTGCGCTTGGCGGCAAAGAGGTGCCGACAGGCGGTGCGGTGGAGGCCGGCATCCGGCCCGAACATTTTGTCATCGGCGAAGCTGCCGACGCGATGACCATCAAAGTGGACGTCGTCGAGCCGACGGGCTCCGAAACCCATGTCTACGGCGCTATCGGCAACGATACGGTGCGCGTCGTCTTCCGAGACCGGATGCAGGTGAAGCCCGGCGACCGCCTGCCGGTCTCGGTCGAGCCGCGCAACATCCATCTTTTCGAGAAGGCGACGGGCCTGCCTCTATGAAAGCACAAGCGTGAAGACACCGGCATGAAGACACCGGCCGACATCATCACCCGGTTGCAGCTGATGTCGCAGGACGGCACCAAGTCGGATCGTCGGTTGGCGGGCCTGGTCCTGTCCGATCTCGATTTCGCCTCCAAGGCGGCGATCTCGGAGATCGCCGCGCGCGTCGGTGTCAGCGAGCCGACGGTGACCCGCTTCTGCCGCAATCTCGGCTGCGAAGGCCTGCGCGACTTCAAGTTCTATCTGGCGCAGGCGATCGCCATTGGCGGCCAGTATCTGTCGCCCGAGCCGCTGAGCCGCGACGCCCGCGAGCAGCGCATCGCATCGGCCATCACCGAGGCGGCGATATCGGCCATCCAGCGCGCCAGCGAAAACCTCGACATGACGACGCTGGTCGATGTCGCTGCGCGCATTGCCACGTCAGGCAACGTGCTGTGCGTCGGCTCCGGCGGCATTTCCTCGATGATGGCGACCGAAATGCAGAACCGGCTGTTCAGGCTGGGCCTGCCGGTGCTGGCGCAGATCGACGGGCAATTGCAGCGCATGTACGCCGCCGTGGCCACGCCCGACACCACGCTGGTCGCCTTCTCGGTTTCCGGCTATGCACGGTCGGTCATCGAGGCGGTGCAGGTCGCGCAGCAATATGGCGCCACAACGGTCGCCGTCACCGCGCCGGACTCGGCATTGGCCAGGGCCGCCGACACCGTCATCCATTTGCAGCCGCTCGAGGACGGCAACATCTACAAGCCGACATCGTCGCGCTATGCGCTGCTGGCGATCGTCGACATGATCGTCACGTCGGTGGCCGAGACGCGCGGCCCGAAGGTGCTGGAGAATTTGCGCCGCATCAAGCAGAGCGTGAACACGCTGAAGGTCGACGATCCGCGTTTGCCGCTGGGCGATTGAACTTCAGGCCGAGGCACTGAGCGCCTCGATACGCTGCATCAGCACCTGGGGTTCACCCGTCACGCGCAGCGTCTTGAGCCGTGCCGTGCCGCCGACGACAACCGAAACGGCTGAGGCCGGCACTCCAAACGTCTTGGCGGCCAGCTTCTCCAGCGCTTGATTGGCGGCGCCGTTTTCGGGTACGGCGCGGACCCGTGCCTTCAAATGGCTTCGCCCATCAGCCGATCTCTCTATGCCTTCGAACCTGTCCATGGAAGACTTCGGTGTCAGCCGGACGAACAATTCGATGCCGTTCTCGCGGATGCGGAACGGGGCACTCATGCGAGCATCGGGTTCACAGCACCAGCGGTGCCACGGTGGTGAGCAGGAACTGCCTGAGAAAGAACAGGATCAGCAGCAGGATGATCGGCGAGATGTCGATACCGCCAAGGTCCGGCATGAAACGTCGGATCGGCCTGAGCGCCGGTTCGGTCAGCCGGTAGAGCATATTGCCGATGCTGCCGACAAACTGGTTGCGCGAGTTGACGACGTTGAAGGCATAGAGCCAGGAAAAGATCGCCGAGATGATGATGACCCACCAATAGAGGTCGAGCGCCATGACGATTGTTTGAATGAGGGCGAGCATGCCGGTCTCCAATTGTTGCCGACATGTAGCCATTGCGCGCGAAACCGGCAAGGGCAGGCTTCGGCCGCCAGGATTTCGGCAAAACGTCGCCTTGACAGAAAACTGCCGTGCCCGATAAATGCGCCATCCGCTGGACGGGGCTGTAGCTCAGCTGGGAGAGCGCGTCGTTCGCAATGACGAGGTCAGGGGTTCGATCCCCCTCAGCTCCACCAGCGGGATAGTCGTTTTCTTCTCTTCGCTGCATTGCAACAGCCGAAGCCACGTCGGTGGCTACGGTGCGAAATGTCACGACACTGGCGCCCTTTTCCGTCCATCATGAAGGATTGCGAGAGCCTACCGGGGCAAACGCCTGTCAATTGGACTTATGGCGGTGATCGCTATGGAATCGCGCTATTTTTTTTGGAATCCACCCCATTAGAGTGACATTACCAAATCAGTTTTTTCTGTGTGTTGTAGCAAGGCGTTTCGGTGGGGGCGGCTGACGGCGCTATACGGATTTGGAAGTCGATATGAAGAACCCGCCCGCGGAAGCAAAACGTGTCAATTCGCGAGTATCTCGCTGCAAATCTCAGACGGCTCTGTAAGGAGCATGCCTCGGTAAGCGCGGTATGCCGGGAACTGGGCATCAATCGCACGCAGTTCGAACGCTACCTTCAGGGACAGACTGTTCCGAACAAAGCGACAGCCAAGCTGATCTGCGACTATTTCCGCATCGACGAAGCCGAATTGTACCGGGAACCGGGCGCGCCGAAACCTGCGGTTCGCGGCCTGCCACCGATTTCCGAAAGCCTGTTCAACCAAATGATCCGGCCGCCCGCCCCGTCGATCGCGGGCGGCACCTACTTCACCTATTTTTCGATCCCGGCCCGCCCCGACCTGTTGATGCGGTCGGTGACCTTCGTGCGGCGCGACGCCGAGCTGGTGACGTTCCGAAGGGTTACCGGATGGTCGGAGCGCCGGGGAACGACATGGGCGCGGGCGCGCGGCAATCATTACGGCGTGGCGATCTCGCGCCTGAACTGGATCTACTTCAGCGGCGTCAATCGCCGCCAGACCGGTGAACCATCGCTGATCTCGGTGCAGTGGGCTCCCATCTCGGAACCGGTACTGATTGGCAAGGCCATGCTTCTAACGGAAGCCGGGCCGGCCTTCGTGTCGGTCATCATGCGGCAGGACGTATCCATCGGCCCGCGGCAGGCGATCCGCATGGCGCACGTCGTCAAGCTCGACGACCCGAGCCTCGACCACCTCGTGGTCAGCCTCGCTCGGGACGGGCTGGACTGATCGCGTCAGAATCTTCCCTTTTTACGCTAAATAAGAATAACTCTATCCGGAAATAGCGTATGCCGGCAGTCATCTACTCCGTATGTGAGTAAAATCGATTTTTTGTACTTTAGGGCTAAGAAAGATAATTTAGATTAATGCAGTTTTACTACCATTTTAACAAACCATTAACTCTTTCGATCTTACCTTCCGCCCGTGGATCCCGTTTTTGGGGATCTTTTCAACAGATCCCATTTGGGGGTCAGGAAGGGATGAAAATGGCGAAGAAAGTGAACACTGCTCCGAAGCTGACGATTGCCGCAGGCACCCAGACCGTCTTCTTTTCGCAGGGCATGCACTACAACAAGCGCTGAGCTGCCCGAGGCGCCGGCGACGGTTGTTCGTCGGCGCCTCGCCTTCGCAATGACATTTCTGCATTCGGCTTTCGGCATCATGAAAATGCGCTCCGCAAAAACGCTTGTCTTCTACCCCGGCGCCAACAAGGTCACGGCGTGCAATTTCCTGACCAGAAGCGTCTTCGAATGCAGTTCCGAGGTGATCGGTCTTCTCGCATCCTGGGACAAATGGGCATCCGCCGCGGAGATCGCGCGGGACCACGGATGGTCGCGATCAGAGCTGGATGCCGTCATCCCCCAATTGCTCGATTTTTCCGCACTGGTGACCGCCGGGTCGCAACTGGCCGAACAGGAGAGCCAATTCTCGGGACAATGGAACTGGGGCATTCCGACCGCGCTGATGCATTTCTGCGTCCAGGACAGCGAGTTCATGACCATCGAACAGGCGGAGGCACGGCAGATCGAACGCGCCGGTCACACCGTGCAGCCCGACCTCGTGCTCAGGAATTCCGCGACGGCCATCCGGCTGCCGGACGCGCTGGACGACAATGAACTCATTGCCCTGATGGCGCAGCGTCGCACGAACCGAACGGCGGCGGCGCCCACCATCACCGCGAAACAGCTTTCCGACTGTCTGTTCGCGGGCATGGGCATCACCGGCGAGACCAGCAACTGCATTGGCGCCCTGCCGCTGGGCATGACCCCTTCCGGCGGCGCGAGAAACCCCTACGAAGCCTATGTGGTCGCGCCGGCGGTGGAAGGGCTGGAGCCCGGCGTCTATCACTACTCGGCTGTCGGACACGATCTTGAAAGGATTTCGGCGAACCACCTGCCGAAAGTCTCCGAGCTGGTCGGCGGACAGGAATGGGCCGATCCCATGCCCTGCCTGGTCCTGCTCTGCGCAAGGCTCGACCGCACCATGTGGAAGTATGAGGACGCCAATGCCTATCGTGTCGTGCTGATCGAAGCTGGCCATATCGGCCAGAACATGATGCTTGCAGCGACCAGGCACGGCCTGTCGGCCTGCCCGACCGCGGCGCTCAGCCACTCGGCGATCAAGCGCCTGCTCGGCCTCAACCGGCTCACCGACGCGCCCATCTACGCCTTGACACTGTCTATCCCGGAAACCGATCCGCGCCCGGCAGCGGGGTCGATCAATTAGCCGATTGATTATGTTCAGAGTGCCCGGTGAGGGGGTCCCCTGAATTCCACCACATCACAGGAGCAGCAAGTGGCCAACCAATCCCTACGCCAGTCCGAGATCGACAGTCTCCAATATATCGCGTCGATGGCCAATGAGCTGGTGCAGATGGCCGAAGCAAGCCGTTTCCCCATGATGTCCTATCTGCTGGGCATGGCTTATGCCGAGGCTTTCGACGTCCTTCGCGGCGCCCGGCCGGCGAGGCATCCGCAGCTCAGCGGCAATTCGATGCACCCCAAGACGCAGGCGAAAGACAATCGCGTCCAGCCGAGGAGAGCATAGCCAGATGCGGCCATCATCTCGGTGCGCAATGGCGTGCCCCGGGACGTGCGCGGCAAGACCTGCTGCCGTCCTTGAGGAAGGCCGCCGTCGGCTTGACCGCATCGAGATGGCCTATTGGTTTGGTTGGAACACGCGGGCGCAGAGGCAACATCATCCAAGGCCGGCCGGCCGATGTCGCCGCGATCGCTGCAATGATCGCCCGCAGCCCGCCGAACCGGCATTTATGCACGACGACCTGAGGGGAACCCACAAATGAACATGATCGCAGCCATCAAAAGCGCCGATGCCGGTGAAAGTGTCTTCAGCCGCCTCCATGCCCTGATCGCCAGCCGGCCGGCATCGCCGGATGCGGCGCGCCTTCAAGCGCGCCAACTGGTTTCCACGGCGATAGCCGACACCTGGCACGCCGACAGTCTCTGGGGCGCGGTGGATGCCTTCCATGCCCATTTCGACTTCATGATGCAGACCATCGAGATCAACGGCGCCGGCGATCCGAACCTCAGGATCCTGCGCATGAGATGCCGCTTCTACCTCGAGCAGGTCGAGGCCCTGTGTCTGTCGATGAGCTATCAGTAGGCCGACCGTTCGACCTTGCTTTGATCCGTGTATGTCGTTTCTCCCGAACCGGGCTCAGTTTTGGGCGGCATGCATCAGTTCCGAAGGCTGAATACGAATGGCGCCGTGCGGCTGACGCGCGAACCCAGCTCCGGCGGCGGCGGCGGCACGGTGGCGCCCTGCAGCACGGCGAGCGCGGCGCGGTCGAGGTCGGGATCGCCCGAGGAGCGGACGACGCGCGCCGACGTCACCCGGCCTGAGGCGTCCACCGTGAAGGTGACGTTCGCATTGCCTTGCGAGCGTCGCGATTTCGCGGCGCTCGGATAGCGCGTATGCCGTTTGATCCATGACAGCAGCCGCGATTCCCACTTGGCCGGGCTGACGCCGGACGCCCCGGACGCCGATTTCGGCGCCGCTGTCCTGGGGGCGGGCTTTGCTTCCGCGCTCGCGGCGGTTATCGTCTTCGGCGGCGCCTTATCCTTTTTCGGCTTGGGCTTCTCGACCGGCTTTTTCACCTTGGCCTGGACGGGTTTCTTTTCCGTGGGCGTCTCGACCGGCTTCGGCTGCGGCAGCGGCACGACGACGTCAGGCGCGACCGTCTCGACCATGTCAGGGACGATCTCTTCAAGCGGGGGTTGGTCGGCCGGCTCAGCCCGCGTCGTTTCAGTCGGTTCGGTCGTGTCAGGCGGCGTTGCATCCGGCTCGGCAACGGGCTCCGCTTGCTCGGCCATTTTCTCGGGCTCGGCTTCGGCGGCCTTTTCGGTGTCCTCGACCGGCTCGGCCTGGTCGGGCACAGCGGCGTCCAACATCGCGGCTTGTTCGGGCACGGCCGGCGTCGCGACCATCGGCGCCATCTCGATGGCCAGCGCCGGCGGCGGCCCGCCATCCGCCGGGTCGACCGGAGTGAAGCTCTGTACCGCATAGGCGACCGCAACATGCGCCCCAAGCACCAGCGCGGCCGCAACCGCCCACAGGCCGAGGTCGCGCCAGCCGAGGCGCGACAGCTCCACCGTGGGCGAGGCGGCCGCTTGCCCGGTCATGGACCAGCGGCTCCGCCTGGATCCGCTGCGGGAGCACCGCCGGCGGGCGCAGCCTCCAGGCCGACCAGGGCGATCTTCAGGTAGCCGGCGCCGCGCAGCAGGTTCATCGCCTCCATCAGGTCGCCATAGGCAACCGCCTTGTCGGCGCGAAGGAAGATGCGCGCCTGCTTGTCGCCTTTGGTCCTGCCGTCAAGCGTGGCGGCGAAAACCTGGCGCGGCACGGTGTCGTTGCCGATCGCTAGCGAGAGGTCATCCTTCAACGTCAGGAACAGCGGCGTCTCCGGCCGCGGCGCCGGCGTCGCGGTCGAGCCCGGCAGGTCGACATTGACATCCACCGTCGCCAAGGGCGCTGCGACCATGAAGATGATCAGCAGCACCAGGATGACGTCGATGAAGGGCGTGACATTGATCTCGTGGCTTTCCTCGAGATCGTCGTCCATGGTCTGACGGATGCGGCTGCCCATGGTCTTGCCCCGCTACTGCGCCGCCAGCGCCGTTGCCGGCGCCACCGTGCGGAAATCGAGGTCACGGCTGACCAGCCGCTCGACGCCAGCCGAGGCGTCGGCGAGGATCTGCCGGTAGCCGGCTATCGAGCGCGCAAAGACGTTGTAGATGACGACGGCCGGTATCGCGGCGACGAGCCCCATTGCGGTGGCGAGAAGGGCTTCGGCAATGCCCGGCGCCACCACCGCCAGATTGGTGGTCTGCGCCTGCGAAATGCCGATGAAGGCGTTCATGATGCCCCATACCGTGCCGAACAGACCGACGAAAGGCGCGGTCGAGCCGATCGTCGCCAGCAGGCCGGTGCCGCGCGACATGCGTCGCGCCGCCGCCGCCTCGATGCGTGTCAGGCGCGAGGCGACCCGTTCCTTCAGCCCGTCGCCGCCGGCATGGTCGAGCGCGCCGGCCGAAAGTGCCGCTTCTTCCTCCGCCGCCCGCACCAGCAGGGCGCCGGTGCCGCCGTTGCGGTCGAGCGCGCGGCTCGCCTGCTTCAGCGTCGCGGCATTGCCGATGGCCCGCGCGGCGCGACGAGCGCCAAGCTTGCCGGCAAGCACTTCCAGCGACTTGGCCAGCCATATCGTCCAGGTGACGAGCGAGGCGAAGGCCAGCCCGATCATCACCGCCTTGACGATGATGTCGGCAGCCATGAACATGCCCCATGGCGACAGATCGTGCGGCAAGCTCAGCGCCGGCGAGGGCTCGGCCGCCGTACCGGCCCCGGCTTGCGGCTGTGCAGGCGCTAGGGCTCCCACGGGAGCGGCGGGCGCGGCCGGCGATGGTGCTGGCGCCGTAATGGTGGCGGGCGTGCCGCTTGCCGGCTGCTCCTGCGCCGGCGCGCTGGCGGCCGCCAGCATGGCGGATGCAAACAGCGCTGCGACCAAACCGGTTCTCGACATCGTCTTCTTCCTCGTTCTCACAGCCGCCAGTCTTCCCCGCCGTGGCGCTGAAGCGTCACTGGACGTAGCCGACGGGCTGGCCTGTGACGGGGTGCGCGAACACGCCCATCTCCACTCCGAAAATGCCCTTGAGCACATCGCCTTGCATGATTTCGCCGGGCGTGCCGCGCGTCAGCAGCCTGCCGTCCTTCAGGGCAATCAGCTCGTCGCAATAGCGCGCCGCCATGTTGGGATCGTGCAGCACCACGACGACGCAAAGGTCGCGCTTGCGGCTGAGATCCCTGACCAACCCAAGCACCTCGACCTGATGGGCGATGTCGAGCGCCGAGATAGGCTCATCGAGCAGCATGACGCCGGCATTCTGCGCCACCAGCATGGCGAGCCAGGCGCGCTGGCGCTCGCCGCCCGACAGCTCGTCGACCAGCCGGTCGGCAAAGCCGGCCATGTCGGTCAGGGCCAGCGCTTCCTCGACATGCCGTCTGTCGTCCTGGCCGAAGCGGCCGAGCGCGCCATGCCAGGGATAACGTCCGAGCGCCGCCAGCTCGCGCACGGTCAAGCCGGTCGCCGCCGGCGTCGTCTGCGGCAGATAGGCAAGCGCCCGCGCCAGTTCGCGCGCACCCCACTGGGCCAAAGGCCGCCTGGCGAAGGTGATGGCGCCAGAGCTTGCCGGCTGCTGGCGCGCCAAAAGCTTGACCAGCGTCGACTTGCCGGACCCGTTGTGGCCGATCAGCCCGTAGACGCGCGCGCACTGCAATTCGAGCGAAACCGGACCGAGCAGCGTCCGCTCGCCCACGGCAAAGCGCAACGCGTCGATGTGGAAAGCAGTCTGGGTGTCAATTCCGGTCAAGGTCCGTCTCCAGTACGGCTGCGGGCATGTCATCAATCCGGTTTTCGGCAACCGTGCCCGGTTGACTATGAAACATGACTTTACTAGTCAACAATTAAGTTGAGTTTTTGCATCAACAAAACACCGTGACGCCTGATGCCGCTTCGAATTTCAGGCAACGAAGCGTTTCCGTGAAGCGATGAACCGCTCTAAGGTCTTCGCTGAAACAGGAAACCGCGCATGATCAAGGCGACACCCTTCGACTTTCCCTATGACGGCAGGCTGGTGGCCGAGAACACCGCGCTGGTCGTGATCGACCTGCAGCAGGATTTCCTGTCGACGACGGGTTACTTCGCCAGGAAGGGATATGATCCGTCGCCGTTGAGAGCGATCCTGCCCGCGGTGAGCCGGCTGATCGCCGCTGCCCGCGAGGCGGGCGTCAGCATCGTCCATACAAGGCAGGGCTACCGGGCCGACATGGCCGACATGACGCCTTACGAGAAATGGCGACGCAGGCGGGCCGGCCTCGACGGCACCGAAATCCTGCTTCGTTCGGGTCCGGGTTTTCAGATCGTTCCGGAGATCGACGTCGCGCCGCGGGACATCATCGTCGACAAGACCTGCAACGGCGCCTTCACCTATACGGATTTCGAGCTCGTGCTGCGCGCGCGAGGCATCACGCATCTTCTGTTTTGCGGATGCACGACGGATGTCTGCGTGCACACGACGCTGCGCGAAGCCTGCGATCGCAACTTCCAGTGCCTGACGATCTCCGACGCCTGCGCCAGCGGCGACAGACGGGCGCATGAGGCGGCCCTTCACATGGTGACGGTCGAAGACGGCGTCTTCGGCGTGCTGGCGGATTCTGGTGCAGTCATTGAAGGCCTGTCACGGCTGGGTAACAAGGCGCGTTAAAGGATTAGGTACCGCAGAGCAGCCTCGCACGTCATAGACACGGCAGGATAGCACCCTCCGGCAGGCCAGAGCGGTTGGAAAGGAAATTTCTCCGCAGTTCAGCCCGTTGCCCGTGTTTCCAGTCCCGTGCGCTGCGCGAAAGCCCCATGCTGGAACTCGCCGCTTTCACGCCGCGCCAGCGAATTGCGCAGCAGCGCGATCGTCTCGCGGCCGACTGTCGCGATCTCGCGCGGCGTGTCGATACCGACGATCATGAATTCATCGATGCCGAGAGCCGCGTAAGCAAGCAGCGACAGGGCGGCCTGGGCCGGCGGACCGGAGACATCGACCGCCTTGTGCCCTGCCGAGGAAATTCCCCGGTGGATGCGGACCGGAAGGGCGAAGCGTAGTCTGGCGGCCCGGCCATGTTCGGCGGCGGCGCCGCGCACACGCTCCATCAACTGCCTGACATCGTCGATCGAACCGGGCGCCAGTTCGAAGACGTCGGCATGCCGGCCGGCCACTTTCAGTGCCGTGCCGGACTGCCCGCCCATGCGGATGACGAGGTCGGCACCATGAGGCCCCTTGCGCGGAACATAGCCGCCCTTGATGCTGTAGAACGCGCCTTCATGGTCGAAAGGCCGCTCGTTCGACCATAGCCGCTTCAACAGAACCAGATATTCGTCGATGCGCTGCCAGAGGACACCGTGTCCGACCGGACGCGCTTCGGCATCGTCGTCGCTTAACGGCTCGCTGATCATCCTGAGCGCCAGGCGGCCGCCGCTGCGGGCGTCGATCGAGGCAAGTTGCCGCGCCGCCACGGTCGGTTCGACCACGCCGGCCCAATGGGTGAGGACCACTTCCAGCGACGAGCTGCGGTCCAGCACCTGGGCGGCAAGATCCATATTGGTCAGCAGGCCGGCCGGATCGTCGACGACGAGGTTGCGGAAACCGCCATCCTCGATCAGCGCCAGCCTGGTCGCCGTCTCGGCAAAGTCGTAGAAAAAGGAAACTGCGCTATCGGCAGGATAGGTCTTGCCGGGCACATGCGTGAATTCGATCGGCATTGCCATCTCCTCCATCTCTGGAATCACGGATGCGGTCAAATACGAATCAATGGCGCACGCGAAAGCGCACCGGGATCCGGTTCATTCAACTCCGATTGCCTGAAGGCGGTGGGTCGTCAGCCTGGCCGGACCACGGCTCAGGGAATGAGGCCCAGAACAACAGCCCCGGTGAACACGAACGCAAGGGCAAAGACGACATAGGCGAAAGCACCGGCATAGGCCGGGCGGAAGCTCTGGGCATTGGCCAGCCTCTGGCCGCTGCTGCGGGTCTCGGTGTTCTGCATATAGGACATGTCGACCTCCGTCTCGCCGGTTAATCTATAAAAGTTGTAGACTTTGTCGATTGCTATTTTTCGGCCATGCGCAGAATTTTTTTCTAACAGCGCCGTGAGAACTGGCGCTGAGTTGCTGCAGAGCGGCATCGGCGTGATCGACGGACATGGCAGCGTCGGTTTCACTTCCGGCGCTCGACGGCACTTCACTTGCCGATCCATTCGTGCATTGGCCGCCCCGCGCGGGCAGGATAGCATCGCGGCAGAGCCACAATGCGAGATCGTCCAAAGGACATTTGGGAGGAGCAAGGAAATGGGAGCAAGACTGGCCGGCAAGGTCGCCATCGTTTCGGGCGGCGCGACGGGAATGGGCGGGGCGGCCTCGGAACTGTTCGCGGCGGAAGGCGCAAAGGTGGCGATCATCGACCGCAATGGCGAAGCGGCGGCAGCCACCGCCGCGGCGATCCGGGCGCGCGGCCAAATCGCGGAGCATTTTGTCGCCGACGTTTCCGACGAGGCGCAGGTCGAGGCGGCCGTGAAGGGCGCGGCCGAGACGTTCGGCGCGGTTACCGTCCTGTTCAATCATGCCGGCACCATCGTGATAAAGCCGTTCCTGGAGACCAGCGTGCAGGAATGGGACTGGCTGCATGCCGTCAACGTGCGCTCGATGTTCCTGATGACCCGCGCCGTGCTGCCCGGCATGATCGCGGCCGGCGGCGGCTCGATCGTCTGCACCTCGTCGATCTCGGCGGTGGCGGCGACGCCGAACGAAGTGCTCTATGACACCACCAAGGGCGCCTGTCACATGTTCGCGCGCGCCATCGCCGTGGAATTCCGCGACCGCAACATCCGCTGCAACGCCGTCTGCCCCGGCTTCATCCGCACACCGCATGGGCTGCGCGAGGTCGCCGATCTGGGTAAGCTCGGCGTCGATGTCTCCGACGCGGCGCTGGCTGCGCAGCAAGGGCGGATCGGCGAACCGGAAGAGGTGGCAAAGGCGGCGCTGTACCTCGCCAGCGACGAATCGAGCTTCGTCAACGGGGCCCATCTGTTCGTGGATAACGGCTTCACGGCGATGTGAGACGTCCCAAGGACAGCTTGGCGCCCTTCCTCTACCCCCTCCGGGGGGAGAGGAAAAGACACCGAGCCCTACTCGTCTATCGTTCTTCCCGGCGAAACGGTTTCAGCAGCGCCGACGGCGCCACCGCATTGCGCGACATCACCGCCATGGCGACGATGGTGAAGATGAAGGGCAGCATCAGGAACGCCTCGTAGGGGATATGCCCGAGGCCGCTCGCCTGCATGCGCAACTGCAAGGCATCGACAAAGGCGAACAGCAATGCGGCCCCCGCCGAGCGCCACGGGTCCCAGCGGCCGAACACGACCAGGGCGATCGCCACCCAGCCGCGCCCGGAGACGACGCCGAAGGTGAAGGCGTTGAACTGCGCCATCGACAGGAAGGCGCCGGCCAGCCCCATCAGCGCCCCGCCGAGAATGACCGCCTGGAAGCGGGTGACAATGACGCTGACGCCGGCGGAGTCGGCGGCGCGCGGGTTTTCGCCGACCATGCGCACCGACAGCCCCCATGGCGTGCGGTAGAGCACGAAGGCGGCGATAGGGATGGCCAGGATCGCCATGTAGACCAGCGCGAACTGGTTGAACACCGCCGGCCCAAGCACGGGAATGTCGGAGAGGACCGGGATCGGCAGCGTCTGAAAACCCTTGATGCTCGGCGGCACCGATTGCTGGCCGAAGATCAGCCGGTAGAGGAAATAGGCCAGACCCGACGCAAGCAGCGTCACGCCGATGCCGCAGACATGCTGGCTTAGGCCCAGGGCCACCGTGAACAGCGCATGCAGCGCCCCCATCAGCATGCCGGTCAGCACCGCCGCCAGGACGCCCAGCCACAGGTTGCCGCTGAGGCTGGCGGCGGTGAAGCCGGCCATTGCCGACAACAGCATGATGCCTTCGATGCCGAGATTGAGCACGCCGGCGCGCTCGGAGAACATTTCGCCGAGGGTGGCGAAAGCCAAGGGCGTGGCGATGCGGATGATGGCGGCCAAGAAGCCGACCTGGAAGATCTGTTCGAACACCGCGCTCATCGGGAGGCTCCGACGCGGCGGATGCGATAGGTGGTGAACAGCAGCGCCACCAGCATGGCAAGCAGTGCCGTGCCCTGGATGACATCGCTGAGGAAGGCCGGCACGCCGGTCGCGCGCGACATCGCCTCGGCGCCGGTCATCACGGCAGCCAGGAAGATTGCCGCCGGCACCACGCCGAGCGGGTTGAGCCGCGCCAGCATTGCAACGACGATGCCGGAATAACCGTAGCCCGGCGAGATGTCGCTCATCACCTGAAAATGCACGCCGCCAACCTCGCCGACGCCGGCGAGCCCGGCTAGCGCCCCGGACAGCAACGCCGTCGAGAGCAGCACCCGCTGGACATTGATGCCGCCATATCTGGCCGCTTCCGGATTTTCGCCGGTGACCCGGATCTGGAAGCCGAGCGTGGTGCGCACGATCAGGAACCAGATCAGCGGTGCCGCGATAAGCGCCACGATGACGCCGAGATGCAGCCGCGTGCCCTCGATCAGCACCGGAAAATTGGCCGAATCCTCAATCGGAGGCGAGATCGGATAGCCACTGAAACTATCCTTCCATGGCCCTTCGATCAGCGCCATCAGCGCGTAATAGATGACCGAATTGAGCAGCAGCGAACTGACGACGTCGTCGACCTTGAATTTCACCCGCAGCGTTGCCGGCACGAGCGCGACGGCTGCACCGGCCGCGGCGCCTGCCACTGCCATCAAAAGCATGGCGAGCGGTCCCGGCATCGGGATCGCGCCGACGAAGCAGCTCGCCACCGCGCCGGCAAGCAGTTGCCCTTCGGCGCCGATGTTCCAGAATTTGGCGCGGAAGGCGACAGCCACCGCCAGCCCGGTGAAGATCATGGGCGCGGCGCGCACCAGCGTTTCGGTGATCGCATAGCTGTCGCCGAGCGACGCCGTGAACATAACGCCGTAGGATTCGAGCACGCCGGCGCCGGCCAGCGCGATCAGGCCGCTGCACAGCACAAGCGCGGCACCGATCGCCAGCAACGGCAGAGCCAGGTTGAACCAGGCGGGCGTCGAGCTGCGGACTTCGAGGCGAAACATCAGCTATGGCCCTCCGCTCCGGTCATCAGCAGCCCCAGCCGTGCGATCGTCGCATCGGCGCTGGGAAGCGTGCCGGCGATGCGGCCCTCATACATCACCGCGATGCGGTCGCAGAGCACGAGCAACTCTTCCAGATCCTCGCCGATGACGATGATGCCGCAGCCCTTGGCGCGCATGTCGAGGAATTTTTCATGGATGAAGCGCGCGGCTCCGATGTCGAGGCCGCGCGTCGGCTGCGAAACGACAAGCACCTTCGGATCGAAGGCGAGCTCGCGCGCCAAAAGCGCCTTCTGCAGATTGCCGCCGGACAGGGCGCCGGCGCGCGTCATCGGCCCGGGGCATCTGATATCATAGGCCTTGATCTGCGCCTCGGCGAAGGCGCGGATCGCATCCGGCTTGAGCAGGCCCTTGCTGCTGAAAGCGGCGGTGCCAATGCGCGGCAGCACCATGGAATCGGCGAGCGGCAAGTTGGTGACCAGTCCCGTCGTCATGCGATCTTCCGGGATGCGGCCAAGGCCCAGCGCCTGCACCTCGCGCGGCGAGAAGCGAGACACTTTCTGCCCCGCAATCGTCATCAGACCGGCATCCGGGGCTCGCACACCCGAGATCACCTCCGCCAGTGCCCGCTGGCCATTGCCGGAGACACCGGCAATGCCGAGGATCTCGCCGGCGCGCACGGAAAGCGACACATCGCGCAGCGGCGTGCCCGAATGGCTCGAGGTGGAAATGCCGTCGAGAGTGAGCACCGCTGCCCCCGGCGTCGACGGCCCCTTGGCCGGCGGCACGATCTCGTGGCCGCACATCAGTCGCGCCATTTCCGCCGATGTGGTGTTGGCCGGATCGTCGACGCGGCCGGCGACGCGGCCATGCCGCAGCACCGTGCAGCGATGGGTGAGCGCGCGCACCTCGTTGAGCTTGTGCGAGATGAAGATGATGCCCAGACCCTGCGCCGCCATCGACCGCAAGGCCGAAAACAGCCCGTCGACTTCGCTCGGCGCAAGCACCGCGGTCGGCTCGTCGAGAATCAGCAGTTTTGCGCCGCGAAACAGCGCCTTGACGATCTCGAGACGTTGCTGCTCTCCGACAGACAGCGCCGAGACCGGCAGGCTGGGATCGAGTGTCAGCCCGTGCTGGCGGCTGATTTCAACCAACCGCGCCAGTCCGCCGGCGCGGTCGATCCGCCCGGATTTGCCCGGTATGCCGATAAGCAGGTTTTCCAGTACCGTGAGCCGTGGCGCCAGTTGAAAATGCTGGTGCACCATGCCGATGCCGGCGGCCAGCGCATCGGCCGAACTGGTGATCCGCACCTTCCGGCCCTGGATGAGGATCTCGCCGGCGTCGGGCGCATAGGCGCCGAACAGCACGTTCATCAGCGTCGTCTTGCCGGCGCCGTTCTCGCCCAGCAAGCCGAGGATCTCGCCGGGCGCCACGCTGAGGTCGACGGCTTCGTTCGCCTTGACGGCGCCGAAACTCTTGGTGATGCCACGCATTTCGATGAGGGGGGCGGGCAAGGGCGCTCCTGCGGAGATGGCTCTGCTTCACCCTCCCCCTTGTGGGGAGGGTCGGCTTGCGATCGCAGCGAAGCGAAGATCGTAAGACGGGGTGGGGTGCGGCGCCGACCCCAACCCGCTCCGCTTCGCGGATCGACCCTCCCCACAATGGGGAGGGTTAAGGAACTCAATCCGAAACCGGTGTGTTCTCGTCCACGTCGACGCGGAAATTGCCTTCGAGGATTTCGGCCTTCTTCTTCTCGACCATGTCCTTGACCTCGGCCGGCAGCGTCTTGTCGAACTTATGGTAAGGCGCCAGGTGAGAACCGCCCTTGGCCATGCGCGAGAAATCGCCATAGTCCTGCGCCGTGAAGACGCCGGCCTTGACCAGTTTTATGGCTTGTTCGACGGTGGGATACATATCCCAGACCGGGCCGGTAATGACGGTGTCGGGGCCAAGGCTCGACTGGTCGGACATGTTGGAGATGGCGTAGATCTTTTTCTCCACCGCCGCTTCGATGACCCCGAAACGCTCGGCATAGATGACGTCGACGCCGGCGTCGATCTGCGCCACCGCCGCTTCCTTGGCCTTGGGCGGATCAAAGAAGGAACCGATGAAGGCGACCTTCTTCTTGATGTTCGGATTGACCTCCTTGGCGCCGGCGAAGAAGGCGTTGACCAGCCGGTTCACTTCCGGAATGCCCATCGCCGCGACGGCGCCGACCGTGCCCGACTTCGACATCTTGCCGGCGATCATGCCGGAGAGATAGGCGGGCTCGTGGATCCAATTGTCGAAGACGCCGAAATTGGGCTCCGCCGGCCCGGCGCCGGAGCCGAACAGCCAGGCAGTCTTCGGGAACTGCTTGGCGGTGCGGCGCGATTCACGCTCGGCGGCGAAGGCATCGCCCAGCACCAGTTCATAGCCGCCCTGTGCATATTCGCGCATGACGCGGCTGAAGTCGGCGGTCTGCACCTTCTCCGACCATTTATACTCGATGCCGAGTTCCTTCTCGGCCTTCTGCAAAGCGACATGGATCTGGTTGTCCCACGGCTCCTCGATGGGCGTGGCGAAGATCGCCGCTACTTTCAGCTTCTTGTCCTTGGCGAAGGCGGCGCCCGGCAGCATCGCCGCGGCCAGGCCAAGCGCGCCCAGTTCCAGCACGTTGCGCCGCGAAAGGCCTTCGCGCGTTGAATGAGATTTGTTCTTCCGGTTTTCCATTGCAGTCCCCTCTGTTCGACAGCCGTGTCGAGCCGGCCGTTCTAAAAATCAGACGAGGAACTATGGAACGGGTCCGGACTTTTGTCCACATGGTCAAATTTGGCAGATCGATCATATCCACTCTCCTGGACTAGCCGGGAGAGCGGTTGTTCAGACCCGTTCGAGCACGATGGCGATGCCTTGGCCGACGCCGATGCACATGGTCGCCAGCGCATAGCGGCCGCCGCGTTCGCGCAGCTCCAGCGCCGCCGTGCCGGAGATGCGCGCGCCCGACATGCCCAAGGGGTGGCCGAGCGCTATGGCGCCGCCATTCGGGTTGACGTGCGGCGCATCCACCGCGATGCCGAGCTGGCGCAGCACTGCGATGCCTTGCGAGGCGAAGGCTTCGTTGAGCTCGATGACATCGAACTGTTTTGGCGTCAGGCCAAGCCGTGTGCACAGTTTTTGCGTCGCCGTCGCCGGGCCGATGCCCATGATGCGCGGGGCGACGCCGACGGCGGCCCCGCCGAGGATGCGGGCGATCGGCGTCAGGCCGTATTTCCTGGCCGCCGCTTCCGAAGCGACGATCAGCGCCGCCGCCCCGTCATTGACGCCCGAGGCATTGCCGGCGGTCACCGTGCCGCCTTGCCGGAACGGCGTCGGCAGCTTGGCCAAGGCCTCTATCGTGGTGCCAGCGCGGGGGTGCTCGTCCTTCGAGACGACAACCGGATCGCCCTTGCGCTGCGGAATGGTCACCGCGGTTATTTCCTTGGCCAGCCGGCCATTGGACTGCGCGGCGACGGCCTTGTCCTGGCTGCGCACCGCGAAAGCGTCCTGGTCCGCGCGGGAAACCGAAAAATCCTCGGCGACATTTTCGCCCGTCTCCGGCATGGAATCGACGCCATACTGACTCTTCATCAGCGGGTTGACGAAGCGCCAGCCGATCGTGGTGTCGTAGATCTCGGCATTGCGTGAAAACGCCGTCTCGGCCTTGGGCATGACGAAGGGCGCCCGGCTCATCGATTCGACGCCGCCCGCGATCATCAGCTCGGCCTCGCCGGCCTTGATTGCACGGGCGGCGATGGTCAGCGCATCCATGCCCGAGCCGCACAGGCGGTTGACGGTCGAGCCGGGGATTTCCTTCGGCAGGCCGGCCAGCAGCAGCGCCATGCGCGCCACGTTGCGGTTGTCCTCGCCGGCCTGGTTGGCGCAACCGTAGACAACGTCGTCGACCGCCTGCCAGTCGACGCCGGCATTGCGCTCGATCAGTGCCTTCAGCGGAATGGCACCGAGGTCGTCGGCGCGTACCGAGGACAGCGAGCCGCCAAAGCGGCCGATCGGCGTGCGGATATAGTCGCAGATATAGGCTTCGGCCATGTCAGTCAGCTCTCCCGTTTCCCTCATGCGCCGCCTTGGTGCGACGCGTGCAGGTCGCGCAATGTCGTAGCTCGGTTCGCTTGGCGCCGGCATTTCGTCAAGCGCCTGCGCGAACTTAACCACCCAGCCACAGCTCTCCTGCCCTGCTGGCGAATCACGCTTGGATGCAGCGCCACGATCAGCCGGTTGGCCGCGAGCTCAATGCTTCATCCGATCCCTCATCGCATACCACAGCATTCCCAGCACATAGAGCGGCCCGCGCAGCGCCGTGCCTCCGGGGAAGGGCATCGGGGTCAGCGTCGAGAACAGGTCCAGCCGCGAGGCGTCGCCGGTGATGGCTTCGGCGAGCAGCTTGCCCGACAGCGTCGACAGGATGACGCCCTTGCCGGAATAGCCGTGCGCGTAATAGACCTCGCCATAGTGCCCGACATGCGGCAGTCGCGACGTCGTCACCGACACCAGCCCACCCCAGGCATGGTCGATCCGGCAGCCCTTGAGCTGCGGAAAGGTGCCTTCCATGTGCGGCCGCACGAAACCGGCAATATCGGCCGGCGGCGACGGCGTGTAGCGCTCGCCGCCGCCGAACAGCAGGCGACCGTCGGCCGACATGCGGTAATAGTTGACGACGAAGCGCGTGTCGGACACCGCGACATTGGCAGGAATGACGTTGCGGGAGCCCTCCAGCGGCTCGGTGGCGACGATGTAGTTGCCGACCGGCATGATGCGGCTGTTGACGCGCGGCTCCAGCCCATTGAGCAGCGCGTCGCCAGCCAGCACGACATGCTTTGCGCGCACCGATCCTTTTGACGTCGAGACCCGGATCGAAGGCTCGCGCTCAAGCCGCACGGCCACCGAATTCTCGTGGATGACGACGCCGGCCGCGCTTGCAGCGCGGGCAAGCCCGAGCGTGTAATTCAAGGGATGCATGTGGCCGCCGAGCGGCTCGTACATCGCGCCGTGATAGGGCGTGTCGACCTTGGCCCGGGCCTGCGCCGCCGACAGGATCTCGAGGTCGCGGAATTTCATCACGCTCTCGAGGCATTTCGCCTCTTCCTCCAAATCCCTGAGATCGGAGCCGTTGACCGCGCCGACCAGATGGCCGGTCAGCCTGAGATCGCAGTCGATCGTATGGCGCTCGATAATGTCGAGCACCAGGCTGCGCGCCTCGAAGGCGAGATCGAACAGCGCCTTTGCCCGTTCAGGCCCATAAAGCTTGACCAGACCCTTGGCGCCCTTGCGCAGGCCGGGGATCATCTGGCCGCCATTGCGGCCCGAAGCGCCCCAGCCAATCTTGCCGCCTTCCAGCAGCACCACCTTCAAGCCGCGTTCGGCGGCGTGAAGAGCGGCCGACAGACCGGTGCAGCCGCCGCCGACGACCACCAGGTCGGCCTCGACATCGCCGATAAGTGCCGGATGGTCCGGCGCCGGATTGGCGGTGGCGACATAGTAGGACTTGCCGATGTCGAGACCGGAATTGAAACCCGTTGAAGATGCCATGATCACACCTTCAAGAGCAGGTGGTCGCGTTCCCAGCTCGTCACCACGCTCTGGAACAGGTCGAGCTCGACGCTTTTCACGCGCAGATAGGTCTGGAAGAAGTCCTCGCCGAGCAGTTTGCGCACCGGTTCACAGGCCTCGAAACGATCCAGCGCCTCCTCCATCGTTTTCGGCAGCGTGCTCTTGATCTTGTAGGCATTTCCGGATGCTTCCGCCGAGCGCGCCAGCTTCTGTTCGACGCCCAGATAGCCCGCCAGAAGCGAGCCGGCGATCGCCAGATACGGATTGCAATCGGCACCCGGCAGCCGGTTCTCCACCCGCCGCGCGGCGCGCCCGCCGGCCGGCACGCGCAGGCCGCAGGAACGGTTGTCATGCGACCATTCGATGTTGGCCGGCGCGCTGTGGTTTGGTCTAACGCGTCGGAACGAATTCACGTTGGGCGCGAACAGCGGCATGATTTCGGGAATGTATTTTTGCAGGCCGCCGATGAAATAACCGAACATCGCGGTATCGGCATCATCGCTGCCGGCAAACAACGTGTTGCCGGCCTCGTCGATGACTGACATGTGCAGATGCATCGAGCTGCCGGCCTGTGCGGCGATCGGCTTGGCCATGAAGGTCGCATACATGCCGTCTTGCTGGGCGGCCTGGCGCGTCAGCCGTTTGAACAGCAGCACCTTGTCGGCCAGCGGCAGCGCGTCGCCATGCAGGAAGTTGATCTCCAACTGCCCCGGTCCCGATTCATGAATCAGCGTATCGAGCGGCAGTCCGGCCGCCTCCGCATAGTCATAGACGCGCCGGACCACCGGTTCATATTCCTCGAGCGCCGCCATGTCATAGGGATGCTGCACGGCCTCGGCGCGGCCATTGCCGCCGGTCGGCGCGGTCAGCGGCTTGTCGGGATCGGGATTGGGCGCGGTCAGGTAGAATTCGAGCTCCGGCGCCACTACCGCCCGCCAGCCGCGCTGCCGGTAGAGATCGAGCACGGCGCGCAGAACATGGCGCGGCGAGGCCATCCATGGCCGGCCGTCCATGTGGAAGGCGTCGGCGAAGACGTAGGCCTTGCCAGCGCCGGCGCCCGGCGCCAGGCAAAGCGTCGAGACATCGGGCACCATGCGCATGTCGGGGTCCGAATACGCAAAACCCTCGTCGATGGAACCGGAATAGCGCCCGTCTATGCTGACCAGGAAGGCGCTGCTCGGCAGATAAAGCGCGCGGTCTTCCAGCGCCGTGAGGAATTTTGCCGTCGGCAGCGCCTTGCCGCGCAGCACGCCGTTCATGTCGGGCACCAGGCATTCGACCTCGTTGATGCCGTGCTGCGCCAACCATGCCTTGGGATCGCTGAAGGGCGCGGTATTCGTGTTCTTCTCAAGCATTTCGTTCAAGTCCGTATCAGAGAGAGTATGGCTTGCGCGGCCACGTTCTGGGTGTCAGCGCCATCTGGCTGCATTTCCCTTGAGGCGGGCGCGCATGGCGTCGTCGGCCAGCAGGCCGGGAATGGCTCTCTCCAATACTCCTTCGGTCCAGCCGTCACGGCCGATATGATCGCCGGTGCCGGTCTCTTCGGCGCGAGGTGCATTGTCGTGGCCGTCCCGGCAATAGGGCATGATCAGCGACGCCACACAGAAGCGCAGCGCCTCGCAAAGCCGGTGTTGCCGCCGTGGTGGATGAACAAATCCAACTTCGCCACCGCCGAGGACTGCGGAAACCAGGCGCCGAGATAGACATTGTCGGGCACCGCTCGGTAAGCGTCGCGCAGGCCGCCGACATTGACGATGAAGCGCGCCGGCAGCTTGTCGGCAAAGACACCGGAAAGGCCGGGTTGGGAGATGAAGACGGGGCGGGCGCCCCGCACGGCCTGCGCGATGCCGACGCAATTCAACGCCGCGCCGAAGCCTGCTTCGGGAAACAGCGCGATGGTCGGGCTGGCTTTACGCGTCAATTATTCCTCTTCAATCCGGCCGGCTGATCATGCCGAACGGCGCGGGAGCGCCGCGGCCGGCCGCTTGCGGTCGCAGTTTGCGAGAGCCGCAGATGGACGCGAAGCAGATCGGCAGTCACCTAATACTGCCGGCTTTCGAGCTGGTCGAGTGCTTTCAGACGTTCGCGCAGCGATTGCCGCAGCCGAAAGACATTGGCGGCCACCGGCATAGATGCCGGCAGCCGCCGCAGCTTGAGGTGATCGGACAAGACATCGGCCACGAAGCGGTTGGCCGCAAACACATGTGAGGCCGGATGCCCCGTTATCGCTGGCGATGCTAGGGCGTCGGTTGCATTGCAGCGGCCGTCTCGTCGATCTTGCCGGCAAGGACGCCTTGGGCCCAAGCGGTGACCTCGGCGTCGACGGGCTTGTTGGCCATATCCGTCAACGCCGCGTCGAGCGCGGCCGGGTCGGTGCCGACCGCCGCGGCGTCGACCACTTCCTGCTGGGCGTCGATCTGGTCCTGCAGAGCCGATATCTGTCCAGGCAGGGCCGCCTGCTCCTCGGGGGTCATGGCGGCGATCTGGTCCGGCGTCAGAGATGTCAGTGCGTCCAGCTGTGAATTCAGGGCATCCAGCTGGGTTTGTGCGACCTTGGCTTTTGCCGACTGCGCCACGAAGGCCTGAAGCGCAGCGAATTTCCTGCTCTTGGAATCCATATAGGCGTTGACGTTGCGCTGGAGCGAGTTCAGCCGGCCGAGCTTGGCGTGGAGGTTCTTTTCCTTGGGCAGGGACGAAACCTTTGTCTTCGTATCGACCGTGATCGTTGCGTCCCTTGTCGCCTTGGCTACCTGCCCGCGGGCCGACGAGGACTTACCGTGCGTAGCGCCGCTGTTGCCGTGGGCGCCACCATTGCCATTGCCGCCGCTGTGACCACCGCCATGGCCTCCGCCGTGTCCATTGCCGGCCAGTGCCGGAGACGCCAGAAGCGCCAGTGCGGCTAGCGCCGCCAACACAGTTTTCCGGTTTGTCATGTCAGTCTCCTGGGGAAACGCCGCTCTGCGCCCGCTGCTATCGTAAGTTCGTATGAGAAGCCGCTAATTATGCGCAGTAAACTTTAGACAAAGACTGTCTCAATAAGAGAGCAGGGAACCTGTCGGTACGGCAACTGCTTGATATCCAACAGAAATCGACGTTTTTGAACGGCTGTGGTACTGAAGTCCCATGCCGGTCGGACCATGGTCCGAACTGCCGGTCAGAGTTGATTTCGGCGCTGCCGGCCGGCGACGCGGCTCTGGCCCAGAACGCGCAGGCGACGGCGCTTTTCACCAATCGGCCGAAGGCCCAGACGGCTGATTCAGCCGATGCTTTCGCCACCGTCGATCACCAACGCCTGGCCGGTCATGAAGGATGACCGATCGGACACGAGGAAGAGGATCGCCTCGGCGATCTCCTCGGCGCTGGCCCAGCGGCCCATCGGGATCTTGGTGCGGACATAGGCTTCGATTGCCTCGCGTCCGCCCATCTGGGCGATGAACGGTCCATTGAACGGCGTGTCGACCCAGCCGGGGCAGAGCGCGTTGACGCGCACATTGTGGCGGGCATAGTCGAGCGACATCTGCCTGGTCATCGCCACCACGGCATGTTTCGAGGTCGCATAGGCGATCATCTCGCGGTCGTAGAACACGCCCGAATTGGAGGCCGTGTTCAGGATGACGCCGCCGCCCTGTGCGACCATCGATGGCATGACGATCCTTGCCGCCAGGAACTGCGCCCGCACATTGACCCGCCAGGAAGCGTCCATGCCGCCGGTCTCGACCTCGGTCAGCGTGCCGCCGACCTGGATACCTGCATGATTGTGCAGGATGTCGATGCGCCCATGCCGGTCGAGCGTACCGGCAAGGAGCTGCTCGACCGCATTGTCGTCCGAGACGTCGGTGGCGACCGCCTCCGCCCGGCCGCCCGCGGCGCGTATATCCGAAGCCGTCGCCTCGCCGCTGGTCCGATCCCTGTCCGCGATGACGACCACCGCGCCTTCCCTGGCCATGATCATGGCGCCGGCGCGCCCGATGCCGGAACCGGCGCCTGTCACCACGGCGATGCGGTCTTCGAGGATCATGATGCGACCTTTAGTTTGACGGCTTGCGCTGGCGCAGCTGCCATTGGGCAAGCACCACGAGCAGGACGGAGGCGACGAGCACGATCGTCGCGATGGCATTGATCTCCGGCGTCACCCCGCGCCGGATCGACGCAAAGACATAGATCGGCAGCGTCGTCTGCGCGCCGGCGACGAAGAAGGCGACGATGAAATCGTCGAAGGAGAAGGTGAAGGCGAGCAGGAAGCCGGCGACCACCGCCGGCAAGATCTGCGGCAGGACGATGGAACGGAACGTCGTCAGCGGCGTGGCGTAGAGATCGCTGGATGCCTCGACCAAGTTGCGATCAAGGCTGCCCAGCCGCGTGCCGACGATCATCGTCACCAGCGCCATCGAAAACAGGCCGTGCGCGGCGATGATCGAACCATAGCCGAGCGACAGGCGCGGCGGCTGATCGTCCGGCCAGATCGAGGCGAGGAACGGATTGACGACGGCGAACAGCTGGACGAGTGCGACCAGTGTCGAAATGCCGATGACGACGCCGGGAACGACGATTGCGGCTCCAAGCAAGGCGTCGAAGACGGCGCGGGTCCGCACCCCGACGCGTGCCAGGCCGAGCGCGGCCGCGGTGCCGAACACCGCCGCCAGCAAGGCGCTGGTGGTGGCGATGAACAGGCTGTTCTTCAGCGCCTCGACCAGGAATGGGTTCGCCAGCGCCTTGCCGTACCATTGCACCGAAAAACCGGTGAACTCGCTGGCATGATGGCCGGCGTTGAAGGAGAACAGCACGACCAACGCGATCGGCAGATAGAGGAAGGCGAAGACGGTTACGACGAAGACGCGCATCAGATCAGATCCACCCGGCGGGCGCCCGAGACGCGGGTCGAGATGCGGTTGGCGGCAATCAGCACTACAACCGAAACCAGCACCAGCGTGATCGCGATGGCCGATCCGAACGGCCAGTTGCGCGACTGCAGGAACAGGTCGACCAGCGCATTGCCGATGAAGAACACCTTGCCGCCGCCAAGCAGCGTCGGAATCAGGTACTCGCCAAGCAGCAGGATCATCACCAGCGAGAAGCCGGTCATCACGCCGGGCAGCGACAGTTTCAAGGTCACGCCCAAGAAAGTGGAGAGCGGCGTCGCGCCGAGATCGGCGGAGGCCTCCAGCAGGCGGCGATCGAGCCGCTCGAGGCTGACATAGATCGGCAGGATCATCAGCGGCAGATAGCCATAGACGATGCCGAGCAGGACGGCGCCCGGCGTGTTGATCAGCCTGACGTCCTCGATGCCGACAAAGGCGAGCAGCGCCGGGATGCCGCGTCCACCCAAAATGTACATCCAGGCATAGGTACGCATCAAAAGGCTGGTCCAGAACGGTATGACGACCAGCGCGAGCAGGATCAACCGCCAGCGCTGCGGCGCCCGCAGGGCGAGGTAATAGGCGACGGGATAGGCCACGAGCAGACAGGCGAGCGCGCCCACCGGAGCCAGCACCATCGTGTTCCAGAACGCGGTCGCCCGCGCCGGAAGATTGGCATATTGCGCCAGCGTGAAGGCCGCCTGATAGCCGCCCTCCGGCGCCCGCTCGCCGACGCTGAAGACGGCGATGGCCATGAACGGCAGCACCAGGAACACGACGAGCCACGCGGCCGCCGGCCCGAGCAGCATGGCCGTCAGCAGATTTTTGCGAATGCCGCGCATCGAAGGATTGCCCCGGTGCCGGCGGGTCTGGGCCCGCCGGTCAAGTTTGTCTCGAATGGGATTTGTTGCCCCGCCTGGCTCAAGCAGACTTGAAGCGCGCCATCAGCTCGGCGCGACCCGGATCGGTCAGCGTTGCCGCAGCGCCAAATTCCAGCGGCGTCAACAGGTCGGCCGCCGGATAGAGGATCGGATTGTCCAGCACCTCCTTCGGCAGCAGCTTGTTGACGCGGGCGTCGGTGGAAGGCGCGCCGTTGGCGAGGTGCTCCTTGACCGCGACCTGCGGGTTCATCAGATAGTTGAGCAGGGCGTAGCCGGCCGGCTTGTTCGGCGCGTCCTTCGGGATGGCGTAGAAGTCGGTCCAGATCTCGCCGCCTTCCTTGCCCAGCACATAGGCGATCTCCGGAATGTCGCGATGGAGCTGCGCACCGTCATTGGTCCAGCACATTGTCATCCAGGCATCGCCCGCGCGCATGCCCGGCTGGTAGTCGGAAGACACCGCGAACAGATGCGGCTTGACCTTGAGCAGCAATTCCTCGGCCTTGGCGAGCTCGTCCTGCTTCAGCGAGTTGAAGGAGTAGCCATAATATTTCAGCGCATTGCCGATCGTGGTCAGCTGATAGTCGTGCACCATAGTGCGGCCATCGCCTTCCGCCATGGCCGTGTCCCAGAACTCCTTCCAGCTCGTCATCGGCTTGGTCAGCTTCTTGGTGTTGACGGCAAAGCCAGTGGTGCCCCAGTTCTTCGGCACCGCATAGATGGTGCTGTCGATCGTGCCTTCCGAGGTGAAGCGCGGATCTTCCTGCGTGCCGTCGAAATTCGGCAGCTTGGCCATGTCGAGCGGCTCGATGATGCCGAGCTTCTTGTAGGTCGAGATCGTGTAGTTGGTCGGCACGAACAGGCTCCAGCCCGACGCCCCGGCCTGCAATTTGGCCAGCATCTCCTCATTCGAGCCGAACACGTTGACCTCGACGGCCACGCCTGTGTCCTTCTTGAAATTCTCGAAGGTCTGCGGGTCGTGATAGTTGGGCCAGGTGGCAATCGACATGCGGTCGCCGAGGTTCTCGGCGGCAAAGGCCGACGTCGGCATGATGCCGATCTCGCGCGCCATCACCGCCGTCGCGATGCCGAGGCCGGTGAGGCCAAGGAAGTCGCGGCGGCCGATCGAGCCGCGCTTGAGGCGCATCAGCTGGTCGACGAAATTCTCGGGGCTTATCGGCAGTCCGTCACGATATGATTTCGACATGTTTTTCTACCCTCTGGTTGGTCCCGTTGTTCTTTGGATCCGCGAACGCCAACGGCGTTCCGGCGGCAAAGCCGATGGCGACGGGTTCACCCGGCTTGAAGAGATTGCCCTGGCCGATCATGTGGTCGGCCTTGGCCAGCAGCGTTCCGATGCCCTGGACCTCGACTGCGTATTCCGCCGTGGAGCCCAGAAAGATCCGGTTGCGGACGATGCCCTTGAGCGGGCCGCTAGTCGGGCCACCGAGACTGAGCGATTCAGGACGCAGGCTGACCGAAACGGTTTCGCCCTGCCGCAAATCCACCCGCTTGCGCGCCGCGATGACGGTGCCATCGGCCAGCTTCACATCCACCAGATCGCCCGAATGCCCTGCGACGGCGCCGCTCAAGAGATTGGTCTTGCCGACGAAATCGGCGACGAACAGGTCGGCCGGTTCGTCATAAATCTCGCTCGGCTGCCCAAGCTGAACGATGCGGCCGCCATTCATGACGCAGACGAAATCGCTCATCGACAGCGCTTCCTCCTGGTCGTGGGTGACCAGCACGAAGGTGATGCCGATCTCGCGTTGCAGGTTCTGCAATTCGATCTGCATGTCGGTGCGCAGCTTCTTGTCGAGCGCCGCCAGCGGCTCGTCGAGCAGCAGCACCGCCGGTTTGTTGACCAGCGCGCGGGCGAGAGCGACACGCTGCTGCTGGCCGCCGGACAGTTCGTGGACCTTGCGGCCGCCATAACCGGCGAGCCGCACCATTTCCAGCGCTTTGCCTGCCCGCAGGCCGATCTCGCGCGACGACAGCCGCGGTCGTGCCTGGCGCAACCCGTAGGCGACATTGTCGTTCACGTCCAGATGCGGGAACAGTGCATATTGCTGAAACACCATGTTGACAGGCCGCCTGTAGGGCGGCGTGTCGGCCATGTCCTGGCCGCGGATGAGCACCTTGCCCTCGCTCGGCTGTTCGAAGCCGCCGATCATGCGCAGGCAGGTCGTCTTGCCGCAGCCGGATGGTCCGAGCAGGGCAACGAAGGCGGAGGGCGGCACGGCCAGATCGATGCCGCTGACCGCGGTCACCGCGCCATAGCGCTTGGTGACGCCGCGAAACTCGATGTCGGGCACTGCGGTCAAGGCTGCGGGCTCCAGCGACAGGACGATGCGATTTCGGGACGCTACCAGAGCCAACGGCAGCTAGTATATACCTCGCAGGTGGTATATCTGACCTATTTTCTTGTTTAAGGGGGTATTGGATGTCCCGCAGCGACGACTACAGCCAGCTCGCCGCGCTGGTCGCGGCGACGCGGGAGACGAGCGGCGACGTCTTCGGCAGGGCGATGGTCGCTTGGCTGCGGCAGCACGTCGACTTCGATCATTGCGTGATCTTCGGCTACCGCGGCGCTGCCCGTCCGCCGTTGCTGTTCGAGACCTTCTCGTCGGCCGAGAGCCATGTCTTCGTCGCGCTCTATCAGGAAGGCCCATACCTGCTCGACCCGTTCCATCACGCGGCGGTCGAACGCAAGGAAGGGTTCTGGCGCATGCGCGAGCTGGCGCCCGACCGCTTCTACGCCAGCGAATATTTTCGCTCCTACTACAGCCAGACCAGGCTGGCCGAGGAGGTCGGCTTCTTCGTTCCGCTGCCGGGCAAGGATGCGCTGGTGCTGTCGCTGATGCGGTTGCGCGCTTCAGGTCCGTTCGGGACCGCCGACGCCAGACTGCTGCGCGACATGGCGCCGGCGGTGGTCGCCTTCGCCCGATTGCGCTGGCCCGCCCTTCCCGCCGACGAGCCGGCCGAGGCCGGGCAAGCCGATGCATTGGCGGCGGTCAACGAGTTCGATCGCGCCCATATCTGGAAGAGTCTGTCCCTGACGCCGCGCGAAAAGCATGTCGTCGACCTGGTGCTGCAAGGGCATTCCACCGAATCGATCGCCCGGGCCATGCGCATCGTGCCGGGGACGGTGAAGGTCCATCGCCGCAACATCTATCGCAAGCTCAAGATCAAGTCGCAGGCCGGCCTTTTTGCCCGCTTTGTCGAAATCATCGACGCGCGGATAAGATAGTCCGACCCACTTCGACCACCTTTCGATCAGGGTCTTGCACCAGCTTCCCAGGAGCCGGTCTCGGCCATCCGTTTCAGCAGCCGCACCGGCTTGAAAACATCCTTGCCCGTCCGCTGATGCCAATATTCGAGCCGCTCGACGATCCTGGTCGCGCCTTCCAGACCGGCCCAGAACATCGGCCCGCCCTTGCCGATGGGAAAGCCATAGCCGTTGACCCAGATGACATCGATGTCGGAGGCGCGGGCGGCTATCCCTTCTTCGAGGATTTTCGCTCCTTGATTGATTAGTGGGTAGTGGGTGCGCTCGATGATTTCTTCCGCGCTGATTTCGCGCGGCGCGATGCCCTTCTCGGCTGCCTTACCGCGGATCAGCGCCTCGACCTGCGGGTCCCGGACCGGCATACGTGACCCGTTCTCGTAAAGATAGAACCCACGGCCGGTTTTCTGACCGAAACGCCCCTGTTCGCACAACATGTCGGCGATCACGGCCGTCTGGCCTCGCGCCTTGCGGTTGCGCCAGCCAATGTCGAGGCCGGCGAGATCGCCCATCTGGAACGGCCCCATCGGCCAGCCGAAATCGGTGAAGGCCTTGTCGATCTGGCTGGGCGTCGCGCCTTCCAGCAGCAAGGCTTCCGATTCGGAGCCGCGCGCGGCCAGCATGCGGTTGCCGACGAAGCCGTGGCAGACGCCGACGACGACCGCCACCTTGCCGATCCGCCGCGCCAAGTCGACTACGGTTGCCAGCGCGTCGGGCGCGGTCTTGTCGGCGCGCACGATCTCCAACAGCTTCATGACGTTGGCCGGCGAGAAGAAGTGCAGGCCGAGCACGTCTTGCGGGCGCGAGATCGAGGCGGCGATTTCGTCGATGTCGAGATAGGAGGTGTTGGTGGCGAGTATCGCTCCCGGCTTGGCCATGGCATCGAGCTTGCCGAACACCTCTTTCTTGACCGCCATGTCCTCGAACACCGCCTCGATGATCAGGTCGCAATCGGCGAGGTCGGAATAGTCGGTGGAGCCCTTGAATTGAGCGAGGCGTTGGCGCTTGGCGTCTTCGGTCAAGGAGCCACGCGAGACCGAGACGGCATAGTTCTTGTCGATCATGCCGAGCCCGCGCTGCAAGACTTCCTGGCTGGTCTCCAATAACGTGACTGGAAAACCGCCATTGACGAAGGCCATGGCGATGCCGCCGCCCATCGTGCCGGCGCCGACGACGCCGACACGGGCGATCCTGCGCCGGACAAGATCCTTGCCCGGGACCTTTGCCGCTTCACGCTCGGCGAAGAACAGATGCCGCTGCGCCCGCGACTGATCGTCGGCGACCAGCTTCATGAACAGCGCGCGTTCGGCAGCCAGAGCTTCCTCGAACGACATCGTGACGGTGTTGCGCACCGCTTGCGCGCAAGCGATCGGTGCGTCGAGGCCGCGCGCCTTCCTGGCGAGATCCGCCGCCTCGGCATCGAAAGCGGCCAGCTCGGTTTTCTTGATCTCGTCATCGCGATCGCGCACCGGCGTGAACGGCCCGCCCTTGCGAGCGATCTCCCTGGCGAAGTTCACGGCATGCGTGATCACGTTACTCTCGAACACAGCATCGACCAGTCCGGCTTCATGCGCCTCATCAGCACCGACCAGCGCACCGGAAACGATCATCCTGAGCGCTTTGATCGCGCCGACGAGGCGCGGCAGCCGCACCGTGCCGCCGCCGCCCGGCAGCAGTCCAAGCTTCACCTCGGGCAGGCCGAGCCTGGCGTCGGCATCGGCAACGCGGAAGTGACAGCCGAGCGCCAGCTCCAGCCCGCCGCCCAGCGCGGTGCCGTGGATGGCGGCGACCGTAGGTTTGGCGATGGTTTCCAGCGTCCCAATGATGGCACGCAGCTCGGGCTGTTGCACCGGCTTGCCGAATTCGGTGATGTCGGCGCCGGCGACGAAGGTCCGGCCCGCGCACGCGACGACGATGGCTCCGACCGATGCGTCGTCACGCAAGGCAGCCAGCGCGTGCATCAGTGGTTCGCGGACATGAAAGCTCAGCGCGTTGACCGGCGGATTGTCGATGGCGACGATGGCGACGTCGCTGTCCCTGGCGACGCTGACAAAATTGGACAAGTTGACCCTCCCGACACCGGCTGCGATCCGGAGGGTTTACTAGGCTGCGCCGCGAATGGGAACCGCGTGCCGCACTGGCACAGGACTTGTCAGGACAGGCTGTAAGACGGCACGCTGGCGAGTTGCGGTTGAAGAGAAGCGAATATCACCGCACCGCCTTCTCCCCGCCTGCCGCCGTGATGACGCCGACTATGATCAGCCCGGTCAAAAGCAGGCGCACGCCGGCGCTGACGCCGAATGTGTTGAGCATGGTCAAAAGCAGCACCAGGAACAGCGCCGCGCCCCAGACGCCGGGCACATTGGCCTTGCCGCCGGCCACCGAGGTGCCGCCGATGACCACCACGGCGATCGAAGCCAGCAAATACTCGTTGCCGATATCGACATTGGCGCCGCGGAAATAACCGGCGAGCAGCGCGCCGTCGATGCCGCCGAGCGCGCCCGACAGCGTGTAGGTGAGGAAACGGACGCGGCCGACATTGACGCCGGCGAGCCAGGCGGCGCGGATGTTCTGGCCTATCGCCAGCACCGAGCGGCCATAGATCATGCGCTGCAAGGCGATGGCCGCACCGATGGTAAACAGCACGGTGAGAACCGCCAGCACCGGAATGCCGAGAACCTGCCGGTTGGCGAAATCGGCAAAGCCCGGCGGCGGCTTGATCTGCAATCCGCGCCCATAGCTGATGTCGACCGACTGGATGATGAAGCTCGCCGACAAAGTGGCGATGATCGGCGGTATTCGCAGCGCCCAGATCAGCAGATAGTTCACGGCACCGATCGCGGCACCACAGGCAAGCGCGGCCAGCAGCCCGACCACGATCATGGCATCGCTGCCGCCCATCACCTTCATGGCCACCGCGCTGGCGAGCCCGATATTGGCCGGTAGCGACAGGTCGACATTGCCCGGCCCAAGCGTGATGACGAACATCTGGCCGACGCCGACGATGACGGTGAACACCGCGAGCGAAAGGGCAGCGGTTACCATGCCGCCGGCGCCATAGCCGCCGGTGAAGGCGATCGTCGCCAGCCACACCACAAGCGCGCCGACGAACGACCAGATCCAGGGTTTGGCAGCCAGCGATCTAACCAGCGTCATCGCTCACCTCTCCTTGCGGCTGATCAGCACCCGCGCCGCCAGCACGATGATCAGGATGGCGCCATTGGCCGCCACCTGCCAGTCGGGCGGGATGTGCATGAAGGTGAGCAGCGGCGATGCCGCCAGCGCCAAGGTCAGCGCGCCGATCACCGCGCCGATCGGCGACACGCGTCCGCCGACGAATTCGCCGCCGCCGAGGATGACGCCGGCGATCGAAAGCAGCGTGTAGCCATTGCCGATATTGGCATCGGCCGAAGTGGTGATGCCGATCAGCGCCATGCCGGACAGCACGCCGAACAGACCCGTCAGCGCGAACAACACGACCTTGGTCTTGAGCAGCGACCAGCCGGCGCGTTTGAGCGCAGCCGGGTTGCCGCCCGAGCCGCGCAGAATCACGCCATAGGAGGTGCGCATCAGGCCGAAATGGACGATGAGGCCAATCAGCAGCGCCGCGATGATCGGGAAGGGCACAAAGGGCGGCTTGAACGCCATGATCGCCAGCAGCCAGTCCGGCGCCTTGCCGCCGGGCTTGGGCAGCACCAGGATGGCCAGCCCCTGCCAGACGAAACTCATGCCCAGCGTCACCACGATCGATGGCAAATTGCGCAGATGGATCAGCGCGCCGAGCAGCGCATAGACACCGATCGATCCGAGCAGGACGAGGACGCCGATGAGCGGTGCGTCCTTCAACCACGTCGCGGTGACGCAACCGACGAAACCGACAAAGGTGCCGATCGACAGGTCGAGCTCGTTGCCCGATATGACGAACATCTGCGCGATCGTCGCCAGCGCGATCGGGATCGCCAGGTTGAGCATCAGGCCGAAGCCGAAATAGCTGATGGCGCGCGGATTGAGCCAGGCGATGGCGAGCAGCACCAGCACCAGCGACAGCGCCGGCAGCAGCCCACGCAGCAGGCGGGCGCGTGCCGCCCCGCTCCCAAAGGTCTTCGAACCGTTTTGAACAGAGACGGCCGTCATCTCAGGCCGCGTCGCCGAAGGAGGACTGGATGATCTTTTCTTCCGTCAGCTCGTCGCGCGTCAGATTGGCGACGATGCGGCCGTTCTTGAAGACATAGACATGGTCGCAATTGTCGAGTTCTTCCGTTTCTGTGGTGTACCAGAGGAAGGTGCGGCCCTTGCCGGCCTCCTCGCGCACGAGATCGTAAACCTCGAGCTTGGTGCCGATGTCGACGCCGCGCATCGGGTCGTCCATCAGCACGATCCCGGCGTCGGAGCCGAGAGCCCGGGCGAACAAAGCCTTCTGCTGGTTGCCGCCCGACAGCGAAAAGATGTTGTTGTTCATATCCGGCGTGCGGATGCCGATCTTCTTTTGCCAGAACCCGGCCAGTTCGGCCTCTCGCCGCGGCGAGATCAGCAGCCCGTTGCGCAGCCGAGCCAGCGAGCGGATGCCGATATTTTCAGCGATCGACCACTGCGGAAAGATGCCGTCCGCCTGGCGGTCGCCGGCCACAAGCGCCACCGGTGCGGTGACCTCGACGCCGGCCTTGGCGCGCGATGCCGCGGCGAAGATCGCCAGCAGCAGGTCGGTCTGGCCATGGCCGGCCAGGCCGGCAAGTCCGATGATCTCGCCGGCGCGGGCCACCAGCTCCTTGCCGTCCTGCTGCCGCGCCGGCCGGGCGCGCACGCGCAACGGGCCGGCCTCGGCTTTCCGGATTTCGGTGGCGGTCCTCCGATGTCCTTCGGCGCCGCCCATGGTGGCGACCAGCCTATCGCGGTCGAAAGCGTTCGCCGCGTCGGCGCCGACAACCTTGCCGTCGCGCATCACGACGATGCGATCGGCGTTCTGCAGCACTTCGCCCAGCACGTGGGAGATGAGAATGCAGCTCCCACCCGACGCGACGAAGCGGCGCACGAAGGCAAGCAACTGCCCCGCCGTGTGCGCGTCGAGCGAGGACGTCGGCTCGTCGAGGATGACCAGGTGGAGCGGCTCGCGGGTCAGCGTGAACGCGCGCGCCACCTCCACCATCTGTCGCCGTCCGATTGAAAGGTCACCGGCGATGTCGGCCGCCGAAATGCCATGGTCGGGAAAGATTTCGTCCAGCTTGGCCGTGATCAGCTCGGCCGCCTTGCGCCGCCAGCCGAAGCCGGTGAGCGAGGCGTGGTTGATGCGCGTGTTCTCGGCGACGCTGAGATTGGGGCACAGCGACAATTCCTGGAACACGCAGCGTATGCCGAGCTGCTGTGCCCGCGACACCGAGTAGTTCTCCTCGGCCTCACCATGCACGCCGATCGTTCCGCTGTCGGGTGTCAGCGTGCCCGCCACCATGTGCATGAGCGTCGATTTGCCGGCGCCGTTGTGGCCGACGAGGCCGACGCACTCGCCGGGCCCGACAGTGAAGTCGACGCCGCCAAGCGCGCGAACGGCGCCGAAGTGTTTTTCGGCGCCGCTCAGTCTGATGATGTCCGCGTTCCCTTCAGGCATGCTCAACGATATCCGGTCGGCGATGTGCACGGCAACGCGTGTGCGACATTCACTTGATATTGGCTTTGATGGCCGCGATGGCATCTTCCTGTGTGTATTCGTGCGTGGCGACACCGCCCTCCTTGATCTTCGGCAGAGCGGCCTCGAAATCGTCCTGAGTGAAGGCGAGATACGGCACCAGCAGGTCGTGGGGAATGTCCTTGCGGCCGTCGAGCACTTGCTGCGCCACCCAGAAGGCGAGCGTCGAGACACCGGGCGCGATCGAGGCCGACCAGGTCTGGTAGCCGTCCTTTTCCTTCTGTTCCTTCCACCATTTCAGCTCGTCCTGGCGGTTGCCCATGATGATGGTCGGGCGCGGCTTGCCGGCGGCGGCGAAGGCTTGCGCGGCGCCATAGCCGTCACCGCCCTGGTCGACGATGCCGACGATTTCGGGCAGCGAGGGCAGGATGGTCGCCACCGCCTTCTGCGCCGTCGTCTGGTCCCAGTCGCCGGTCACCGAGCCGACGATTTTGAATTCGGGGTGAGCGGCGACGCCCTCGAGGATGCCGGCATGGATGGCGTCGTCGATCGAGGTGCCGGCGAGGCCACGGATCTCGAGCAGGTTGCCGCCCTTGGGCTGGAACTTGGCCATATGCTCGACTTCCTGCTTGCCCATGTCCTTATAGTCGACGACGACGCGGTAGGCGCAGGGTTCGGTGACGATGCCGTCGAAGGAAACGACCACGATGCCGGCGTCGCAGGCCTGCTTGATGGCACCGTTCAGCGCGTCGGGCGAGGCGGCGTTGATGACGATGGCGTCATAGCCCTGTAGAATCAGGTTTTGCACCTGGGCTGCCTGGGTCGGCACTTCCTTGTCGGCCGTCGTGAAGACATCGGCGGCCCCGACCACCTTGTCGGCCACCGCCTTCTTGGTGACGGCGTTGTAGCTGTCGAGCATCGCCTGCCGCCACGAATTGCCGGCGTAATTGTTGGAGAAAGCGATCTTCTTGCCGCTGGTGTCGGCAAACGCCGTACCGGCTGCGAGCACCGCTGCAAGGGTGCCCAGGACGAACAGTTTCTTCATGTCATACTCCTCCCGAGTTGCTGGTCTTGATGGCTGCTGGTGACTATCGCGCTTGCGTACCTGTTTTTTATCTATTGTCAGACAAAAGTGCAGAAGGCCGGCGAGCTGTCAACTGCAATCCATAAGATGCCGCTGATCACATTGCGGTGCGACGATTGAAAAGGCTTCGGTGGATGGGCTAGGCATGCGGGCAGGAGGCCGCAGACGCATGGCAGTGACGCCGATCGTTCCCCCGGGGGCTCCGGGAATTCCGGCGCGCTGGACGTCAAGCGCCAAAAGCGGCGTCGGCGCGGCGCTTTCGCCGTCGAGCCGCGTCTGGTTCACGGTCAGCCATGGCATCCTGAACGAGATCTACTATCCCGGTGTCGGCAGTGCCTGCACCCGCGACCTCGGCCTGATTGTCACCGGCCCGAACGGATATTTCTCGGAAGAAAAACGTGATGCCGCGCATGGCATCGAACCGTTCGAAGAAGGCGTGCCAGCCTACAGGCTGGTCAACACCGCTGATGACGGCGCCTACCGGATCGAGAAGCGTATCCTGGCCGACCCTGCACGACCCACCTTGCTGCAGGAGATCACCTTCACGCCGCTCAAGGGCGCGCCGGGCGACTACCGCGTCCACGCCTTGCTGGCGCCGCATCTGGTCAATGCCGGCATGGGCAACACCGCCTGGGTCGGCGACCATGAGGGAGAGCCTGTGCTGTTCGCCTCGGGCCGCGGCACTTGCCTTGCGCTGGCCTCATCGCTGCCCTGGCGGAACGGCTCGGCCGGCTATGTCGGCGTCTCCGACGGCTGGCAGCAACTGCGCAACACCGGTCGGCTCGATCCAGCCTTTCAGCAAGCCGAGGACGGCAATGTAGCGCTGACCGGCGAAATCGGGTTTTCCGCCAACAGCACCAAAACGGTACTGGCGCTGGGCTTCGGGGCGACGTCCGAAGAGGCCGCTCGAAATGCCTTCGCCAGCCTCAGTCAGGGTTTCGCGGCGGCGGCGACGTCCTACGCCGAACAATGGCGCGAATGGCAGGCTGGCCTGCTGCGGCTGGACCGCCGTGGCGCGTCCGGAGTGAACAGCTACAGGATCTCCACCGCCGTCCTGGCGACGCACCGGTCATCGCTCATGCCGGGCGCGGCGGTCGCCAGCCTGTCTATCCCATGGGGCTTCGACAAGGGCGACGACGATCTCGGCGGCTACCATCTGGTCTGGCCGCGCGATCTGGTCGAGACGGCGGGCGGCTTTCTCGCCGCCGGCGATGCCGCTTCGGCCCTGCAAACCCTCGACTATCTCTGCTCCATCCAGCAGCCGGATGGCCACTGGCCGCAGAACGCCTGGCTCGATGGGACAGCTTATTGGCCGGGCATCCAGATGGACGAATGCGCCTTTCCGCTGCTGCTGGCGGATGCGCTGCGGCGCCAGGGCCATTTGCCGCGCGCCAGGCTTTTGGCCTTCCTGCCAATGATCGAGCGCGCCGCAGCCTATGTCGTGCGCAATGGACCCGTCACCGGCGAGGACCGTTGGGAGGAGGATTCCGGTTACAGCCCGTTCACGCTCGCCGTTGAGATCGCGGCGCTGCTTGCCGCCGCGGATATGCTGGAGGCCTGCGGCAAGCAGGACGCAGCAAGCTATCTGCGCGAGACCGCCGACGGCTGGAACGACCAAGTCGAGCGCTGGACCTATGTCACCGGCACGGCAAGCTGCGAGGCGACCGGCGTCGCGGGTTACTATGTCCGCATCGCACCGCCCGACAGCGCCGAGGCCGGTTCGCCGAAGGACGGCTATGTGCCGATCAAAAACCGCCCGCCTGGCGATGCCGACCGGCCGGCGCAGGAAATCGTCAGCCCGGACGCATTGGCCCTGGTGCGCTTTGGCCTCAGGGCAGCCGACGATCCGCGCATCGTCGACACGGTCAAGGTCATCGACGCGCAGCTGCGCCGGCAACTGCCGCAGGGGCCGCTCTGGTATCGCTACACCGGCGACGGCTATGGCGAGCACGAGGACGGCGCGCCATTCGACGGCACCGGCCAGGGCCGCCCCTGGCCGTTGCTCGCCGGCGAACGGGCCCATTACGAGCTGGCGGCCGGACGCAAGGACAAGGCGACCTCGCTGCTGGCGGCAATGGAGGGCTCGTCCGGACCGGGCGGCCTGTTGCCGGAGCAGATCTGGGACGGCGCCGACCTCCCCGAGCGCGAACTGCTGCATGGCAAGCCCTCGGGCAGCGCCATGCCGCTGGTCTGGGCGCATTCCGAACATATCAAGCTGCTGCGCTCGCTGCGCGACGGCGCGGTGTTCGACATGCCGCCGCAAGGCGTCGAACGCTATATCGACAATAGGACCGTCTCGCCGTTCCGGACATGGCGCTTCAACAACAAAATCCGTTCCATGCCGGCCGGCAAGACAATGCGCCTCGAGCTTTTGGCGAAGGCGACCGTCCATTGGAGCGTCGACAATTGGGCGGCCGTGCATGACAGCGCGACCAGCGAGAATGCTTTCGGCATCCACCTCGCTGATCTGCCGGTCGCCGGCCTGCCCGAGGGGAGCACGCTGATCTTCACTTTTTTCTGGCCCGGCAGCGGCGATTGGGAGAATGTCGACTTCTCCGTCATCATTGGTGAACAGGACAGACTGTAGATCCTTCCCGACAGATCCTCTTCAAGACACAAGGATGAGACCATGCAGATCGGAATGATGGGACTGGGCCGAATGGGCGCCAACATGGTCCGGCGCCTGATGCGTGACGGCCACGAATGCGTCGTCTACGACATCAACCCGGCAAGCGTCGCGGCCCTGGTCGGCGACGGCGCCTCGGGGGCTGCATCGATGGCGGAATTCGTCGGCAAGCTCGCCAAGCCGCGCTGCGTGTGGCTGATGCTGCCTGCGGCCATCACCGGCAAGATCGTCGATCAGGTGGCGGCGCTGATGGAACCCGGCGACATCATCATCGACGGCGGCAATTCCTACTATCACGACGACGTCGACCGGACCGCCAAGCTCGCCGCCAAAGGCCTCAACTATGTCGATGTCGGCACCAGCGGCGGCGTCTGGGGCCTGGATCGCGGCTACTGCCTGATGATCGGCGGGCCCGATGACGCGGTCCGGCATCTCGATTCGGTCTTCGCCACGCTGGCGCCCGGCGCGGATGCGGGTGCGCCCGCTCCCGACAAGACGGCCGGCACGGCGCCCTTCGGCTATCTGCATTGTGGCCCGAGTGGCGCCGGCCACTTCGTCAAGATGGTCCATAACGGCATCGAGTACGGCGTCATGGCCGCCTATGCCGAAGGCATGAATATTCTCAAGGCCGGCAATGCCGGCAAGGTCAAGCGCGAGGCCGATGCCGAGACCAGCCCGTTGCAGAACCCCGAATACTACCAGTTCGACATCGACCTTGCCGAAGTGGCCGAGGTCTGGCGGCATGGCAGCGTCATCGGCTCGTGGCTGCTTGATCTCACCGCCGGCGCGTTGAAGAGCGATCCCGGCCTGACCCAGTTTGGCGGACGGGTGTCCGATTCCGGCGAAGGCCGCTGGACCCTGAAAGCGGCCATCGACACCGGCGTGCCTGCGCCGGTGCTGTCCTCGGCCCTCTTCGACCGCTTCTCCTCGCAAGGCGAATCCGAATTCGCCGACAAGCTCTTGTCGGCCATGCGCTATGCATTCGGCGGCCATGTCGAAAAACCGAAGGCCGGCAAGTGACGGCGGCAGGGGAGACGCGCTCATGAGCCCGGAACGGTCCGATACGCTGGTGCTCTTCGGGGCGACCGGCGACCTCGCCCACAAGAAGATATTTCCTTCCCTCTATGCCATGGTCGCCAAGGGAACGCTTACCGAACCGGTGATCGGCGTCGCCTTCGACGCCTGGGATTTGAGGAAATTGCAGGACCGCGCGCGCGACGGCATCGTCAATACGCTCGGCAAGATCGACGAGAAGGTGTTCGCCAAGCTCGCTTCGCTGCTGCGCTATGTCAGCGGCGACTATCGCGACCCGGCCACGTTCGAGAAACTGAAGAGCGCGCTGGGCACCGCCCAGCGGCCGCTGCACTACATGGCGGTGCCGCCGACCATGTTCGAGACGGTGGTCCAGGGCCTGGAGCAATCGGGCACGGCGCGCGGCGCGCGGCTGATGGTGGAAAAGCCCTTCGGCCATGACCTGCAATCGGCGCGCTGGCTGAACCGAGTGCTGCATCTGGTGTTCGACGAACAGTCGATCTTCCGCATCGATCACTATCTCGGCAAGGAGGCGATCCAGAACCTGCTCTATTTCCGCTTCGCCAATTCCTTCCTGGAACCGATCTGGAACCGCAATTTCGTCGAGAGCGTGCAGATCACCATGGCCGAGGATTTCGGCATCGATGGGCGCGGCCGCTTCTATGACGAGGTCGGCTGCGTCAGGGACGTCATCGAGAACCATCTGCTCAACATCCTCCTGCTGCTTGCGATGGAACCGCCGGTCGGCCGTTCCGCCGACGACCTGATCGACGAGAAGGTGCAGGTGCTGCGCGCGATCCGCACCCTGACCAAGGACGATATCGTGCGTGGCCAATTCGACGGCTATCTCGCCGAGCCCGGCGTGGCGCCCAACTCGCCGGTCGAAACCTTCGCGGCGGTGCGCTTCCTCGTCGACACCTGGCGCTGGCGGGACGTGCCGTTCTTCATCCGCGCCGGCAAGAACATGCCGGTGCATGCCACGGAGGTGATCGTGCGGCTGAAGCGGCCGCCGCTCGATGTCTTCGACCCGATCAAGCCGAACGACGCCAACTATGTGCGCTTCCGCATCGACCCGCAGGTGGCGATCTCGATCGGCGCCCAGCGCAAGGCAGCGGGCGACGACATGGTCGGCGAACAGGTCGAACTGACGGCGCTCGACGACAGCAAGGGCGATATGCCGCCCTATGAACGGCTGATCGGCGATGCCATGAACGGCAATGGCCAGCTTTTTACCCGCCAGGACGCCAGCGAACTTGCCTGGCGCATCGTCGGGCCGGTCCTCGGCGACACCACGCCGCCGCATCTTTATGAACCGAAGACCTGGGGGCCGGCAGCCGCCATGAACGGCTTCGGGCCGCCGAACGGCTGGATCAATCCATCGAAATAGGCTGGGAGAGGGCAGCATGGCCAGGACGGCAAGGCCGAAAGCGGCGAGCGGCGATCCGATCGTGCTGTCGATCGACATAGGCGGCTCGCACGTCAAGATCCTCACCAGCTCAGGCGGTGCTGAGCGCCGCGCCGATTCCGGGCCGGACCTGAGGCCCCAGCAGATGATCGATGCGGTGAAGGCGCTGGCCGACGGACTGTCCTACGACGTCATCTCGATGGGCTATCCCGGCCCGGTGCATCACAACAGGCCCTTGTTCGATCCCGCCAATCTCGGCAAAGGCTGGGCCGGCTTCGACTTCGCCGCGCAGTTCGGCAAACCGGTCAAGGTGGTCAACGACGCGCTGATGCAGGCCATCGGCAGCTATGAAGGCGGTCGCATGCTGTTCCTGGGGTTGGGAACCGGCCTGGGTGCGGCGATGATCGTCGACAACGTCGCCCAACCGATGGAACTCGCCCATCTTCCCTATAAGAAGGGCAAGAGCTTCGAGGACTATGTCGGTGAGCGCGGCCTGATAAAACGCGGCAAGAAGAAATGGCGAAAATCCGTTTTCGACGTCGTCGACCGGCTGCGCGCCGCCATGCAGCCCGATTATGTCGTCATCGGCGGCGGCAATGTCGACAAGCTCGGCGATTTGCCCGCCGACAGCAGGCGCGGCGACAACACACGCGCCTTCGAAGGCGGATTTCGTCTGTGGCGAGACAAGGCCCTGATCGTCTGATAGTATTACAGTTCAGTATAGTTATTCAAAATAATGTGTGACGCGGGGCCAAGTCGTTGCATTGCGCAGATTTGCCGACTAGGAATTCCGGCGCACTACATCGCGACGAACCGCGAGGGACGTGCAAAGACGCCGCCGCACTTTAACTTTGCGCATCATCCCATCCGAAACTGTGCCGATTTCGGGCCCCATACGCCATAGACGGAGGAAAATAGATTGACCGACGACAGCAACGACGCTCGCAAGGATATCGACCTTCTCGAGCTGACCGCCCATATCGTGTCGGCTTACGTCGAGAAGAACCGCCTGCCCGCCTCCGGCCTGGCCGACCTCATCGCCAGCGTCAGCGCTTCGATCAGCGGGCTCGGCCAGCCGGCCGTACCCGTGGCGGCGCCGCTCGTGCCGGCGGTCAATCCCAAGAAGTCGGTGACGCCGGATTTCATCATCTGCCTGGAGGACGGCAAGAAGTTCAAATCGCTGAAGCGTCATCTGGGCGTGCATTTCGGCCTGACGCCGGACGCCTACCGCGCCAAATGGGGCTTGCCGTCGGACTATCCGATGGTCGCTCCCAATTACGCGGCCTCGCGTTCGGAACTGGCTAAGTCGATCGGTCTCGGCCGCAAGGCCGTCGCCCCGAAAGCGCCGGCCAGGGGCAGGAAAGCCAAGGTCTCGGCCTGAGCGCGCATTCCGGCGCTGAGCCAATGGTTTGATTGAGGCCTGCCGGCGGTCCGTCTTGGCAGGCTGCCCGATCTTACGCTCTTCCATGGCGAGCGCGCAATTGCAGGGCGGGCTCGATGCCATCTCCGGCGCGCTGAGGGAATGATTTTCCACCCCGTCTGCAGACTGGCAGGAAACCTCAGTTCGCTGCCGGAACGGAACAGCTCAGATCGCCTTCCTTGCAATTCAGGTAACCCTCGAAATCCTTGACCCGGGATTGCGTCAGGCCATCCATGCACATCGAGAGGAGCATGGGGACCACGCTGCCTCCGGCCGCTCCCGCGATCTGGAAATTGCACTCGGCGTCGCGGAACTTGATCCAATTCTGCTGCGCTTGGACAAGAAGCTTCTTGGTATCCGCGTCGTCCTTCAGGCGGGTTTCGATCTGCTTGTAAAGTTCGTTGAGCTTCTTGTCGGATTTCCTGAACGAAGCATCGGCGCACTGGTTCATGGTGGCCTGATCCTTGGCGTCGGCACACTTGTCCTTGGCAAAAGCGAAAGCCGGCATGGCCAGAACCACGGCGGTGGTCAGAATTGCGGTTTTCATTGGTCTCGTCCTCTTTGCAGGTGAGCGGCATCGTCATTCCGTAACGGTTTCGGCGAAGCACCTGGCCAGCTTTTCCGGTGCTCCAAGCTTCTTCGCCCAGGATACCAGTCCAGGCTTTTCCGATGGATCGGCATAGCCGCCCCATACGTCACGAAACTGCTTCTTTCCGTCGACGGTCTGGAAGAACATCACGCCGTCATCGCTCACAGGCGTGGAGACATAAGCGGCGCTCCAGTTGCCGCTTTCCAAGATGGTGATGAACTTGGCGCGGGCGGGCTTGAACTTATTGTCCATCGCCGAAGCGACGAGCGGTGCATATTCCTGTTTGCGCGCCTTCGTCACTTCGACCTCGACGCCGTCGCAGGCATCGTTCGCGAAAGCAGATGTCGGTATCAATCCCGCCAGCCCGATCATGACGGTTTTGGCGTGCCGTCGAACCAAGTCGCCGAATTCAGACATGGGTGGTTTTCCTCTTCCTTTGCGGAGTGTGGCTGTCAGTCGGAATCGTCGTCATCGGACGAATTGTCATCGTCAGGCGCATCGACCTGGCAGCCGATGCCATTGCACCCCTGATAGTTGCCCTGCGTATCGAAGCTTGGATTGCCGGGCTGTGGCCCATGCATTCGACGACTTTGCGGCCGGCCGTCGCAATTCCTCAAGTCGAGGGGAGCGCTCCCAGCGGGAGCCGCCTTGGCGAATGTCCATTTCCCTCTCCATGCCTAGCGCCCATCCGCCCAAGCATGCCAACGATCCGCCGGCGCGGTTGATGTATCCATAGGTTGTAGCCGATGTCGCCGGCTAGCAAGGGAAAATTGCCAGATCTTGAGTCCTGTTTTGAGAATGCTTAATAATCCAGTAAGCGCCCTGCTTGATTTAGCAAGTACTTAAATACAATTGACAGAAAGGCTCCAGCAAAAAGATTGCTGGGTTACGCCTACGCTTTTCGACTATTCCAGCATAAAATGGTCTATTATTCCAATTCACAAGGGACGACGATATATAAGGGTGAAGTTACGCTCGACATTATCGCCAGAACCCCAATGTATTGGTAGGTTTCGGCCAGGCCAGTGGGCAGGCCAAAAGAATGCTGCTCACGGATCGGCTTTCAAGGTTATCGCGTGCACGATGGGGGAGACATGCGGTCTTCGAGACACCCGATAGGCTTTCCTGTCCCGCCGGGTCTTGGCGGGTGAGTTTCGTGTGCGTTCGATGGAACACGTCACAAAATCCTTGATCCAGAACCTGTTTTTTGCGCGCGTCATACGTCGAACTGGGCTAAAGGGTTCCCCGGCCGGACCAGCGTCCATCGTGGAAGTGCCCCGCCGGCCTCCATCCTTCTAACGGGGCCTCGTTCCATGACCTCCGAACAGATATCACCGGACCAGCGCTATGCCGCGTTCCGCCATCGCTCCTTCCTGAGCTATTGGGCGGCGCGCTTCCTCACCACATTCGCCACCATGATCGTGTCCGTCGCGGTCGGCTGGCAGATGTACGATCTGACCCGCGACCCGCTCGATCTCGGGCTTGTCGGCATCGTCCAGTTCCTGCCTGCGCTGCTCCTGGTGCTGGTCACAGGGGTCGTTGCCGACCGTTTCGGCCGCCGGCTGATCATGGCGCTGGCGGTGCTGCTCGAGGCGATCTGCGCGCTCGCGCTGCTCATCCTGACCCTGCGCGGCATCAGCGGCCCGCTGCCAATCTTCATCGTGCTCGCCATGTTCGGCATTGCCCGCGCCTTCTTCGGACCGGCCTCGTCGTCGCTGTTCGCCAATCTGGTGCCGCCCCGGGATTTCGCCAACGCCATCGCCTGGAACTCGTCGGCCTGGCAGACGGCGACCATCGTCGGGCCGGTCGCCGGCGGCCTGCTCTACGGCGTATCGGCCGAGGTGGCCTATGGCACGGCCACGGCGCTGATGCTCGTCGCCGGGCTGCTGATCTTCACCATACCGAGGCCGGCGCAGCGCAGCGAGACCGACAAGCCGACCATGCAGACCCTGTTCGCCGGCTTCGGTTACATCTGGGGCGAGAAGATCGTGCTTGGCGCCATCTCGCTCGATCTCTTCGCCGTGCTGCTGTCCGGCGCCTCGGCGCTGCTGCCGATCTATGCCCGCGACATATTGCAACTCGGCCCTTGGGGGCTTGGTTTGCTGCGCTCGGCGCCAGGGGTGGGTGCCATCTGTGTCGCCATCTGGCTCGCTGGTCATCCTATCCGCAACCACGCGGGCCTGATCATGCTCGGCTTCGTGGCCGCGTTCGGCGCCTTTACGGTGCTGTTCGGCCTGTCGACCTTCACCTGGCTGTCGATCCTGGCATTGGCCTTCCTCGGCGCCACCGACATGTTCAGCGTCTACATCAGGGAAACCTTGATCCAGCTCTGGACCCCCGATCATGTCCGCGGCCGCGTCAACGCCGTCAATCAGGTCTTCGTCGGCGCCTCCAACGAGCTCGGCGAATTCCGCGCCGGCACCATGGCGGCGCTGATCGGCACGGTGCCTGCCGTCGTCATCGGCGGCGTCGGCGCCATTGCCGTTGCCGGCCTGTGGGCCTATCTGTTCCCGGCGCTCCGAAGGGTGCGGCACCTCAGTGGACGAAACTGACGGGCATCGAATTCAGGTCCACCGGTATCGGCGGGCTGCGAATCTGTGCTAAGCCGCCGCCCGACCAACCAAAGGACGATACCTGTGAGCGAACCGACCGTGGCTGAGGCAACCGAGAGTATCTATGTGTCGCTGCGGGCCGACAATGCCGATCTCGACGCCCATATCGCGACGCTTAAGGCAGCGCTGGCACGAGAGGGGATGAAGCAGGCGGTGTTCGATCCCACCAAACTGGCGCAGAACAACCGCTCGGGCCGCAAATTGATGCAGGCTTATTTTCGTCAGCGCGGCGTGAGCGTGACGTTTTCGAACTAGCAGGCGTTAAACGACCCGCCATCAGGGGATGGTTGTGCCGCGACCGCGCCGTCGGCCGCCGAAAATCAGCACCAGGAACTCGTCCAGCCAGCGCTTGAGGTGCATGTCCCAGATCAGCCTGCCGCCGAGATGGTCGCGGCCGGGCTGGGCGCCCGGCAATTCGAAGCGGTGCGCGCCGCGCACCACCCAGCGCTGCATCATCAGCCTGGTTAATTCGCCGTGGAACTGGATGCCCCAGGCATTGTCGCGGTAGCGGAAAGCCTGGTTGGGATAGGTCTCGGCGGTCGCCAGCAAGGTCGCGTCGCTCGGCAGCGAAAAACCTTCGCGGTGGAACTGATAGACCATTTCCGGCCAGCGCATCAGTTTCTGGCCCGCTTCCGTCGCCTTCAACGGATACCAGCCGATCTCGACAAGCCCTTCGCCATGCCCCTCGACCTTGCCGCCCAAATGGTTGACCAGCATCTGCGCGCCAAGGCAGATGCCCAGCAGCGGCCGGTTCTCGCGCAGCGGAACCTCAAGCCACTCGGTCTCGCGGCGGACGAACTCGTCCTCGTCATTGGCGCTCATCGGCCCGCCGAACACCACGGCCCCGGCATGGCCGTCGAGCGTCTCTGGCAAGGGATCGCCAAGCGGCGGGCGGCGGATGTCGAGATCGAAGCCCTCTTCGAGAAGCATGTGGCCGACGCGCCCGGGGCTCGAATTCTCCTGATGCAGCACGATCAGGATTCTCGGCTTCGAACGCGGCGGCATCGGCGGCATCGGCGGATGGATCCTATTCGTCGCTCGACGTTCCACGGGCCCCCGGCGCCGCGGCCGCCGCCTTGCGGCGCGCCTCGATGCGATCCTGGCGTTCGACGCCGATCAGCTCGGCAACGCGCCAGACCGTGTTGTCTTCCAACTCGTGCAGCTCGCCATCGGCATAGACGATCTCCCACATCAGGCCGATGAAAGCCTTGCGGCCTTCGGCATCGAGGTGGCGCTTCAGCACGCTGGTGAAGGCATAGAGGTCGATCGCCTCGTTGTCGGCGCGCTCGCCGGCGGCGGCCAGCGCGTCGAGCTCGTTGCCGCTGACCGAATAGGCCTGCGCCAGCACTGCCTTGAACCGTTCCCACTCGACGTCCTGGCGCACGCCGTCGGCGCTCATCACGTGGTAGAGCAGCGCCGAGGCTGCCACGCGCGGATCATCGGCGCTGGCGCGGGCGCCGGTGCCGGTCGGCAAATCCCTCAGAAACGACAAAACGCGTTCGAACATCGATCCATTCCCAAACGGCCGGGCCACCCAGCCAACTCAAAACAACCGGAACCGGCGCGGCGACTTTTCCGCCGCATCGTCCGGATCGACGCCGGGATCGTCCGGCAGGCGTGCCAGTTCCTGCGCCGGTTCGACGGCCTCGGCATCGGCGGGCACCGCGGCGAAAGCCTGCGCCGTCACCGGCCTGACGTGGTCCTGATCGTTCTCGGCCTGCTTGCCGGCCGTCTCGCCGCCCGGGCCAGCGTGATCGATCACCTCGACCGACTCTTCCTGCGCCGGCCTGCCCGGCGCCTCGATCGCCACCGCCGGGGCGTCCGGCGCATCGTCACGGCTGTCGATCAGCTGGCCGAGACGCTCCATCGGGGCGCGCCACTCGAAGGCGTCAAGCCGGCCGGTGACCGGCGATACCGGCGCCCAGCGCTCCGAGACGACGCCGTCGGCGACCCAAGCCGGGTCGCGCGGCGCCCGCACCGCCTTGGACAAGAGCTGTCGCACCTTGCCTTGGTCGCCCGTCTCGGCTTCTTCGATGTCGGCTAAAAGCAGATAGGCGCCCTCGCGGCGGTCCATCCGGATCGCCGCCTCGGCTTCGCGGCGGGCAGTCGCAAAATCCTGTGCATCGAGCGCGGCGCGCGCCACCGTCATCGAGGATTCGGCGTGGTTCTTCTTCATCTCCTGCAATTTCCTCGCCCGGTTGAGGCGATCGAGCACGGCGTCACCCGGCCTGGCATGGGTATAGAGCTCCGCTATCTCCGGATGCGGTTCGGCCCTCCAGGCTGTCTCGAGGATCTTCGAGCCCTTGCGCACGTCGTTCTGGCGAAACAGCAGCGTCGCAGCCGCGACCGCGGCCGGCGCGAACTCCGGCTGCAGCCGATTGGCCTCTATCGCCGCCGTGCGGGCGGCTGCGGGATCGCTGTCGGCGAGTGACTGCGCCTTGGCGGTCAACAGCACGGCGCGTCGGCGGTTGGCGGCGTCACGTTCGATCTGGCGGGTCGCCTTCTGCGCCTCGACCAGCTTCAGCGCGCCGTCCCAGTCGCCGCGCCCGGTCAGCTCTTCAAGCGTCGATTCGGCCGCCCAGGCCAGTTGCGGCGCCATGCCGGCGGCGCGCCCGGCATAGTGCCTGGCGGCATTGCGGTCCCCCAGGCGCTCGGCTTCGAGATAAAGCCCGCGCAGGCCGAGCAGCCGCATTTCGGGATCGTCGAGCATGCTCTCGAATTTCTGGCGCGCGCCTTCGTGGTCGCCTTCGAGCAGCGAAGCCTGGGCCTCGAGCAGATGGATCAATGGCTCCTGGTCGGAGCGGATCAGCTTGGCCGCTTCCTTGGTCTTCTTGCGGGCCAGCGCGCCGTCGCCGGCGCCGGCGGCGATCATGCCGGTCGACAGCGCCTGATAGCCGCGGTCGCGGCGCCGCACCCGGAAATAGCGCGAAATGGTGTAGGGGCTGTTCCAGACCGACTTGATCAGCCACCACAGGATCATGACCGCCGCGACGACAGCGACCACCGCCACCGCCGCCACCATCAGGCTGACCTGATACTGGTAGCCGTTGAAGGTGATGACCATGTCACCCGGCCGGTCCGCCAGCCAGGCAAAGCCTAGGCCCAGCGCGAAGACGACGGCGAGGAAGAGCAGGATTCGGATCATCGCCAGTTCCTCACGCCTTCATCGCGCCTGATATCAGCGCATCGATCAGCGTCTCGACCTCGATGCGTGCCTTCAGCTTGCCGGCAAAATCGGCGCCGGCCGCCTTTGCAGGCGCGGGCAGCGTCTCATATTCGGTGAGCGCCTTGGCATAGTCGCCCTGATTGACCGCCACCTCCATGCGCGCAATGGTTTCCGGCGCGCCGGCGCCCTGGACAGCGCCGATCGGCCGGACCTTGACCAGCGATTCGGCGCTCGACAGAAGGTTCTGCAGCAGCCCGGCATTTTCGTCGACCGGCGTGGCCGCCGCGACCATGGCGTTGGCGGCGGCATCCATCTGCGATGCGATCTCGGTGCGGGTCTGGACGCCCTTTTGCGCGTAGGCACGCAGAGCCGCAAGCTGCGGCGCGTCCGGCGCGATCGCGGCGAAGGTCTCAAGCTCGGCACCAAACGGCGCGCCCCGGTCGAGCGCCGCCTTCAGTGCCGAAGCGGCGATGGCGAGCGCAACCTTCGGCTGTCCGGCCTGCGCCTCGACCTTGCCGGAAAGCTGCGCCACCGACTGCTCCAGCGCGGTGAGCCGGCCGTCCTGCTTCGCCGCCGACTCGCCGGCCGATTTCACCAGCGCATCGAGGCCGGCCACCCTTTCATTGAGCGGACCGAGATCGACTGGGGCCGGGTTGCCGGCCTTGCCGAGCGCCGTAACCGCCGTCTCGATCTGCCTGACCTTGTCGCCAAGCGCGGCCAGCCCGGCATTGTCGCCCGCTCCGCCTTGCTCGACCGCCGATTTGAGCGCTGCGACATCCGTCCTGACCTGATCCAACGCCGCGGACAACCCGTCGACCTTGGCCGACGCACCGCCGTCGCCGGCTTGCCTCAGATCCGCGATCTCGGTTCTGAGCGCGGCGATTTCGCCGTTGACGCCTTCGAGCGAGACGCTGGGAGCGGACCCCGGCGCGCCGAGCAGGCCGGCGAACTGCAATCCGCCGGCGCCGACCAGTGCGATGACACCGCCGATGATGCCGGCCGCGATGCCGTTGACCCGCTTCGGCGGTGGCGGTGCGGATGCGGTTTTCCCGTTCCCCGCCGAGGCGCCGGTCACTGGCCCGGCCGGTTCAGGTTCGGCGCGCTTCGCCGATGTGTCCTCGAAACTGTAGTCGAAGGCGCCGGCCTTGCCAGCGGCGTCGTCCGGGGAACCGGGGTAGGCTGCCGCCGGTTCGTCCGCCTCGGCGGCGCGTTCCGCGGATCGTTCCGATCGGGGCGCTGTCGCCTCGGCGTGCTCCCAGGGTTCTAGATCGGTCTGGTCGGCGTGCACAGGCTCTTCGGGCGCCTCCGGCCGCGAGGCGTTCGCGGCTTCCTCCGCCTTGGCCTCGTCGGTTTGCGCCCCGGCCCTGGCGGCATTCTCGTCGGCGATGCGGGAAACGGCGCCGGGCTCAAGTTCGATGGTCACCGGCTCGCGGCGGCTTTTCGAATGTCGCATCTTCGGCGTCTTCACCATGCTTGGGCTCCGCAAATTCGCTTGGGGATGGTTCAAAGAGGGTCTAGCACATCACCAAGCGGTGAAAAGGGGCGGTGTGATGACGCGGCTCAGGACCGGGGCCGCAAAAGCGAAAGCAGCGCACCCTCGTCGGGCCGTGCGGCTATGTGGATACGGTCGCCAGCGACGTCGCCAAGGACAGCGGCGATGCGATGCGACAGGGCAAAAACCCGCGTCTTGTCAAAGGCTTCATGCAGCGCAGGCCGCCTGACCAGGGCCTGCAGCGCGGCAGCCGCCCTGGCGGAATAGAGCAGCACCGCATCCGCGGTTTGCCCCGACAGACGGGCAAGCACGGCCTCGTCCGAATAGGTCACGGCGAGGGTGTTGTATGTCTCGACGGGGCGGACCCTGACATCGGCAGCTTGCAGCCGCTGCTCGAATGCCGGGAAGCGCACGCGTCCGCAGAGATAGACAATGGTCTTGCCCTGGAATTCGCCGGCAAGACTGCCGGCAAGACCTTCGGCATTGCCGGGACCTTCGCTGACGGACAAAAATCCTGCTTCACGCGCGGCTTGCGCGGTCCTCTTGCCGACGGCATGGCAAGGCAAGTCCGAAAGCCGGGCGACGACCTCCTTAGGCGCAAAGCGCACGCCATTGGCGCTGGTCACCGCAACGGCCACGGCATTGCCGATGACGAGGTCCGTATCGATCGGCAAGGCCACCGTCTCGGTCAGCGGCAAAAGCAGCGGTAGAAACCCCATGTCCTTGAGCATTCGCGCGGTGCGGGAGGCGCCCGGTTGAGGCCGCGTCACCAGAACGCGCTGCACCGTCAGGCCCAGCCGTCGAAGAATGTCTCGCCGGCCCTGGCCCGCACCGTCCTTGCCGCCTCTTCACCGATGCGGGCGGCATCCAGCGCCAGGCCTTTCATCTCGACCATGTGCGACTGCGTGCCATCAGGCGAGATGATCAATCCCGCGAAAGAAAGGTCCGCGCCGTCTATCACGGCATGACCGGCAATCGGCGTGCGGCAGGAGCCGTCGAGGGCCGCCAGGAAAGCGCGCTCGCAAGCCAGCGCCTGTCCGGTCGGCAGGTCGTGGATGGCCGCCAGCATCTGTTCGACGTCGCCATCGCCTATGCGGGTTTCGATGCCGATCGCGCCTTGGCCCGGCGCCGGCGGAAAGATGTCGAGCGGGATCAGATCGGTGACCACGTGGCCGAGCCCGAGCCGCTTCAGCCCGGCATGGGCGAGGATGGTGCCGGCGGCAACGCCTTCATCGAGCTTGCGCAGCCGCGTCTGCACATTGCCACGAAACATCACCACGTCGAGATCCGGCCGCATGCGGCGGATCAGCGCCTGCCGCCTGAGCGACGACGAGCCGACTTTGGCGCCACGCGGCAGGTCTGCAATCGTCTTAGCCGCCTTGCCGACGAAAGCATCGCGCGCGTCCTCGCGCGGCAGGAAAGCAGACAGCTCCAGCCCATCGGGCAACTGCGTCGGCATGTCCTTCGAGGAATGCACGGCAATGTCGATCGCGCGGGCGAGCAGCGCCTCCTCGATCTCCTTGGTGAAGAGGCCCTTGCCGCCAGCTTCCGACAGCGGCCGGTCCTGGATGCGGTCGCCGGTGGTCGAGATGACGACGATTTCGAACGCTTCTTGCGGCAAACCATGCGCCGCCATAAGCCGCGCCTGGGTTTCCTGCGCCTGCGCCAGCGCCAGCGGGCTGCCGCGTGTTCCGATCTTCAAGATTGTTTGCATGGCGCGCGGTCCGTGATAACCCCCGGCAGGCGAAGTCGCCTTTTCCGGGCGTCTCCTACCGGGGATTGCCCCGATACACAATCTCTAGGGGACAGCGACCAATTGATCCGCGTTCTGGGCATTGAAACGAGTTGTGACGAGACCGCCGCCAGCGTCGTGGCGCTGGAAGGCAATGCCGCGCCCAAAATCCTGTCCAATATCGTGCTGTCGCAGATCGAGGAGCATGCCGCCTTCGGCGGCGTGGTGCCGGAGATCGCCGCGCGCGCCCATGTCGAGGCGCTGGACGGCATTGTCGAGGCAGCCCTTGCCGATTCGGGCGTGGCGCTGGCCGACATCGACGCCATCGCCGCGACCGCAGGTCCGGGCCTCGTCGGCGGCCTCATCGTCGGGTTGATGACGGCCAAGGCGATCGCGGCCGCAACCGGCAAGCCGCTGATCGCCGTCAACCATCTCGAAGGCCATGCCTTGACGGCGCGGCTGACCGATGGGCTCGACTTTCCCTATCTCCTGCTGCTGGTCTCCGGCGGCCACACACAGATCCTGGCCGTGCGCGGTGTCGGCGACTACCAACGCTGGGCGACGACCATCGACGACGCGCTCGGCGAAGCATTCGACAAGACGGCCAAGATGCTTGGCCTACCCTATCCCGGCGGTCCCAATGTCGAGAAGGCGGCGGCATCGGGCGATGCGGGTCGTTTTGCCTTCCCGCGTCCGATGAAGGGATCGGCGCAGCCCGATTTTTCGTTCTCCGGCTTGAAGACCGCTGTGCGCCAGGCGGCGAGCGCGATCGAGCCCTTGAGCGACCGGGACGTCGCCGATATCTGCGCGTCCTTCCAGGCGGCGGTGGCCGACGCGCTGGGCGACCGTGTCTCGCGCGCGCTCGCCCGGTTCCGCCGGGAATTCCCCGACACGGCCGCGCCGGCGCTGGTCGTCGCCGGCGGCGTCGCCGCCAACCACACGATCAAGGCGACGCTGGAACGGCTGTGCGCCGAGGCGCGCTTCGCCTTCGTCGCGCCACCGCTGAAACTTTGCACCGACAATGCGGCAATGATCGCCTGGGCCGGCATCGAGCGGATGCGCGAAGGCCTGGCGCAAGAAAACGGCTTCGATTTCGTGCCGCGCTCGCGCTGGCCGCTGGACAGCATCTCCGCGCCGATGATCGGCTCGGGCCGGCGCGGGGCCAAGGCATGAACAAGGGCATGAGCAAGGAGGGCAGGAGCGGCATCGAGACCGCGCCAACCGGCTGGCGCGTTGCCGTGCTCGGTGGCGGGGCCTGGGGTACCGCTCTGGCGCTGGCCATGCTGCGCGCCGGCCATTTCGTCCGCCTTTATGCGCGCGACCCGGAGACCGTCGCCGCGATCGATCACGGCGAAAATCGACGCTATCTGCCTGGCATCGCGCTCCAGGCCGGCATCGTGGCGACGAGCAACATCCAAGCCGCGCTCGACGGTGCCGATTGCGTGCTGGCGGTGACGCCGGCGCAATCGTTGCGGGCGATGCTTGCTCACGCCAACGGCCATATGCCGGCCGGCGTCCCGCTGGTGCTATGCGCCAAGGGCATCGAGCGCGATACCGGCGCCTTGCTGTCGGCGATCGTCGGGGAAATCCTGCCGCGGAATCCGGTCGCCGCTCTGTCCGGTCCGAGCTTCGCCACGGACGTTGCCCGGGGCTTGCCGACGGCGGTGGTGGTTGCCGCCCGGGACGAGGCGCTGGCGGCCAAGCTTGCCGCGCGCTTCTCGGCGGAAAATCTGCGCTGCTATTCGAATGATGATTTGATCGGCGTCGAGATCGGCGGCGCCTTGAAGAACGTCTTCGCCATCGCCGCGGGTGCCGTCACTGGCGCCGGGCTTGGCGCCAGTGCCCAGGCCGCCATGGTGACGCGCGGCTTCGTCGAACTGCGCCGCATCGGTGCCGCCTTCGGCGCCAGGCCCGAGACGTTGATGGGGCTTTCCGGCCTTGGCGACCTGCTGCTCACCTGCTCGTCCACGCAATCGCGCAACTTCGCCTACGGACTGGCGCTCGGCCAGGGCAAGCCGCTTGGCGGGCTGCCGCTGGCGGAAGGCGTGCCGACGGCGGCGATCGCCGCCCGCATCGCCACCGAGCGCGGCATCGACGCGCCTATCATCGCCGCAGTCGCCGCCATACTGGACGGCACCATCACCATCCGGCAGGCTGTGGCGGCCTTGATGACCCGGCCGCTGAAGACCGAAACCGACGATTGATTCCAGCATCAGGAGACAGAGACATGTTGTTCGCGTTGATTTGCAAGGACAAGCCCGGAAGCACGCAAGTGCGCATCGATACGCGGCCGGAGCACCTCGCTTTTCTCGAAGGGCTGAACAGCGACAAGAAGCTGGCCTTCGCCGGTCCGTTCCTCGACGCCGACGGCAAGTCCAACGGCAGCCTCGTCGTCGTCGAAGCGCCTGACATGGCAGGCGCGCAGGCGCTGTCGGCCGCCGATCCCTATGCCAAGGCGGGACTGTTCGAAAGCGTCGAGGTCCGCCAGTGGAACTGGACCTTCAACAAGCCGGCGGCTAATTAATCGGCACAAGGCTGGAGGAGCAATACGAATGAACTACTGGTTGTTCAAATCCGAACCCTCGGTGTTCTCCTTCGAGGCGTTGAAGGCCAAGGGGAAGGCAGGCACGCAATGGGACGGCGTGCGCAACTATGCGGCGCGCAACAACATGAAGGCCATGCAGATCGGTGATCTCGGCTTCTTCTACCACTCCAACGAGGGGCTGAACGTGGTCGGCATCGCCGAAGTGTGCGCACTGGCTCATCCCGACACCACATCGGACGATCCGCGCTGGGAATGCGTCGACATCCGCGCCTTCAAGGATGTGCCGAACCCGCCGACGCTGGAGCAGGTCAAGGCCAATCCCAAGCTCGCCGACATGGCGCTGGTGCGGCTCGGACGGCTTTCCGTGCAGCCGGTGACGCCGGCCGAATGGAAGGAAGTCTGCCGCATGGGTGGCCTGACGCCGGCTCCGTGACGGTTCTCACGAGCCATAGCGCCGAACGCTTCATCCTCGACAATACGGCGCTGATGGCGCCGCCGCATGTGCCCGAGATTGCGCTGTATCTTGCCGACGAGGCGCATGATCTGTGGCAGCGGACGGAGGACGAGCTGGTCGAGATCGGGCTGCCGCCGCCTTTCTGGGCCTTTGCCTGGGCCGGCGGCCAGGGGCTTGCCCGCCATATCATCGACAACCCGGCCATGGTGCGGGGCAAGCGCGTGCTCGACTTCGCCTCCGGCTCCGGTCTCGTCGCCATCGCCGCGGCCAAAGCCGGCGCGGCAGGGGTGACCGCCGCCGACATCGACCCGTTCTGCGCCACGGCGGTTCGCCTCAATGCGCAAGCCAATGGCGTCGCGGTCGAATTCGTCCAGAATGACTGCGTCGGAACGGATGCGGACTGGGACGTGGTTCTTGCCGGCGATGTCTTCTACGACAAGCCGTTCGCAGACCGGCTGACGCCCTGGTTCGCGGCTCTGAAGCGGCGCGGCGCCGATATCCTGATCGGCGATCCCGGCCGCTCTTATCTGCCGCGGTCGGGGCTGGAACCGCTTGGCGTCTACCAGGTGCCGGTGACGCGGGCGCTCGAGGATGCCGAAATAAAACGCACCACCGTCTGGCGGTGGAGCATCGCGCGCCCGGCTTGACGCCGCCACTGAACAGGCGTTTCCATGAGCTCCGTATCAGAGGGGGATATCATGGATTTTTCAGCGGTTAACTGGCTGGCGGTGATCGTCGCCGCAATCCTGGCGTGGCTGTTCGGCGCCGGCTGGTACACCGGTTTGAGTAAGCCATGGCTGAAGGCTGCAAAACTCGATCCGGCGACCATGAAGAGATCGTTGCTGCCGTTTCTCATCTCTTTCATCGCCGAGTTGGTCATGGCGCTTGTGATGGCCCTAGTCGTCGGCGCGGTGACTGGCGGCGAGCCGACATTGCTGGCGGGACTGGTCTTCGGTTTCGTGCTTTGGCTCGGCTTCGTCGCAACCACGCTGTCGGTCAATCATCGCTACGAGAATTTCGGCTGGGACCTGACCATCATCGACGGCGGCCACTGGCTTGGCGTGCTGTTGATCGTCGGCGCCGTGGTCGGCTGGTTCGGCGCCGCAGCGAGTTGAAGGCCTCCGCTACACCCGGTCCGCGGTTTGGGATTTTGCCATTTCCTCCAGAATCCACGTGCGAAAGGCAACGATACGCGGATCGTTCACCAGTTCCTTGGGATAGACCAGGAAATAGGCGAATTCCGGCGCGACCTTGATGCCGAGTTCGAAAGGCCGCACCAACCTACCTTCGGAAAGGTCGTTGGCCACCATGGCGAAATCGGCGAGCGCCACGGCGCTGCCCTCCATCGCCGCCTGGACCGCGTCGGCCGAGGTGCCGAAAACGATGGTGCGGCTGTCGTCGAAATCGTCGACGCCGGCTGCCGCCATCCACATGCGCCAGTTCGGCCAGGTCACGCCCTGACGCGCCCATTCGATATGGGCAAGCGTGTGATGGAAGAGATCGCGCGGTTCGCGCAGCGGCGGACCTGACGCCAGCAGGCTCGGGCTGCACACCGGGATGATGACGTTGTCGAACAGCCGATGCGCGCAAAGTCCCGGATATCTGCCGGCGCCGAAGCGGATGCCGACATCGACATCGTCAAGGTCGAAATCCCGCAATCCGTAGGCGATGTCGAACCTGAGTTCGATGCCTTCATGTTTTTTTCGAAAATCCTCGACCCGCCGCATCAGCCATTTCGTCGCGAATTGGGCGTCGAGCGTCACTTTCAGCAGCGTCGTGCCGCGCGTCATCTTCTGTGCCCGCGAGACGGCCTTGCCAAGCAGGTCGAGCGCATCGGCAGAGGCCTCGAACAGCACCGTTCCGGCCTCCGTCAGCCGGATGCTGCGGCTGGAGCGCGTGAACAGGACGATGCCGAGCTGGTCTTCGATCTCCTTGATCTGGTGGCTGACGGCGGCTGGCGTCAGGCCGAGTTCGTCGGCGGCCCGGGTGAAATTGAGATGCCGGGCCGCTGCCTCCAGCGTCCTCAGCGCCCGGGTTCCCGGCACCAGGCGGGCCATCAGCGCGGCCCCAGAACAGACGCGGTCATGGCGCCCTGATCCTCAAAGAAAACTTGATAATCCGGAAAGAACTACTCGTTTCTCTCCAATCTTTCAATCGGGCATGATGCAACCATCGAACCAATATCAAACCGGATTTTATGTCCGGATGGAAGGAACCGCATCATGTCTCACATAGCTTTGAGAGCTCCCGCGAGCCGGTTGAACTGGCTGACCGCCGCGTTCGACTGGCTCCGCCAGGCCAAGGTCGCGGCAAGCCTGCCGCAGGACGACATCGAGGACCTGTCGGATCGCCAGTTGCGCGATGTTGGCGCCACGCGCAAAGACGTCTCCCGCGCCATGGACCGCGAACTCGGCCGGCTGGGCCTGCTCGACATCGGCTGGCAGGTAAGGAAAGGGAATAGGAATTAGGAGTAGGCAATAGAAAGAGAACCCTACTGCCTACTGCCTATTCCCTATTCCCTACACCATTCCCTACCTTACCACCCTCACCACCGTCCGGTCCGACAGCAGCGGCAAAAGGCGCGCCATCGTGCGTGCGGTCACCGCGACGCAGCCTTGCGTGGGCGTGAAGCCCGGGCGCGCCAGGTGGAAGAAGATGGCGCTGCCGCGTCCGCGGCGGCGCGGCGTTATATTCCAGTCGAGCACAAGGCAGGCATCATAGAGCCTGTCGTCGCGCCGCATGCGTTCGTGGCTGGCGCCGTAGGGGATCTTGACTGGCCTGTTATAGTTTCGGTCGTCGGGCACTTCGCACCAGCCGAGATCAGGCCCGATCGGCGTCATCGCCAGCCGGGTGATGCGGCCGCTGGAGAAGTGGTCTCCCCGGAAATAACCCGACAGGATCCGCATTTGGCCAAGCGGCGTGGCGCCGTCGCCTTCGCGCTTGCCCGCCGAGATGCCGCCACGCCCCAGCGCGCAGGCAAACACCGTTCTGCCCGCCTGCAGCAGCCCCTGGCTGGGACGGCCGGGCCTTGCCCGCACGGTCAGCACCCGCAGTCCTTTTCGCAAAATTGCGCCGGCTGCATTGCGATCGTGTTTTTTCTTGTATGATCGTGCCACGGAACAAATCACTGTGATCGGCTGTTGTGCCGGTCAGCTTCCGCATAAACAGGCAGCGGTCAACTGAATTTTCTTTTCAAAACAACGGATTGATCCATGACTTCACGAACCATCCTGATCGTCGACGACGATGACGACCTGCGCGGCACGTTGGTCGAGCAATTGTCCCTTTATGAGGAATTCGACGTGCTGCAGGAGTCCACTGCGGCAAAAGGCGTCGCCGCGGCGCGTGGCGGCCTCATCGACCTGCTGATCATGGATGTCGGCCTGCCCGACATGGACGGCCGCGAAGCGGTGAAGATCCTGCGCAAGGGCGGCTACAAGGCGCCCATCATCATGCTGACCGGCCACGACACCGATTCGGACACGATCCTTGGCCTCGAAGCCGGCGCCAACGACTACGTGACGAAGCCGTTCCGCTTCGCGGTGCTTTTGGCGCGCATCCGCGCGCAGCTGCGCCAGCACGAGCAAAGCGAGGACGCCACCTTCTCGGTCGGCCCCTACACCTTCAAGCCAAGCCAGAAGCTGCTGATCGACCCGCGCGGCGCAAAGGTGCGGCTGACGGAGAAGGAGGCCTCGATCATCAAATATCTCTACCGCGCCGACCAGAAGGTGGTGACGCGCGACGTGCTGCTCGAGGAGGTGTGGGGCTACAATTCCGGCGTTACCACGCACACGCTGGAAACCCATGTGTATCGCCTGCGCCAGAAGATCGAGCGCGATCCTTCCAATGCGGAAATTCTTGTGACAGAAAGCGGTGGCTACAAGCTGGTTCCTTAAACATTTTATTATCCAATAAGCGGTCTGGGCGGGGCTGCTTTTGGGTGCGATCCTGTTGGAGCGGGATTCTGGATCGCACCGCAGAGGAGGGATTGGACTGACCGTTCGGGGACACAGCTAGATGGCGCTGGATGACGACATCCGCATCCTGTCAGCCGTGAGGCTTTTCGAGGGCTTCACGCAGGAACAATTGCGCCTGCTCGCCTTCGGCGCCGAGACCATGCTGCTGCAGGCAGACCACAAGCTCTATCGCGAGGACGATATGGCTGATTCGGCCTATATCGTGGTCAGCGGAGAGATCGTGCTCTACCGCGAGCAGACAGGCGAACGCATCCCTATCGGCACGGCCGGCCCCGGCACCATGCTGAGCGAACTGGCGCTGATCGCCGACACCAACCGGCTGACCAGTGCATCGGCCGCGGTCGATTCGGAGGTGATCCGGCTCAGCCGAAAGATGTTCCGCCGCATCCTGGAGGAATATCCGGATTTGGCGGCACAGCTCCACCAGCGCATCCTGGAAGACTTTCAGGCAATGATCCACCGCATCGAGAAGCTGGCGCCGCGCTTTTCCGAGTGAACGGGAGAGACAGGTGGAGTTCCGGCTGGTTCGCGCCACCGAAAATGACCTGCCCTTCATCATGGCGACCGAGCGGCTTGACGCAATTGTCGCCGGAGTGGGAAAAGCGCCGGCCCGGCTGATCAGTCCAGGTTGAACCGCGCGATGACCGGAACATGGTCCGAGGGACGTTCCCAGCCACGCGCCGCCCGCAGGATTTCGTAGCCGGTGAAATCAGGCACCAGGTTCGGTGACGACCAGACATGGTCAAGCCGCCGGCCGCGGTTGGATGCCTCCCAGTCCTGCGCGCGGTAGCTCCACCAGGTGTAGAGCTTCTGTTCTGATGGCACGTTGAGCCGCATCAGGTCGACCCAGTCGCCGGCCAGCCGCATGGCCTCGAAACTCTCCGTCTCGACCGGTGTATGGCTGACCACGTTGAGCAGTTGCTTATGCGACCAGACATCGTGTTCGAGCGGCGCGATGTTGAGGTCGCCGACCAGGACCGAGGCGGACACTTCGCTGTGTTCGGCGCGGATTGCGTTCATCTCGGCGACGAAATCGAGCTTGTGCCTGAATTTGCGGTTGACTTCCGGGTCCGGTTCGTCACCGCCCGCCGGAACGTAGAAATTGTGCAGCAGGATCGTCTTGCCGCCGGCCCGCACGGTCACCGACAAATGCCGGCTGTCGTCGATGTCGCAGAAGCGGCGCTTCTCGACCACCGCGATCGGCCGGCGCGCGACCGTCGCCACGCCGTGATAGCCCTTCTGACCGTGAAAGGCGATGTGCCCGTAGCCGAGCCTGCGGAAGGCCTTTTCGGGGAACAGCTCGTCGGGAACTTTTGTTTCCTGCAGGCAAAGCACATCGGGCGCGTATTCATCGAGCAGGCGCTCGATGATCGGCATGCGCAGGCGAACGGAATTTATGTTCCAGGTGGCGATGGAAAAGGGCATTTGGCGGGTCCGGCGAAAGATCGCCGAACTACTGCCAGCCCCGCGCCATAAAGACAAGCATTGCAGCAGTTGCGGAGGTCGGCGCCGCGCCGCCGAAACTGCACGAAAGGCTTCGCCAGCGCGAGGAAAGCTATCTGGTTTTCGTATTCAGCTCGCGATTGGCCGTATAGTCGATGGCAAACGTGTCGGGAGCGAAGCTGACGCCTTCCTTGGTGTTGAAGATCATCACCGTGGTGTCCTTGCCCTGCGCATCGGTGATCGTCCACTGGCGCAGATCATAGGTCTTCGGATCGAACATCATGGTGATCCGCGCATTGCCGAACACCGACTTGTCCGAGAGCTGGATGGTGGTGAGGTCGTCCTCTTCCTTGACGCTCTTGACGCGGTTTCCGGAGAGATCGATCCGGTCGTCGAGCAACAGTTTCAGCGGCGTCTTCGACAAGGGATAAAGATCGGACGTGTTCAGTTTCTTGTTGAGGATGACCACCGACTTGCCGTCCGAAATCACCCGGAAATTCGAGGATCCGTCATAATTGAAACGGATCTTGCCCGGTCTTTCCAGGAAGAACTTGCCGCCGGTCTGTTCGCCCTTGGGGCCGAACTGCACGAATTCGCCGCTCATCGACTTAACCGAGGAAAAATGATCGGCGATCTTCTGCGCGGCCGCCGGCACGGCCGCCTGCGCGGATGCCAGCAGCTCGAATCCGGGCACCACGTTGAGGGGGGCAGCGCCCGCGAGCACCAGGCCGAGGCCAAGCAACTGACGGCGCGTCGGGGCAAGATTGCCGAGCGCGGAAAGATCGTTTTTCATGTCGGTCACTCTCATCTTGAGTCCTGATTTGTTGTTGTCCTGAACCCCCAGTTGGGCTGAAGTTTGACGGCGCGAACACTGCTTGACCGCTTGAACGCGCCAGAAGGTTCAAAGTTGCCGCCGGTATTTGTCGCGATCAGAATTTGTCCTCTTCGGTCGGCACCAGGATCTCGCGTTTTCCGGCATGGTTGGCGGGGCCGACAATGCCTTCTTTTTCCATCTTCTCGATGATCGAAGCGGCGCGGTTGTAGCCGATGCCCAGACGCCGCTGGATGTAGCTGGTCGAGGCCTTGCCGTCGCGCAACACCACGGACACCGCCTGGTCGTAAGGATCGTCGGAATCCTCGAAATTGCCGCCGCCGCCGCCCGAGCCGCCCTTGCCGGAGGGCTCGTCCTCGTCCTCATCATCGTCCTCGGTGATGGCGTCGAGATATTCCGGCACGCCCTGCAGTTTCAGATGCGCGACGATCTTCTCGACCTCGTCGTCGGAGACGAACGGGCCGTGCACGCGCTGGATGCGGCCGCCGCCGGCCATGTAGAGCATGTCGCCCATGCCGAGCAGCTGCTCGGCGCCTTGCTCGCCCAAGATGGTGCGGCTGTCGATCTTCGACGTCACCTGGAAGGAGATGCGGGTGGGGAAGTTGGCCTTGATGGTACCGGTGATCACGTCGACAGACGGACGTTGCGTCGCCATGATGACATGGATGCCGGCGGCGCGCGCCATCTGCGCCAGGCGCTGGACGGCACCCTCGATGTCCTTGCCGGCAACCATCATCAGATCGGCCATTTCGTCGATGATGACGACGATGTAGGGCATCGGCTCGAGGTCGAGATTCTCGGTCTCGTAGATCGCCTCGCCGGTCTGGCGGTCGAAGCCGGTCTGCACCGTGCGCGAGATCTTTTCGCCCTTCTTCTCCGCCTGTTGGACGCGTGCGTTGAAACCGTCGATATTGCGCACGCCGACCTTCGACATCTTGCGGTAGCGGTCTTCCATCTCCCGCACGGTCCATTTCAGCGCAACCACCGCCTTCTTCGGGTCGGTGACGACAGGCGTCAAAAGGTGCGGGATGCCGTCATAGACCGAGAGCTCCAGCATCTTGGGATCGATCATGATCAGCCGGCATTCCTGCGGCGTCAGCCGGTAGAGCAGCGACAGGATCATGGTGTTGATGGCGACCGACTTGCCCGAGCCGGTGGTGCCGGCGACCAAGACGTGCGGCATCTTGGCGATATCGACGATGACCGCCTCGCCGTTGATGGTCTTGCCCAGCGCCAGCGCCAGCTTGGCCTTGGTGGTCTCGAAATCGCGGCTGGCCATGATTTCCCTGAGATACACCGTCTCGCGCTTGGCGTTCGGCAATTCGATGCCGATGGCGTTGCGGCCCGGCACCACGGCGACGCGGCAGGCGATGGCGCTCATCGAGCGGGCGATGTCGTCGGAGAGGCCGATGACGCGCGATGATTTGATGCCTGGCGCAGGCTCCAGCTCATAGAGCGTGACGACGGGGCCGGGGCGGACATGGATGATCTCGCCCTTGACGCCGAAATCCTCCAGCACGCCTTCGAGCAGGCGGGCGTTCTGTTCCAGCGCGTCTTTCGAGAGGCTCGGGTCGCGCGCGACGTTCTTCGGTTCGGACAGGAAATGCAGCGACGGCATCTCGAATTTTTCCGAGCCGATCAACGAGGCCTGCGCCTCGCGCTGGACGCGCGCACCCGGAGCCGGGCGCGGCGCCGGCGCTTCAACGCGCGTGGCGGCATCCGAGCGGAACGGCTGGACCTTTGCGGTGGAAGCCGCGCGACGCTGGACGAGGGGTTCATCGTCGAAATCGACATCGTCATCGCCGGTGTCGAAGCGATCGTCGAAGACGTCATCGTCCGGATCGACGGAAACGCTGCGGTCGTTGACCATGGCGGCGAAGAATTCCGGTTCGACGCGGGCACGGCCATCCGGGCTCATCCGCTGCTCGGCGAACTCGGCCGATTCGACCCGTTCGGCGGCACGCCGCCAGGCGCTGGCGCGCGGCTCCATTCCCGGCTCGAATTCGTCCCGCCGCTGCCTGCGGCGCACGGCGCGGCGGTGCATCCACGCGCGGAACGAAAGCCACCAATGGGTCATTGCGCCGAGCGCCAGCATGCCTTCGTCGCCTTCATCCTCGTCATTGTCGAACAGCAGCTCATCCTCACGCGGATCGGCGGCGGCCGGTTCCTCCATGACGGCGAAACCGTTCTTGCGTGCGATCAGCGCCGAACCGTAGGCGAACAGCCATAGCGCCGGACCGGCCATCAGAATGGCGAGCACGCTGGCCACCAGCCCGGTCGGATAGCCACCGATGACGACGCCCGGAATCTTCAGTACCATGTCGCCGAACACGCCGCCGAGCCCGGTCGGCAGCGGCCAGGTCTTGGGCGGCACCACGCAGCCGGCGATCGCAGCGGCCAGCAGGGCAAAGCCGAACCAGAACAGACCGCGCCTGGGCAGCCTGTCGACGCCACGCGCCGAAAACAGGAGATATCCCCAGATCACGGCCGGAACCAGCGCCGCCACGGCGGCAAGGCCGAAGAACTGCATGGCGATGTCGGAGAAGACAGCACCCGCATAGCCCATGGCATTGGTGACGGTGTTGGCTGTGGCGTGCGAGAAGCTCGGGTCGGCGACATTCCAGGTGGCCAGGCTGGCGACGCCGAAAGCGGTGAACGCGAACATGCCGGCGCCGACAAGCCGGCCGACCTGGCGTCGCGCGAATGCCTGGATGCCGTGCCCCGTATCGGTCAGCGCGAGCGGTGCTGAAGCCCCTGAACGCATGCTCTTCCCCGTCAGTGATTGCCTGGCCCGAGCGCGTGACGCACTTCGGCAGATTTGGCTGCCAGACTATGCGTGGGAAGGTTAAGGCCGCATTAACCATGGCAAGGGCCCCACCCGCCTGCCGCAAGTAACAATGGCGAGCCTCACGGCCCGCCATTTCTGCATCGGCAACGGCAGGGTGATCAGGCTCGGTGGGCCTGATCCGCTGCGGTCTCAGTTGGCTCCGCCGAGCGCCTGGACGTTGGCGCAGAACTCGGCGTGCGGCTTGCTCATCGCCGCGTCCTGGCATTCCTTCTTCATCGTATCCTGTTTTTCCATTGGCATGGCCATGAAAGCGGTCTTGAATTCCGCCATCGGCTTCATGGTTTTCATGCTGGAATCGGTGAAGAACGGGGCCATATTGTCGGGTTCGTCGAGAGCCCCGGCAAATGCCATGCCGCTGACCATGGAAAGAGCGAGCGCGCCGAGACAGATATTCTTGACGTTCATTGGATAGTTTCCTTCCCTATTGTTTGCAACGACCGCCGAACAGTGGTCGTGCCCGGGAGTTCGATGCCAAGACGTCCGATGTTTCCTCGAAAATCTCAATCACGCGAACGTGATTGCGCTCGTTCAATCAAACGGGCTCCAAAAAAGAGGCCCGGAGCGATCCGGGCCTCAAGGCGTGAGCACCTTGCGGAGCGTCACGACGGGATTTCAAGTTCCAGAAGACGTGCAGCGGTTTTCCGTACGCGATTACAGAAAGAGATGGGACCGGCGGGAGGAGGTCCGCCGGTCCCATGGCAAAGAGGCCTTACGGCACCACTTCGCCGTGCTGGCTGATGTCGAGACCCTCGACCTCTTCCTGGGTCGATGGACGCAGGCCGACGAGCGCCTTGACGATGTAGAGGATGACGAAGGTGGCGATTGCCGTCCACAGGATGGTGAAGACGATGCCGTAGAGCTGCTTGCCGATCGACGCGCCCGAGGACAGGCTGTTGATTGCCGGGTCGGCGAGCACGCCGGTCAGCAATGCGCCGACCACGCCGCCGACGCCATGGACGCCGAAGGCATCGAGCGAGTCGTCATAGCCGAACATGTGCTTTACCTTGACCGCCGAGATGTAGCAGACGACGCCGGCGACGATGCCGACGATGAAGGCGCCCGTCGGGTTGACGAAGCCGGAAGCCGGCGTCACCGCGACAAGGCCGGCGACGGCGCCGGAGATGATGCCGAGCACCGAGGGCTTCTTGGCGACGATCCATTCGGCGAACATCCAGGCCAGCGCCGCTGCCGCGGTGGCAACCTGGGTGTTGAGCATCGCGGCACCGGCGAGGCCGTCGGCGGCGAGTTCCGAACCGGCGTTGAAGCCGAACCAGCCGACCCACAGCAGCGAAGCGCCGATCACGGAATAGACCAGGTTATGCGGCGCCATGTTGGTGGTGCCGTAGCCTTCGCGCTTGCCAAGGACCAGGGCGCAGACGAGACCCGCGACACCGGCATTGATATGGACGACCGTGCCGCCGGCGAAGTCGAGCACGCCGGCAGCGCCGAGGAAGCCGCCGCCCCAGACCCAATGCGCGATCGGCGCATAGACGACCAGCAGCCACAGCGCCATGAAGATCAGCAGGGCCGAGAACTTCATGCGCTCGGCAAAGGCGCCGGCGATCAGGGCCGGGGTGATGATGGCGAAGGTCATCTGGAACATCGAAAAGACGAATTCAGGAATGTTGGCCACGCCCGGCGCCCACAGCGTCGAGGTGGTGATGCCGTGATGGAAGAACTTCGAGAAGCCCCCGAGATAGGCATTCATGCCGCCGCCGTCGGAAAAGGCCAGCGAATAGCCGAACATGAACCACAGCACCGTCACCAGGCAGGTGATGGCGAAGCTCTGCATGACGGTGGCAAGCACGTTCTTCTTGCGCACCATGCCGCCGTAGAACAGTGCCAGGCCGGGGATGGTCATCATCAGCACCAGCGCCGTCGAAGTCAGCATCCAGGCGGTGTTGCCGGTGTCGAGCACCGGGGTGGGAGCGGCCGGGGCGGCGGCAGCCGCGGCCGGAGCCGCTTCCTGCGCGAGGGCGGCGACGCTGCCCAACGCTGCGAGAGCGAGCGAGCCAAAAAGGGCGGCGCGTCCCGTCTTCTTCAAGGTGGAAGGAATATTCATTGAACTCTCCATTGGAATACGTGTTCGCCGCTTCAGAGCGCGTCGGTGTCTGTTTCGCCGGTGCGGATGCGCACCGCCTGGTCGATGCCGAAAACGAAGATCTTGCCGTCGCCGATCTGACCGGTCTTGGCGGCTGCGGTGATGGCCTCCACGGCCTTGTCGACCATGTCGGCGCTGACCGCGACCTCGATCTTGATCTTCGGCAGGAAACTGACCGCGTATTCCGCCCCGCGATAGATTTCCGTGTGCCCCTTCTGACGCCCGTAGCCTTTGACTTCGGTGACGGTCAGGCCCTGGATGCCGACGGCGGTAAGCGCTTCGCGTACCTCGTCGAGCTTGAACGGCTTGATGATTGCCATCACGATTTTCATAAGGTTTCACCCTTTTGCTGTTGCGGTCCCCCGCGTTTGCACACCTTCACCGATCCCGAGGAGCCGGAGAGTGCCGACGAGGATTCAAGCTCCGTGCCAATTGCCGAAGCAGCGTGTTAACCTGTTGTAAATAAAGGAATTGACGCGCCCGCAACCGCACCGTGCCGATGGGCGCGGCACAGCTTCTGCTCAATAATTAAGCAATTTTCTGAAAACGCCTATTTGGAAGGCTTTGGGCGAAAGGACTGCTCAACGCTTGAGCCGGATCAAGCCTTCCTGGGCCATCGAGGCGATCAGCGTGCCGTCGCGGGCATAGAGCGTGCCGCGGCTGAATCCGCGTGATCCCGAGCTCGAGGGGCTGTCCTGCGCGTAGAGCAGCCAGCCGTCAAGCGAATGCGGGCGGTGGAACCACATCGAATGGTCGAGGCTGGCCGCCTGGATGTCGGGATCGAACAGCCCGCGCCCATGCGCGAAGGTCGAGGTGTCGAGCAGCGTCATGTCGGAAAGGTAGGCGAGCAACACCGATTGCAGCGCGCGGTCGTCTGGGACGGGACCGGCGAGGCGGATCCAGACATTCTGCCGGGGCGGCAGCTTGTCACGGCTTTCATAGTGCTGGAGATTGACCGGCCTGAGCTCCAGCGGTCGCTCGCGCGCCCAGAAGCGTCGCACCGCTTCCGGCACCCGGTCGGCCTTTTCGAGCAGTTGGCGCTGCGTCTTCAGCCCTTCCGGCGGCGGCACGTCGTCGGGCAAAGCGAACTGGTGCTCCAGCCCCTTCTCATCGACCTGGAACGAGGCTTCCAGCGAGAAGATCGCGTTCCCGTGCTGGATCGCCAGCACCCGGCGGGTGGTGAAGGAGCCGCCGTCGCGGATGCGGTCGACCTCGTAGATGATCGGCACCTTGATGTCGCCCGGCCGCATAAAATAGCCGTGCAGCGAATGCACGTAGCGGTCGGGCTCGACGGTCCGCTGCGCCGCCACCAGCGCCTGGGCGATGGTCTGGCCGCCGAACACGCGCTGCCACTCCACCTGGGGGCTGCGACCACGATACAGATTGTGTTCCAGCCTCTCGAGGTCGAGAATGCGCAGAAGCTCGTCCATGGCCGCCGTCATGTGTCGTGACCTCGCCTCAAGATTTCCTCGGCGGGTTTCCGACAGGAAGGACGGGCCGTCAAGGGCGGATGGCAGGCTGGCTTGCAAGGAGCGAAGACCATGGAAGGCAAGGCAGAGGCGAAAACCAGGTCCGGGCTCGATGTTCTGGTCGCCGGCGCCGGCTATGTCGGCCTGGCTGCCGCCGTGTCGCTGAAACAGGCGCAACCGGAGCTTGCCGTGGCCCTGGTCGATGCCGCACCCGCCGGCTCCTGGCAAAGGGACGGGCGCGCCTCGGCCATTGCGGCGGCCGCCTGCCGCATGCTCGAGCGGCTCGGCGTCTGGGCCGAGATCGCGCCGGAAGCGCAGGCGATCACCGAGATGATCATCACCGATTCGCGTACCGCCGATCCTGTGCGCCCGGTCTTCCTCACCTTCGACGGCGAGGTGGCGCCGGGCGAGCCCTTCGCACATATGGTGGCCAACCGGGTGCTGAACGGCGCCTTGCGCCGCAGCGCCGAAAAGCTCGGCGTCGACATCATCGAAGGCGTTGCCGTGCAAGGGTTCGAAACCAATGGTGCGGGCATCACCGTGCATCTGGCCGACGGCGCGACGCTGAAGGCGCGGCTGCTGGTCGCCGCCGACGGCGTCAACTCGAAGCTGCGTGACATGGCCGGCATCAAGACGGTGAAGTGGGAATACGGCCAGTCCGGCATCGTCTGCACCGTGGCACATAAACGGCCCCACAACGGTCGTGCCGAAGAGCATTTCCTGCCCGCCGGACCCTTCGCCACGCTGCCGCTGAAGCCGGGCGAGGACGGCTCCAACCGCTCGTCGATCGTCTGGGTCGAGCGGTCGGAAGATGCTCAGACGCTGGTCGCCGGCGACGACCTCCTCTTCGAGCACGAACTGGAACAGCGTTTCGGCCTCAAGCTTGGCGAGATCCGCGTCGCCGACAAGCCGCGCGCCTGGCCGCTGGGTCTTACCATCGCGCGCGCCTTCGTCGCGCCGCGCGTGGCGCTTGCCGGCGATGCCGCCCACGGCATCCACCCGATCGCCGGCCAGGGCCTCAATCTCGGCTTCAAGGATGTCGCCGCCCTGGCCGAGGTGATCGTAGAAGCCGACCGGCTGGGCCAGGATATCGGCGCGCTCGACGTGCTCGAGCGTTACCAGCAATGGCGCCGTTTCGACACGGTGCAGATGGGCGTCACGACAGATGTGCTGAACCGGCTGTTTTCCAACGATATCGGCCCGCTGCGCGCGGTGCGCGACATCGGCCTCGGCCTGGTCGAACGCATGCCGCGGCTGAAGGAATTCTTCATCCGCCAGGCGTCGGGGCTTTCGGCCGGCACGCCGCGCCTTTTGAAGGGCGAGGCGATCTGACCCGCCGCGCCATCTATGACCCGGGCACGTCATAGATCGCCCGGACCTCGATCGTGCCGAGTTCGGCCAGCGGAATGCCGCCGGCGATGTCCAGCGCCTCCTGGAGGTCCTTCGCCTCGATCATGACGAAGCCGAGCAACTGCTCCTTGGTTTCGGCGAACGGGCCGTCGGTGACCAGCCGCTTGCCCTTGCGACGGCGCACGGTCTTCGAGGTCTTCACCGATTGCAGCGCCTGCGCGACGATGAGCTTGCCTTGTTGGTCCAAGGACCGGTCATAGGCCAGCGAATCGGCGTCGAGCTTGGCCGATCCTTCCGGAGTGAGCGCGTAGAGGTCTTTCTCCTCACCATAGACCAGGCAGACATATTTCATTTCGCGCTCCCTTGCTGCGATGAATCATAGGATGCGGCGACGAGCGTGTCAGCCTTGCCTTCGACCGCTGCCGCATGGTCGAGAAGGCATGCCGCGACCGCGACGATGGCGACAGCCGCCAGCAGCCTGCGGACACCGGACGGCGGCGGCTCCAGCCAGAAGTCCTGCCGTCGTTGAGCCTTGCGGCCCGGGGTCTTCCATATTGCGAAAAACAGATTGTCCATGTGAACCTCCATCCGGCCACAATCCCGTGGTCGCCCGCAGGACGGTCGGGCCGAATGGAAGCCGACATTTTTGCACGCGGATTTTTTTCGAAAGGAATGAACCGTCATCACGCCGTGGTCCAAACAGCGCAGTGGTCTTCGCGCATGCCCGCGCTATAGTTGGCCGGACGCTGGGCTCACCTGGACAAGTTCACGACAACCAAGGAGGAATTCATGGACCGCACCGCAACCGCCGTCTGGAAGGGCAATCTGAAGGACGGCAAAGGCACGCTCGACAGCCAGAGCGGGACCCTGAACGGCACGCCCTATTCGTTCAAGGCACGCTTCGAGGACGAGAGCGGCAAATCCGGCACCAATCCGGAAGAGCTGATCGCGGCCGCGCACGCCGGCTGCTACGCCATGCAGCTGTCGCATTTCCTGGCCGAGAACGGCACCCCGGCAGCCGAACTCGACGCCAAGGCCGTGGTGACGCTGGTTCCCGGCACCGGCATCACGGGCAGCGCGATCACCCTTGTCGGCAAGGTGCCCGGCATCGACGCGGCGAAGTTCAAGGAATTGGCCGAGAAGGCCAAGGCCGAATGCCCTGTTTCCAAAGCGCTGGGCGCCATCAACGTATCGCTCAACGCCAGGCTCGGCTGAGACCCCGGCATCCCGGCGCGCATGGTCGCGCCGGACACGCCCGACCGCTCAGGCGCCCAGCGCGTCGAGCCGGGCGCGAAGGGCTGCGACTTCCTGCTCCAGCGCCTCCACTCTCGCTTCGAGGTCGGAAGCGGGCACGGCCGATGCAGTGCGCTGCGCCGACAGGGCGGCAACGTCAACCGGCCCGGCGAGGAGATGCACATAGCGGTCCTCGCGTTGGCCTGGACCGCGCGGGATTTCCTGAACGAGCGGCGGTCGACGGCCGATCAGCATATCGAGTTCACCGCGCAAACCCTCGATCGATGAAAACCTTGCCATGCGCTCGCTGCGTGCCAACAATTCATGCGCCGTCTGCGGCCCGCGCAGCAAAAGCAGACCGACCAAGGCGGTCTGAGGCGTGGTCAGCGAGAAGCGCTGCGCCATCTGGTGCTCGTAGCGTTCGACGCGGGAGCCGAACATCTGCCGCACCAGCCCCTTCTGCTCGAGCAGCTTTAGCGCCCGGTGCACCTCTGTCTGCTCCAGCGCCATGACGGGCTCGCGCGCCGTCTTCTGGTTGGCGGCGGCAAGCGCTGCGTTGAGGGTCAACGGATAGACGTCCGGCGTCAGCTCCTTCTTCTCGATGAGGCAGCCGAGCACACGCGCTTCGGGAGGAGACAGGATGGGGAGGTCCGTCATTGGATTGCAATCCTTTTTGAAGCTGGCAAGACAGCGCCCCTTTTGTCCTGCCGGAGAAAGGGGGCGCGAAGGATCGCTGCGTTCAAGATTGCCGCGAGCGAGCGCCTAAACCCTTCTCTCCACCATCATCTTCTTGATTTCCGCGATCGCCTTGGCCGGATTCAAGCCCTTGGGGCAGGTCTGCGCGCAGTTCATGATGGTGTGGCAGCGATAGAGCCGGAAGGGGTCCTCGAGATTGTCGAGCCGCTCGCCCGTGGCCTCGTCGCGGCTGTCGATCAGCCAGCGATACGCCTGCAGCAGGGTTGCCGGGCCGAGATAACGGTCGCCGTTCCACCAATAGCTCGGGCAAGAGGTCGAGCAGCAGGCGCACAATATGCATTCGTAGAGCCCGTCGAGCTTCTCACGCTCCTCATGGCTCTGCAGCCATTCCTTGGCGGGCTGCGGCGAGACCGTCTTCAGCCACGGTTCGATCGAGGCGTGCTGGGCGTAGAAATTGGTGAGGTCGGGCACCAGGTCCTTGATGACGGGCATATGCGGCAGCGGGTAGATCTTGACGGCACCCGATATGTCGTCGCAGCCCTTGGTGCAGGCGAGCGTGTTGGAGCCGTCGATATTCATGGCGCAGGAGCCGCAGATGCCTTCCCGGCAGGAGCGGCGCAAGGTCAGCGTCGGGTCGATCTTGTTCTTGATCCAGAGCAGCGCATCCAGCACCATCGGCCCGCAATCGTCCATGTCGACGAAATATGTGTCCATGCGCGGGTTCTCGTCATCATCCGGCGACCAGCGGTAGATGCGATATTCCCTGAGATTGGTCGCGCCTTCCGGCTTCGGCCAGGTCTTGCCCTGCTGGATCTTCGAGTTCTTGGGGAGCGTGAGTTCGACCATTACCTCAGGTCCTTTCGGATGACGCGGCTGGACGTCATTTCAATACACCCTGGCCTTGGGCGCGATCTTGGCGAGACTGATGCCGCCGTCCTTTTCGGCCAGCAGCGGTTCGGTGTGCACCGGACGATAGGAGAGCGTCACCTCACCGGTCTCGCTCAGATGGGCGAGCGTGTGCTTGCGCCAGTTGGCGTCGTCGCGGGCCGAGAAATCCTCCCGCGCGTGCGCGCCACGGCTCTCCTTGCGGGCCTCGGCGCCGTAGACCGTGGTGATGGCGTTGGCCATCAGGTTTTCCAGCTCCAGCGTCTCCACCAGGTCGGAGTTCCAGATCATCGAGCGATCGAAAACCTTTATGTCCTTGAGCTCGCCCCAGATCTGCGAAATGCGCTTGCAACCGTTCTCCAGCGATTCCTGCGTGCGGAACACCGCCGCGTCTTCCTGCATGGCACGCTGCATCTTTTCGCGCAGAACCGCCGTCGGCGTCGAGCCGTTGGCGTGGCGCAGCCGGTCGAAGCGGTCCATGATCTTGTCGACCGAGGCCTGGTTGGGCGACGGGATTGCCGACTTGCGGTCGATGACCTGGCCGGCACGGATCGCCGCCGCGCGGCCGAACACGACCAGGTCGATCAGCGAGTTCGATCCCAGCCGGTTGGCGCCGTGCACCGAGGCGCAGCCGGCCTCGCCTACCGCCATCAAGCCGGGCGAGACCCGATCGGGATTAAGGATCGTCGGGTTGAGCACCTCGCCCCAGTAATTGGTCGGCACGCCGCCCATATTGTAGTGCACCGTCGGCAGCACCGGAATCGGCTCCTTGGTGAGGTCGACGCCGGCGAAGATCTTTGCCGATTCCGAGATGCCGGGCAGCCGCTCGTGCAGCACCGCCGGATCGAGATGATCGAGGTGCAGGAAGATATGGTCCTTGTTCTTGCCGACGCCGCGGCCTTCGCGGATTTCCAGCGTCATGCAGCGCGAGACGACATCGCGCGAGGCAAGGTCCTTGGCCGACGGCGCGTAGCGCTCCATGAACCGCTCGCCCTCGGAGTTGACGAGATAGCCGCCCTCGCCGCGCGCGCCTTCCGTGATCAGGCAGCCGGCGCCGTAGATGCCGGTCGGGTGGAACTGCACGAACTCCATGTCCTGTAAGGGAAACCCCGCCCGCGCGGCCATGCCGCCGCCGTCGCCGGTGCAGGTGTGGGCCGATGTGGCCGAGAAATAAGCGCGGCCATAGCCGCCTGTCGCCAGCACAACCATCTTGGCCGAGAAGCGGTGGATGGTGCCGTCGTCGAGGTTCCAGGCGACGACGCCGGTGCATGTGCCGTCCGGCTCCGTGATCAGGTCGAGCGCGAAATACTCGATGAAGAACTGCGCGTTGTTCTTCAGCGACTGGCCGTAGAGCGTGTGCAGGATGGCGTGGCCGGTGCGGTCGGCGGCCGCGCAGGTGCGCTGCACCGGCGGGCCATCGCCGTAATTCATCATGTGGCCGCCGAACGGCCGCTGGTAGATCTTGCCCTCTTCCGTGCGCGAGAACGGCACGCCGTAATGCTCGAGTTCGTAGACGGCGGCCGGCGCTTCACGCACCAGATATTCCATGGCGTCGACATCGCCCAGCCAGTCCGAACCCTTGACGGTGTCGTACATGTGCCACTGCCAGGAGTCCGGGCCCATGTTGGAAAGCGAAGCGGCAATGCCGCCCTGCGCCGCCACCGTGTGCGAGCGGGTCGGGAAAACCTTGGTGATGCAGGCGGTGCGCAGGCCCTGTTCGGCCATGCCCAGCGTAGCGCGCAGTCCCGCGCCCCCGGCACCGACGACCACGACGTCGAATTTGTGGTCGACATAGGTATAGCCTGCCGTATTGGCTTCTTTCGCGTCCTTGGCCAAAACGTCAGCCTCCGAATGCCAGTTTGAGCAGGGCGAAGAGCGAAGCCACGCCGACCGCTACGGTGAAGAAAGTGTTGAGGGCGATCAGCGCCAGCTTCATGCCTTCGCCATGCACGTAATCCTCGATGATCACCTGCATGCCGATCCGCATGTGATAAAGCGGCGAGATGAGCACAAGGGCCATCATCAGCGCCACGAGCGGGTCGGCGAGCGCTGCCCGCACCTCCGCATAACCGGCGCCGTTGAGCGCGACCAGGAACCCGGTGAAGAACAGGATCAGCGGGATGTTGGCGATTGCCGTGAGGCGCTGGCGCCAGAAATGCCCGGTGCCTTCGCGGGCGGACCCCAGGCCGCGGACTTTCGCCAGCGGCGTGCGCATGTCGGTCTTTCCAGTGCTCATGGTCAGGCTCCTCGCGCCATATAGCCGGCGATCCAGATCAGCAGCGTGAGCAGGACCGAGCCGGCCAGGGTCGCCCAGGCGATCTTGGAGGCGGTATGCTTTTCGAGACCGGCGCCGGTATCCCAGATCAGGTGGCGCACGCCGCCCAGCATGTGGTGCATGAGCGCCCAGGTGTAGCCGAACAGGATCAGCCGTCCGAGCCAGGTTCCGAAGGCCCAGCTCACCCAATCGAAAGTGGCTTGCGAGCTCGCCGCCGCCATCAGCCATATCGCGACCAGGAGCGTGCCGAAATAGAGCGCGCCGCCGGTGATGCGATGGATGATCGACATCGTCATGGTGATCGGCGGCCGGTACACGCTGAGGTGCGGCGAAAGCGGCCGTTCACGTCTGGCGAATTCGCGGGTGGCTGGTGATTTGCTCATGGCTCCCCCAGTTCGGCGTTCCTGGAGCCTCAGGTGGAAATGCGGCATTGCCGCTTCCGGTTGCGACTTCGGACAGCCGGTTTCTAATGCTCTTTTTGCACCGCGTCAAAGCCAGAAAACCGTTTCGAAAACGTAATTTAGTCTGATTAAAAGGCAGGTCCGGGCTTCAATCGATTAGGCGTCGACGATGCCAAGCCGGCCCGTTCTCGCTGCGGTGCAGCATATATGTGGCGGGCGCGGGCTTCGGCTCAGCGGGTGCAGGTCAGCGGCGCGAGCCCGCCTTCATCACCAGCGCCTCGCGACCGTCGATCACGATCGCGTCATGTGCCTCGTTAACCATGTTTATCAAGACATGGGTGAGAACCGCGCCAGCCTCTTAACAAAGGTTAAGAAAAGGTTAATTTCCGAATCGAGGAGGCTTTGTCTCCAATATGGAGGACGCCATGCGTTCGAATTCGGGCAGATCGCGCCTTGCGGCGCTCACAGTGGCGGTATTGGCCGTCGGCTTCGCCGCGCCGGCGCTGGCGGACGGACGCCACCAGGATCGGGTCTACGCCGATTCCTTCGGCAATCTCGTCATCGACAGTGCCGCCGGCTACAAGCGCATCCTCGTCGGCGAAGGCAAGCTCGCCAAGCAGCTGTCCGACTATACCAGCGCCGGCCAGCCCAAGGTGATCTACGAGAACGGGGCTGACGAGATGTCGGGCTATGGCGACTGCTATCGGCCGCCGGTGTTCGTGAAGGGGCGCAGTTATATGTATGGCCTCTCCGACGGCGAAATGCCCGAGCTCAGCCCCTGCCGCTGAACAGCGCCACGGCCTCTGGCCTGGCTGGCCCGGCGGAAACGCGCACGCAGTCGCGCCCGGCATCCTTGGCCTGATAGAGCGCTTCATCGGCACGCCGCATCAGATCGGAAAAATGCTCGCCGGCATGAAGCTCGGCGACGCCGAAGCTTGCCGTGCAGCGATTGTCGGCGGGGAGCCCGTCGATGGGCAGCGTCCCGAAGGCGCTGCGCGCGCCTTCGGCGAACAGCCGCGCGGCGGCAAGGTTGGTGCCTGGCAGGATGATGGCGAACTCCTCGCCGCCTATACGACCGGCGACATGGTGGTCGGCCGCGGCCTCGCGCAGGAAGCGGGCAAAGGCCTCGATGACCCGGTCGCCCGAGGCATGGCCGTAATTGTCGTTGATGGACTTGAAGTGGTCGAGATCGGCGATGACCAGCGCGACTGGGACGCCCCGGCGCGCCGCTTCCCCCAGCGCCCTCTCGGCGTGATGCTCGAAGCCGCCGCGGTTGAGGAGCCGCGACAGCGTGTCCGTTTCCGATTTCGACGTCGCCTCGGCGAGCACGTCGCGCACCAGTATGGCCAGCGCCAGCAAGGCCAGCGCCACGCCGAACACGGTGCCGAGCGATTGCGATACCAGGGCATAGCTGGTCTGCAGATAGGATTGTGGGGCGGCGCCGCGGCCGCCAAGCGCATCGGCGATGAATGGCTTGCTGGCGAACTGCATGGCGCTGGCCGCCAGCACCGCCATCAGCATCCGATCGAGCCGGCCACGCCTTTGCCTGGACGACCAGACAATGCCGAACCCGGTAAGCTGCATGACGGCGTAGGGCAGTTGGTAGGCCATCTTGCTGACTAGGGACTGGCGCGGCAGATCCTGGGCGAAATAGACCGCGACAGACGCAACGGCCAGGATCAGGAGCATCGCCGACCAGGGCGGCGTCACGCCGTATCTATGCGCAAGCCCGCCGTTGAAGGCGATGGTGGCGCCAAGGAAAACGGCAAAGGCTGCGACGACCACCAGCCGCGCATTGTCGAAGGCGGGAATGCTGAACTCAACGACGAAATAGGCCATGCCCAGCACATAGCCGAACGCCAGCCAGCGTGCCGAGACGCGTCCGATGTCATAGACGGCGATCGCCATGAAGGCCGCCGCCAGCAGCCCGGCAACGAACAGATTGATGACAAGGATGAAGTCCGCGCCGCCCATGATTTCCCAAGCCCCTGACGGCAGCAAACCATCGACGGGCGAAAAAGAAGTTAACGTGAGGTCATATCGAGGCTCGCGCACGCCTCGGACATTGGCCGAACGATGTTTGCCATCGCCTTTCAGGGAAGCAAGGAACGAAGCGGTGCGGCGCGGGTCCTGGATGATGAAGGCGTCAGGCCGATCGCCTTCAGCCGGCTTTGAGCGGCTCCGGCACGAACAGCGTTTCCGGCCGCTCATAGGACAGGCGCACGCTGTCACGGCCGTTTTTCTTGGCCTTGTAGAGGGCCTCGTCGGCGCGGCGCATCAACGGCTCCAGCGCTTCGTCGCCGCTGCGCGCCGCCACGCCGAAACTGGCGGTGACCTTGGTGCCGGGCGGAAGTCCGTCGACGCCGCCGGCCGAGTAGGCCACGCGCACGGCCTCTGCGAACAGCCGCGCGGCGGCAAGATCGGTCAAGGGCAGGAGCACCGCGAATTCCTCGCCGCCGATACGTCCAGCCTCACCGCGCGCACCGGCGGCCGCGCGAAGCCTGGCGGCGAAGTCAGCGATCACCCGGTCGCCCGCGGCATGCCCATGCAGGTCGTTGAGCGCCTTGAAGTGGTCGAGATCGGCCAGCACAAGGGCCACCGGCAATTTCGCCGCCGCGCAGCGTTGCAAGAGCAGGGCCGCCCGTTGCTCGAAGCCGCGCCGATTGAGCAGGCGAGACAGCGGATCGGTGTAGGTTTCGACCTTCAACGCCTTCATCACGTCGAGCGCGGCGGCGGAGAACAGGCAAAGCGCGATCAGCAGCGACAGCAGCGCATGCGACAGCAACGCCGTCGTCCAATAGGATGATGTATAGAGCTCGTCATAAGTCGCGAAAGGCCCGTGCGCGACGATGACGGCAAGCGTGCGCACGAAGAAATTCAGCCCCGCGAGCAACGCCAGGACGAACAGGATCTTTTCCGTCGGGCCATTGCCACGCACCTTGCGCAATTCGGCGGCCGCCACCAGGCTGATGCCGCCGAGCGCGAAATTGATGACGAGGACCCGCCATGTCAGGTCCGGCTGGACGAACAGGAACCAGCAAAAGGCGGCCATGCCGCCGCTCGCCAAGACGCAAAGCCCGGCATAGGGCACTCGCTGGCCATGCCGCGCCACGATCGCGCCGGCCAGGCAGGATCCGGCAACGCAGAAGCATAGGTTGGAGAGCAGCTTCGACGGTGCCAGGCCAACGGGCAGCGTGAAATGCTGGAACAGGAACCCGGCCGCCGCAAGCGAATAGCTTACCGCCAGCACGGCCAGATAGGGACGGTGGCGCTGATAGAACCAAAGCACGAGGAACGCCGCGCCGAGGGCCAGCGCGATCGTCGGGTTTAGCAACGCTATCAGCAGGCCGGTGTCCAAAGGACCGTGACTTCCCCTCGCTTGACGTCGGGAAAGACCTTAGGCTGCAAGCCCAAACAAGCGGTTAAGCGAAAGCGAATATGCGTCACGCTGGTGCGGAGCGTGACGTGGAACCGGCGCGCCGGACCTGCGTTTGTCCAGCGCAGAAGAGGAACCGATAATGGCCGATACAATCACCCTGACCGATCACGAGGCAATCCGTTCATGGGCCGCTTCACGCGCCGGCTTTCCGGCCATTGTCGACGTGTCGCCCGAGGCCGGCACGCAGGCGATGCTGCGGCTGGTGTTCGGCCAGCACGCCTATGAGGACGAAGACCAGCCGGAGCGCCCGATCAATGCCGGAGGTTATGAGTTGGTCGAGTGGGACGAATGGTTCAAACTCTTCGATGAACGCGGGCTGGCCCTGGTGGTTGCCGCCGAAGAACCAGGGCGCCGCGAGCAGTTCCACGAGATCATCCGCCGCGACGACCGGTGAAGCTCCAACATGCTCTGGACGCTCAAGCAGAAGGCCCGGATCGCATCGCGGTCCGGGCCCTTGCGTTTCGATCGAACCAGCCGCGATTTACTTCCAGTCGCGAATATCGACGAAGTGGCCGGCGATCGCCGCCGCCGCAGCCATGGCCGGCGACACCAGATGGGTGCGCCCCTTGAAGCCTTGCCGGCCCTCGAAATTGCGGTTCGAGGTCGAGGCGCAGCGCTCATGCGGCTTCAGCCGGTCGTCGTTCATGGCAAGGCACATCGAGCAACCCGGCTCGCGCCAGTCGAAGCCGGCGGCGAGGAAGATCTTGTCCAGCCCTTCGGCCTCGGCCTGTTCCTTGACCAGGCCGGAGCCCGGCACGATCATGGCGTTGACGCGCGGATTGACTTTTCTGCCCTCGACCACCTTGGCGGCGGCGCGCAGATCCTCGATGCGGCCGTTGGTGCAGGAGCCGATGAAGACACGGTCGAGGGCGATGTCGGTGATCTTCGTTCCCGGCGTCAGGCCCATATAGTCGAGCGCGCGCTGCTTTGAGGTGCGCTTGTTTTCGTCGGTGATGTCTTCCGGGTTCGGCACAATCCCTTGCACCGAGACAACATCCTCCGGGGAAGAGCCCCAGGAGACGATCGGCGGCAGTTTGGCCGCATCGAGCACGATCACCTTGTCGAAATGCGCGCCTTCGTCGGATTGCAGCGTCTTCCAGTAGGCGAGCGCGGCGTCCCAGGCGGCGCCCTTGGGCGCGCGCGGCTTGTCCTTGACATAGGCGAAGGTCGTCTCGTCGGGTGCGATCAGGCCGGCGCGCGCGCCGCCCTCGATCGACATGTTGCAGATCGTCATGCGGCCTTCCATCGACAGCGAGCGGATCGCCTCGCCGGCATATTCGATGACATAGCCGGTGCCTCCGGCGGTGCCGATCTCGCCGATGATGGCGAGGATGATGTCCTTGGCGGTGACGCCTTCCGGCAACTGGCCGTCGACGCGCACCAGCATATTCTTGGCCTTGCGCTGGATCAGCGTCTGCGTCGCCAGCACGTGCTCGACCTCCGACGTGCCGATGCCGTGCGCCAGCGCGCCGAAGGCGCCGTGGGTGGAGGTGTGGCTGTCGCCGCAGACGATGGTCATGCCGGGCAAGGTGAAACCCTGTTCCGGCCCGATGATGTGGACGATGCCCTGGCGGATGTCATTCTCCGAATAATATTCGACGCCGAAATCCTTGGCGTTCTTGGCCAGAGCCTCGACCTGGATGCGGCTTTCCTCGTTCTTGATGCCGAACTTGCGCTCGGGCGAGGTCGAGACGTTGTGGTCGACCACGGCCAGCGTCTTTTCGGGATGACGGACTTTGCGACCACTCATGCGCAGGCCCTCGAAGGCCTGCGGGCTGGTCACCTCATGGACGAGGTGGCGGTCGATATAGAGCAGACAGGTGCCGTCGTCCTGGCGGTCGACGACGTGGTCGTCGAAAATCTTGTCATAGAGGGTGCGCGGTGCGCTCATGTGCGTAAATCCGTCGATATGAGAAAGGGAAGGGCAGACGCCAAGATGTCAGGCGAAACGAGTTGATCAGTCGGCCCGCGTAAGTCGGCTGGTCGGCGCGCCACAGACGCGCGCGGAGAAGCGCGACGGCAGGCGTTTTCTGTCCTGCAGCACGAACCCCTTGTAGGCCGGATCGCCAAAAAGCTCTTCCATGGCGGGGTAGATAGCAATGTTTTGGCTTTTCGGCAATTGGCGGTGGCTGCGCGGGACCTGGGTTCCTCGTCCTCGCGTCCACGCCTCCGGGGGATGCGCACCAAGCTTGGCGGACCCGCGGTTCAAAGCACCTCGAAGACAAACGTCTTCACCAGCGCATCCGGCTCGGCAATCGCATAGCAGCGGAACCACGGGCTTTGCTCGACCAGCCGCCATTTTCCTGTCCGTTCCAGCTCGTCGAAGACGGCCTGGAAACCACCGCTCTCGAACACCTGGTCGCGTACGGTGAAGATGGCGTGGCCGCCTTTCTTCGTGATGCGCACCAGTTCGTGCAGGCCGGAAGCCGGCGCATGGCTGATGGTGAACACGCCGGTCGAGAAGAAGGCGCGGAAATGGCCGTCGGGCCAGGGCAGCGGGCCGCCCAGCATTGCCTGCTTCAGCTCGCCATAGGCGTTGCGGCTGCCGGCGATCTTCAGCATGTCGTCCGACAGGTCGAGCCCGGCGATATCGCCGTAGCCCAGCGCCTTCAGCGACGGCCCCGACAGGCCGGTGCCGCAGCCCGCGTCGAGCAGCGGCCCTTCGCCCGCAGGCACATGGCGCGCCACCCAGGCGGCAATGAGGAACGGCAGGAGATAACCGAGCGAGGCGGTCTCGCTGTCATAGGTCGCGGCCCATGCGGCATAGGCCTGCGCCAGGGTTTCGGGCGTATCGGCCGTATAGACCGAGTCCAGCGCTGCATTGGCCTTGTCGACGTTCATGGGCATGCTCCTCCTCCAGTGCGCAACCGGAGCGTAACGCCGTCCTTGCCGAAAGACTATTCCTGATGCTGGCGGCGCAGCCGCCGTTCCAGCGCCCGGAGCGCCAAAGACAAGCCGACGGTCAGGATGAGATAGATGTAGGCTGTTATCGAATAGGTCTCGAAGAAGCGGAAGGAACCGGCGGCATAGACCTTGCCCATCTGCGTGATGTCGGCGACACCGAGCACCGAGACCAGCGAGGAATCCTTGACCAGGGCGACGAAGTCATTGCCGAGCGGCGGCAGGATGGTACGGATCGCCTGCGGAAAGACGATGAGCCGGAAACGTTGCGCCCGCGTGAGCCCGAGCGCCTTGGCCGCTTCGATCTGGCCCTTCTCGACCGCCTGGATGCCGGCCCGGAACACTTCGGAGATGAAGGCGGAATAGCCGATGGTCAGCGCCATGACGGCGCGCCACAAGAGCGAGACGTCGCGCACCTGCAACTCGCCGAGATAGCCGGTGCTCTGCAGCGGCGCGGTCAGCGCGTTCCAGGCTGCGACGAAAGCCGGTGCGCCGGCAAACGCGATCCAGAACAAAAGCACCAGGATCGGTACGCCACGGATGATCTCGACATAGAAACGCGCGATCTGCCGCAGCCACTGCGAACCCGACAATCCCATCAGCGCGATGCCGAGGCCGATGATCGAGGCCAGCGCGAAGGCGACAATGGTGACGAAGACGGTGACGCCGATGCCCTTGGCGACAGTGGCGAAGACCTGGGCATAAAGATCGCTGGCGGCGATGGCGAGCGCGGCGGCCAAGGCAAGGACAAGGGCGGCGGCCAGCCACCAGGGGAATTCAGGTTTGACGGAGGATGGTGGGGGGGCCATCAGGCGTGGCCGGCGAGGTGCATAGTGCGCAAGGCAGGCGCCAAGGCGCCCCCCTCTGTCCTGCCGGACATCTCCCCCTCAAGGGGGGAGATCAGATGTCTCATCGACCTTCGCCAATCTTCATCGATGCTGCATGTGGGACGAAGGCCAAGCTGCCAATCTCCCCCCTTGAGGGGGAGATGCCCGGCAGGGCAGAGGGGGGCGTTCAAGCGCAAACTCAGCGCGAGTTCCCGCACGCGCACCGCCCGCATCAAGACGAACTACTGCCCCATCTTGTAATCAAGAAACCATTTCTTGTTCAGCGCATCGAACGTGCCGTCGGCCTTGAGCGCGGCGATCGCGGCGTTGACAGGCTTCACCAGGTCGGAGCCCTTGGGAAAGATGAAGCCGAAATCCTCGGTGCCGAGCGGGCCGCCGATCAGCTTCAGCTTGCCCTCGGAAGCGTCGACATAGCCCTTGCCCGCAGTGCCGTCCGTGAGCACCACATCGACGTCGCCAGTCTTCAGCGCCTGCACGGTGGCACCGAACGTCTCGAACAGCTTTATGCGCGGGTTCTGCTCATTGCCGTCCAGCACGCTGTAGACAGCGGTGTAGAAGGGCGTCGTGCCGGCCTGCGCGCCGATCAGCCCGTCCTTGAAGGCGCCGAAGGTCTTGGCGTCGGTGAAGCGGCTCTCGTCGCCGCGCACCAACATGAACTGTTCCGAGCGCATATAGGGGTCGGAGAAATCCACCTTCTGCTTGCGGTCGTCCTTGATGGTGATGCCGGTCATGCCGATGTTGTACTGGTTGTCGGAAACCGCCTGGATCATCGCGTCCCAGGACGTGTTCTGGTACTCGACGGTGAAATTCAGCCGCTTGGCGATCTCGTTCATCGCGTCATATTCCCAGCCGATCTGTTTTCCGGTCTTGGCATCGATGAACTGTAGCGGCGGATAGGCGTTTTCCGTCACCACCACCACTTTCTTGCCGCCGAGATCGGGCAGCGCCTGGGCGAAGGCGGCAACGGGCGCAAGCATGACGGCAAGCAGGCCGGCCAGCAGCAGTTTCGATTTTGTCATGACACACTCCCCGGAAGTGAAAGCGCCCGGACACGGGCCGGGCTTGCAAAGGAATCCGGCGCCGACTTTAGCTCTCCGCAAGCGCCATGCAAGACGCTCCGCTGCGCCACGGCCGGCGAAAAACGCAAATAGATACTTTCGGCCGGGATTCTGGGGAACGATCCTTGCCGTGGCCGATCAGCCGCGCTGCGGCGCTCCGGCATCGGCCTCGCGCAGCCCGGCGACGAAGCGGGTCAGCGTGCCATGCAGCGACTTCAACTCGGCTGGGTCGAGCGGCATGCTGCAGAGCATGGCGGCGGGGATGTCCCTGGCGCGCTCGCGCAAGGCTTGGCCCTTGGCTGTCGGCTCGACCAGCACGCGGCGCTCGTCGGCAGGATCGCGCCGGCGCGTAACCAGGCCGCCGGCCTCGAGCCGCTTGAGCAGCGGCGTCAGCGTCGCCGAATCGAGGCCCAGCGCCTCGCCGAGCTCGCCCACCGTGCTCGGCGCGCGCTCCCACAGCGCCAGCATGGCCAGATATTGCGGATAGGTCAGGCCAAGCGGATCGAGCAACGGCCGGTAGAGCTTCGTCATCAATCCGCTCGCCGAATAGAGCGCGAAGCAGAGCTGGTCGCTGAGCCTTGGGACCGCGCTTGTCCCGGCGTCACCCGCCGGGACCTGGTTGGCCGTGTCTTTGGTTTTCGCCGTCATGTCGCCTTTGCCGAAATCGCCACCTCGATATTGCCCCTGGTTGCGTTGGAGTAGGGGCAGATCTGGTGCGCTGCCGATACAAGCGCTTCGGCGGCCGCCTGATCAAGACCTTTCGTCTCGGCCGCTAGGGAAACGCCGAGCAGGAAACCGCCCTGACCGTTGGGATGGAGGCTGACAGTGGCCGTCACCGAGGCATCGCGCAGCGGCAGTTTCTGCTTGCCGGCGAGAAACCGCATGGCGCTTTCGAAGCAAGCGGCATAGCCGGCGGCGAAAAGCTGTTCGGGATTGGTGGCGCCACCCTTGCCGCCAAGCTCCTTCGGCATTGCGAGGTCGACGCTGAGCAGGCCGTCATTGGTCTGGACGTGGCCGGCGCGGCCGCCGACGGCACGAGCCTGGGTCGAATAGAGTGCGGGCATATCAAGTCTCCAAAATTAATTTGTACACGATTAATTAGTATACCGTATTATAGGAGTCAATCCCGCTTTGGAAGCCCGCATGTGGCAAAGGGCGGGCTCCGAAACGAAAAAAAGGCGGCCGAAGCCGCCTTTTTCAGAAGTCTCTGTCGAAAGCCTTATTCGGCGGCAGCGGCTTCCGCAGCCTTGGCGGCTTCGTCGGCGGCCTTCTTCTCGGCGGCTTCCTTGGCGGCCGTCTCGGCGGCCAGCGCCTGCGCGGCGGCAACCTTCTCGGCCTCGATGCGCGCCTTCTCGGCGTTCAGCGCATCGCGCTCCTCATCGTTGAGCTTGCGGGCGCGCACGCCGGTGTTCTCCGAAATACGGGCCGACTTGCCGCGACGGTCGCGCAGGTAATAGAGCTTGGCACGACGCACCTTGCCGCGACGCACGATCTCGACGCCTTCGACCATTGGCGAAAACACCGGGAAGACGCGCTCGACGCCTTCGCCGTAGGAGATCTTGCGGACGGTGAAATTTTCCTGGAAGCCCGAACCGGCGCGGGCGATGACGACGCCTTCATAGGCCTGGACGCGGGTGCGGGTGCCCTCGGTTACGCGGACCTGGACGCGCACGGTGTCGCCGGGCTGAAATTCGGGAAGCTTGCGCTTGGCTTCGATCTTGGCGGCCTGTTCGGCCTCGAGCTGACGGATGAGATCCATCTCAATAATCCACTTCTTGTTCTTCCGACAGTCAGAGCGCCCGGCGCTCGCCTTGCAGTTCCAATGACCGCTCGGCTATGCCCTTTGTTCGAAAACATCGGGCAGGGGCGACTACACCGCCATTGTTGACGGGTCCGGCAGATTTCTCCCGGTTCGGCGGGCACATACAGCTATTTCGACGCTTTGTCACGTCTTGGCCGCGTCTTTTTTGCTCGCGTGCACCATCGTATCTGTCCACTACCGGGTTGCAAGGGCCCTTCAAGCTGCCTAAGGCGGGGCAACCATAGTTCTCCGGCGGCATCCTCATGTCCTTTTTCGACGCGGTCCTGCTATTCATGGCGGGTTTTCTTTCCGGCGCCGCCAATGCGGTCGCGGGCGGCGGCACCTTCATCACCTTCGGTGCCATGACCTTGGTCGGCCTGCCGCCGATCGTCGCCAACGCGACCTCCTCGGTGACGCAATTTCCCGGCTACATCACCTCGACGCTGGCCTACCGGGACGACATCCGCCATTTCTGGCGTGGCGCCCTGCTGCTCTGCCTGATATCGGCGCTCGGCGCACTGGCCGGCGCACTCATCCTGCTGGCGCTGGACAATCCGTCATTTCGCGTCCTGGTGCCGTGGCTGCTGCTGGCCGCGACGGCGCTGTTCGCCGCCGGGCCGTGGCTGAAGCCCGCACCCAAGCCGGGGCATGAGGCTTCTGTGGGCTCGTTGGCCGGCTCGCTGGCGCAGTTCGTCACCGCCATCTATGGCGGCTTCTTCGGGGCCGGCATGGGCGTGATGATGCTGGCGACGCTCGGCCTGACCCAGGCCGGCGACTACCACCGCCTGAACGCGCTGAAAAACATGCTGGCCATGGTCATCGCAGCGGTCGCCATCGTCGTCTTCGTCTCGGGTGGCGTCGTCGCCTGGCCGCAAGCGATCATCATGATCCCCGGCGGCGCGTTGGGCGGCTATGCCGGCGTGTGGATCGCCAAGCGCGTGCCGCAGAACGTGGTGCGTGGCTTCGTCGTCGCGGTCGGGCTGTTCCTGGCTTTCTACTATTTCGCCAAGGGCTGAGGAGAGCCGAGCAAGTCCGGCCGCCGTTCTCGAGTCAGCTTCTCCGACTGTGCCCGCCGCCACGCCGCGATCTTGCCGTGGTTGCCCGAGGTCAGCACCTCGGGAATAGGCCGGCCCTCGAAATCCTGCGGCCGCGTGTAGTGCGGGTGTTCGAGCAGGCCGTTTTCAAAGCTCTCTTCTTCACCCGACACGGCATTGCCCATGACGCCGGGCAGCAGCCGCACGACCGCGTCGAGCAGCACAAGCGCCGCCGGCTCGCCACCGGACAGAATGAAGTCTCCGACCGAGACTTCCTCCAATCCTCGCGCGTCGATCACCCGCTGGTCGATGCCTTCGAAGCGGCCGCACAGGATGACGGCGCCCGGCCCGGCGGCCAGTTCGCGCACGCGCGCCTGCGTCAGCGGCTTTCCACGCGGGCTCATCAGCAGCCGTGGCCGCAAATCGCCTTCGGGCGAGGCATGGTCGATCGCCCTGGCCAAGACATCGGCGCGCATGACCATGCCGGCGCCGCCGCCGGCCGGCGTGTCGTCCACAGTGCGGTGGCGGTCGGTTGCGAAGTCGCGGATCTGGATCGCCTGCAGCGACCATGTACCGGCCTCCAGCGCCCGCCCGGCCAGCGACAGGCCAAGCAGACCCGGAAACATTTCCGGGTAGAGCGTAAGCACGGAGGCGGAGAAGCTCACCGGTTGCCCCCGGCGTCCCTCGGGCCGCGCGGCCTGCCCTTCGGGTCGAAGCCTTCCTCGCGCGGCGCTTCGCCGTCCTCGTCCTCGACCAGTCCGGCCGCCGCCTGGTTGACGCGCACAAAACCCTCGGCGATGGACACTTCGGGCACCGCGGCCTGCGTGAACGGGATCAACACGCCCTTGCGTCCGGCCAGCGTCACATCGAGGATGTCGCCGCCGCCGAAATTGTGCACGGCGACGACCTTACCAAGGACGGCTCCCGTATCGTCCCGAACCTCCAGACCGATCAGGTCGGCATGATAGAATTCGTCTTCCTCGCCGTCATCGGGCAGCATGGAGCGATCGACGAACAGCTCCGTGCCGGCCAGCGCCTCGGCCGCGTTGCGGTCGCTGACGCCCTTGAAGCGCACCACGACCACGGTGTTGGCGGGCCTTATGTCGATGATCTGGAAGGCGCGGCCGTCCTTCGCATAAAGCGGCCCGTAATCGGCGAGCGCCAGCGGATCGCCGGTGAAGGTTTTGACGCGCAATTCGCCCTTGATGCCGTGGGCGGCGCCGATCACGGCCATCTGGACGGGGTTCTGGGGCTTGCTCATGGCGCGCTTTTACCTTCGTCATCCATGGGCGGAGCAGGCACGAAGCGACTGCGCAGACCCGTGGATCCCTTCCGTTACTGTGATCAAAACCGACGGCAGTTCAGAAAGGCTCACGGGTCTCGTCCCTGCAACTCTCTATTTGCGGATACCCCGTTTGGCCAATCACCACGGTTTTGACTTGCCGCCGGTCGACTCCTAGCCCCACCGGATTGTCATTTCAATGACGCCTCTTCACCGCTTCCTAACCCGGCTGCCGGAAAATGACGGCGAACCGGAACGACGCCATGCAGGAATTCCTTATCCCGGCAAAGCCCGACCTCCAGGCGGCGCGCGAAAGCTGGCTCAAGATGCTCGCGCGAGAACGTCGGCTGTCGCCCGAGACGGTGGAAGCCTACGAGCGCGACACCAGGCAGTTCCTGCATTTCCTGACGGGTCATAATGGCGGCCCGCCCGGCATAGCCGACATCGCCGATCTGCGCCCGGCCGACCTGCGCGGCTTTCTGGCCGCCCGCCGCAATGAAGGCGCAGGCGCCCGCACGCTCGGCCGGGGGCTGGCCGGCATTCGCTCACTCTTGCGCTTTCTGGAACGGCGTGGTCTCGCCAACGCAGCGGGCGCGGCGGCCCTGCGCGCGCCTCGCCAACCAAAGTCACTGCCGAAACCGCTGACGGCCAGTGACGCAAAACATGTCGTTTCCGTCGAGGGTCAATTGGCGGAGGAACCCTGGATCGCCGCCCGCAACGCCGCCGTGCTGACGCTGCTCTACGGCTCGGGCCTGCGCATTTCCGAGGCGCTCGGCCTTGCCGGCGCCGAACTGGCGTCGGAGGCCGACACGGTGCTGCGCGTCACCGGCAAGGGCGGCAAGACGCGGCTGGTGCCGGTGCTGCCGGTGGCGCTCAGGGCGGTTGCCGAATACCGCCGGCTGTGCCCCTACCATCTCGACCCCAAGGGCCGGTTGTTTCGCGGCGCGCGCGGCGGCCCGCTCAACCCGGCCATCGTCCAGCGCGAGATGGCCAAGCTGCGCTCGGCGCTCAACCTGCCGGACACCGCAACGCCGCACGCCTTGCGCCATTCCTTCGCCACGCATCTGCTCGGCCGCGGCGGCGACCTGCGCACCATCCAGGAACTGCTCGGCCATGCCAGCCTGTCGACCACGCAGATCTACACCGGCGTCGATACGTCGAGGCTGTTGGAGATCTATGAATCGGCTCACCCGAGGGCGTGAAGTATTGGGGTTGCGCGAGGCTTCCGGACTTCGCCACGGGATGATGAGGGGTGGGCGGCTCAACCAACCGCAAGCCGTTCAGTAATTCGAGCGATAGTCAAAACTGATTGAACCGAAGACAATTTCGTTCTCCGGGTTAACCGTTTTGCCGTTTTTCCAGCTTAGGAAAGGACCATGAAACGGGTCATCGTCATCGCCGACCGCGCTGCGCTCTTCTCGCTGAAGCTGCTCCTGGCGTTCCATGTGCTGTTCTTCCTGTCTCTGCTCGCCGTGCTGTTGTTTGCGGCGGGCAAGGCGCATGCCGAAATCCCGTCCTGCACCGGCGCCGACATGCTGTCGGCGTTGCAGAAAAGTGACCCGTCCACCTACCGCAAGATCGAGGCGGAAGCCGCCGCAACGCCGAACGGCAAGGGCCTGCTGTGGAAGCTGGAGAAGACGGGCGAACAGCCGTCCTTCCTGTTCGGCACCATGCATATGACCGACCCGCGCGTCACCGCGCTGCCGCCGGCCGCGCAGAAGGCCTATGACGGCGCCGGCACCATCGTCATCGAGACCACCGAAGTGCTCGACCAGCAGAAGATGATGGCGGCCCTGCTCAAGCAGCCGGAGCTGATGATGTTCACCGACAGCACCACGCTGTCGTCGCTGCTGTCGCCCGACGACGCCGCGGCGGTCGACAAGGCGCTCGACGAACGCGGCATCCCGCCGGCAACCGTCGCCAAGATGAAGCCGTGGATGCTGTCGGCCATGGTGGCGCTTCCAGCCTGCGAGCTCGCCCGCAAGGCCGGCGGCGCGCCGGTGCTCGACGTCAAGCTTGCCGAGGATGCCAAGGCCTCCGGAAAATCCGTCGAAGGGCTGGAGACCGTCGCCGACCAGCTGCGCGCCATGGCTTCGCTGCCGATGGCGTTCCACATGAAGGGACTGGTCGACACACTGAAGCTCGGCGACAAGATGAACGACGTCAACGAAACCATGATCGTGCTCTACCAGCGCGGCGAGACCGGCATGTTCTGGCCGCTGTTTCGCGCCGTGCTGCCCGGCGAGACGGGCGACGCGACAGGCTACGCGGCGTTCGAGCAGACCATGATCACCAGCCGCAACAAGGCGATGGTCGATCATGCCGGACCATTCCTCGCCAAAGGCAGTGCCTTCATCGCCGTCGGCGCGCTGCATCTGCCCGGTCCCGAGGGCCTGGTCGAGGATTTCCGCAAAGCCGGCTATACTGTCACCGCTGTCGATTGAGTCGCGTGGGCAGCGGAGGAATCAGGCGCCGCGTTTTCGGCGCTTTCCTTCCCTAGCGTGAAACCCCATCAACGGTTGCGCGTTGATGGCTGTTGATTGATCATTTTCATCCACGGAGGACACTTTTATGGCGAATCCATCAAACGACACGCCCAGATCAGGTGGCGGCGGCAGCCCTTGGCTGATTGCATTGGTCGTCGTTATTCTGGCGATTGTCGCGTATTATGTTTTCGGAAGAAGTGGTGAGCATCCGGCGACCGAACCGCCCGCCGCAAGCACACCGGCCCCGGCGCCAGCGCCCGCGGAGCCGATGAAGCCCGCCGAACCGGCTCCTGCCCCTGCCCCTGCCCCAGCACCCGCGCCGGCCCCTGCACCGGCGACACCGGCTCCTGCGCCGGCCCCAGCTCCCGCACCGGCCCAGTAATCGGGCCACGGCTTTCAACGAAGAACGGCCCGCCTTCCGGTGGGCCGTTCTGTTTGGGGCAGGCAAGGAGGCAATTCCCTCAAGGGAAGCGCTACGCGCTTGCCCGGGAAAACCGTTTCACGGTTTTCCTGGATCGTTCTAAATATGGATCGGCTTGAAGAACGTCGCCAATGCCGCTTCCTTCACTGCTTCCGACATGGTCGGATGGGCATGACAGGTGCGGGCGAGATCTTCCGACGAGCCGCCGAATTCCATCAGCACCGCCGCCTCGTGGATCATCTCGCCGGCGCCGAAGCCGACGATGTGAACGCCGAGCACGCGGTCGGTGGCCTTGTCGGCCAGGATCTTGACGAAGCCGTCGGTGTGCAGCATGGCGCGCGCCCGGCCATTGGCGGTGAACGGGAATTTCCCGACCTTGTAGTCGATGCCGGCCTTCTTCAATTCCTCCTCGGTCTTGCCGACCGAAGCGATCTCCGGGCTGGTGTAGACGACGCTCGGAATGACGTCGTAGTTCACATGGCCGGCCTGGCCGGCAATCGTCTCGGCGACCGCTACGCCCTCATCCTCGGCCTTGTGCGCCAGCATCGGCCCGGCGATGACATCGCCGATGGCATAGATGCCTGGTACGTTGGTCCTCAGGTGCGCGTCCGTCTTGACCCGGCCGCGCTCATCGACCTCGACGCCCGCTTCCTTCAGGCCCAGGCTGTCGGCGAAAGCGCGGCGGCCGGTGGCGATCAGCACCATGTCGGCCTCGATCGTCTCGGCCGCGCCGCCTTTCACAGGCTCGAAAGTGACGCTGGCGCCCTTCTTGGCCTTGGCGACGCCGGTGACCTTGGCGCCGAGCCTGAATTCGAAGCCCTGCTTGGAGAGCAGTCGCTGGAATTGCTTGGAGACCTCACCGTCCATACCGCCGAGGATGGTGTCGAGGAATTCGACCACGGTGACCTTGGCGCCGAGCCGCGCCCAGACCGAGCCGAGCTCGAGCCCGATGACGCCGCCGCCGACCACGACGAGATGGCCAGGCACCTTGTCCAGCGACAGCGCGCCGGTCGAGGACACGATGACTTTTTCGTCGAAGTCGACCGTGACGCCAGGAATGCCGGCGACATCCGAGCCGGTGGCGATGACGATGTTCTTCGTCTCGATTTCCTCGACCTTGCCGTCCTCGCTCGTCACCGACACCTTGCCCGCCGCGACCACCGTGCCGATGCCGCGAAAACTATCGATCTTGTTCTTCTTGAACAGGAAGGCGACGCCGTTGACGTTCGCCGTCACCGTGGCGTCCTTGTGCGCCATCATCTTCTTCAAATTGAGCTTCGGTGTCACTTCGACACCCAGTGTGTCGAAGGAGTGGCCGGCTTCGGCGAACATCTCGGAGGCATGCAGCAACGCCTTGGACGGAATGCAGCCGATGTTGAGGCAGGTGCCGCCGAAGGTCGAGTTCTTCTCGACCACCGCGACCTTCAGCCCGAGCTGCGCCGCCTTGATGGCGCAGACATAGCCGCCCGGTCCCGAGCCGATGATTACGACGTCATAAGCCATGTTTGTTTCCCTTTTTCTTGGGGCGCTCAGCGGCCGCCGCTGACATTCAGGATCGCGCCGGTCGTATAGGACGCGGCATCGGACAACAGGTAGAGAACCGCGCCCGCGACTTCATCCGCGGTGCCGGCTCTTTTCATTGGCAGAAGATCGCGGAACCGCTCTATCCGGTCCGGCTGCCCGCCCGAGGCATGGATTTCGGTATCGATGATGCCCGGCCGCACCGCATTGACGCGGATGCCTTCCAGCGCCACCTCGCGGGCGAGCCCCATGGTGAAGGTGTCGATCGCGCCCTTGGACGCGGCGTAGTCGACATATTCGCCCGGCGAGCCCAGAATTGCCGCAGCCGACGAGATGTTGACGATGGATCCACCCGACCCACCGTGACGGCTCGACATCCGCTTCACCGCTTCGCGGGCGCAGAGGAGCGACCCCACGACGTTGATGCGCATCATGCGCTCCAGCCGTGAAACATCCATCTCATCGACCCGCGCCTTGACGTCGACGATGCCGGCATTGTTGACGAAAGCATCGAGCCGGCCATAGCCGCGGTCGACGGCTTCAAACATGGCAACGATATCGGATTCGACGCCGACATCGCCCCTGACCGCAAAGGCCTCGCCGCCTGCGGCCTTGATTTCGCCGACCAGTGCCTCGGCGGCGGTCTGGTTGGAGGTGTAGTTGACCGCTACGCGATAGCCAGCCTTCGACCCGAGCCGGCAGATCGCGGCGCCGATGCCGCGGCTGCCACCGGTGACCAGCAGCACCTTTTGCGTCCCGCTCATTCCTGGCATCCCTTCAAGGCAAACACGTCCGACGGCACTTTCGAAAACCCGGCGCCGCCATAGGCGGTGGATTGATGCAACACCGGACCGAGATCGGGCAGGATCAGCGTCTTCGGTGCTTCGACGCCTTCGGCCGGCAACAGGCCGATGCTGCCCTTTTCATCCGACGTATAGATGACGCCGTTCCACAAGGTGCAGGCGGCAAGCTCGGTGCCGGTAACGTCGCCTCCCGGGCATTTGTACATCAGCGCCCCGTTCGGCCGCGAAACACCTTCGTTCCATTGGACGATGCCGTTCAGCACCACATCGTTGTCGAGGATCAAGCGGAACGTGTTGGTGACGGTCGCCGACGTGCCGGTCGGCGTAAAATTGATCTCACTGCCGCTCTGGGCATCGCCGTAGACGGCGAGTTCGGCCGGGCATGCGGCATTAGCGTGGACAGCGGCGAATGCCATACCGGCCGCCAGCGCTATCGGTCTGGCAGGCCCAGGGAACAGGGCCATTATTGGCTACTCCGACCGCGAGCCGCCATCCGACCGCCTCACAGATCAAGCACCAGCCGTTCCGGATCCTCCAGACTTTCCTTGACGCGCACCAGGAAGGTCACCGCTTCCTTGCCGTCGACGATGCGGTGATCGTAGCTCAGCGCCAGATACATCATCGGCCGGATCACGATCTGGCCGCCGACCACCACGGGCCGGTCCTGGATCTTGTGCATGCCCAGAATACCCGACTGCGGCGCGTTGAGGATCGGCGTGGACATCAGCGACCCGTAGACGCCGCCATTGGAAATCGTGAACGTGCCGCCCTGCATGTCGGCGACCGACAGCTTGCCGTCGCGCGCGGCGATGCCGAGCCGGCCGATCTCCTTCTCGATCTCGGCGATAGACATCTGGTCGGCATCGCGCACCACCGGAACGACCAGACCCTTCTCGGTGCCGACGGCGACGCCGATATGGGCGTAGTTCTTGAAGATGATATCGGTGGCATCGATCTCGGCGTTGACCGAGGGGATTTCCTTCAGCGCGTGCGTGACGGCCTTGGTGAAGAAACCCATGAAGCCGAGCTTCACGCCGTGCTTCTTCTCGAACACGTCCTTGTACTTGGTCCTGAGCGCCATCACCGCTGACATGTCCACCTCGTTGAAGGTGGTGAGCATGGCGGCGGTCGACTGCGCTTCCTTGAGCCGGCGCGCGATGGTCTGGCGCAGCTTGGTCATGCGCACGCGCTCCTCGCGCGCCGCGTCGTTGCCTGAGGACGGCGCACGGGCAGCAACCGGCGCTGCCGGGGCCGGGGCCGCCTTCGGCGTCTCGGCCGGCTGCGACGGCGCACCCTTGGAGATGGCGTCGAGCACGTCGCCCTTCAGCACCTGGCCGCGCTTGCCGGAGCCGGAAAGCTGGTCGACCGACAGATTGTTCTCGGCGATCAGTTTCGCCGCTGCCGGCGCCGGCGGCATGGTGCGCGGCTCGACCGGACCGGCGTCGCCGGCGACCTTGGCGGTCTCGGCGGCGGCCTGTTTGGTGGTCTGCGCGGCGTCGGGGCTCGATGCCTGCGCCACGGCTTGCGGCTTGGTCACTGGTGCGGCGGCGCCGCCGGCCGAAATGGAGCCCAGAAGCGCGCCGACCCCGACCGTCTCGCCTTCCTTGGCCGCGATCTCGCCCAAGGTTCCAGCGCCCGGCGAGGGAACCTCGACCGTCACCTTGTCGGTTTCGAGCTCGACCAGCGGCTCGTCGGCGGCAATGGCATCGCCCACCTTCTTGAACCATTTGCCGATGGTTGCCTCGGTGACGGATTCGCCGAGAGTGGGAACGCGGATTTCGGTAGCCATTGTGCCTGTCCGTTTGTTGTCTGTCTGTTCTATTCGCTCAACTCTGCCTACTCGCCGAGCGCGTCTTCGAGCAAGGCGGCGAGCTGGGCGAGATGCTTGGACATAAGCCCGGTCGCCGGCGAGGCGGATGCCGGCCGGCCGGTGTAGCGCACCCGCTGGTGCTTGGCGTCGATATGCGCCAGCACCCATTCCAGATACGGGTCGATGAACGACCAGGCGCCCATGTTCTTGGGTTCCTCCTGGCACCACACCATTTCGGCATTGCGGAAGCGCGACAATTCGGTGATCAACGCCTTGGCCGGGAACGGGTAGAGCTGTTCGACGCGCAGCAGATAGATGTCGTTGATGCCACGCTTCTCACGCTCCTCGTAGAGGTCGTAATAGACCTTGCCCGAGCACAGCACGACACGCCGGATCTTGGAATCCTTGGTCAGCTTGATGGCCTGGTTGGGCAAGAGCTGGGCATCGTCCCACAGCAGCCGGTGGAACGAGCTTTCGCCCGACATTTCCGGCAGCGTCGACACCGCCCGCTTGTGGCGCAGCAGCGACTTCGGCGTCATCAGGATCAGCGGCTTGCGGAAGTCGCGCTTCAACTGCCGGCGCAATATATGGAAGTAGTTGGCCGGCGTCGTGCAGTTGGCCACTTGCATGTTGTCCTCGGCGCAGAGCTGCAGGAAACGCTCGAGCCGGGCAGACGAATGTTCCGGTCCCTGGCCTTCATAACCATGCGGCAGCAGGCAGACGAGGCCCGACATCCGGAGCCACTTGCGCTCTCCGCTGGATATGAACTGGTCGAACACCACCTGGGCGCCGTTGGCGAAGTCGCCGAACTGAGCTTCCCACAACGTCAGCGCCTTAGGCTCGGCCAGGCTGTAGCCATATTCGAAGCCGAGCACGGCTTCTTCGGACAGCATTGAGTTGATGACCTCATAGCCGGCCTGCGCCGCCGACAGATTGTTGAGCGGGATGTAGCGGGTCTCGTCGCGCTGGTCGTAGAGCACGGAATGGCGCTGCGAGAAGGTACCCCGCTCCGAATCCTGCCCGGAGAGGCGGATCGGGTTGCCGTCGAGCAGGATGGCGCCAAAAGCCAGCGCCTCGGCCGTCGACCAGTCGATGCCTTCGCCGGATTCGATGGCCTGGCGGCGGTTTTCGAGGAAGCGGATGATCGTCTTGTGCGCCTCGAAATTCTTCGGCACCTCGGTCAGCTTCTTGCCGATCTCCTTCAGTGTCTTGGCCGGCACCGCGGTCTTGCCGCGCCGCTGTTCATCCTGGTTGTCGGCCGTACGCAGGCCCGACCAGGCGCCATCCAGCCAATCGGCCTTGTTGGGCTTGTAATGCTGGCCGACTTCCCACTCGGATTCCAGATGCTCCCGCCAGTCGGCCTTGAGCTTGTCGAACTCGGCCTGCGTCAAGTGGCCTTCGGCGATCAGCCGGTCGGCATAGATCTGCACCGTTGTCTTATGGTTGCGGATGTTGCGGTACATGATCGGCTGCGTGAAGGCCGGCTCGTCGCCCTCATTGTGGCCGAAGCGGCGGTAGCAGAACATGTCGACCACGACAGGCTTGTGGAATTTCATGCGGAATTCGATCGCCACCTTGGTGGCGTGCACCACGGCTTCCGGATCGTCGCCATTGACGTGGAAGATCGGCGCCTCGATCATCTTGGCGACGTCGGACGGGTAGGGCGACGAGCGCGAGAAGCGCGGATTGGTGGTGAAGCCGATCTGGTTGTTGATGATGAAATGCAATGTGCCGGCAACGCGGTGGCCGCGCAGGCCCGATAGGCCGAGGATTTCGGCAATGACACCCTGGCCGGCAAAGGCTGCGTCGCCATGCAGCAAAAGCGGCAGCACCTTGGCCCGCTCTTCCAGCGGCACGATCTCCTCGCGACCGCGGCCGAACAGATAATCCTGCTTGGCGCGCGCCTTGCCCATCACCACAGGGTCGACGATTTCCAGATGCGAGGGATTGGCGGTCAGCGACAGGTGCACCTTGTTGCCGTCGAACTCGCGGTCCGAGGAGGCGCCAAGATGGTATTTGACATCGCCGGAGCCCTCGACGTCGTCGGGTGCGGCCGAGCCGCCCTTGAATTCGTGAAAGATGGCGCGGTGCGGCTTGGCCATCACCTGGGAGAGTACGTTGAGGCGGCCGCGATGCGCCATGCCGAGCACGATCTCCTTCAGCCCGAGCTGACCGCCGCGCTTGACGATCTGCTCCAGCGCCGGGATCAGCGCTTCGCCGCCGTCGAGGCCGAAGCGCTTGGTGCCTTTGAACTTGACGTCGGCGAACTGCTCGAAGCCCTCGGCCTCGATCAGTTTCTGCAGGATCGCCTTCTTGCCGGTCGCGGTGAAGGAGATCTCCTTGTCGGCGCCCTCGATGCGCGCCTGGATCCACGCTTTCTCTTCCGGATCGGAGATATGCATGAACTCGACGCCCAGCGTCGAGCAATAGGTGCGGGTCAGGATGTCGAGCATCTGGCGGATGGTGCCGAATTCGAGCCCGAGCACATTGTCGAGGAAGATCGGCCGGTCGTAGTCGGCTTCGGTGAAGCCGTAATTCTCTGGCGACAGCTCGTTGTAGTCCTCGAGCGTGGCGATGCCGAGCGGGTCGAGATTGGCGTGCAGATGGCCGCGCATGCGATAGGCGCGGATCATCATGATGGCGCGCACGGAATCGCGCGTCGCCTGGTGCACGTCGGCGTCGGAGGGGACGGCGCCGTTGACGGCTGCCTTCTCCTTGACCTTCTTTTCGATGTGCTTCTCGACCAGGCCCCAATTGCCGTCGAGCGCCGACACCAGCTCGCCATTGGCCTGCAGAGGCCAGGAGGGCTTGGCCCACGAGGCGCCCTTGGCGTTCTTGCGGACATCCCCGGCATCGTCCTTCAGGCCGGCGAAGAACTCCTGCCATTCGGGATTGACCGAGGCTGGATCGTCCTCATACGCCGCATAGAGCGCGTCTATATAATCGGCATTGCCGCCATAGAGGAAAGAGGTGAGCGAAAATTGGTCGTTGGCCTGATCTTGTCGTGCCATTTTGTCTGCGGAGCCTGGCTCCGTCTCCTTTCGAGGGGAATAGTGAGTAGTCAGTAAGGAGTAGGAAAAATGAAGACTTTCCCGTTCAGCTGCTACTCACCCGTTCTTCCCTTTTCACTACTCACTATTGACTACTCACTAGCCCTTAATTGCCTCGACCAGCGTCGTGCCCAGCCGGGCCGGCGATGGCGAAACTTTTATCCCGGCCGATTCCATTGCCGCGATCTTGTCTTCGGCGCCGCCCTTGCCGCCCGAGATAACCGCGCCCGCATGGCCCATGGTGCGGCCGGCCGGCGCCGTGCGTCCGGCGATGAAGCCCGCCATCGGCTTGCGGCGGCCGCGTTTGGCCTCGTCCTTGAGAAACTGCGCGGCGTCTTCCTCGGCCGAGCCGCCGATCTCGCCGATCATGATGATCGACTTGGTCTCGTCGTCGGCGAGGAACATTTCGAGCACGTCGATGAATTCGGTGCCTTTGACGGGATCGCCACCGATGCCGACAGCGGTGGTCTGGCCGAGGCCGACATTGGTGGTCTGGAACACGGCTTCATAGGTAAGCGTTCCCGAGCGCGAAACAACACCGACCGAACCCTTGCGGAAGATGTTCCCGGGCATGATGCCGATCTTGCATTCGTCGGGGGTGAGCACGCCGGGACAGTTCGGGCCGATCAGCCGCGACGTCGAACGGTCGAGCCGCGCCTTGACCTTGATCATGTCCATGACGGGAATGCCTTCGGTGATGCAGACGATGAGCGGGATTTCGGCCTCGATGGCCTCGATGATGGCTTCGGCAGCACCCGCCGGCGGCACATAGACGACGGAAGCGTTGGCGCCGGTCTTGGCCTTGCCCTCGGCGACGGTGGCGAAGATCGGCAGGTTCTCGCCCTTGGCGCCGGTCCAGGTCTCGCCGCCCTTCTTGGGATGGATGCCGCCGACCATCTTGGTCCCGTGATAGGCCAGCGCCTGTTCGGTGTGGAAGGTGCCGGTCTTGCCGGTCAGGCCCTGCACGAGCACCTTGGTGTTCTTGTCGACGAGAATGGACATGGTGAGAACGCCTCTGAATTCAGCGATTACAAGAAAGGATTGACGGCTCGCACCGAGCCATAAACCTGGTTGTGGTTGAGATCTTCGGTGTAGAAAATCGGCGCGCCGAGATATCCGGCTGCGGCAAGAAGCGCGGCGTCGTAGTAGTGAATTCCGTAGCGGCGTGCGAGGTCCAGTCCTGCGCGAACATAGCTTTCGTCGACAGGCACCAGCGGACAAGTGCCGAGGAGGACCAGCCATTGGTCGAGCAGATCATCCCCCAGAAGGGATTTTCCTCGCGCCACCGCTGTGAATTCGGCCAAGGTTTGCCCCGACACGCCAAAGACAGTGCTCGATACCAGGTCTTCTGCGATTGGCGCGCGACGTGGGTCACGATTCTTCTCCGAAGCCGCGTAGATCAGGACGTTCGTGTCGAGAAAGCAGTCGATCTTCCCGGTCGGCATAGGCGTCCCTTCGATCCCACTTGTAGGGGGTGTCGGCGCTGTCGCTCCGTTTCGCAGCCTCGTCCATAAGCCGCTTCATTCCCGCCTTGGCCCAGGCAATCCGATCTTCCTGCTCGACTTCATGCGCAAGCAGTGAACGAATGAGGGCGTTGAGCGTCGTCTTGCGACGTCCGGCAAGGCCTCGCGCTTTCTCAAGCAGTGCCTCGTCCATGGCCAGGGTGACGTTCTTCATCGCTCGTCTCCACATAAACACACAGCCAATATATGTGTGATTATGTGTCTTTCTTCAACCGCTTTGCCCAGGATTTCCATCGCTCAGCCATCCCCCAAAACGGAAGGCGGGACGCGCCGGTAAAGGCCGCTCATCATGTCTTGCCAGCCGTCGCTGCCGACGGGCTGGAATTGCAGTCGCATGCGATAGCTGTCGCTGCCGTCGAAAGCGTAGGTCACGCGTGCGGCCCCGCGCGGCGACGAGCGCAACAGCGTCAGTGTGTTGCCCTCCCACGTGCCGGAGGCCGGCGAGGCCGGCACAAAGCCCATCGAATCGAACTGATGCATGGTGACAAGGCTGTTTTGCCGGTCGAAGCCGAACACGCTGTGCGCGCCGAACGAAATCGTCCCGTCGCGGCGCTGGCGATAGCGTTGCACTACGAACAGGCCGCCGAACTGTGCCTCTGCCAGTACTTCCGAAGTCGCTGAGCCGCCATCGGCCCATTGTGTGTCCGCGACCTCTTCCTCGCCACGCCACGCGCCGACCAGCGCCTGCAGGCGCTGGTGATCAGGCGAGAGCGAGGAGAAGGAGGCCGCGTTCATGGCTCAGAGCCGCTTCAGGTCGGTGACGGTGAGAGCGCTCTTGGCGTTGCCGGTGTTGAGCGTCGTCGCCGGCTCGAACATCAGCACCACCGGTTCCGGTGTCAGCGAACGCGGCCGGTGCTCGACGCCGCGCGGCACGACGATGAAATCGCCTTCGCCGAGCTCGACCGGACCGTCGCGGAAATCGATGGCGATGCGGCCGCGCAGCACGAGGAAGGCTTCGTCTTCGTTGTCATGGGCGTGCCAGTCGAAAACCGCGCCGAACTTGGCGACCTTCGCCTGGCTGTCATTGACGTCGCCGGCGATATGCGGATCGAAGACATCCGCGATCTTCGCATCCGCAGCCTCGACGAGGTTTATCTTGCGTGGAGGCACTTGATCAGCCCTTCACCGCCGCCACGATTTTCTTGGCCGCGTCGTCAAGATCGTCGGCTGACACGACGTTGAGGCCGCTGTCGTTGATGATCTTCTTGCCGAGTTCGGCATTGGTGCCTTCCAGGCGCACGACCAGCGGCACTTTCAGGCCGACTTCCTTGACCGCGGCGATGACGCCCTCGGCGATGATGTCGCATTTCATGATGCCGCCGAAGATGTTGATCAGGATGCCCTTGACCGCCGGATCCCTGGTGATGATCTTGAAGGCCGCCGTCACCTTTTCCTTCGACGCGCCGCCGCCGACATCGAGAAAGTTGGCCGGCTCGGCGCCGTAGAGCTTGATGATGTCCATCGTCGCCATGGCGAGGCCGGCGCCATTGACCATGCAGCCGATATTGCCGTCGAGCGCGACATAAGCGAGGTCGTATTTCGACGCCTCGATCTCCTTCTCGTCCTCTTCGGTGGTGTCGCGCAGCTCGAGCACATCCGGATGGCGAAACAGCGCGTTGTTGTCGAACGACACCTTGGCGTCGAGGACGCGCAGCCGGCCGTTTTTCATGACGATCAGGGGATTGACCTCGAGCAGGCTCATGTCCTTCTCGACGAAGGCCTTGTAGAGGATCGGGAACAGCGTGCCGCCGTCCCTGGCAGCATCGCCGTCGAGCTTCAGCGCGCCATTGAGTTTCTTCACGTCATCCGCGGTAACGCCCTTTTCCGGATCGATGGCGACGGTGATAATCTTTTCCGGCGTGTCGTGGGCGACCGCCTCGATGTCCATGCCGCCTTCGGTCGAGACGACGAAGGCGATGCGGCCGACCGAACGGTCGACCAGAACAGACAGATAGAGCTCGCGCTCGATGTCGGCGCCATCCTCGATATAGAGCCGGTTGACCTGCTTGCCGGCCGGGCCGGTTTGCTTGGTCACCAGGGTGTGGCCGAGCATCTCGTTGGCGTTGGCGACGACGTCGGCGACCGACTTGGCCAGCCGCACGCCGCCCTTGGCGTCGGGCCCGAGCTCCTTGAACTTGCCCTTGCCGCGGCCGCCGGCATGGATCTGGCTCTTCACCACATAGAGCGGGCCGGGCAGCGCCTTGGCGGCGGCTTCCGCCTCATCCGCCTTGAACACCGGCACGCCTTGGGCCACCGGCGCGCCAAAGCCCTTCAGCAGCGCCTTGCCCTGATATTCATGGATGTTCATCTGGATCGTCTCCGGATCAGCTGCTGGGGTTCACTTCGAGGCGAGTTGCGGCGCGATCTTGACGCAGGCCTCGGTCAGGCCCTGCACCGCCGCCACCGAGCTGTCGAACATCTTCTGCTCTGGCTTGGAAAGCTCGATCTCGATGACGCGCTCGACGCCACCGGCGCCGATCACCACGGGAACGCCGACATAGGTGTTCTTCACGCCATACTGGCCGGAAAGATGAGCCGCGCAAGGCAGCACACGCTTCTTGTCCTTGAGATAGGCTTCGGCCATCGAGATCGCCGATGCGGCCGGCGCATAATAGGCCGATCCGGTCTTCAACAGGCCGACGATTTCGGCGCCGCCATCGCGGGTGCGCTGCACGATCTGGTCGAGCTTCTCCTTCGAGGTCCAGCCCATCTTGACGAGATCGGGCAGAGGAATGCCTGCAACCGTCGAATAGCGGATCATCGGCACCATGGAATCGCCATGGCCGCCGAGCACGAAGGCGGTGACGTCCTCGACCGAGACCTTAAACTCCTCGGCCAGGAAATAGCGGAAGCGAGCGCTGTCGAGCACGCCGGCCATGCCCACGACATGGGTGTTGGGCAGGCCGGAAAACTTCTGCAGCGCCCAGACCATCGCATCCAGCGGATTGGTGATGCAGATGACGAAGGCCTTCGGCGCGTACTTCTTCAGGCCGGCGCCGACCTGTTCCATGACCTTGAGGTTGATGCCGAGCAGATCGTCGCGGCTCATGCCCGGCTTGCGCGGCACGCCGGCGGTGACGATGCAGACGTCCGCCCCTTCGATCCCGGCATAGTCGTTGACGCCGGTCAGCCTGGAATCGAACCCGTCGACCGGCGACGATTGCGCGATATCGAGCCCCTTGCCCTGCGGGATGCCTTCGGCAATATCGAACAGAACCACGTCGCCGAGATCCTTGAGGCCGATCATGTGAGCGAGCGTGCCGCCGATCATGCCAGAGCCGATAAGCGCTATCTTGTTGCGTGCCATGTCAGGATAGTTTCCCTTTGTTCGTGATGTCGCTCAAATCGCTGACGATCTGATGACGGCGTCGAGGAAGAGACCGGAATGCTGCGGGGATCCCGCGAGATTTCGCCGCACCCAATAGCCCCGGCGCCGCGTAAATTCAAACGATTATTTTGGAGCGAGCGTTTTCAATCGGTTAGAGTGACCGGGAATTACGTAAACGTAAAAGTTTGAAAACTCGACTGGGGAAAATCTACACGATGAAGATAGAGATCGTAAGACTTGATGCCGGCAATGACGCCCTTGTGATGCGGGTTGCCGAGGATGTGTTCGACGAACCGGTCAGGCCAGATCGATTGGCAGCCTATCTCAGGGAACCCGGCCACTTCATGGTCGTGGCGCTCGCCGACGGCGTGACCGTCGGTCAATGCGCCGCCATCATCCACCGTCATCCCGACAAGGCGACGGAGCTCTACATCGACGAGGTCGGCGTATCGCCGGCCTTCCAGCGCCAGGGCATCGCGCGAAAGATGCTCGACGCGATGTTTGCGATCGGCAGGGAGAATGGCTGCGAAGAAGCCTGGGTCGGCACCGAGCCGGACAACCGTGCCGCCCGCGCTTTACGAGTCGCGCAAGGAGACGCACGAGTCAGCAGAGAGCTTCGTCATGTATGTTTATCAACTGTAGCGAGGCTGACAGGAGTTCGGCCTATCTTCGTCCTAGGGTGCGCGCTTCGCTTTGCGTCGCTCCGCCCTGGGACGAAGGCGGCGTAGCCGGCGCCTGCCGCGCCTCCGGCGTCGTCTTCGCCTTCCGCCGCTCCGCCCAATCCTCCAGCCAGTCGCGGCTCTGCATCTCGATCAGCCGCGAAGCCGTGCGTTCGAACTCGAACACCTCGACGCCGCGCTTGGCCACATAGAGTTGCTGCGGCGGCGCTTCCGCGCTTACCACCAGCCTGATGTGATGGTCGTAGAGCGTGTCGACCAGCAGGATGAAGCGCTTGGCCTCGTTGCGCTGGCCTTCACCCAGCACCGGAATGTGGTCGATAAAGATGGTCGAGAAGCGGTCGGCAAGGGCCAGATAGTCGCGCGCGCCGAGCGGTTTCTCGCACAGATCGGCGAAGGAAAAACGCGCCGCGTCGCCGGCGGCGCGCGGAACGGCCAACTGCCGGCCCTTGACGGCAAGCGACGCCTCGGCCGTCGGCGCGCCGCGCGTCATCGTTTGCCAAGCCGCGTCCAGCGCCTCATCGGCCGCCGCATCGGCGGGCGTCACATAGACTGGCGTACGGGCAAGCTTCTCCAGCCGATAGTCCTTGTCGGCATCGAGCGAGAGCACCTGCGCATGCCGTTCCAATATGCCGATGAAGGGCAGGAAAAGCTGACGGTTCAGCCCGTCGCGATAGAGGTTCTCCGGCGCTACGTTCGACGTCGCCACCAGCACCACGCCGCTGGCGAACAGCGCCGAAAACAGCCGGGACAGGATCATCGCATCGGCGATGTCGGTGACCGAGAACTCGTCGAAACACAGTACCCAGGCCTGTTCGGCAAGCGCCCGCGCCACCGGCGGAATCGGATCGTCTTCCCTCACCGTGCCGTCCTTGCGCTCCTGCCGGTGCTTCTGGATGCGATCCTGCACCTCGGCCATGAAGTCGTTGAAATGCACGCGGCGCTTGCGCCGCACCGGCAGCAGCTCGAAGAACAAGTCCATCAACATGGTCTTGCCGCGGCCGACGCCGCCATGGATGTAGAGGCCCTTGACCGCCTCGTGCGTCTCGCGCCTTCGGGCGAAGAGCCAGCCAAGCGCGCTCGATTTGTGCGCCAGCCGCTTCACCGAAATCTCTGATACCAGCCGGTCGAGAGCGGTGACGATCCGCTCCTGCGCCGGATCGCGCTCGATGGCACCGGTGTCGACCAGATGATCGTAACGCTGCCTGACGGTCACATGGGTCTGGAGGCCGTCACGCAGATGCATAGGTCACGTCGTTGTCGAGGGGCTTGGCTTACCTTGTAAGCGAGATCGGCAGGCCATTGGAAGTCTGGCCGTCGAATTTCGAGCCGCCCGAGGAATAGAGCCGTGCCAGCGTGCCGCCATTCTCATCGTAAAGCGTCAACTGCTTGCCGGCGACGTTCCATGACTTGATGCCGTCGATCGGCGCCGGGCAATGCAGCGGTCCGGCACGGAAGCCGGCGCCGAATTTGGTCTGCGGCGTCGCCACCTTGCAGCTCTGGCCGGAAACGCTGGCGTTCCATACGCCGGCGACACTGGCCGCGGTCAGGTCCGGCGCACCCGCCGGCGCCGAACCGTCCGGCGGCAAGGAGGCGACCTGGCTGTTCTGCGGCGCGGTCGGGAATTGCGAGGGATCGGTGGTGCCGGGAGAGGCCGGAGGCGGCAACTGGTTGGCCGTCACCTGACCGGACGGTGCTGGCTGCAGCGGCGCCGGCTGCTGGTCGTCCATCGAGGAGAACCGTGACGTTGAGCAGCCGCTCGCAACGAGCGCCGCCAGCGATACGGCCACCAGGCCGGCTTTCGAAAAAGTCATTCCAACCTCCGTCGGATCCGGCGGGGCTGCCGTCCGCACAATGTCGCCCTCCACCAAGATGGAGAAGGTGGCGAAATTTCAACCCGATATGGTTAAAATAGGGTTTGCGCCAAGAATTGTTGCAAATTTGTCGCAATCATCCGGCCAGCGGAGCGCTTGGCACGAATATATAGCCGTCCGGTCCGACGACATAGCTCTCGCGCAGGCCGTGCGGCTTGTCGATCGCCCCGGCCAGCACGATGTGGCCGTGATCGCGCGCGTGGTCTCGACCGCATCCGGGTTGGCGCCGTAAAGACGCAGCTCGACGCCGGCGCCGCGTGTCTCGGCGCCGGCGATCGTCCCTGTCATGGCATTGTCGAGATAGGAATGGTCGGCGTGCAGCATGAACACCGAGCCCAGCAGCTCGATTGCCGCGAAATCCTCGTCGGCATAGATGATATCGGCGCCGAGCACGTCGCGACAGAAGGCTTCCATGGCCGCCATGTCGCTCACCAGCAGGTTGACGCCGATGCCGCGCGCCAGCGAGCGGCCGAAATCCCCGGCCTTCATCCATGGTGTCCTGGTCCGCTTCATTGCCATAGCATCGTCCTCCCCAATCCAATCCTACTCAAGCCGGCCGCCCGGGCCGTTGGCATTCGTTCGGCAAACGCTTGCGCCAGCCGGCACAGGGCTTATGTCTATCAAGACGAAATTCGCTGGAGCCGCAAATTGGCTGCGAGACCGAAAGCCGCCAATCGCTACTATAACGGCCCACCCAGCGATCATTTCGACGGAACCTTGTTCTTCAATCCCGGCGGCCAGCCGCCGGCGCGTTTCGCCGATCTGCTGAAATGGCAGTTCAATGGCCAACGCTCGAAATGGCCGGCCACCAATCCGAGCCCCTTTCCGCAGGCAAAGCCGCCCGCACGTGTCGAGGGCGCCGGCCTGACCGTGACCATGGTCGGTCATTCCACGCTGCTGGTCCAGACCGCGGGCCTGAACATCCTCACCGATCCGGTATGGTCGCTGCGGGCCTCGCCGTTCTCCTTCGTTGGGCCGAAACGCGTCAATGCGCCGGGCATCGCCCTGGCCGACCTGCCGCCGATCGATCTCGTGCTGATCAGCCACAATCACTACGACCATCTCGACATCGCGACGCTGAAGCAGCTCAAGGCCAGGCACGACCCGCTGGTGGTGACCCCGTTCGGCAATGACGTCCTGATTGGCGGGGCGGTTCCCGGCATGCGGCTCTCGGCGCATGACTGGGGCGACAGGGTCGACATCGGCGATGGCGTGGCCGTCCATGTCGAGCCGGCGCATCACTGGTCGGCGCGCGGCACACGCGACCGGCGCATGGCGCTATGGGCCGGCTTCGTCATCGAGACGCCGGCCGGCCGGATCTATTTCGCGGGCGATACCGGCTTCCATGACGGCATCAACTACCGGCTCATGGCTCACAAGCACGGCGGCTTCCGCTTCGCCATCCTGCCGATCGGCGCCTATGAGCCGCGCTGGTTCATGGCCTCGCAGCATCAGAACCCGGAGGAGGCGGTGCAAGGCATGACATTGTGCAACGCCGCCTATGCGGCCGGCTGCCATTGGGGCACGTTCCAGCTCACCGACGAACCGATCGACGAGCCGGCACGCAAGCTCGACGAGGCGCTGGAGGCCGAGGGCCTGCCGCGCGAACGTTTTCGCGCCTTGCGGCCAGGTGAGGTCTGGGACGTGCCGCAGGAAGCGGCGCTTTGACCGGGGCCGGCCGCGGCCGGCGGAACCCGAGCGCCACCGGCGCGTTTGTTGAAGGGGCTTCGATTTCTATCGCTTTGCGAGGCATTTCCATGCTTAAATGGATCATCATTCTCCTGATTATCGCCGCCGCTGCGAGCCTGCTCGGCATGCCGGCATTAGCAGGTGCGGCCGCCACCGGCGCGCGCATCCTGATCGGTATCGTGCTGATCATATTCCTGCTGATCGTGCTCGGCGTCTTCGCCGTCACCTGAAGGCGCGATGCACTGGTAATTCCCGCCCTTTTCCGCCATATAGCGGCAAACAGTACGGAATGACCGGAAGAAATGGCAGGCACCGCCCCTTTCGCCAAGATGAACGGCATCGGCAACGAGATCATCGTTGCCGACATGCGCGGCCGTGCCGACCGGGTGACGCCGACAGCTGCGATCGCGCTCAACGCCGATGCCTCGACGCGGTTCGACCAGATCATGGCGATCCATGAGGCGCGGACGCCGGGTACGGCCTATTTCATCGACATATTGAATTCGGACGGCTCGGGCGCGCAGGCCTGCGGCAACGGCATGCGCTGCGTCGTCCAGGCGCTGGCGGCCGAGACCGGACAAAAGACATTCACCTTCGAGACCGTCGCCGGAATCCTCAACGCGCAGGAACATGCCGACGGCTCGATCTCGGTCGACATGGGCACGCCGCGCTTCGGCTGGCGGGACATTCCGCTCGCTGAGGAGTTTCGCGATACCCGCATGATCGAATTGCAGGTCGGCCCGATCGACGCCCCGGTGCTGCATTCGCCCTCGGTCGTCTCCATGGGCAATCCGCATGCCATCTTCTGGGTCGACCGCGACGTCTGGTCCTACGAACTCGACCGCTTCGGACCGCTGCTCGAAAACCATCCGATCTTCCCCGAGCGCGCCAACATCACCATCGCGCAGGTGACCTCGCCCGACAGCATGATCATCCGCACCTGGGAACGCGGCGCCGGCCTGACCAAGGCTTGCGGCACGGCATCCTGCGCCGCCGTCGTGGCTGCGGCCCGCACCCGGCGCACCGGGCGCAGCGTCAATCTACTGACCCCCGGCGGCGGCTCGCTGCACGTCGAATGGCTTGAAAACGACCATGTCATCCTGACCGGTGCGGCCGAATGGGAGTTTTCCGGCAGCTTCGATCCCTCGAGCGGCGCCTGGGCGCGCGACACCGAAAGCGCGGCCTGATGCCCGCTCCTTTCAAGGATGGCGATGTGGGGAAGGGCCCCAATCGCATCGAACTGGTGACCTTCGGCTGCCGGCTGAACACTTATGAATCCGAGGTGATGCGGCGCGAGGCCGAAACTGCGGGCCTCGGTGGGCTGGCTGGCGGCGCCGTCATCTTCAACACCTGCGCCGTCACCGGCGAAGCGGTCCGCCAGGCCAAACAGGCGATCCGCAAGGCGCGCCGCGACAACCCCGAAGCTCGCATCATCGTCACCGGCTGCGCGGCGCAGACCGAGCCGCAGAATTTCGCGGCCATGGACGAGGTCGATCTCGTTCTCGGCAATGAGGAGAAGCTGAAGGCCAATTCCTATCGCGCGCTGCCGGATTTCGGCGTCAACGACAGCGAGAAGGCGCGCGTCAACGACATCTTCTCCGTACGCGAGACCGCCGGCCATATGGTCGATGCCATCGAGGGCAGGGCACGCGCCTTCGTGCAGGTGCAGAATGGCTGCGACCACCGCTGCACCTTCTGCATCATCCCCTATGGCCGCGGCAATTCACGCTCGGTGCCGATGGGCGCCGTGGTCGAACAGGTCAAGCGGCTCACCGGCAACGGCTATGCCGAGATCGTGCTGACCGGCGTCGACATGACCAGTTTCGGCGCCGACCTGCCGGGTGCGCCGAAACTCGGCAGGCTGGTGAAGACGATCCTGCGCCAGGTGCCGGACGTGAAGCGCCTGCGCCTCTCCTCCATCGATTCCATCGAGGCCGACGACGATTTGCTCGACGTCATCGCCACCGAGCCGCGGCTGATGCCGCATCTGCATCTGTCGCTGCAATCGGGCGACGACATGATTTTGAAGCGCATGAAGCGTCGGCATCTGCGCGATCAGTCGATCCGCTTCTGCGAAGACGTGCGCAAGCTGCGCCCCGACGTCGTCTTCGGCGCCGACATCATCGCCGGCTTCCCGACCGAGACGGAGGCGATGTTCGAAAATTCGGCAAAGATCGTCGAGGAATGCGGGCTGACCCACCTGCACGTCTTTCCGTTTTCGCCGCGCGAAGGCACACCCGCCGCGCGCATGCCGCAGGTCCGCCGCGAAGTGGTCAAGCAGCGGGCAGCCCGCCTGCGCGCCGCCGGCGAGACCGCATATCGCCGCCATCTGTCGTCGCTCTCCGGAACGCGCCAGTCGATCCTGATCGAGCGCGACGGGCTCGGCCGCACCGAAGGGTTTACGCTCGCCGCGCTCGCCACCGGCGCGCCGGGCGAGATCGTCGAAGCAACAGTCACCGGTCATGACGGCGCCCGGCTGATCGCGGCCCCGCTTGCCGCCCGCGCCGCCTGAGAAACGCAAGAGATGGCCGGGTTCTTCAAGAAGATATTTTCGTTCGGCAAGAAGGAGGTCGTCGAGGAGCGCGTCGACGAGACCGCCCCGCTGCCGCCGATCAAATGGGATCAGCTCGACACGCTGAAGCCGGCGGCCGAGCAGGCCGTTCCGGAATTCCTGAAGCGGGAGGAGACCCAGGCTCAGCCTCCCGTCGAGCCCGCGCCGCCCGAGGAGCCGACACCCGAGCCTGCCCCGGCCATTCCGCCGGTGCCGGAGCCGACTGTTCCGCCCGAGCCGGAACCGCTGCCGGAGCCGCGGCCGGAGGAGGAACCGGCACCGACGCCCGAGCGCCCGGAGCCGCCGGCACCTGAGGAAGTTCCGACACCTCCGGCCATTCCGGAGCCTGCGCCCGAACCGCGGCCGCAGGAGGTACCGCCGCCAGCGCCCGCCGAGCCGGAAATTGTCCCGTCGCGCCCGGAGCAGCTGCCGGAACCGGCACCCGCCGAAGTACCGACGCCCGCCGAAGTTCCGGTCGAGACACCGGCGCCAATCGAGATTCCTACGACACCGTCTTCGGCGCAGCCGTCACAGGCCGGCGCCCCCCCTCATCCGCCTGCCGGCGCCTTCTCCCCGTATAGTGACAGGGAGAAGGAAGAAGTTCCATCGCCAACGCCTCCCTCTCTCCGTCCTTCATGGGGAGAGGGTAAGGGTGAGGGGCGCCAGCCTGTCGAGAACCTGGCACCCAGTGCCGAAACTGCCGCCGAAATCTCGCCGCCAATTCGCCAGCCTGCGCCGATCGAGCCGCAGCCTGTGCGCGCCGAGATCGCGCCGGAACCTGAGGCAGTTCCCGCGCCGCCCAAGCCCACGCCCGCTCCCGTCAAGGTGACGGTCGCCAAAAAAGTGGAGCAGAAGGCCGAGCCGCAGAAGGCGCCGGAGCCGGCGCCGCGGCGCTCCTGGTTCCAGCGCATGCGGGACGGGCTTGCCCGTTCCTCGCGCGAATTGTCGGGCAACATTGCTGGCGTCTTCACCAAGCGCAAGCTCGACGACGACACGCTGCAGGACCTGGAGGACGTGCTGATCCGCGCCGATCTCGGGCTGGAGACCGCCTTGCGCGTCACCGATTCGCTGGCCGCCAGCCGCTACGGCAAGGATGTCTCCGACGCCGAGGTCCGCACCGTGATGGCGCAGGAGGTCGAGAAGGTGCTGACCCCCGTCGCCCTGCCGCTGGAACTCGACCTCAGCCACAAACCGCATGTCATCCTGGTGGTCGGCGTCAACGGCACCGGCAAGACCACGACCATCGGCAAGCTGGCGGCCAAACTGACCGATGGCGGCCTGTCGGTGATGCTGGCCGCCGGCGACACCTTCCGAGCCGCCGCCATCGAGCAGCTCAAGATCTGGGGCGAGCGGACGAAATCGCCGGTCATCGCCTCCAAGCTCGGCGCCGATGCCGCCGGCCTCGCCTACGATGCCTTCGAGAAGGCGAAGGAAGCGGGTTCCGACGTGCTGATCATCGACACCGCCGGCCGATTGCAAAACAAGGCCGAGCTGATGGCCGAGTTGGAAAAGATCGTGCGCGTGCTGGGCAAGCTTGATCCGGAAGCCCCGCACACCGTGCTGCAGACGGTCGACGCCACCACCGGCCAGAACGCGCTCAACCAGGTCGAGATCTTCCGCAATGTCGCCGGGGTCAACGGCCTGGTGATGACCAAGCTGGACGGCACGGCGCGTGGCGGTATTCTGGTGGCGATCGCGGCAAAACACAGATTGCCGGTCTATTTCATCGGCGTCGGCGAACAGGTCGACGACCTCGAACCGTTCTCGGCAAGCGAATTCGCCAGGGCGATCGCTGGCGTTGCGTAACGGCATGATCCCGGGGAAGATTGCTTCAACCGGATCGTGCGTAAGAAGGAAGATATGAACCCACCCATTCTCGAACGCGATCCGTCCGACCCGCAGAAAGAGAAGAAGGAAGGCGTCAACCCGCTGCTCAAGCTCGTTCTCGAGCTAGGGCCGCTGCTGGTGTTCTTTTTCGCCAATGCGCGAGGCGAATGGCTGACGCAGAAATTCCCGGCGCTGGCTGAATTCGGCGGCCCGATCTTCGTCGCCACCGGCCTGTTCATGGCCGCCACCGCGATCGCGCTGGTCGCGTCGTGGCTACTCACCCGCACCCTGCCGATCATGCCGATGGTGTCGGGCGTCGTCGTCTTCATCTTCGGCGCGTTGACGCTCTACCTGCAGGACGACATCTTCATCAAGATGAAGCCGACCATCGTCAACACGCTGTTCGGCGGCGTGCTGCTCGGAGGGTTGTTCTTCGGCAGATCGCTGCTTGGCTACGTCTTCGATTCCGCCTTCAGGCTTGATGCCGAGGGCTGGAGAAAACTCACCTTCCGCTGGGGTCTGTTCTTCCTGTTCCTGGCCCTCGTCAACGAGGTGGTGTGGCGGAATTTTTCGACCGATGCCTGGGTTACCTTCAAGGTCTGGGGCATCATGCCGATCACGCTTCTGTTCACCTTCAGCCAGATGCCGCTGATCCTGCGCCATTCGCTGGACGACAAGACCGGCGGCGAAGAGAAGGCCGGCAAGTAAGGCCTGCAAATTGGGGGGAGTGCCATGGAATTCGTTACCACGCGCGAAGAGCTGCGGACGATCTACAAGACGCCGCGTCCGACGGATGGTTCGATCCGCAAGGAATTGAAGGCGCTGGACGGCCATTGCCGCTCCTTCATCGGCAAGAGCCCCTTCGTGCTGATCGGCTCCTCCGACGGCGAAGGCAATGCCGATGTGACGCCCAAAGGCGACAAGCCAGGATTCGCCGCCGTGCTTGACGACAGGACCATCGCCATCCCCGACCGGCCCGGCAACAACCGGCTGGATACGCTGGAGAACATCCTGCTCAACCCGTCGGTCGGGCTGCTGTTCCTCATTCCCGGCATGAACGAGACGCTGCGCGTCAACGGCGACGCCCGCATCACCGTCGACGCGGGTTTGCGCGAACGGCTGGCCGTCGACGGCAAGGAGCCGCAGAGCGTCGTCGTGGTCGCCGTCAAGGCCGCCTACATGCATTGCGCCAAGGCCTTCATGCGCTCCGACTTGTGGAAGCCCAACAGCTGGTACGACCGCGCCACGCTGCCGACGCTCGGTCAGATCCTGCGCGACCAACTGGCGCTCGCCGATTCGGCCGAGGCGACCGACCGCTGGCTGGACGACGAATACAAGCAAACGATGTGGTAGCGTGCGCGGAAGATTCGTCCGAGCGTCGCCTTGCTGAACCTCCTTGCCATTTCCGGCAGCCTGCGGGCGGCCTCCACCAATTCGGCCCTGGTCGCGGCACTGGCGTGGAACGCGCCAGAGGGCTGCCGCGTCGCCATCCATGAAGGACTCGGCCTGCTGCCGATCTTCAACCCCGACGACGAGGGTGAGCGGACGCCGTCCGAAGCGTCCAGGCTGATCGATGCCGTCACCGCCGCCGACGGCGTCATCATCTCATGCCCGGAATATGCGCATGGCGTGCCGGGCGGCCTGAAGAATGCGCTCGACTGGCTGGTGTCGCGCGATGCCGCCGTCGACAAGCCGGCCATGCTGGTGCACGCCTCGCCGCGCTCGCTCTATGCCCGCGCCGCATTGGCGGAGATCATGCGCACCATGTCCTTCGCGCTTTATGACGGCGGGCTGGAGATCGGGCTGCTCGGCAAGAAGCCAGCTGAGGTGGAGGCCGTCCTGGGGGAGCAGGCGAACGCGTTGGCAACGCGCGATGCGTTGTCCGCTTTCGCGGATTTCATTCGCGCGCGTTAGCGCCTACCCTTTTCTCAGCGTCTCGACATCGGTCTTGCCGACGTACCAGTCGCGGGCGTTGACCTCCTCGAAGACCACCCAGACATCGTCATTGCCGAGCCCGGTGGCGTCCATGATCGCCGCCGTGACTTTTTTGGCGATGTCGGCTTTCTTGCCGGCCGGATCGGCGGCGATCACTTCCTTGACGATGCGGATGTTGACGAATGGCATGACGATCCTCCCTTTAATTCAGCTCAGTAGGTCTTGGCGCCGTTCACCATCAGCCGGACCATGTAGAGCGAGGTGGTGCCGGCAATGTAGAGACAGTTCAGCTTGGCGCCGCCGAACACGCAATTGGCCGTCACCTCGGGCACCTTGACCTTGCCGATCAGCGTTCCGTCCGGATCGTAGCAATGGATGCCATCGGCGGCGCTGGTCCAGATGCGCCCGGCATCGTCGAGCCTGAAGCCGTCGAACAGGCCTGCGGTGCAGTCGGCGAAGACTTTTTCACCCGAGACCTTCTTGCCGCCCTCGCCGACATTGAATACCCGCATATGCGCCGGGTTCTGCGCGCCATGCGTGCGGCCGGTGTCGACGACATAGAGCTTGCTCTCGTCGAGCGAGAAAGCCAGCCCGTTCGGCCTGACCATGTCGGTGATGACAGCCTCGACATCGCCGGTACCGGGATCGACCCGGTAGACATGGCAGGCGCCGATCTCGCTCTCGGCCCTGTCGCCCTCGTAATCGGTGTCGATGCCGTAGGTTGGATCGGTGAACCAGATCGAGCCGTCCGACTTGACCACCACGTCATTGGGCGAATTCAGCCGCTTGCCCTTCCATTTTGCGGCAATGGTGGTGACCGAACCGTCGAACTCGGTGCGGCTGACGCGGCGCCCCGAATGCTCGCAGGTCACCAGCCGGCCCTGCCGGTCGACGGTGTTGCCGTTGGAATTGCCGCATGGCTGCCGAAACACGCTGACGCTGCCGTCGGTCTCGTCGTAACGCATCATGCGGTTGTTCGGGATGTCGGACCAGACGACATAGCGGCCGGCGGCGAACCAGGCCGGCCCTTCCGCCCATCGGCAGCCGGTGAAGAGCTTATCCACTTGCGCATTGCCGTTGAACAGCCGCGCAAAACGCGGATCGAGAATTTCGTAGTCGGCGGCGGCCATTCTTTCCTCCCGGTAACGTTGGCAATCCGGCGGCGATCAAGCCAGCAGGAGATCGATATGGCAAGGTCGGCGGCGATGACATTTCCGCAATTTGTAAGACAAAACGACAGGAACCGGCATTCCCATCACGGAAGGGCAATGCGCCGGCGCCGGGGGTGGCGTTCAGGCGCCATTAACCGGCTATGCACATAGCGCAATGGTGCATTGCAACATCTTCTTTTTGCGATGCACCATTCCTATGTCATGCTCCGTATCGATCAAGGGAGGAAGAAACCGGCCGCCAAATGCGGCCCAGAAGGAAACTCGCTATGATCCTCGACAGCCTCTTGACCCGCGCCCGCAGCAGCATCGCCAAGCGCAAGAACTACAACCGCCTCGTCGCTGAAATCGACAGCTTCTCCAGCCGCGATCTGGCCGACATGCGCGCCGACCGCTCGGAAATGCTTTATCAGGTCCACAAGCAGATCTACGGCTGAGCCCACAACAAGCAGACCAGCGCGCTCCGAGACATTGCTGTTCCTCAACGGTGATGACGAGGGCGCGTGAAAACAGAAGCATTTGACACGTCGGCGAGCGGCGAACGCTTGTCCTTCAATTGTCGACGCGCCCGAAAGCCGGTACCTCGCCGATGACGGTGCGCCGGTCCTTGCCGCAGGCGAAGGACCGTGCTTTCTCGTCGGCAAGCTTGCGCGCCTGATCGTTGGCGGCAGGATTTCCTGTAGCCAGCACCAGTGCGACCGTGCAGCCGTCGCGCGCATCCATTTGCGCGACCTTGGAGACGAGCAGCACGTCGGTGGGTTTCTTCTCGTCTTCCGGATTGCTGATCGAGCGGCGGTGAATGACCGCGAACGGCACCGCCTTGTCGCCGTCGGTCTCGATGCGCCACTCGATCCTGGCGCCTGAGGAATTGAAGCCGGAGAAACTTTCCCAGACCGATGTCATGTCGCCGCCGGGCGGGAAACCATAAAACAGCGATTCGCGCGCATCGTCATAGGCGATCAGCACCGGATATCCACGATAGCCCGAACAGGCGAGGTCGGCCCAGTCGCCATCGCCGTCCCCGGCTTGCGCATAGGTGACGCAGTCGTTCTTCCAGTCAAGATCGGTGTAGGCGCTCGATATCTCGCCGGCATGCGCTGCCTGGCAGACGCTGGCGAGAACGAGCGGAAGAACCAGGCTGCGCATCGCGGACATCTCCGTTGAAGGTCGCAGCAGCCTATCGCCAAACACTATTTCTTCAAGCTCGCCTCGATCAGCAGATCGGCGTTGATCGCCACCGACGCCGCCGGGCCACCGGCGCCGAACAACTGGCCGCTGATATAGGCGCCTTCGATCAGAAGCAGCAGACCGTCGCCCAGCGTGTCGGCGTCGGCGGCATTCATCGCGGCGGCCATGGCGCGCAGGCGGCGGCGCAGTTCCTGCTTGTTGTCCTCGCTCACCACGCGCGCCGGATGGCCGCGCTCGGGATATTCTACGGCCGCATTGGTCATGCCGCAGCCGCGATAGTCAGGCTTCTGCGTGCGCTTGCCGACGCGGGTCAGGAAGGCTCGGATTTGCGCGCGCGGATCGCCGGGATGGGCGTTCACCGCCTCGTCGAAGCGTTCCCAGAATTCGAGGTCGTATCGGCGCAGATAAGAGGCGGCCAATTCGTCCTTGGAGGGAAAGCTGCGATAGAGGCTGGGCTTGGTGACCCCTGCGCGCCTGACGATCTCATCGACGCCAATTGCCCTGATGCCTTGCCGGTAAAACAGATCGCGCGCCACGCCGAGTATCTTTTCCGCCGCCTTTGGCGGAGCCGACGCGTGAGCGCTGCTGATGGACGGTTCAATTTTATTGTCTGGTGGCATTCGCGGTCTCGGTTGACACTGTTACCGATCGGTACGTATACATGTTTCCATCCTGCAACGTACCGGTCAGTAACATGCTAGCTCAATCCCGTCCATTTGGCCAGCGCTACGCTTTCGTCGTGGTCGCCGTCATCTTTCTCTGCCTGCTGATCGCGGCCGGCCTGCGCTCCGCGCCAGCCGTCATGATGCTGCCGCTGGAGGAAAGTTTCGGCTGGCGGCGCGACGTGGTGTCGCTGGCTGCCGCGGTCGGCATCTTCCTCTACGGCCTGACCGGACCGTTTGCCGCTGCGCTGATGGAGCGGATCGGGCTGCGGCGCACGCTGCTTGCCGCGCTTGTCGTGATGTCGGCCTCCACCGCGCTCAGCCTGCTGATGACCAAGCCATGGCATCTGCTGATCACCTGGGGCGTGTTTTCCGGCGTCGGCTCCGGCGCGGTCGCCACCGTGCTCGGCGCCACGATCGTCAACCGCTGGTTCAAGACCAACCGCGGTCTCGTCATGGGCTTGATGTCGGCCTCCAGCGCCACCGGTCTGCTGGTCTTCCTGCCGCTGCTGGCCTCGCTGGCGCAGTCAGGCGGCTGGAAGCCGGTCGTCACCGCCATCTCCGTCGCAACGGCCTGTCTGGTGCCGCTGGTGCTGCTGCTGGTGCCGGAACGCCCGGCATCGATCGGCATGGTGCGCTACGGCGCGGAAGCCGACGACGTGCCGCCGGTACCGCCGGCGGCACAAGGCAATTTCCTGACCCACACGCTGACCACGCTGCGCCGCGCCGCCGGCACGCGCGTCTTCTGGTACCTGTTCGCCACCTTCTTCGTCTGCGGTTTCACCACCAACGGGCTGGTCGGCACGCATCTCATCGCATTTTGCGGCGATATGGGCATCAACGAGGTGCAGGCGGCTGGCCTGTTGTCGATGATGGGCATTTTCGACCTGATCGGCACCACGCTGTCGGGCTGGCTCACCGACCGTTTCGATCCGCGCAAGCTGCTCGGCGTCTATTATGCGATCCGCGGCTTGTCGCTGATCTATCTGCCCTATTCCGGCTTTTCGGCGACCAGTCTGATCATCTTCGCCGTGCTTTACGGTCTCGACTGGATCGCCACCGTGCCGCCGACGCTGCGGCTCGCCAATGAAGCCTTCGGCGACCGCAGCGGCCCGATCGTGTTCGGCTGGATCGTCGCCGGCCATCAGGTGGGCGCGGCAACCGCCGCCTTCTTCGGCGGCACCATGCGCGAACTGCAGGGCAATTACGAACTGGCCTTCCTGATCGCCGGCATGACCGCGATTGCCGCCGCCTGTATCTCGCTCCTAATCAACACCAGCCGGCCGGCGTTCGACCCGGAGCCGCAAGCGGCATAGTGCGCCTTCGAACGAGTGTGCCGTCGGTCAGATTGGCGATCTTTCAATAAGGGGGAGATCGGCAGTTCGCCGACGGCGCGCAGCCGATCAGTCGGGATAGCAGACCAACGGGACGTTGGGCCAAACCGCGCTATCGCAATTGGCGCTTTCCTGCCTTTGCTTGAAGGCCGCGCTGACGGGCCCCGTCACCACCGGATCGACGCCATCGGGCGCATCCGCAAAGACCTGTTCGGCGCTCGGGACATCGTTCGGCAGAGCAGGCCGCGCTTCCTTGAGCGTCGCCGCGGATTGGGCGGCGCCGGCAGCCAGCAGCACGGCGAGAGCCGCAGTTACGAGAATCGGCCGAAATTTGACGACTGCGTTGGTCATGGTGTTCGAACTGCCCGGGCCCGCAAAAGGTTCCCGCCTTGGTTAACAAAACCATTTCACATGGCGATGCTTAAGATTTGATGATTATTTGGTGTCGCGCTTCCTCTTTCGCAAATGCGAAAAACCCTGTATGAGCCGCGCAACACGAAAGAGGCGGCGCCTTTTGGCCTGCTGCCTGCAACGCTCCCGAGACCAGATCATGAACCTCCGCAATATCGCGATCATCGCGCACGTCGACCATGGAAAGACCACCCTTGTCGACCAGCTTCTGAAACAATCCGGCGCCTTCCGCGACAATCAGCGCGTCGCCGAACGCGCCATGGATTCCAACGACCTCGAAAAGGAACGTGGCATCACCATCCTGGCCAAGGCGACCTCGGTCGACTGGAAGGGTACCCGCGTCAACATCGTCGACACCCCCGGCCACGCCGATTTCGGCGGCGAGGTCGAGCGCATCCTGTCGATGGTGGATTCGGCGATCGTGCTGGTCGACGCCGCCGAAGGCCCGATGCCGCAGACCAAGTTCGTCGTCGGCAAGGCGCTCAAGGTCGGCTTGAAGCCCATCGTCGTCATCAACAAGATCGACCGGCCGGACGCCCGCCATGTCGAGGTGGTCAACGAGGTGTTCGACCTGTTTGCCGCGCTCGACGCCACCGACGAGCAGCTCGACTTCCCGATCCTTTATGGTTCGGGGCGCGACGGCTGGGTCTCGGAAAATCCGGAAGGTCCCAAGGACCAGGGCCTGTCGCCGCTGTTCGACCTCGTCCTCAAGCATGTGCCCGCGCCGACCGTGCATCCCGGCCCGTTCCGCATGATCGGCACTATCCTGGAAGCCAATCCGTTCCTCGGCCGTATCATCACCGGCCGCATCGAGAGCGGAACGCTGAAGGCCAACCAGGCGGTCAAGGTGCTGCATCATGACGGTACCCAGATCGAAACCGGCCGCATTTCCAAGATACTGGCCTTCCGCGGCCTCGAGCGCCAGCCGATCGAGGAAGCGCAGGCGGGCGACATCGTCGCCATTGCCGGCCTGTCCAAAGGCACCGTCGCCGACACGTTCTGCGACCTGAGCGTGAGCGAGCCGCTGCACGCGCAGCCGATCGATCCGCCGACCGTGACCATGTCTTTCCTCGTCAACGATTCGCCGCTGGCCGGCACGGAAGGCGACAAGGTGACCAGCCGCGTCATCCGCGACCGCCTGCTGCGCGAAGCCGAGGGCAATGTCGCGCTCAAGATCGAGGAATCGCCTGACAAGGATTCCTTCTTCGTGTCGGGCCGTGGCGAATTGCAGCTTGCCGTGCTGATCGAGACCATGCGCCGCGAGGGCTTTGAAATCGCCGTGTCGCGGCCGCGCGTGGTCATGCAGAAGGGCGAGAACGGCGAATTGCTGGAGCCGGTCGAGGAAGTCGTCATCGACGTCGACGAGGAGCATGCCGGCGTCGTCGTGCAGAAAATGTCCGAGCGCAAGGCCGAGATGGTCGAATTGCGCCCCTCCGGCGGCAACCGCCAGCGCCTCGTCTTCCACGCGCCGACGCGCGGCCTGATCGGCTACCAGTCGGAACTCTTGACCGACACGCGCGGCACCGCCGTGATGAACCGGCTGTTCCATGCCTATGAGCCCTATAAGGGCGAACTGCCCGGTCGCACCAACGGCGTGCTGATCTCCAACGAGCAGGGCGAGTCCGTCGCCTACGCCATGTGGAACCTGGAGGATCGTGGCCCGATGGTCATCGACCCGGGCGTCAAGGTCTATCAGGGCATGATCATCGGCATCCACTCCCGCGACAACGACCTGGAAGTGAACGTGCTGAAGGGCAAGAAGCTGACCAACATCCGCGCCGCCGGCAAGGACGAGGCGGTCAAGCTGACACCGCCGATCCGCATGACGTTGGAGCGCGCGCTGGCCTGGATCCAGGACGACGAGCTGGTCGAGGTGACACCGAAGACCATCCGCCTGCGCAAGCTTTATCTGGATCCCAACGAGCGCAAGCGCTTCGAGAAATCGTCCAAGGCCGTCGGCGCCGCGTAATTTCTGCTTTCTGATCGTATCCGGGAGGGGCGGAGCACCAGGTGCTTCGCCCCTCTGCCGTTCATCCCCTGGCGGCAGATATGATGGCCTGCCGGTCGGGTTCGCCGGCCAGATCGACGCGGACCGTCGTCCCGTCGCGTGCCGGCTTGCGCAAAGCCTTGGCCCCGTCGCAATCGACAACCAACAGGCCTTTCTCCTCCAGGGCTTGAAGTCGCGACCGTGAGATGCCGAGTTCGTTGGCGAGCAAACGATCGAGCCGCAGCGATATCGGCATTTCGAGCCCGAGCCGGAGCTCCAGCACGCTTGCAGCTTCGCTTGTCCCGCCAAGCGCCGTCTTGTGCACGTCGACGTCGGGAAACTCCTCGACACGCCCCACCTGGCCGCGCAGTGCGGTCACATCGAATGCTTGGCGCCGGGCAAGTGCTGCATCGTTGCTCTCCAGCGCCCGCAGCAGCGCCGGCTCGATGTCGCGGCGGTTGCGGCGCTCAAAAATGCCGAAATTCCAGGAATTGTCGCAGTTGATACAACGATAGATCAGCCAGACGTCAATGCGCTTGCCGTTGGCGTTGACGCGGAACTTTCCGTTGCTGCGATAGGCTTTGATGTCGCCGCAGCGATTGCAGGTGATCAGGGGACGTGGTGCGGTTTGAGGCGCGACCGTCCAGCGGATGCGCAGAATAGAAGACATGCCGATAAGCCCTTCCCGTCGGGAAGTTCATCAGGTCGGCAATGTCGAGATGCCCAGGCGGGCGCGGCGTGGCGGTAGGCTGCGGTTCTTGGGATCAGGCGTCGCGGCGCATGCGACAGCGGTTCAGCAGTGCCAAACCGGTCTCGAACCGCCGCCCAGAGGAACACATGAAATGGAAAAAGGCACCGTTGTGGCGGCGCCATGCATTGTGTCGGGGAGTTGACGAGACCGGCGGTTACGTAGGCAAAGTGAAGCTCGAAATTGTTTCGCGGCGATCTATCTAGCCGCGTGATGCCGGGCCGGCAAGCATGTTGATGCTACCGAAACTCGATCGCTTGCGCTAATGTCTGGCATTGAAGGTTTTCAAGCCGAGATCCTCGCCATGCACCTCACCTCGCTCCTGATCTTCGCCGCCGCGCTCTTCGTGGCCGCCGGTTCGCCGGGCCCTTCGATCGCGGCACTCGTTGCCCGCGTCATCGCCAAGGGGTTTCGCGACGTGTTCCCGTTCCTGCTCGCCATGTGGATCGGCGAGGGCATCTGGCTGTCGCTGGCCGTGTTCGGGTTGGCGGTGGTGGCGCAGACTTTCCATTTCGCTTTCGTCATCGTCAAATGGGTCGGCGTCGCCTATCTCGCTTACCTCGCCTGGAAGATGTGGACCGCGCCTGTCGAAGCGAAAGAAGGCGAGATGCCGCGCGAGGACTCGCCCGGCAAACTGTTCTTCGCCGGCATGGCCGTGACGCTCGGCAACCCCAAGATCATGATGTTCTACCTGGCCCTGCTGCCGACCATCATCGACCTTGCTTCGGTGACGGTGGTTGGCTGGATCGAACTGACGGCGACCATGGCGGTGGTGCTTGTCGTGATCGACCTTGCCTGGGTGCTTGCCGCCGCCCAGGCGCGCAAGCTCCTGAAGAGCAAGCGCGCCATGAGAATCGCCAACCGCGTCAGCGCCACCACCATGGCCGGTGCAGCCGCGGCGATCGCGGCGCGCTCGTGACCGTCACATCATTTCGATGATCGGCGCGATCTCGACGCTGAAGGCCGGGTTCATCAGGATCGGGCAATCCCTGGCCTTGGCGACGGCATCGTCGATGTCCCTGGCTTCCACGATCGTGTAGCCGGCGGTCGGGTTGCTGCCGCCATTGTTCTCGACCTTGCCGTCGGGCAGCACCGTCTTCGACATGCCGACCGGATTGCCGCCGTCGACCACGGCCGAGCCGAGCTTGCCGTACCAGCCGTTCCAGGCATCCATCGCGGCTTTGCGTTCGGCCTCCTCGGTCGGCATCTTGCCGGAGCCGTGATAGACATAGAGAAATTTCGCCATGTTCTCCTCCCTTGTCGGCGGCATCGAACCGGCATGCGGTCATGCCGCCCGGCGATCATCGGACCAAACCGACATACAAGCAATGAGAATGAGCGATAGCTAATATACTGCCGAGTCAGGCCCTGCTCGTCACCTTGCCATGGCGTGGTACTCGGAGTTCGGGCGCATATCGATTGCCGCCGCCACCCGGTTCGACATGTTGAAGAAGGCGGCCGTGGAGGCGATGTCCCAGATGTCGCGATCGGTGAAGCCGGCCATACGCAGGGCCGCGCGGTCGGCTTCGACGATCTTGGCCGGCTCCTCTGTCAGCTTGACCGCGAATTCCAGCATCGCGACCTGCTTCGATGAAAGATCGGCGGCGCGGAAATTCATCACCATCATCTCGCCGAGCGAAGGGTCGCCCGACAGCTGCCGCACGGCGGCGCCATGCGCCGTCAGGCAGTAGTAGCAATGGTTGATGGAGGAGACAGCGACCGCGATCATCTCGCGCTCCAGCTTCGACAGGCCTGAATCGCCCAGCATCAGATCGTTGTACATGTCGGTGAAGGCACGCAGCTTCTTGTCGTCGAAGGCATAGGCGCGCAACACGTTGGGGATCAGGCCGAGCTTCTCCTCGCATTTGGCGAAATAGGTCCTGGTCGCATCGCTCAGCTCAGCAGCGGCGAGATCGAGCGCGGTGATCTTGTCGGTCATGGGCATTCCTCCTCGTTTGTCGCCGGCTGCCGCCGAATTGCGATAATTCTTGGCACGCCGTCAAACCTTTGTCGCCAAATAGCGGTCATCTGCTACATAGTCCGCAAAAGCATACGACGGGAGGAAAGAAGCGTCATGGCCAGCGTGAAATCGGCGAGTAGGTCGAAGAAGAAAGCCACGGCGATGCCGAAGACGCAGGAAAGGCCGGCCAGGCTTGCCGACTACCTGCTCGCCCGCGCGCCGGCGGAAGACATTGCCGCCTATGAGGTGGCCGACCTCGAACGTGCCGCGGATCTCGCCGGCCGCGCGGTCGCCGGTCACAAGAAGGGCGCGTGCGCCGTCGCCGTCGACACCGATTCCGGCGTCGTTCGCGAGGGCCGACCCGTCACGATCGTCACCGTCGTCAACGACAATATGCCTTTCCTGTTCGATTCCATACTCGGCGAGATCACCGAGAGTGCCGGCGAGCCGACCCTGGTCACCCATCCCGTCATCACCGTCCGCCATGGCAAGGACGGCGTCGAGGAAATTCTCGGCGACGGCAATTTCGCCAGGGACGACGGCAGCCACGACCGGCTGAGCGTCATTCACGTCCATATTCCCCGGCTGACCCCGGAGCAGGCGAACGGCTTGGCCGAGCGGCTGCGCAAGATACTCGGCCAGGTCCATTCAGCCGTCAGCGACTGGAAGCCGATGCTGGCCCGCCTCGACCAGGCGATCTCGGAATTCCGCTATTCGGCGGTACCCCTGGACAAGAAGAGCGTGGCCGAGGCGATCGCCTTCCTGGAGTGGCTGCGCGACGACAATTTCACTTTCCTCGGCATGCGCGAATTCACATATGTCGGCGGCGAGGAAAGCGGCACGCTGGAGCGTGCCGACAAGCCTGGCCTGGGCATATTGTCCGACCTGGACGTGCTGGTGCTGCGGCGCGGCACCGAAGCGGTGACGACAACGCCGGAGATTCGAGCCTTCCTGCATGGGCCGGAGCCGCTGATCGTCACCAAGGCCAATGCCAAATCTTCCGTGCACCGGCGCATCTATCTCGATTATATCGGCATCAAGACCTACACCGCCAAGGGCGCTCTGGCGGGCGAACTGCGCATTGTCGGCCTGTTCACATCGACCGCCTACACGCGCTCGGTGATGAAGATCCCCTATCTCAGGTCGAAGGCCGAAACCGTCATCGCCAAATCCGGTTTCGACCGGCACGACCACTCCGGCAAGGCGCTGATCAACGTGCTGGAGAGCTATCCGCGCGACGAGCTGTTCCAGGTACCGGTGCCGATCCTGAGGAAGCATGCCGCGGCCATTCTGGGCCTCGTCGAGAGGCCGCGCGTGCGGGCACTGGTGCGCGCCGACCAGTTCGACCGCTTCGTCTCCATCCTCGTCTTCGTGCCGCGCGACCGTTACGACAGCGTCGTGCGCGAGAAGGTCGGCACCTACCTTAAGACGGTGTTCGAAGGCCGGCTGTCGGCCTACTACCCGGCCTTCCCGGAAGGCGGGCTGGCGCGCGTGCATTTCATCATCGGCCGCTCCGGCGGCAAGACGCCGAAGGTCGAACAGGCAACGATCGAGGCGGCGATCCGCGACATCGTGCGCACCTGGGAGGACGCCCTTTCCGAGGCGGCGGAAACCAGCGGCAGCGACCCGGCGCTGAAGAGGATCGCGGCACGATTTCCGGAAAGCTACCGGGACTCCTTCAGCGCCGGTGTGGCGCTGGTCGATGCCGGGCGTATCGCCAGGATCAGCGCCAGCAATCCGATCGCCATCGATTACTATCGCCATGCCGAGCAGAAGCCGCACCAGGCGGCGCTGAAAATCTATCACCATGGCAGCCCGGTGGCGCTGTCGCGGCGCGTGCCGGTGCTGGAAAATATCGGCTTCCGCGTCATCAGCGAGCGCACCTTCGAGGTCAGCGACGACAAGGCCGGCAATAGGGATCAGCCCGGCATGATCAATAGTGATCAGCCCGGCACCGTCTTCATCCACGACATGGAGCTGGAGAACAGCTACGGAAAGCCGATCGACCTCAGCAATGGCGGCGCGCTGTTCGAGGACGCGTTCCTGTCGGTGTGGCGCGGCGACGTCGACAATGACGGCTACAACGGCCTTGCCCAGACCGCCGGCCTGTGGTCGGGCGAAATCACCATCCTGCGCGCCTATGGGCGGTATTTGCAGCAGGCCGGAATTCCGCAGAGCCAGGATTTCATCGCCGCGGCCCTCAACCGCTATCCCGAGATCGCACGCGGCCTGCACGCGCTGTTCATCGCCCGGCTCGGCCCGACAGCCGAGACGGAAGGCGTGGTGGCGGCAAAGCATCTCAAGGCCAAGATCAGGGACGCGCTGGAAGACGTTCCCAACATCGACGACGACGCCATCATCCGCCGCTACCTCAATCTCATCGAAGCCTCGCTGCGCACCAATCATTTCGTTGCCGATACGAAAGCCAAGGGCCAGTCGCTGGCGATCAAACTCGATTCGCGTTCGGTCGACGGATTGCCCGAGCCGCGACCGTGGCGGGAAATCTTCGTCTACGGCTCTGAGGTCGAGGGCGTGCATCTGCGCTTCGGTCCGGTGGCGCGCGGCGGCCTGCGCTGGTCGGACCGCGCCCAGGATTACCGCACCGAGGTGCTCGGCCTGGTCAAGGCACAGCAGGTCAAGAACGCGGTCATCGTGCCGGTCGGCGCCAAGGGCGGGTTCTATCCGAAGAAGCTGCCGATGAGCGCCGGCCGCGACGCCATCTTCGAAGCCGGCACATCGGCCTACAAGAACTTCGTTTCCAGCCTTTTGTCGATCACCGACAATATCGGCCTCGACGGCGTCATCCCGCCGGCCGGCGTTGTCAGGCGCGACCAGGACGACCCCTATTTCGTCGTTGCCGCCGACAAGGGCACGGCAACTTTCTCCGACACCGCCAACGCCATCAGCGAAAGCCATGGCTTCTGGCTTGACGATGCCTTCGCCAGCGGCGGTTCGGCCGGGTACGACCACAAGAAGATGGGCATCACCGCCAAGGGCGCGTGGGAGGCGGTCAAGCGGCATTTCCGCGAGATGAACCGCGACATCCAGACCACGCCCTTCTCCGTCGTCGGGGTGGGTGACATGTCGGGCGACGTGTTCGGCAACGGCATGCTGTTGTCACCGAAGACAAGGCTGATCGCAGCCTTCGACCACCGCGACATCTTCATCGATCCCGATCCCGACATGGCGGCATCGATGGCCGAGCGCCAGCGCATGTTCGCTCTTCCCCGTTCGAGCTGGCAGGACTACGACAAGAGCAAGCTCTCCGAGGGCGGCGTCATCGTCTCGCGCGGCCAGAAATCGATCACCTTGCCGGCCGCCGCTGCTGCTGCGATCGGCCTCAACAAGACGACCGCCACGCCGGTCGAGATCATGAGCGCCATCCTCAAGGCGCCCGTCGACCTCTTGTGGTTCGGCGGCATCGGCACGTATTTGCGGGCCTCGACCGAGACCAACGCCGAGGTCGGTGATCGCGCCAACGACGCCGTCCGCATCACCGCGCTCGACGTGCGCGCCAAGGTGATCGGCGAGGGCGCCAATCTCGGGGTGACGCAGCGCGCGCGCATCGAATTCGGCATGAATGGCGGGCGTTGCAATTCCGACGCCATCGACAATTCGGGCGGGGTCAACTGTTCCGATGTCGAGGTCAATATCAAGATCGCGCTGGCGTCCGCCATGCGCAAAGGGTCGTTGACCCGGCCTGAGCGCGACAAGCTTCTCGCCGAGATGACCGGCGAGGTCGGCGAGCTGGTCCTGTCCAACAACTACCAGCAGACGCTGGCGCTCTCCATCGCCCGCAAGCGCGGCCTCGCCGACATCGCCCACCAGGCCCGCTTCATGTCGGCGCTGGAAGCGCGCGGCCTGCTCGACCGCACGGTCGAGACGTTGCCTTCGCCGGCGGCCCTTGCCGAGCGCGAGGCGCGCGGCGAGCCGCTGACCAGGGCCGAGCTCGGCGTGCTGCTCGCCTATGCCAAGATCGTGCTGTTTTCCGACATCGTCGCAAGCGACGTGCCTGACGAGCCGCATTTCGACCGCGACCTGATGGGTTATTTCCCCGACCGGATGGCGAAGAAATATGCCGCCGAGATCCACGGCCATCGCCTGCGCCGCGAGATCATCGCCCGCGTCGTCGCCAATGAGCTGGTCAACCGCGGCGGTCCCTCCTTCGTCAACCGGTTGCGGGAAGCAACGGGGCGCACCGCCGCCGACGTGGTGCGCACCTTCGCCGTGGTGCGCGACGGCTTTGCCTTGCCGGCGCTTTACCGCGAGATCGACGCACTCGACAATCAGATCGACGGCCAGATGCAGCTCGATCTCTACCAGGCGGTCAGCCGGCTGATCTACGTGACCAGCGGCTGGTACTTGAAGAACGACGCCGGCACGGCGCCGCTTGCCCAGCGCATCGCCGAATTGCGGGAGGCTCGCAAGGCGCTGGAGCCGAAACTCGTTTCGCTGCTCCCCGATTATTCGCGCGAACGGATCGACGAGAAGCGGCATGGACTGGTCAAGGCCGGGGCGCCGGACAGGCTGGCAGCGCAACTGGCGCTGGCCGATGTGGCGGAGCTGATCCCCGACATCGCGCTGACGGCGCGAACGGCAGGCGCCGACATCGTCGCCGCGGCGAAGGCCTTCTTCGCGGTCAGCGACGCCTTCCGTATTCCGCGCGTCGAGGAGGCGGCCCGCTCCATCACACCGGCGGACTATTACGACCAGCTCGCCCTGTCGCGCGCCACCGACACGATCGGGACCGCGCGGCGCGGCATCGCGGTGGCGGCACTCGTGAACCACGCCGGGGCAGCCGACCCGGTGGCGGCGTGGCTGGAGGCCGGCGGGGAGAGGATCGGCCGCACCCGCGAACGGCTGCAGGCGCTGACCGAGGGCGGCGACATCACCGTGTCGCGGCTGTCGGTGGCATCGGGCCTGATGAGCGATCTGACAGGGATGTGAGCCATCGCCTGACGTACCCTTCCCAGGCGGGTGCCCTGCGAAGCAGCGGGGAGGGGCGGCGCCGGACGCCCACCCGGACCTTCGGTCCGACCTCCCACAAGGGGGAGCTAGGGTCGGCGCCCTTGCTCTCGTCGGAATGAAGGCGGGTAAGCCAAAGAACGGCCGCGCGACTCGTGTTCGTTTGCATGACCAGCGGAAAACATGCAGACATGGGGTGAACCGCCCAACGAAACGAAGGCGACCGGAGGGGACATGGCCGAAGTAGCAGTGCAGCGGGCGTCCGGGCGCGGCATCTGGGGGTGGATGTTGTTCGACTGGGCGGCGCAGCCCTTCTTCACGGTCGTCACCACCTTCATCTTCGGCCCCTATTTCGTTTCGCGCATGGCCAGCGATCCGACCACCGGCCAGGCCGTCTGGGGCTACGGCATCGCCGCGGCCGGACTGGTCATCGCCGTGCTGTCGCCGATCCTCGGTTCGATCGCCGACCAGACCGGGCCGCGCAAGCCGTGGATCGCCTTCTTCGCGGCGATCAAGATCGCCAGCCTGGCGCTGCTGTGGCTCGCCGCGCCCGGCTCGAACCTGTTCCTGATCGTGGCATTGTTCTCGCTGGCCTCGGTGGCGGCTGAATTCTCCACCGTCTTCAACGATTCCATGATGCCGCGCCTGGTGCCGAAGAGCGAGATCGGCCGCATCTCCAACATGGCCTGGGGGCTTGGCTATCTCGGCGGTATGATCGCGCTGATCTTCGTCGTGCTGTTCCTGGCCGGATCGCAGGAGACCGGCAAGACCATCATCGGCCTCGACCCGCTGTTCGGGCTGGACCCGAAGCTCGGCGAGGATGCCCGCGCCACCGGGCCGCTGTCGGCCGGCTGGTATTTCCTGTTCATCCTGCCGATGTTCCTCTTCACTCCCGATGCCATCAAAGGCATCCCGATCAAGCCTGCGGTGCGCGAAGGCCTGTCGGAGCTGAAGTCGACCTTGGTCGAGGTGCGCAGGCGCGGCGGCATCTTCCGCTTCCTCGTCGCCCGCATGATCTATCAGGACGGCGTCAATGCGCTGCTGGCGCTCGGCGGCACCTTCGCGGCCGGCATGTTCCAGTGGTCGATCACCGAGATCGGCATGTTCGGCATCATCCTCAACGTCGTCGCCATCTTCGGCTGCTGGATCGCTGCGCGGCTCGACACCGCGCTCGGCTCCAAGGCGGTGGTGATGATCGCGCTGGTCATGCTTTCGGTCGCCACCATCGGCGTCGTCTCGACCGGCCCCGGCTTCACGCTGCTCGGGCTTATCCAGCTCTCGACCACCGATTCCGGGGGCCTGTTCGGCACCGCCGCGGAAAAGGCCTACATCCTCTATGGATTGCTGATCGGGCTCGCCTTCGGGCCGGTGCAGGCGTCATCGCGGTCCTATATGGCGCGCAGCGTTACGGCGTCGGAATCCGGCCGCTATTTCGGCATCTATGCGCTGGCCGGGCGCGCGACCAGTTTCCTGGCGCCGTTCCTGGTGGCGACCATCACGGCGGTGAGCGATTCGGCGCGGCTCGGCATGGCGGTTATCATCCTGTTCCTGGCCATAGGCATGGCGATCCTGATCAGGACGCCGTATCCGGCGGACCGGGCGGCGGAGTGATTTACCCTCCCCCTTGTGGGGAGGGTCGATCCGCGAAGCGGAGCGGGGTGGGGGACGGCGCTGGCCCCACCCCGTCTCACGAGCTTTGCTTCGCAAACATCGCTCGCCGACCCTCCCCACAAGGGGGAGGGTGAGGCGCTCAATGTCTGAAGTGTCTCACGCCCGTGAACACCATGGCGATGCCATGCTCGTCGGCGGCGGCAACCACATCGTCGTCGCGCATCGAGCCGCCGGGCTGGATCACCGCCGTGGCGCCGGCCTCGATGGCCGACAGCAGGCCGTCGGCGAAGGGGAAGAAGGCGTCGGAGGCGACGACAGAGCCTTTGGTCAGCGGCTCGGCCCAGCCCGCCGCTTCCGCAGCGTCGAGTGCCTTGCGGGCAGCGATGCGCGAGGAATCGACGCGGCTCATCTGCCCGGCGCCGATGCCTACCGTGGCGCTGTCCCTTGCGTAGACGATGGCGTTCGACTTGACGTGCTTGGCGACGCGGAAGGCGAATTTCAGGTCGGCCAGTTCGGCCGGCGTCGGCGCCCGTTTCGTCACCACCTTCAGCTCGAGGTCGTCGACGACGGCGTTGTCCCTGCCCTGCACCAGCAGGCCGCCGGCGACGGATTTGACGGTTGTGCCGATCGCGCGCGGATCCGGCAGGCCGCCCGCGACCAGCAGGCGCAGGTTCTTCTTCGCGGCCACGATCGCTGCCGCCTCGTCGGTGGCGCCGGGCGCGATAATGACCTCGGTGAAGGTCTTCACGATCTCTTCGGCCGCCTCGGCGTCCAGGATGCGATTCACAGCGACAATGCCGCCATAGGCCGAGACCGGATCGCAGGCCAGTGCCCTGGCGTAGGCGGCCTTCAGCGTCGAACCCTCGGCGACGCCGCACGGGTTGGCATGCTTGATGATGGCGACGGCGGCCGAGCGCGCCGGGTCGAACTCGCCGGCCAGCTCGAAGGCGGCGTCGGTATCGTTGATGTTGTTGTAGGAAAGCTGTTTGCCCTGGAGCTGGCGCGCCGTGGCCACGCCCGGCCGCTTGTCGCCATTGACATAGAAGCCGGCGCCCTGGTGCGGGTTCTCGCCATAGCGCATCACGGTTTCCAGCCTGCCGCCGAAGGCGCGCCAGGTCGGGTGCTCGATCTCCAGCGCCTCGGCGAACCAGCCCGAGATTACCGCGTCGTAGCTGGCGGTGCGGGCAAAAGCCTTGGCCGCGAGCTTCTTGCGGAAATCCAGCGAAAGCGAGCCGATATTCATCTCCAGCGCATTGAGCACGGAGGCATAGTCGCCGGGATCGGTGACGATGGCGACATAGGCGTGGTTCTTGGCCGAGGCGCGGATCATCGCCGGGCCGCCAATGTCGATGTTCTCGACGATCGCCGCGTAGTCGGCGCCGGAGCGGCGGACTTCCTCGAACGGATAGAGATTGCAGACGACCAGGTCGATCGGCTCGATGCCATATTTGTGCATCGCCGCGGCGTGATCGGGATCATCGCGAACGCCGAGCAGGGCGCCATGCACCGACGGGTGCAGGGTCTTGACGCGGCCATCCATGATCTCGGGAAAGCCGGTGAGCTCGGAGACGTCGCGGACCGCCAGGCCCGCATCGGCGATCGCTTTTGCCGTGCCGCCGGTCGACACCAGCTCGACGCCGGAAGCGGCGAGCGCCCTGGCGAGATCGATGAGGCCGGTCTTGTCGAAGACGGAGAGCAGCGCGCGACGCACGGGAACGAGGTCGGGAGCGGGAATGTTCTTGGCGGCGACGGCCATGGGCGTGCTTTCACGGCTGGAGGGGCAGGCCCGCGCCGTATCATATGAGATCAGGAAATCAAGGCGCAAGCTCGGTCAGCGCAGGCGCGGTCAGTTGTTTTCGGAATAGCCGGCGATAGAGGTGCGGGTGAGCTGCCAGTGGACTTCGGCGATGTCGGACGGCTTGAAGGCAAGCACGATCTGCCGGCTTCGGCGCGGGCCGCCGAGACCGGCGAAGTAGATCGATTCCTCGACCTCCGGCACCATCTCGGTGCAGGTGAACACCCAGCTGTCGGCCTGCTCGGCGGTCAGCACCAGGCGGTCATGCTCGTCCTGCAAAAGGTTGATGTCGGGATGGACGTGGAAGCGCACGGTGATGAAATCGCGGCCATTGTTGCGGATCGCCGCACCTCCAGGACGCTGGAAGCGGTCCCTGCCGGTCAGCACATTGCCGTTCGAGGACAGTTTCAGCTCGCGCTCGTGCAGGAAACCGAAGCGCTGGATATAGCCGTCATGGCGGGCGATGAAGCCTTGAACGCCCTTCTGGTCGATACGCTTGCACTGCACATGCTGCGGGCCGCCGATCAAAGGCGACCCCAGAAGATCGTTGATGCGCAGCGAATGGCTGAACCGCGCCGACGAGGTGTCGTTGATGGTGGCGGTCGAATGCGCGGCGGTGGCGCGGGCCAGGGGCCGGAATTCGGCAGCGCCATAGGTGTCGATGCCGGCATTGACGATGTAATGCTGGCGGCCCGACGACAGCTCGAACGCAAGGCAGCTGGCATGGGCGGCATTGGAGACGTGGACGGGCGGCGGCGGGCCGGTGTCGGCGATGACGGTGACGCCACCCATGGACAGCCGCTCATAGCCCGAATGCGGTGCATGCAGCAGCGGCGAGCCGGCGGTGTCGTCGTGGCGCAGGATGCTGGCGATGCGGTCATGGATGGTGGCGCCCATGCCGTTGAAGCGGGCGAGGCTGCCGTCCTGGTGGCGGAAGAAGCGCAGCGCCGGCAGCATCCTGTCGATGGCGCCGATCAGTGCCTGTGGCGGCGCTTCCGCCTGGTTGGCGTAGGTCTGCCGCAGCGGCAAAAGATCGGCGAGGATTTCCAGCACCGCCATCGGGTTGCGCGAGATGTGGCCGCCATCGGGAAGGATCTGGCGGTCGAGTTCCTCGGCGAGGTTGCGGGTGGCGCCGCGCAGCGCCGATGCGGGCGCCGGCAGCGACAGGGCGGCGAAGGCGAGGGCGATGCGGGCGCGCAGCCTGTCCTTGCCGTCAGGCATTTCGCGCGCCATCGACCTGAGGTAGCGGATCTGGACGGCCAGCGATTTCAGGAAGGCGCGGTAGAACGGGAATTCAGCGCCTTGCAGCACGATCGAGGAATGCTGCAGCCAGGCGATAATGCGCTTGGCAGCCGTGCCGGGCTCCCAGGCAATGCCGGAAATGTTGTTTCCATGCGTGGCGATCCAGTCGGACACCAGCGCACGCGCATTGGCGGCGGCAAGCTCGGTGCCGGCGGCGCGCATGTGACGCAGCCAGCGAAAGCCATGCAGCGTCTTCTGCCAGCCGTAATTGGGAACGCTGATCTGGAAGGGCGACTTGCCGCCGGTCTCGACCATATGTCCCGACAAGGGATAGCGGCCATAGTAGATCTCAAGCGCGATCTGCGGGTCGGCCAGCCGCAGGTCCGGCGGCGCGATCAGCACCCGTTCGGGCGTGCGGCCGGAATAGCGCCAGCGATAAACCGGTCCGGCACGCAGGCGCCGGCGCGTTTTGCGCCAAAACTCCTTCGCGACAAGCGCCCACAGACGCGTCGTGTTGCCGGCAGCAAGTGCCAAAACCCCTCCTGATCGTCCTCTATCCCAAGGGCAAGCTTATCTGATTCAACGATTCATGCGAAGGCGAATTCCCGCGAGCGGTGACGCTGCGCCTGGCTTTGCCGCGGAGGCTCCCCAAAAAAGTCAGCAACTTCCTATGCTTAAACCCCTGAGCGGTTCAGCGCCCGATGGGCATCCATACTCCGCTCCAGATCCTTGTTCCACGTAATTCCGGACGGAGAATCGTCACGCAGCTTTCGTGGACTTGCCTTAGCTGGCGCGACGCATGCGCGCGGCGAAAAAGCCGTCGAGACCGGAACGTTGCGGCGAGCCGAGATCGAGGTCGGCAGGTGTGGTGCGCAGCGTGCCTTCCTGCGTCAGGAAGGGATCGATGCCGATGATCTCGCCGGCGCGAAGCGGGTCGGCAACGACGCCAGGCGTCGCGGCGAGGAAGCCACGATAAAGCTCCTCGCCTTCGAGTGGGTCGAGCGAACAGTTCGAAAAGACGATCCTTCCGCCCGGCTTAACCAGGGTGACGGCGCGCGCGAGCAGCCGGCGCTGGAGATCGGCGAGCTTCTCGACATCAGCCACAGTCTTGGTCCATGGCACGTCGGGATGCCGCCGCACCGTGCCGGTCGAGGAGCAGGGCGCGTCGAGGAGGACGGCGTCGAACAGCTCGTCCGGCTCGTACTGGAGGAGATCGGCCTGCACGACGTCCGCCGACAGGCGGAGGCGTTCGAGATTCTGCGCCAGCCGCGCCAGCCGGTTCTTCGAGGTGTCGATCGCGGTGACGCGTGCGCCGGCCACGATCAATTGGGCGGTCTTGCCGCCGGGCGCGGCGCAGAGATCGGCGACGCGAAGCCCGCCGACATCACCGAGCAACCGGGCAGGCAGGCCGGCTGCGGCATCCTGGACCCACCAGGCGCCTTCGGCGAAGCCAGGCAGTTCGGTGACCGGGCCGGCAAGCTTCTCCACCCGAATCGTGCCGGTCGGCAGGGCAATGCCGCCGAGCCTTTCGGCCCAGTGCTCCGGATCGGCCTTGATCGAGAAATCGACCGGAGCCTCCTGGCGGTGGGCGGCGAGTATCCGTCCGGCCTCGTCCACGCCATAGGCGGCCTTCAAACGGTCGGAAAACCATTTCGGCGCTTCGTCGGTGGTAGCAAGGGCCTCTGGAAGTTCAGCCTCCTTGATCCGCGCGAGCGTGCGCAGCACACCGTTGACCAGGCCGGCAAAGCGCAATGTGCGGGGATCGGACTTGGCATGGGTGACGGCGAGGTCGACCGCGGCGCTGTCTGGAATGTCGAGGAACAGGATCTGCGCGGCCGCCACATGCAAAATATGCGACAGCGCGGTGGCATTGGCCGGCAGCGGTTTTTCCAGACGCCGCGCCAGCAGCCCGGCAATGGTCATGCGATAGCGCAGCGCGGTGACCAGAATGGCGCGCACAAGACCGCGATCGCGCAGGTCTAGCGCCTTGTATTGCGGATGGCCGTTTTCATGGTCGGTCAGGCCGTCGAGCGGCGTCCTCGCATCGATGACAGCGGCCAGCAGGCGCGCCGCCGCCTTGCGGGCGGCAAGGCCGGCAACGAACTCGCCGTCCTTTTTGTCTTCCTGACCACCTGTGCGTCGAGGTGCTCTGCCCGCCACGCTCACGACCACGGGCCCTTGGGCCCGGTCGGATTGCGACCCCATGGATTGGATTTGGGCTCTGCCGGCGGTTCCGGCGCGGCCGGCTTGCCCCACGGTCCTGCCGATTGCGGCTCGTCGGCCTGCGGCGGCACTGGCGCCTGGCGCTGCGGGGACCGCGATACACCACCGTCCATGCGCTGCGCCATCGCTTGCAGCGCGGCGATGCGGTTCTCGGTGCTCGGGTGGGTGGAGAACAGACTGTCCATGCGCTCGCCGTGCAGCGGGTTGATGATGAAGAGATGAGCCATCGCCGGGTTACGCTCGGCATCCGGATTAGGTATGCGTTCGGCGCCGCGGGCGATCTTGTCAAGCGCCGAGGCCAACCATAGCGGGTGTCCACAGATTTCGGCGCCACGCCGGTCGGCCTCGTATTCGCGGGTGCGGCTGACCGCCATCTGCACGATCATCGCCGCAAAGGGCGCCACGATCATCGCCGCCAGCACGCCGACAAAACCGAACGGGCTGTTGTTGTCGCGGTTGCCGCCGAGGAAGAAGGCGAAATTGCCAAGCATCGAGATGGCGCCGGCGAAGGTCGCGACGATCGTCATGGTCAAGGTGTCGCGGTGCTGGACGTGGGCGAGCTCGTGCGCCATCACCGCGGCCACTTCCTCATGCGTCAGCCGTTGCAAAAGGCCGGTGGAAGCGGCGACAGCCGCGTTCTGCGGGTTGCGGCCGGTGGCGAAGGCGTTGGGCTGCGGATTGTCGATCAGGTAGGTCCTGGGCATCGGCAGGCCTGCCTGCTCGGCCAGTGCCTGCACGATGGCGTAATATTCGGGCGCGTTCTTCTCGTCGACCTCGACGGCGCGGTTCATCGACAGCACCATCTTGTCGGCGTTCCAATAGCTGAACAGATTGGTGGCGGCGGCGATCAGGAAGGCGATCATCATGCCGCCCGTGCCGCCGATCAGGAAGCCGACGCCCATGAACAGCGCGGTCATCGCGGCAAGAAGCATGGCGGTGCGAAGTGTGTTCATCGTCTGCTCCCGTCCTGGTCGTGATGTAAGGGGGTCGATCCTCGTGGGCTCATCGCTATATGATGGGAAACGCCGGTACCCGTTTCAATCGGCCTGTTTCAATCCGCCGGAATATCGCATGAACGACGAGACCAGTAAAACACCTGCCACTGATGACGAAGCGCGGCTGAAGACGCTGACGCCCGCCGCCCGCCGCGCGCTTGAAGAGGCCGCGGCGCGGCGCGAGGACTACCGCCGCAAGGAAGCCGCGGTGCCGAAGGAAGTCGGCGGCCGCGGCGGCAAGGAGCCCGGCCGCTACGGCGACTGGGAGATCAAGGGCCTGACCAGCGATTTCTAATATGCCGGCCCAGCAAACAGCTCATTTGCCGGCAATCGGGTGTTTGATTGTCGCCAGAGCCTAGAAGGCCGCTGCCGCCGCTCGCTGCGGCTGGAGCGCGATCCAGCCGCGCTCGTCGACGGTGACGCCGATGGCGTCGTAGCCAGCGATCGCGGCATGCCGCGTCGCCAGGGGATGCCGGTGGGTGGCGTTTATGACCATGACCGCTGCGCCCGCCGCCTCGGCCGCCGTGATGCCCGCCGGGGCATCCTCGAACACGAGGCAATCGCGCGCATCGACACCGAGCCGCGTCGCGCCGAGCTGAAAGCAGTCGGGCGCCGGCTTGCCGCGTGAAACATCTTCCGCCGCGACCAGGACGGCAGGGACGGGGATGCCGGCGGCCTTCATGCGCAAGAGCGCCAGTTCGCGCGGTGCCGAGGTTACGATCGCCCAGCGCCCCGGCGGGAGCGCGTTGAGAAACGCGGCGGCGCTGGCGATCTGAACAATGCCCTCCAGATCGGCGGCTTCGGCCTTGAGCAAGAGGTCGGCCTCATGCGCCGGATCGACGCCCGGGAGCGCCAGACCGGCGATCGTCTCGATCGCCCGCACGCCATGGATCGTCGGCAGGAAGGCGGCGACGTCGAGCCCTTGCCGCCGCGCCCAGTCGCTCCACACCCGTTCGGCCGAGGCAATGGAATTGATGAGCGTGCCGTCCATGTCGAAGAGGAAGGCGGCGAATTTTCTGCCTGCGTACATGATTTTCCTTGATTTCGGGGAGGTCTTTCGAGGGAGGGCCGATGGTAACGTCCCGGCGCCGGCATTGGAAGCCGCGCGGCCACCTTTTCGGTCAGTCCCCTTTTCCGCAAGTCAGGGAACCGCGATCCGCCTCCGGCGTTTCAACTTCGCTGCTTTTCCACGACCATCGAAGGGGGACGCGATGCTGATTCGGCTCGGCTACGAAATGGCCATTGAATGCGCTGGAGCCACGCCGGTGATTTCAATGCTCGAGATCCACAGGGACAGGCAGGCCGACATCAAACGGCAGACGCGCATGCTGACGTCGCCCGCGGTTCCGACCAGGCTCTACAGCGATTTGCATGGCAATTCGTGCCGCCGCTTTACCGCACCCGCCGGCACTTTTCGCATCCTCTACGATGCCGTGGTCGAGGACAGCGGCGAGACGGACGAGGTCAACACGCTGGCACGCGAGGTGCCGGTGGCCGAGCTGCCCGACGAGGTGCTGTTTTATCTGCTGGGCAGCCGCTATTGCGAGACCGATCACCTGAGCCAGCTCGCCTGGGAGCTTTTCGGCCGTTTGCCGTCCGGCTGGGCGAGGGTGCAGGCGATCGTCGATTACGTCCACAACCGGCTGTCCTTCGGCTATGGCTATGCCCGCTCGACCCGCACCGCGGCGCAGGCGCATGAGGAGCAGGTCGGCGTCTGCCGAGACTTCGCCCATCTGGCGATCACGCTCTGCCGCTGCATGAACATTCCGGCACGCTATGTGAATGGCTATCTCGGCGACATCGGCGTGCCGGCCGATCCGGCGCCGATGGATTTCTCGGCCTGGATGGAAGTGTTTCTCGACGGCAAGTGGTACACGTTCGACCCCCGCCACAATGTTCCGAGGATCGGCCGCATCGTCATCGCGCGCGGACGCGATGCCACCGACGTGCCGTTGCTGCACAGTTTCGGCCCGCACCGGCTCAGCCTGTTCAAGGTATGGACCTACGAACAGGAGAACAATCTGTTCAACCCGCCCTACCACGCCATCGACAGGACGGTCACCGCGCAGATGCTGGCCTGAGCCGGGTTTCCATGTATCCCCATACTGCCTCGCTCTGGCACAGGTGCCGCTGTGCCGTGGCGGGACACGGCCGCGCGCCCTGTGCCGCGACGTGCAAGATCGTGGTAAGCGCTTGGTAATGCCGCGCGAACGCAGCATCGGCGTTTACCGGTCATTCACCTTTCCATTCTTGAAAGCGAAGCAAAAACAATAATCTAGTTCCTGGTGCGCGGCCGCTGGCCGCGCCCGGCCGGAATCCTGCATCGATCCGTTTGCCCGGCGACGAGGCCGGGGCGAGCGGAGAGAGAACGATGCGGATTTTCGGGGGTCTTGTGGACGCGGCCGGCGACTTTGCCAGGCATCGCGGTGGGAATTTCGCCATCCTGTTCGGATTCGCCGCCTCGGTCTTGGCGCTGGGCGTCGGCTTCGCCGTCAACATCACCCAGCTCTACAACGCCAAATCGAGCCTGCAGAGCGTGGTCGACGCCGCGGTGACGTCGACGGCGCGGGACCTGACGACCGGCGTGATCAAGGAGGCCGACGCCAACAAATCGGTGCAGGCCTTCCTCGACGCCAACAGCACGGCCGGCATCCTGCAGGCCAACCAGATCGTGCTCGACAGGCTGACGGTCGACAGGACCGCCAGGACGGTGCAGGCGGAGGCCCATGCCGACGTCGCCTTCTATTTCCCGCTGTTCGGCACGCGCGACATGCAGCGCGTTCCCGCCTCGACGACAGCGCTCTATTCGGACAAGCAGATCGAGGTGGCCATGATGCTCGACATAACAGGCTCGATGGCGAAGCGGGGCAAGGTCGACAAGATCGGCGATCTGAAAGCAGCAGCGAAAAACGCCGTTCGGACGATGCTCCGGAACCAGGATCCGAAGAACCCCCGCATCCGCGTCGCGATTGTGCCTTACGCCTCCGGCGTGAACGCCGGCAAGCTGGCCGAAAACGTCTATGCCGAGAAGCCGGCGAGCTCTGAGCTGCCACCCGTGGCCGGCAGTTCGCTTCTCGTCGCCAAGACGGGCAAAACTCTTCTGCCGTCCTTCAGCGACTACATTTCCATTGTTGGCGCGGCGATGCCACGCCCCGATAATTGCGCCACGGAGCGCAAGGACAAAAACGGCGATGCGGATTTGACTGCCGACGGCCCAGATACGGTTCGCACGGACAAGAACGGCAAGAAGTACTACGCCCTGGTCAACCGGGATGATCATCTCGATGGCGGCGGAATGAACAAGTGCCCCGATGCGGAAGTGATCCCGCTGACCGCCGATTCCGGCGCATTGCTTGATTCGATCGACGACTTCCAGGCTGACGGTTATACCGCCGGCGCGATCGCCATTCAGTGGACCTACTATATGCTGTCGCCGCAATGGCGCGCTGCGATCAAGAATGCCGGCCTCGGCAACGGCGCCTCGGACGTCAACGCGAAGAAGATCGCCAAGGTCGCGATCCTGATGACCGATGGCCAGTTCAATACCGCCTTCGCCGGTGCCGGGGGCCGCTACAACAGCCAGGGCAATCTTGCGCGCGGCAACGCCGAAACGCTGTGCGGCAACATGAAAAATGACGGCATCGAGATTTTCACCATCGGCTTCGACCTGAACAACAAGGACATGTCGGCAACCGAGCGGGATCAGGCAAAGGCGGTGCTGAAGGACTGTTCGTCGAAAGATGCCTCCGCCGCTCAAAAACATTATTTCGAGGTGTCGACCGGGGTGGAATTGGACGCCGCCTTTCAGGAAATCATCCGCAACACCGAAAAGGTCGCGCTGACGCAGTAGGCCGCACAAGGAAAAGGCCGCCGCTTCTTTCGAAGCCGGCGGCCTTCCGTGTTTCCGTCCATGGCGCGGCTCCTGGCGGCAACCCGAGGGGTCGCCCGCCGCGCATCTCGCGCCTTAACGGGAAGACTGCTTCCCGAAAGTGCAATCCGCTGAGGCCACGTTCTGGAAAACGAAATCACTCGACATCGGATCACCTCCTTTCAGTTTGTTGAACACGCACTGATGATGGGGTGCGTTGCAGCAAAAGACAAGACGCCGGATGGAAAAAGACGTTTTTCCGGCTTGGCCGCGTCCTTTCGTGCAAGCGGGTTGCGGCCAGGGGTTCAAGCGGACAAGATCGGCCTACCGAATGCAGGGGGGACGGCATGGACGCTACCGAAAGAGCAGCACGCATCGTTCGCACGGTCGTCGAGGCGTTGAAGCCGGGCTTTGCCGTCAGGCTTTGGACCGGCGAGCGCATCGGTCCGGCCGGCGGCCCGGTGCTTGCCATCAACGACCAGGACATCGTCTGGCAACTGGCCCGCCGGCCAAATTTCTCGACGCTGGTCGAGATGTGGATTTCCAAGGCGGTCGACGTGGAGGAGGGGTCGCTGTTTGACCTCTACGCGCTGCCTTCACGAGGCAAGCTGCGGTTCAAGGCGCTGCCGAAGCTCGCGATCATGCGCGACCTGCCGGCCGTGCTGTTCTCGCGAAGGCAGATGACGCAACGCGCCGATCTCGCCGGGCAAAATCCCTTTGTCAGCGGCTCCAACAAGCAGGCGATCCAGCATCACTACGACATATCGAACGCCTTCTACCGGCTCTTCCTCGACGAGCGCATGGTCTACAGCTGCGGGTATTTCAAGGATTTCGCCAATGACATCGACCAGGCCCAGGCCGACAAGCTCGAGCATATCTGCCGCAAGCTCCGGCTGAAGCCCGGCGACCGCCTGCTCGATATCGGCTGCGGCTGGGGCGCGATGCTGATCCATGCGGCGAAGCATCATGGCGTCGTCGGCCATGGCGTCTCGTTGTCGGAGGCCCAGACCGGACTCGCCCGCGAACGCATTCGGGCCGAGGGGCTGGAGGACCGGATCACAATCGAGATAAAATCCTATGCCGAGCTCACCGGAAGCTTCGACAAGATATCCTCGATAGGCATGTTCGAGCATCTGGGGCTGGCCAACCACGCCGCCTACTTCTCGACCGTCCATCGCCTGCTCAAGCCGGGCGGCATCTATCTGCATCATGCCATCACCAGGCGCAGCAAGGGCAGCATGAAGAAGACCTTGCGCAAGGGCTCGGAATACAAGGCGCTGATCAAATACATCTTCCCGGGTGGCGAGATCGACACGATCGGCATGACGTGCGGCAATCTGGAAGCACACGGCTTCCTCGTCCACGACGTCGAGAATCTGCGCGAGCACTACGCCCGCACCTGCCGGCTGTGGGCAGAGCGCCTGCATGCGCGCTTCGACGAGGCCATCGCCGAAGTGGGAGAAGCCAAGGCGCGGCTGTGGCTGCTTTACCTGGCCGGCTGTTCGATCGCCTTCGATCGTGCCTCGGCGCAGATTTTCCAGACGGTCGCCACCAAGCGGACGCGGGGCCCGAGCGGCTTGCCGCCGACGCGGGCGGACCTTTACCGGTAATTCAGGCGAATCGCATCCCGTCGCCGACCTTGACGCTGGCCGCGCGGTCGACGGTGCAGTAGACGCCGAGATTGTGCGCGTTATGACGCACCAGATTGCGCAGGATCGCCGGATCGTCGTCGAAACCGTCCTGGGCGATGATGGTGAAGCCGCAGCGGCGGCACGGCTCGGAAATGGTCAACAGCAGGTCGCCGACGGCGAGTTTCCTGCCGATCCATTCGGTTTCGGGGAAAGTGCCTTCGACCGCCGCCATGTCGATGACGATGTTGGGACGAAAGCGGCGCGGATCGGGAGTGCCTTGCGGATGCAGCGCCTTCAGGCGCGCCAGGGAGGCGGTGGTCAACAGATGGATCGGCGCCTTGCGGTAGCGCGCCTCGGTCAACGGGCCGGAATAGGCCGGCGGAGCGTTCTCCAGGCCGAACGGACGGATCGAGGCCGGAAAGCCTAGATAGTCGGAAACGGCACGGTCGCTTTCGGCGCCGGGCGCCGCCAGCCAATCCGCGCCGGGAATCGCGATCTCGAGCCTGCGGTCGCCAGTCAGCCGGGTGCGGATGCGCGGCACCTTGTGCCACTTCGGCTCGCGATCGGGACGGGCGATCTCATTGTCGGAGGCATCGACCAGGCCGAACATCCGGTCGCCCTCGATGCTCTCGGTGCCGACCGCGATCGTCTCCAGGCGTTCGCCGGCGAGCGAACTCGCCGGATAGCGCCAGAGTTCGGCAACGCTGCCTATCGCGGCCATGGCCGGTGTCAGCCTTTCTTGTTCTGGCGGTTGGCGACGAGGTCGTCGACGACGGCCGGATCGGCGAGCGTCGAGGTATCGCCAAGGGCGCCGAAATCGTCCTCGGCAATCTTGCGCAGGATGCGCCGCATGATCTTGCCCGAGCGGGTCTTAGGCAGGCCGGGTGCGAACTGGATCTTGTCGGGCGTGGCAATGGCGCCGATCTCCTTGCGGACATGGGCGAGGAGTTCCTTGCGCAAGTCCTCGCTCGGCGTCTCGCCGGCCATCAGCGTGACGTAGCAGTAGATGCCCTGGCCCTTGATGTCGTGGGGATAACCGACGACGGCGGCTTCCGAAACCTTGTCATGGCTGACCAATGCGGATTCGACCTCGGCCGTGCCCATGCGGTGGCCGGAGACGTTGATGACGTCGTCGACGCGGCCGGTGATCCAGTAATAGCCGTCGGCATCGCGGCGGCAGCCGTCGCCGGTGAAGTACTTGCCCTTGTAGGTCGAAAAATAGGTCTGCACGAAGCGGTCGTGATCGCCATAGACGGTGCGCATCTGGCCGGGCCATGACTCGGTGATGCATAGATTGCCGTCGGCGGCTCCTTCAAGCACCTTGCCCTCGCCGTCGACCAGTTGCGGCTTGACACCGAAGAAGGGCCGCGTGGCCGAGCCAGCCTTGAGGTCGGTGGCGCCCGGCAGCGGCGTGATCATGATGCCGCCGGTCTCGGTCTGCCACCAGGTGTCGACGATCGGCACCTTGGCGTTGCCGACGACGTTGAAATACCACTCCCATGCCTCCGGATTGATCGGTTCGCCGACCGAGCCCAGCACGCGCAGCGATTTGCGCGACGCCTTTTTCACGTGGTTGTCGCCGGCGCCCATCAGGGCGCGCAGCGCCGTCGGCGCGGTGTAGAAGATGTTGACCTGGTGCTTGTCGATGACTTCCCAGAAGCGCGACTGCGAGGGGTAGTTGGGTACGCCCTCGAACATCAGCGTGGTGGCGCCGTTGGCGAGCGGCCCGTAGACGATGTAGCTGTGGCCGGTGACCCAGCCGACATCGGCGGTGCACCAGTAGATGTCGCCATCATGATAGTCGAAGACATATTGGTGCGTCATCGAGACGTAGACGAGATAACCCGCCGTGGTGTGCAGCACGCCTTTCGGCTTGCCGGTCGAACCCGACGTATAGAGGATGAACAGCGGATCCTCCGCCTTCATCTTCTCCGGCTTGCACTCAGCCTTAACGGTCGCGGCCTCTTCGTGGTACCAGACGTCGCGGCCCGGCGCCCAGCCGATCTTGCCGCCGGTGCGGCGGACCACCACTACCTTTTCGACCCTGGTACCGGCTTTTGCCGCGATCTCGATTGCCTTGTCGGTGTTCTCCTTCAACGGGATCGGCTTGCCGCCGCGCAGGCCCTCGTCAGCGGTGATGACGATGGTTGACTTGCAATCGTCGATGCGGCCGGCGAGCGCGTCGGGCGAAAAGCCGCCGAAGACGACCGAGTGGATGGCGCCGATACGCGTGCAGGCGAGCATCGCATAGGCCGCTTCCGGGATCATGGGCATATAGAGGGTGACGCGGTCGCCCTTCTTGACGCCGTGCTTCTTCAGCACGTTGGCGAAGCGGCAGACATGCGCATAGAGCTCATTGTAGGTGATCTTGCGGTCGTCGTAGGGGTTGTCGCCTTCCCAGATGATGGCGGTCTGGTCGCCGCGCTTCTTCAGGTGGCGGTCGATGCAGTTGTAGGAAACATTGGTCTGGCCGTCCTCGAACCATTTGATGGAGACCTTGCCGTCGAAGGAGGCGTTCCTGACCTTGGAGAAGGGTTTGAACCAGTCGATGCGCTTGCCGTGCTTGCTCCAGAACCTGTCCGGATTCTTCACGCTGTCGGCGTACCATTTGAGATAGGTGTCGTTGTCGATCAGCGCATTCTTCTTCCAGGCCGGCTGAACGCGGTGGACATGAACCTCGGACATTTCCTGCTTTTCCTCCCGAAACTAACGCCGGCTTGAACCGCCAGCGGGATCGCGGCGACGCGGCCGCGAATTCGCGCGCATTATTAACAGTTCCGCGATGACGGCAACATTAGACGTTGGGTTTGCGCGGCGGGATGCCGCACATGGGTCCGCGGCTGCTGTCAGCACTTGCACCGGACCGCTGCTAACTTCATGTTTTCGCGTGCTAAAGCCGGTTTCGATCAAGAAAAAATCAATAGACGGTTAAGCAACCGCGCGCACAATCCATTGTTGGGAGGAAGGAGAATCAACCCGGGGAGCAAAAATGCGCGACCAGCTTGAAATGGACCTGATGCTGCGGGGCTATGGCCTGACTACGGCCAATATCCTTTATCATTTCCCAGACCATCCGCATCTGTTGCAGAGCTTCATATGGCAGGACTACGACATCGCGCCGAAGTTTCCGGTGCTGATCCGCTTCATCGAGTTCTGGAAGACCAAGCTCGAGGGGCCGCTGCATTCGGTCAGCTACACGCACCAGAAGCTCATCGCGCCCAACGAGTGGCGCAAGGTCGACGGCGAATTCGTGCTGCATTAGGGGCCGCTGCTTCGAGGCCGTAAGGTCGGCACTCTACGGCGCCCCCCTCTGTCCTGCCGGACATCTCCCCCACGAGGGGGGAGATCGGCAGCTTAGCTAACAGCGCCATCCCTTCACGTTGGAAATTGGCGAAAGCCGAGGTGACATCCAATCTCCCCCCGTGGGGGAGATGTCCGGCAGGACAGAGGCGGGCGCTGCCCCGCTAACCTTCGGCTCTAGCGGTCGGACACGCTCAAACCGCCGGCGGGCTCAGCCGGGCAAAGCCCTCCTGGCGGCGGTAGGGAAAATAAGGGTAGGGCGCGGTGACCTCGCTTGCCGCATCGAGCTTCCCGATCTGCTCCGGCGTCAACGTCCAGCCGACGGCGCCGAGGTTCTGACGCAACTGCTCCTCGTTGCGGGCGCCGATGATGACGGACGACACGGTCGGGCGCTGCAACAGCCAGTTGATGGCGATCTGCGGCACGGTCCTGCCGGTCTCCTGCGCCACCGCATCGAGGGCCTCCATGACCCGGTAGAGATGCTCGTCCTCGACCGGCGGTCCGAAGCTCGCGGTGTCGTGCAGCCGGCTTTTGTCGGGCAATGGCTGGCCGCGACGGATCTTGCCGGTCAGGCGGCCCCAGCCGAGCGGGCTCCAGACCAGCGCGCCGACGCCCTGGTCGAGGCCAAGCGGCATCAGCTCCCATTCATAGTCGCGGCCGACCAGCGAATAGTAGACCTGATGCGCGACATAGCGCGGATAGCCGTGCCTGTCGGCCAGCCCGAGCGATTTCATCACCTGCCAGCCGGAGAAATTGGAGACCCCGACATAGCGCAATTTGCCGGCGCGCACGAGGCCGTCCAGCGTCGATAGCACTTCCTCGATCGGCGTGCCGGCATCGAAGGCGTGCAGTTGCAACAGGTCGATGTAATCGGTGCCGAGCCGCTTCAGCGCGGCGTCGACGGCCTTGATCAGCCGCGAACGCGAGGAACCATAGTCGGCCGGCCCGTCGCCCATCGGCAGCGAGGTCTTGGTCGAGATCAGCACGGCATCGCGCCGGCCCTTGATCGCCTCGCCGAGCACCTCTTCCGAGGCGCCGTTCGAATAGACATCGGCGGTGTCGAACAGATTGACGCCGGCCTCGAGGCAAATGTCGACCAGCCGCCGCGCTTCCCTGGCGTCGCTGTTGCCCCATGCGCCGAACAGCGGGCCGGAACCGCCGAAGGTTCCCGCTCCGAACGAGAGCACCGGCACCTTCAGGCCCGATGCGCCAAGATTTCGATAGTCCATTTTCTTACTCCTTGTGATTTTGAAAGAAGTCGAATCGATCCGGCTTTGCCGGCGAGCTTCACGACCGAACGCAGACGGGCGCGCCGAGCGCGGTGCCGCGGTCGAGACGCAGGGCCAGTCCCGCCACGGCGAGTGCCGCGACCGGCAGCAGCGCGGCGACCCAGGTGAGCGAACCCAGGCCAAGACCTTGGGCAATGACCGCGCCGCCGAGCCAAGCGCCGGCCGCGTTGCCGAGGTTGAAGGCGGCGATGTTGAAGGACGAGGCGAGGCTCTGGCCAGCACCTTGGGCCTTTTCCAGCACCCACATCTGCAAAGGCGCCACGGTGGCGAAGGCGGCGGCGCCCAGCAGGCCGACATAGATCACGGCCAACACCTGGCTGTGGATAGCAAAGCTCATGGTCGCCAGAACCAGGGCGAGCACCACAAGACTGCCGAGCACCGCCGGCACCAGCCAGCGGTCGGCGATCTTGCCGCCGGCGATATTGCCGGCGATGAGGCCGCCGCCGAAGACGAGCAGGATCGGCGAAACGGCCGCTTCCTGGAAGCCGCTGATCTCGGTCAGCAACGGGGCGATGTAGGTGAAGACGGCGAAGACGCCGGCATAGCCGAGAACGGTGGTGGCGAAGCCGAGCAGGACGGGCGTGCGGCGCAGCACGGCGAGATCGGCGCGCAGGTCGCTCTTCTCGGGAGCTGTCCGATTGCGCGGCACCAATGCCAGGATGACGGCAAAGGCCGCGAGACCGACCGCGGTCACCGCCCAGAAGGTGGCGCGCCAGCCGAAAGCCTGGCCGAGCCAGGTGCCGAAGGGAACGCCGAGAATGTTGGCGATGGTCAGGCCGGTGAACATGAGCGCGATCGCCGACGCCTTCTTGTTGGGCGCGACCAATCCGGTGGCGACCACCGAGCCGACGCCGAAGAAGGTGCCATGGGCAAAGGCGGTGATGACGCGCGCGCCCATCAACGTCCAATAATCAGGCGCCAGCGCACAGGCCAGATTGCCAATGGTGAAGATCGCCATCAGCGCCAGAAGCACCGTCTTGCGCGGCCAGTTGCCGGTGGCGATCGTCAGCAGAGGTGCTCCGATGACGACGCCCAGCGCATAGCCGGAAATCAGTTGGCCGGCGGCCGAGATCGAGACGCCGAGATCTTTGCTGACGTCGATGAGCAGGCCCATGATGACGAATTCGGTGACGCCGATGCCGAAGGCGCCGGCGGCGAGAGCATAGAGAGCGAGAGGCATGATGTTTCCACTTCGGCGGTGACGGGCGCCCTGTCCAGGCCGCGCCCCGACCGGGAAGATCGTGTGGCCATGCGATGTGAACCAGACTTGCTCCAGGCATACTTTCTGTGAAATAGATTCACAGATGGCGAGATCCGACATCAATCGTTCCGGCGAGATCGAAGTGTTTGTGCGCGTCGTCGAGGCGGGCAGCTTTTCGGCGGCGGCACGTGCCTTGCGCATGACCCCGTCCGCGGTGAGCAAATTGATCGCGCGGCTGGAGGCCAGGCTCGGCGCGCGGCTGGTCACCCGCTCGACGCGCAAGCTGCAACTGACGCCGGAAGGCACTGCTTTCTACGACAGCGGCATGCGCATCCTCGCCGACATGGACGCGGCCGAGCGCGAGGCGGCCGCCGGGGCGGCGCCGCGCGGCCGGTTGAGGGTCAACAGCTACGTGCCGTTCGGCCACCACCGGCTGATGTCGCTGCTGCCTCGGTTTCTGGAGCGTTATCCCGAGATTTCCGTCGACGCCGTGCTGACAGACAGCGTGATCGACCTTCTGGAGGAGCGCGCCGATGTGGCGATACGCGCTGGACCCTTGCGCGAGTCACGGCTGGTAGCGCGCAAACTGGGGCAGAGCCGGATGGTGCTGGTCGCGGCACCCTCCTATGTCGAAGCGCGTGGGACGCCGCGCACGCTGGCCGATCTCGGGCGTCACAATATGCTGGCCTTCGGCTTTGCGCGGCATATAGACGGCTGGCCTTTTGTCGATGCGGCAGGTGCGCCGGTCATCGTCCCGGTTGTCGGAAACGCAACGCTGACCGACGGCGAGGCGATGCGGCGGATGGCGCTGGCGGGAGGCGGAATCGCTCGGCTGGCGCGCTGGCATGTCCAGCCGGACATGGACGCGGGGGCATTCGTCCCGTTGCTGGAGGAATTCAACCCGGGCGACGAGGAGGCCACCCATGCCGTCTATGTCGGCCAGGGCAAGCATCTGCCTGCGCGGGTGCGGGCCTTTCTCGATTTTCTCTCAGAGGCCGTTCGCCTCTAGACTAACTGAGAAGCCGCGTACCTAAGGCACGCGGCTTCGAAGCAGGCTCGAAAAACGATCAGGCCTTCGGCACGAACGGCGCCGGACGCCGGCCGACGGCCTGCCGCTCCAGCATCCAGCCGGGATATTCGGCCGGCAGCGCGCTCACCTCGTCCAGTCTGGCGAGATCATCGGTATCAAGTTTGAGGTTCGTGGCGGCAAGGTTCTGTTCGAGCTGATCCATGCGGCTGGCGCCGATGATCACGCTCATCACGAAGGGCTTGGCCAGGACATAGCCTAGTGCCACGGTAGCGACGCTGACGTCATGCTTTTTGGCGATCTCGCGCATGACCGCGACCGCCGCCCAGGCGCGGTCCTCGTTGACCGGTGGGAAGTTGAAGGAGGCGCGGCGGCCCTCGCCATTGCCGGGCGCACCAGGGCCGTATTTGCCGGACAGCAGTCCGCCGGCCATCGGCGACCAGACCATAAGACCGAGCTTCTCCTCGTTGATCAGCGGCACGATCTCGCGCTCGAGATCACGACCGGCGATCGAGTAATAGGACTGGATGGTCTCGAAGCGGGCAAAGCCCTTGCGGTCGGCTATGCCAAGCGCCTTGGCGATGCGCCAGGCCTGCCAGTTGGATACGCCGACATAGCGGACCTTGCCGCTGGCGACGAGATCGTCCAGTGCCCTGAGCGTCTCATCGATCGGCGTCACCGCGTCGGTTCCGTGCAACTGATAGAGATCGATATGATCGAGCTGCAGCCGTTCCAGGCTGGCATCGACCGAGTCCATGATGTGGCCGCGCGAGGAGCCGCGCTGGTTCGGGCCTTCGCCCATGGCGCCGTGAACCTTGGTGGCGACGACCACGCTCGACCTGTCAACGCCGAGATCCCTGAGCGACTGGCCGAGCAGGCGCTCGGATTCGCCGAAGGAATAGACATCGGCCGTGTCGAAGAAATTGACCCCGGCGGCGAGCGAGCGGCCGACGATCTCGTTGACGCCTTTCTGGTCGAGACTGGCGATCAGGCCCCATTGGGCATTCTGGCCGGCTGCACCGAAGGTCATGGTGCCGAGGCAGAGTTCGGAGACGAACATCCCCGTATTTCCAAGCTGGTTGTAATGCATGGCGAAAGCTCCAGAGATTTGTGATGACACAGATCAAATAGGAACGGTACGTTTCGTTTCCAGCACTGGCGTAATCAGCCGGTAGAACTGGACCATCTTGCCGGTGACAGAAACTTGTCAGAGATGGACCGCTCGGATCATTGTGTTCGGGCGGCGATTGACCTCCTCGACAAATTCGTCATCCCAGACGAGGACGGAGAGAAGATATTGCGCAAGGGAGGGCTTTGCGCCAACCCACCGTTCGTAGTCCTCAACCGCTAGCACCACGGCAGATGGCTGCCCTCGCACCGTAATGGTTTGCGGCCCTTTTTCGCGCGACTGTCTTACCAGCTTCGAGAGGTTGTTTCTTGCGTCCCGCAGCTGCCAGCTCAAGAAGACTACTCCTCGCTTAACTCGCAAGATGTGTTCAGTCCGTCTGTGTATCATGGGCTTAGAACTCACAGACGACAGGGCCAACCCAGGGCGGACGGCTTTATCGACTGCCGAAGATCGCCGAACCGACCCTGACACTGGTGGCGCCGAAGGCGATGGCCGTCTCGTAATCGCCGGACATGCCCATCGACAGTTTGGCGACGCCTGCCTCCCGCGCCAATTTTTGCAGCAGGGCGAAATGCGGGCCAGGGTTCTCGTCCGCCGGCGGAATGCACATCAGGCCTTCGATGGCGAGGCCGTGGACATCGCGGCAGCGGGCGACGAAGGTCACGGCCTCGCGCGGCTCGATGCCGGCCTTCTGCGGCTCGGAGCCGGTGTTGACCTGGACGTAGAGTTTCGGTGCCCGGCCTTGCCGGGCGATCTCCTTGGCGAGTTCGGCGGAAATCTTCTCACGATCGACCGTCTCGATGACGTCGAACAGCGCCACGGCTTCCCTGGCTTTGTTCGATTGCAGCGGTCCGATCAGATGCAGTTCGACATCGGGGAAAGCCTCTTTCAGCGCCGGCCACTTGCCCTGCGCTTCCTGCACCCGGTTCTCGCCGAAGACGCGCTGGCCGGCCTCGATGACGGGCCTGATGTCGGCGGCGTCAAAGGTCTTGGAAACGGCGACCAGCGTCACCGCGCCAGCGTCGCGCCGGGCTTCGCGCTCGGCGGCGGCGATCTTCGCCTTGACCGCTAAAACCTGCTGAACGGCGTCGCCCATGTCCAAATCCCGCTGTTTTGACCGCGTTTTTTCCAGACGCGATACCCATATGGTTGACGGGTTTGCCAAACCATGGTGAACACCCGGACCACATCCAATGGACTGCCGAGCTGTCGCCCGCAGTCCGCATGCTTTTTAAGTGAAAAACGTCCCATGGCAACCGAACGATACAATCCGCGCGCGTCAGAGCCCAAATGGCAGAAGGCCTGGGCCGACAGGAAGCTGTTCGAGGCGCACAACGATGATCCGCGCCCGAAATACTACGTGCTGGAGATGTTCCCCTATCCATCGGGACGCATCCATATCGGGCATACGCGCAACTATACGATGGGCGATGTGGTGGCGCGCTACAAGCGGGCCAAGGGTTTCAACGTGCTGCATCCGATGGGCTGGGACGCCTTCGGCATGCCGGCCGAGAACGCGGCGATGCAGAACAAGGTCCATCCCAAGGAATGGACCTACCAGAACATCGCCACCATGCGCGAACAGCTCAAGGTCATGGGCCTGTCGCTGGACTGGGCGCGCGAATTCGCGACTTGCGATGTCGACTACTACCACCGCCAGCAGATGCTGTTCCTCGACTTTGTCGAGAAGGGCCTGGTGACGCGCAAATCCTCGAAGGTCAATTGGGATCCGGAGGACATGACGGTGCTCGCCAACGAGCAGGTCATCGACGGGCGCGGCTGGCGCTCGGGCGCGCTGGTCGAACAGCGCGAGCTGACGCAATGGTTCTTCAGGATAACCGACTTTGCGCAGGATCTCCTGGATTCGCTCGATCGCCTCGACGAATGGCCCGAGAAGGTCAAGCTGATGCAGCACAATTGGATCGGCCGTTCGGAAGGCCTGCTGATCCGCTGGCCGCTGGCGGCTCCCGTCGCCGGCGAGCAGGAGCTGGAAGTTTATACGACGAGGCCCGACACCATCTTCGGCGCCTCCTTCATGGCGGTCGCCGCCGACCATCCGCTGGCCAGGAAGGCCGCCGAGACCAATCCGGCGCTGGCGAGCTTTATTGACGAAGTCCGCCATATGGGCACTTCGGTGGCGGCGCTGGAGACGGCCGAGAAGAAGGGCTTCGACACCGGCATCCGCGTCGTGCATCCGTTCGACGAGAACTGGACGCTGCCGGTCTACGTCGCCAATTTCGTGCTGATGGACTACGGCACCGGCGCCATCTTCGGCTGCCCGTCCGGCGACCAGCGCGACCTCGATTTCGCCAACAAATACGGCCTGCCGGTGATCCCGGTGGTGATGCCGGAAGGGGCTGATCCCAAGACCTTCCAGGTCATCGAGGAAGCCTATGTCGACGACGGCGTGATGATCAATTCGCGCTTCCTCGATGGCATGAAGCCAGAGCGGGCGTTCGACGAGGTGGCGAAGCTGCTGGAGCAGAAGACGATCGGCAACCGGCCGATGGCCGAGCGCAAGGTCAACTTCCGCCTGCGCGACTGGGGCATTTCGCGCCAGCGCTACTGGGGCTGCCCGATCCCGATGATCCATTGCGAGGATTGCGGCGTGGTGCCGGTGCCGAAGGCAGACCTGCCGGTGAAGCTGCCCGACGATGTCGAGTTCGACCGCCCAGGCAACCCGCTGGACCGCCACCCGACCTGGCGGCATGTCAAATGCCCGCAATGCGGCAAGGATGCGCGGCGCGAAACCGACACGATGGACACGTTCGTCGATTCGTCCTGGTATTTCGCCCGCTTCACCGCGCCCTGGGCGAATGAGCCGACCGACCCGAAGGCGGCGAACGAGTGGCTGGCCGTCGACCAGTATATCGGCGGCATCGAGCACGCGATCCTGCATCTGCTCTATTCGCGCTTCTTTACCCGGGCCATGCGCGAGACCGGCCATCTCGACCTGGCCGAGCCGTTCAAGGGCCTGTTCACGCAAGGCATGGTGGTGCACGAGACCTATCGCGTGGGATCGGCATCGAACGGGCGCTGGCTGGCGCCGACCGAGGTGCGGCTGGAGGACGTCGACGGCAAGCGCCGCGCCGTCGAGATCGCCACGGGCGAGACGGCGGAGATCGGCTCCCTGGAAAAGATGTCGAAGTCGAAGAAGAACACGGTCAGCCCGGAAGACATCACCGACGGCTACGGCGCCGACACCGCGCGCTGGTTCATGCTGTCGGATTCGCCGCCGGAACGCGACGTCGAATGGACCGACGACGGCGCCGCCGGCGCGCACCGCTTCATGCAGCGCATCTGGCGCCTGGTCTCGACCGCGGCCGAATCGCTGGCCGGCATCGCACCCATAGCGGGCAGTGGCGGTGAAGCCGGGGCGGTTTCCAAGGCCACGCACAAGATCCTGAAAGCGGTCGGCGAGGACATCGAGAAACTCGCATTCAACCGCGCCATCGCCCGCATCTATGAACTCGCCAACGTGCTGACCACGCCGCTCAATGACGTGGCCGAAGGCAAGGCCGATACCGCGCTCAAAGGCGCCTGCCGGGAGGCCGTGGAGGTGCTCGTGCACCTGATCGCGCCGATCATGCCGCATCTGGCCGAGGAATGCTGGGAGGCGCTCGGCGGTGCCGATCTGGTCGCCGAACGGCCGTGGCCGATCTTCGACCCGGCGCTGGTCGTCGACAATGAGGTCACCTATCCGGTCCAGGTCAACGGCAAGAAGCGCGGGGATTTGACAATTGCCCGCGACGCGGACCAAGGTGCGGTCGAAAAAGCCGTGCTCGCTCTCGACTTCGTGCAGAAGGCGCTCGAAGGCAAGGCTCCGCGCAAGGTGATCATCGTGCCGCAGAGGATCGTCAATGTCGTTGCCTGATCGGGAAAAGACAGAGCTGAGCCGTTTGCTGCGCCGTGTCGCGCTTGCCGGCCTTGTCGGCTCGCTTGCGCTCGTTTCGGCCTGCCAGGTGCGGCCGCTCTACTCGAGCGCGCCGCTGTCGACCGGCTCGAGCGCCAATGCCGAACTGGCGTCGATCGCCATCAAACCGGTCAGGACGCGTTACGGCCAGCAGGTGCGCAACAATTTGATCTTCGGATTTGGGCGCGGCGCCGGCGAACCGGCATCGCCGGCCTACTCGCTCGACCTCGGCGTGACCGAAGCCGTTGAATCCTCGGCGCTCGTGCAGGTCGGAACCGACCAGGACGAGCCGACCGCCGGTTCGGTGACGCTGACCGCCGGCTACAGGCTGACCGATGCCAAAACCGGGGCGGTGATCGCGACCGGCAAGCGGGCGATCACTTCGTCCTTCGACAGGCCGCGCCAGGAATTCGCCGCGTACCGGGCACAGATCGATGCCGAGAACCGCGCCGCGCGCGAGCTTGCCAACGCGCTGCAACTGTCCATCGCCCAGGATCTCGCACGGCACGGCAAGACGGCCGGTTAGCGCCGCTCTCCGTTTCATGGTGGCATAACAATCTGGTGCCTGAAGGCCGCCTTTGCCACGGCTCCGGAGCCGGTTCTCCGCTCGCCTTTAGCCGAAGCACGCGGGTGTGTTGACGATCGTGGGATGACGATCGGCCGCACGGGTCCGATCGTCCGACACCGCTGTGAAAGTCACGCTTCGCCGCTCTTGGGGGGCCGACGGGAAGCAACTGTTAACCACTCGCTCTCTATTGCTCAGCAGACATTTCAGCGTGAGTCTTGAGCATGGAATCCAAGCGTTTTCCTCGGGTCAGTTCATTGAAGGCAGCGTCGCCCGATGACCCCGGGGTGAAGCGTTTCACGGGTGTGGACAACAAGCCCGACAGCCAGCGGACAAGAGCGGCAGGAGCCGGCCCTTCCCCATCCCCTATTGATCTCGGCGGCAACGAAAGCCCTGCCTGGCAAGACTATTTCTTCCTGGCGCCCAATGTGCGGTTTACGCGCACGCCGGACTATGAAGCCAGCACGCGCCGGCCGCGGGACGAGGCGATTGCCGTCGAGCAAAGCGAATCACCAGCACCGCAGGCACCTGGCCAATCCACCGCGGCTGGGACGTCTTCATCGGCGCCAATACCAAGCCGAAACCTTTCTTCGGGCGCCGCCAGGCCGCCCGTCGGCAACAGAGCCGTGGTGCAACCGGCCCCGGCGCCGGTTCCGTCAGGGCATGCCGGCGAAAAGGCGCGGGCCGCCGCTACGCCTGCGGGCCACAGGATGACTGCGGCGGCGCGGGCATCCGCACCGGCAGCGTCCGCCCAAGCAGCGACAGCCCCGGTCAAGACGACGGGGCGCGAAAATGTGCGCTGGCCCTATCTGTCGGATCACGTCTTTTTCGAGGTCATGGCGCCCTATTTGGTCGAGGGCCCGTCACCCGCGCCGCGGGCCGTTCCGGTTGCACGCACGACCGCGCCTGTGGTCACCGAGCGGATCGACAACCGCCACGCGCCAACGGCCGATCCGACCGCGTTGTTCCGTGTCATCGAATGCCTTCCGGGGTCGCCAGCTCCGTCCGCCGCGCCGGATGTCCGTCCGGCCAACTCCAACCAGGCCGCGGTTCAGCCGGCGGCGAACCGCGTGCCGCAGCAAGCCCGGACTCCGGCCGCAATTCCCGCCGTCGCAAGCAATGCCGTTCCGGCACTGGTCACGCAAAGTTTGGAGCAAGCCGTACCGGCTCCGGCCGCGCGCGCATCGTCGCGAGCACCACTGGTCCGCAGGATCGTGCCGACCGCGACGGGCGAGACGTACGAACTTCCCTCGGAAGAATTGTTGCAGCAGCCGCCGGAGGGACAAGGCTTCTACATGTCGCAGGAGCGGCTCGAGCAGAATGCCGACCTTCTGGAAAGCGTGCTCGAGGACTTCGGCGTGCGCGGCGAGATCATCCATGTTCGACCCGGCCCGGTCGTCACCCTCTATGAATTCGAGCCGGCTCCGGGCGTCAAATCCTCCCGCGTCATCGGTCTCGCCGACGACATCGCCCGCTCCATGTCGGCGATCTCGGCGCGCGTCGCCGTCGTGCCGGGCCGCAACGTCATCGGCATCGAGCTTCCGAACGAGGCGCGCGAAACCGTCTATTTCCGCGAGCTGATCGAATCGGAGGGCTTCCGCAAGACCGGCTGCAAGCTGGCGCTCTGCCTCGGCAAGACGATCGGCGGTGAGCCTGTCATCGCCGAACTGGCAAAGATGCCCCACTTGCTCGTTGCCGGCACCACCGGTTCCGGCAAGTCGGTTGCCATCAACACGATGATCCTGTCGCTGCTCTACCGGCTGAAGCCGGAGGAATGCCGGCTGATCATGGTCGATCCCAAGATGCTCGAACTCTCCGTCTATGACGGCATCCCGCATCTTCTGACCCCGGTCGTCACCGATCCAAAAAAGGCCGTTACCGCGCTCAAATGGGCGGTGCGCGAGATGGAGGACCGCTATCGCAAGATGGCGAGGCTCGGCGTGCGCAATATCGACGGCTACAATCAACGCGCCGCCCAAGCCCGCGAAAGCGGCGAGACGGTCGTCATGACCGTGCAGGCGGGCTTCGAAAAAGGCACCGGCGAGCCGCTCTTCGAGCAGCAGGAAATCGACCTCGCGCCAATGCCTTACATCGTCGTGATCGTCGACGAGATGGCCGACCTGATGATGGTCGCCGGCAAGGAGATCGAAGGCGCCATCCAGCGCCTGGCGCAGATGGCGCGCGCGGCCGGCATTCACCTGATCATGGCGACGCAGCGCCCCTCGGTCGATGTCATCACGGGCACGATCAAGGCCAATTTTCCGACGCGGATTTCCTTCCAGGTCACTTCCAAGATCGACAGCCGCACCATCCTTGGCGAGCAGGGCGCCGAGCAGCTGCTGGGTCAGGGCGACATGCTGCATATGATGGGCGGCGGGCGCATCGCCCGCGTGCACGGCCCCTTCGTCTCCGACGTGGAGGTCGAGCATGTCGTGGCGCATCTGAAGGCGCAGGGTCGCCCCGAATACCTGGAAACCGTGACGGCCGACGAGGATGAAGAGGAAGACGAAGGCGATGAGGGCGCGGTCTTCGACAAGGGCGCCGTTGCGTCGGAGGACGGCGATACCAGCTATGACGAGGCGGTCAAGGTGGTGTTGCGCGACAAGAAGTGTTCGACGTCCTACATTCAGCGCCGCCTCGGCATCGGCTACAACCGCGCCGCGTCCCTGGTCGAGCGCATGGAGAAGGAGGGTTTGGTCGGTGCACCAAACCATGTCGGCAAGCGCGAGATCATCATGGGCCGGCGCCCGCCGGTAACCGCAGTTGAGGATGACGGCACGGATTGACCGGGCCTCTTGATCCGCAGCGCATGAAAAAGGCCGGTTGCCCGGCCTTTTTTCGTGTCGGATATAAGCTCGCTCAGCCGATTTTCTGGCCGGTCTTGGCCCAGTCGGCGAGGAAGGCGGCAAGACCCTTGTCAGTCAGCGGGTGATTGACCAGCGCCTTCAGTGTCGCGGGCGGCGCGGTGACGATATCGGCGCCGATGAGCGCCGCCTGCTTGACGTGGTTCACGGTGCGCACGGAAGCCGTCAGGATCTCGGTCTGGAAATCGTAATTGTCGTAGATCTGACGGATCTCCTGGATCACTTCCATGCCGTCCGAGCCGGTATCGTCGATGCGGCCGACGAAGGGCGAGATGAAGGAGGCGCCTGCCTTGGCGGCGAGCAGCGCCTGGTTGGCCGAGAAGCACAGCGTGACATTGACCATGCGGTTCATCTCGGTGCGGATCGTCTTGCAGGCCTTCAGTCCGTCCAGCGTCAACGGCACCTTGATGGCGACATTCGGCGCGATCTTGGCCAGCACCTCGGCCTCCGCCATCATCTGCTTGTATTCGGTCGCCACGACCTCCGCGGAGACCGGGCCTTCGACGATGTCGCAGATCTGCTTGGTAACCTCGGAGATCTTGCCGCCCGATTTGAGAATCAGAGAAGGATTGGTGGTGACGCCATCGAGCAGCCCCAGATCGATCAGTTCGCGGATTTCCTTGATGTCGGCTGTGTCGGCAAAAAATTTCATGGCGGTCTCCTGACGATTTCGTCGTGCTTGGGAAGGCACGTTCAGCGTTGCCCTTTGATCTAGAGCAAAGTCGGGGCAAGGTCACGCCTCATGATCGAAGATTCGCCCTTTGTCGCAGCCGCACCGGTGCTGGTGCCGATGCCGGCCGAACGCCCCTACACCTATGCCGTGCCCGCCGGCATGCGGGTGGTGCCGGGCTCGATCGTGCGCGTGCCGCTCGGGCCTCGCCAGGTCGCCGGCATCGTCTGGGACGGCGCGGTCGAGACGGTAGACGCGAAAAAGCTGCGCCCGATCGAACAGGTCTTCGATTGCCCGCCGATCGATCGGGCGATGCGCCGTTTCGTCGACTGGGTGGCGCAGTATACGCTGTCGGCGCCGGGCATGGTGGCGCGCATGCTGCTGAGGGCGCCGGAGGCCTTCGATCCGGAACCGTGGATCGAGGGATTGCAGCGAACCGCGGCCGTTCCGGACCGGATGACGGATGCGCGGGCCCGCGTGCTGGAGACGGCCGAGGGCGGACTGGCCTGGACGCGATCCGGCCTTGCCCATGCGGCCGGCGTGTCGTCGACGGTAATCGAGGGGCTGAAGGCGCAAGGCGTGTTCGAAACGGTGATGATCCCGCCGCGGCCCGTGGTGGCGGAGCCTGATCCAGCCTACGCCGCGCCGGAATTGATGCCCGACCAGAACGAAGCCGCAAGGCTGCTGCGCGCCAATGTCGCGGGCGGCGGCTTCAACGTCGCACTGCTCGACGGCGTCACCGGTTCGGGCAAGACGGAGGTTTATTTCGAGGCGGTGGCGGCGGCACTGGACCGCGCCAAGCAGGTGCTGATCCTGCTGCCCGAAATCGCATTGACCCACGCTTTCCTCGAACGTTTTCAGCAGCGTTTTGGCGCCAAGCCCGCCGAATGGCACTCCGACCTGCCGCCGAGGATGCGCGAACGCGTCTGGCGGCAGGTGGCGGAAGGCGGCGTGCGGGTCGTGGCCGGCGCGCGCTCGGCGCTGTTCCTGCCGTTCAAGGAGCTTGGCCTGATCGTCGTCGACGAGGAGCACGACCCCGCCTACAAGCAGGAAGACCGCGTCTTCTACAATGCCCGCGACATGGCTGTCGTGCGCGGCCATATAGGTGGCTTCCCCGTGGTGCTGGCATCGGCGACGCCATCGGTCGAGAGCCGCGTCAATGCCAGCCAGGGCCGCTACGCCAGGGCGGTGCTGTCCGCCCGCTTCGCCGAGGCGGCACTTCCCGACCTGAAAGCGATCGACATGCGGCGCGCGCCGCCGGCGCGCGGCGGCTTCCTGTCGCCGGTGCTGCTCGACCATATGCGCCGGACGCTGGAGAGGAAGGAACAATCGCTTTTGTTCCTCAACCGGCGCGGCTATGCGCCGCTGACGCTGTGCCGCGTCTGCGGTCACCGCTTTGGTTGCCCGGTCTGCTCGGCCTGGCTCGTCGAGCACCGCTTTCGCGGCCAACTGGTCTGCCATCATTGCGGGCACAATGAGCGCCGCCCGGAAGCCTGTCCGGAATGCGGCACGCTCGATCATCTGGTCGCCTGCGGGCCGGGCGTCGAGCGCATCGCGGAGGAAGTCGTCACCCATTTCCCGGATGCGCGCACCATCGTCTTGTCGTCGGATCTGATGGGCGGCGTGCGGCGGCTGCGGCTGGAGCTGGAAGCCATCGCCAATGGCGAGGCCGACATCGTCATCGGTACGCAGCTCGTCGCCAAGGGGCACAATTTCCCCAACATGACCCTGGTTGGTGTCGTCGATGCCGATCTCGGCCTTGCCAATGGCGATCCGCGCGCCGCCGAGCGCACCTTCCAGCTGCTTAGCCAGGTGACCGGCCGCGCCGGGCGCACCGGCAAGAAGAGCCTCGGCCTGTTGCAGACCTTCCAGCCCGACCATCCGGTGATGCGGGCGATCGTCTCCGGCGATGCCGATGCGTTCTACGAGCGCGAGATTTCCGAGCGCGAGCGGGCGGCTCTGCCACCCTTCGGCCGGCTCGCCGGCGTCATCGTCAGCGCGGTGACGCGGGCGGAAGCCGAGGGCCATGCCCGCGCCCTGCGCCGTGCCGCGCCCGAGGCATCCGACCTGTTCGTGCTCGGGCCGGCCGAAGCGCCGCTGTCGCTGCTCGGCGGCCGTCACCGTTTCCGCCTGCTGATCCAGGGCGAGCGCCGCGCCGACATGCAAAGGTTTATCCGGACCATGCTCGCCAACGGGCCGAAGCAGCGCGGCTCGGTCCGGGTGCAGGTCGACATCGATCCGCAGAGCTTTTTGTAAGGTCGCTCAGCGTTCGCGCGGATTGCTGGTCGTGTCCTTCAGTTCGGGACGTTGCCTAAACTCTTCAGGATAGAGTCGACGGGCGTCTCGATCGATATCACTATGGCCACGGGGCGTCCCCGCTTGGTGATTGTTGTCGGGCTGCCTTTGCTGGCTTCAGCGACCACGGCGCACAGTTCGCTGCGTGCTTTGCTGCTGGATTTTGTTTTCATCGAGTAGCCCTCAACATCGCCTTGGACTGTATCATAAGTCGCTGCAAGGAAAGGAAACCGTTTTGAAAACCCTTGGCCTTCTGGGCGGCATGAGCTGGGAATCGACGGCGATCTATTATCGCCTGCTCAACGATCTCGTGAGGCAGCGTCTCGGCGGGCTGCATTCGGCGAAATTGCTGCTGTGGTCCTTCGACTTCGCCGAGATCGCCGAGCTGCAGCATCACGGGGACTGGGACGGCGCCGGCGCGCTTCTGGTCGATGCCGCGCGCAAGCTCGAGTCAGCTGGCGCGGAAGGCCTGCTTTTGTGTACCAACACCATGCACAAGCTCGCCGACCAGGTGCAGGCCTCGGTATCGGTCCCGCTGACCCACATCGCCGACGCCACCGCAGCCGCGGTCAAGGCGGCCGGCATGCGGCGCCCGGCGCTGCTCGCAACGCGGTTCACCATGGAGCAGGATTTCTACAAGCGCCGGCTTGCCGACACATATGGATTGCAGCCGATCGTGCCGGACCAGGCAGGACGCGACATGGTCCATCGCATCATCTATGACGAGCTCTGCCAGGGCATCGTCACCGAGCCATCGAAAACCGCCTATATCGCCGAGATCAACCGCCTGCGGCGCGATGAAAATGTCGACAGCGTGATCATGGGCTGCACCGAAATCACGATGTTGATCGGCCAGCAGGATTTCGACATTCCGGTCTTCGACACGACGCGCATCCATGCTGAAGCGGCGGTCGCCTTCGCGCTCTCCTGATGCGTTTGGCCTAAAGTGCCGGCCGCCATCTGGCGCGCGGCTTTTCCTCCGCTAGAATGCCCGCGATTTCAGAGCGGCATTTACGAGGGGACACTATGGATTTTGCGTTTCCATGGCCGGTGAGCCAGGGCGAATGGCTGGCCTGGTCGAGCGCCGTCGTCACGGTGCTGCTAGGCCTGGTGCTTTTCCTGGCGCCGGGGCTTGCCTTCCGCATTCTGCGCTTGCAGGTCAAGCCGGAGAAGGCGGCGGCGATCGCCGAAGGGCGCGGCCGCATGTCGGGCTTCTATCTCGGCGTCGGCCTGTGCTGCATCCTGCTGGCGCAGCCGCTGATCTACATGGCGCTCGGCTTCTCCTGGCTGTTCACCGCCTTCGGCCGGTTGCTGTCGATGATGTCGGATGGCGCCAACACGCCCTTCAACTGGGTTTCCATCGTCGTGGAACTGGCGCTGGCGGCGTTGCCGCTTGCCTTTGCCTTCGGCTTCCTGCCCTGAATCCGCAGGCAATCCAGGGACTTCGTCCCCGGATGCGACAATAGTGCCTGAAAACCATGCGGAACGACGCATTGCGGTCTTAAAAGGCCTGTGCTAGACGGCAATCGACTTTCGGCCGGGGATAGCGGAAGCCGCGCCTCCGTGCTTGAAAAAATGCAGTAAGGTCAAAGATTTAGCCAGAGTTTTCGCTCGCGCCAACAATCTGCGGCCTGTCAGACAAGAGAAAAGACGGTCCGTGGCCCAATCGTCATCGCCAATCTCAGGTGTCGCAGAACGCTATGCGGGTTCGCTGTTCGAACTGGCATCGCAGGCGAATTCCGTCGCCAAGGTCGAAGCCGACCTCAACAGTTTCGAGGCGATGCTCGCGGGCAGCGCCGACTTGACCCGGCTGATCAACAGCCCGGTGTTCTCCAGCGAGGACCAGGCCAAGGCCATCGCGGCGATCGCCGACAAGGCCGGGATCACCGGCCTGACCGGCAATTTCCTGCGCGTCGTCGCCAAGAACCGCCGGCTGTTCGCCGTGCCCGGCATGATCAGGGCATTCCGCCAGATCGCCGCCGAGCATCGTGGCGAGACGACCGCCGAGGTAACATCGGCTCACCAATTGAGCGCTGCCCAGCAGACTGAACTCAAGGCGGCGCTGAAGAGCGTTGCCGGCAAGGACGTTTCCATCTCCGTCACCGTCGATCCGTCGCTGCTCGGCGGGCTGGTGGTCAGGATGGGCTCGCGCCAGATCGATACGTCGCTCAAAACCAAACTCAATTCGCTCAAGCTTGCACTGAAAGAGGTCGGCTGATGGACATCCGCGCCGCGGAAATTTCCGCAATTCTGAAAGACCAGATCAAGAATTTCGGCAAGGAGGCCGAGGTCTCCGAAGTCGGACAGGTGCTGTCCGTCGGTGACGGTATCGCCCGCGTCTACGGCCTCGACAATGTCCAGGCCGGCGAGATGGTCGAATTCCCCGGCGGCATCCGCGGCATGGCGCTCAATCTCGAAGCCGACAATGTCGGCGTCGTCATCTTCGGCGCCGACCGCGACATCAAGGAAGGCGACACCGTCAAGCGCACCGGCGCGATCGTCGACGTTCCGGTCGGTCCGGGCCTGCTCGGCCGCGTCGTCGACGCGCTCGGCAACCCGATCGACGGCAAGGGCCCGATCAAGGCGACCGAACGCAAGCGCGTCGACGTCAAGGCGCCCGGCATCATTCCGCGCAAGTCGGTGCATGAGCCGATGTCGACGGGCCTCAAGGCCATCGACGCGCTGATCCCGGTCGGCCGCGGCCAGCGCGAGCTGGTCATCGGCGATCGCCAGACCGGCAAGACCGCCATCATCCTCGACACGATGCTCAACCAGAAGTCGGTGCACGACAACGGCCCCGAGAAGGAAAAGCTCTACTGCGTTTATGTCGCCGTCGGCCAGAAGCGCTCGACCGTGGCGCAGTTCGTCAAGGTGCTGGAAGAGCGCGGTGCGCTCGAATATTCGATCATCGTCGCCGCCACCGCTTCCGATCCGGCGCCGATGCAGTTCCTGGCGCCGTTCGCCGGCTGCACCATGGGCGAGTATTTCCGCGACAACGGCATGCATGCGCTGATCAGCTATGACGATCTGTCGAAGCAGGCCGTCGCCTATCGCCAGATGTCGCTGCTCTTGCGCCGCCCGCCGGGCCGCGAAGCCTATCCGGGCGACGTCTTCTACCTGCACTCGCGCCTGCTCGAGCGCGCCGCCAAGCTCAATGACGACATGGGCAACGGTTCGCTGACGGCGCTGCCGGTCATCGAAACCCAGGCCAACGACGTGTCGGCCTATATCCCGACCAACGTGATCTCGATCACCGACGGCCAGATCTTCCTCGAAACCAACCTGTTCTTCCAGGGCATCCGTCCAGCCGTCAATGTCGGCCTGTCGGTGTCGCGCGTCGGCTCCTCGGCGCAGATCAAGGCGATGAAGCAGGTTGCCGGCTCGATCAAGGGCGAGCTCGCGCAGTACCGCGAAATGGCGGCCTTCGCGCAGTTCGGCTCGGATCTCGATGCCGCCACGCAGCGCCTGCTCAACCGCGGTTCGCGCCTGACCGAGCTCCTGAAGCAGCCGCAGTTCTCGCCACTGAAGACGGAAGAGCAGGTCGCGGTGATCTTCGCCGGCGTCAACGGCTATCTTGACAAGCTGCCGGTCAACCAGGTCGGCAAGTTCGAGCATGGCCTGCTCAGCCACATGCGTTCGGCCGGCAAGGACGTCCTCGACGCCATCCGCAAGGAAAAGGCGCTGTCGGACGATCTGCGCGGCAAGCTGAAGGCCGAGATCGACGCTTTCGCCAAGACCTTCGCCTGAGCGAAGCGCCAGTCCGGATGAGACAAGACGGGATCAGGTTTGAAGCATGCCTTCATTAAAAGACCTTCGTAACCGTATCGCCTCGGTCAAGGCGACGCAGAAGATCACCAAGGCGATGCAGATGGTCGCCGCGGCGAAGCTGCGCCGTGCACAGGAGGCCGCGGAAGCGGCGCGCCCCTATTCGGAGCGCATGGGTTCCGTGCTGGCCAACATCACCCAGGCAATCGGCGGTGGCGGCGATGCCCCGGCGCTGATGACCGGCACCGGCAAGGACGACGTGCACCTGCTTGTTGTCTGCACGGCCGAGCGCGGCCTGTGCGGCGGCTTCAATTCGCAGATCGCCCGTCTTGCCCGTGACCACATCCGCAGGCTCCTGGCCGACGGCAAGCAGGTCAAGATCATCTGCGTCGGCAAGAAGGGTTTCGATATCCTGCGCCGCGACTATGCGTCGATGATCCTCGACCGGATCGACCTGCGCGAGGTCAAGACGCTCGGCTTCGTCAATGCCGACACGATCGCCCGCAAGGTCATCCACCTGTTCAACGAGGGCGGCTTCGACATCTGCACGCTGTTCTATTCGCAGTTCAAGTCGGTGATCAGCCAGGTTCCGACCGCGCAGCAGATCATTCCGGCCGCTGCTTCGTCAGCTCCGGCCGAGGCTGCTGACGGCGCCAGCGCCGTCTACGAATACGAACCCGAGCCGGGTGAAATCCTGTCCGAGCTCATTCCGCGCAACATCGCGGTGCAGATTTTCCGCGCGCTGCTCGAAAACGCGGCTGGCGAAATGGGCGCCAAGATGAGCGCGATGGACAACGCCACGCGCAACGCCGGCGAGATGATCAACAAGCTGTCGATCACCTACAACCGCCAGCGCCAGGCGCAGATCACCAAGGAACTGATCGAAATCATTTCGGGCGCCGAGGCGCTCTAGGCACGGTTTCCCGGGGTCAACGACCTCGATCCGACCGCGCGAGAAACAAAGGACGAAAAGGGTAAAGACGATGGCGAAAGCAGCGACCCCCAAGACGGCGGCTCCCAAGGCAGCAGCCCCGGCCAAGGCGGCACCGGCAAAGGCTCCGGCCGCAGCAGCTAAGGCGGCTCCGGCCAAGAAAGCGGCAGCGCCGACCAGGGCCGCCGCGGTAAAAACCCCGGCCGTGGCCAGCAAAGCCACCGGCATCGTCGGCAAGGTCCGGCAGGTCATCGGCGCCGTGGTCGACGTGCAGTTCGGCGATCACCTGCCGCCGATCCTGAATGCGCTCGAGACCACCAATGTCGGCAACCGCCTGGTTCTCGAAGTTGCCCAGCATCTGGGTGAAAACACCGTGCGCTGCATCGCCATGGATTCCACCGAAGGCCTGGTGCGCGGCCAGGAAGTGCGCGACACCGGCGGCCCGATCGCCGTGCCGGTCGGTCCGGGCATGCTCGGCCGCATCATCAACGTCATCGGCGAGCCGGTCGACGAAGCAGGCCCGGTCGACGCGGTCGAGTTGCGCTCGATCCACCAGCCGGCCCCGGCCTATATCGAACAATCGACGGAAGCACAGATCCTGATCACCGGTATCAAGGTGCTCGACCTGCTCGCACCTTACGCCAAGGGCGGCAAGATCGGCCTGTTCGGCGGCGCCGGCGTCGGCAAGACGGTGCTGATCCAGGAACTGATCAACAACATCGCCAAGGCGCACGGCGGCTATTCGGTGTTCGCCGGCGTCGGCGAGCGCACTCGCGAGGGCAACGACCTCTATCACGAGTTCATCGAATCCGGCGTCAACAAGAAGGGCGGCGGCGAAGGCTCCAAGGCGGCGCTGGTCTATGGCCAGATGAACGAACCGCCGGGCGCGCGTGCCCGCGTCGGCCTGACCGGCCTGACGGTCGCCGAATATTTCCGCGACCAGGGCCAGGACGTGCTGTTCTTCGTCGACAACATCTTCCGCTTCACGCAGGCCGGTTCGGAAGTGTCGGCGCTGCTTGGCCGTATCCCGTCGGCCGTGGGCTACCAGCCCACGCTCGCCACGGACATGGGCGCCCTGCAGGAACGCATCACCACCACCACCAAGGGCTCGATCACCTCGGTGCAGGCCATCTACGTGCCGGCCGACGACTTGACCGACCCGGCGCCGGCGACCTCGTTCGCCCACCTCGACGCGACGACGACGCTCAACCGCTCGATCGCCGAAAAGGGCATCTATCCGGCCGTCGATCCGCTGGATTCGACCTCGCGCATGCTCGACCCGCTGGTGGTCGGCGAAGAGCATTATGCCGTCGCGCGCCAGGTGCAGTCGATCCTCCAGCGCTACAAGTCGCTGCAGGACATCATCGCCATCCTGGGCATGGACGAGTTGTCGGAAGAGGACAAGCAGACGGTGGCTCGCGCCCGCAAGATCGAGCGCTTCCTGTCGCAACCCTTCTTCGTCGCCGAAGTGTTCACCGGCGCGCCGGGCAAGCTGGTCGACCTCGCCGACACCATCAAGGGCTTCAAGGGCCTCTGCAACGGTGACTACGACCACCTGCCGGAAGCCGCCTTCTACATGGTCGGCGGCATCGAGGAAGCGGTCGAGAAGGCACAGCGTCTCGCGGCTGAAGCGGCTTAATCAAGGGAATAGGGAGTAGTCAGTAGTCGGTAGTGAATGGCAGGCAGGTGACCGGGCGCAATTGCCCTTTCCCCTACTTCCCTACTCACTATTCCCTACTCGCTAAATTGATCATGGCAGAAGCTTTCAAGTTCGAACTGGTCTCGCCGGAGCGCCTGCTGGTTTCCGCAGAGGTCGAGGCAGTCGTTATTCCGGGTGCGGAAGGCGAGATGACCGTGATGGCGCATCACGCACCGGTCATGACCACGATCAAGCCGGGCGTCGTCACGGTGAAGGCTGCATCGGGCGGTGAAGAGCGTTACGTCGTCTTCGGCGGTTTCGCCGACATCGTTCCGGCCGGCTGCACGCTGCTGGCGGAATCGGCTGTCGCGGTGAAGGATGTCGACCGCGCCGATCTCGCGCGCCGCATCCAGGAAGCCAGGGAAGACGCCGCCGACGCCAAGGACGACCGGTCGCGCACGAAGGCCGAACAATTCCTCAGCGAGCTCACCACGCTGGAAGGCGCCATCCTGCCGGCTTGAGGCTGGCACCAGTACTCGACGGAAAAGCGGGGCCTTGCCTCGCTTTTTGTTTTTAAATGCCCAATGCCGCGAAGGCCTGAGTCGGTCCGCCACGGCGCAACTGCTCGAGATGGACGGCCGCAAGGTCCATCAATCCTGGCCGCTCAGGCGCCCCGGTCGCGAAGCCGGCGAGATCGAACACTGCCGCGACGGTTTCGGCAGCGGGCAGATTCCGGTCAATGATCGCCGTCATCGGCATGTCGAGCGGGTCGGTAAAATGGCCGTCGGGCAGGGATTTGCCGCGCGCTTCGCAGGCGGCGATCCAGGCGGCAACCGCCAGCATGAGATGTCCGGGCGCGGCGCCTGAATGGAGGCGCTCGATCGCGGAGGCCATGATGCGCTGCGGCAGTTTCTGGCTGCCGTCATTGGCGATCTGCGCGGTGCGGTGGGCAAGTGCTGTATTGGAGAAACGCTGGGCAAGCTCTGCCGTATAGCTCGCGGTATCCAGCCCGGCATCGGTGGGCAGCGTCGGGATTGCCTCGGCCCACAGCGCATCGACAAAGCGCCTGATCGCCGGATCGGCGAAGGCGCGGTCGACGGTGGCGTGTCCGCTGAGCAGGCCGAGATAGGCAATGGCCGAATGCGCTCCATTGAGCAGTCTCAGCTTCATGTCCTCGAAGGGCCTGACATCCCCGACCATGGTGACGCCGAACTTTTCCCAGGCCGGGCGGCCTGCCGGAAAATTGTCCTCGACCACCCACTGGCGGAACGGCTCGGTCATGACCGGCCAGGCGTCGTCGACGCCGAGCTCGAGAGCGATCCGCGCCCGGTCGGCATCGGTCGTGGCCGGCACGATGCGATCGATCATGCTCGAGGGAAACGCGACCTCGTCGGCGATATGGCCGGCAAGCCTGGTAGCGCCCTTCTCACCGAGGCTGGCATCGCGCAGCGTGGCGAATTCCACCAGCAGCCTGTGCAAGGTCGCCCCGTTGGCAGGCAGGTTGTCGCAGCAGAGCACGGTGAAGGGCTGCAAGCCGGCCGCGCGACGGCGTGCAAGCGCCTCGGCCAGAAAACCGTGCGCGGTCTTCGGCAGATGCGGGTTCGCCAGATCGTGGGCGATATCAGGGTGGGCTGCGTCGAGCCCGCCGCCGGCGGCCCGCAGATAGGCTTTCTCGGTGATGGTCAGCGTCACGATGCGGGTGCGCGGATCGGTCAGCGCGGCCAGCACGGCAGCGGGATCTTCCGGCGCCACCAGCATCGCGCCGATGGAGCCGATGACATGAAGACTTTCCTCGCCCCCGCTGCGGATCGCCAGCGTGTAGAGCCCGTCCTGCGGCGCCAGCGCATCGCGCGTCTCGGCACTGCGCAGCGACACGCCGACGATGCCCCAATCCGTTTCTCCGGCAGCCAGGCAATCGTCGACATAGGCTGCCTGGTGGGCGCGATGAAAGGCGCCGACCCCCAGATGCACGATGCCTTGCGTGACCGATGCGCGATCAAAACGCGGCACGGCGATCCTGGCCGGCAACGTCGCGATCGTATCCTTCGAAAGACGCCTGTTCATTGCTGTGCGAAGTCCCCGATTGGCCTTTGGGAGCCGCCCCGTAGGGTCGGCGAAGGAAAACGGCAGCGGCGTAACATCCAGTGCCGTCCGGCACAATGGCCGGTTGCCGATCCAAAGTCATCATACAACAATCCATTTTTTGTATGTTGACATTATTTCCTTGCGACCCTACCGATAACGCCTCATGGGAGGGTCACCGTGGCACTGACAGATGCGGATTTGCTGCTTAGCACCGACGCGCGTCCACGCTCGCTCGCCCGCACCGGATGCTGACCGAAATGGCCAAGATTGAGCAGGGATGACGGGCTGGTGATGCGCCGGCTCTGAGCCGGCGCCTTGATTTTTGAAAAAGGGAGGAAAGTCATGTTGCATTTTTCGAAATTGACGGCGGCTACATTCGCGTTCGGCTCGCTGCTGATTGGCATCGCCAACGCGCAAACCGTGCTGCGGTCGGCCGACACGCACCCCGACGGCTATCCGACGGTCGAGGCGGTGAAATACATGGGCGAGCTGATCAAGCAGCGCACCGATGGCCGCTATTCGGTCGAGGTCTATCATTCGGCGCAGCTCGGCGAGGAGAAGGACACGATCGAGCAGACCCAGACCGGCGTCATCGACCTCAACCGTGTCTCGATGGGGCCGTTCAACGGCATCGTGCCGGAAACCGCGGTGCCGTCGCTGCCCTACATATTCCGCTCGGTCGAACATATGCGCCATGTCATGGACGGGCCGATCGGCGACGACATCCTGAAAGCTTTCGAGGCACATGACCTGGTCGGTCTGGCCTTCTACGATTCCGGCGCGCGCTCCTTCTACAACACCAAGAAGGACATCGCCTCGATCGCCGATCTGAAGGGCATGAAATTCCGCGTCATCCAGTCGGACGTGTTCGTCGACATGGTCAACGCACTGGGCGCCAACGCCACGCCAATGGCTTATGGCGAAGTCTATTCGGCACTTGAGACCGGCGTCATCGACGGCGCGGAAAACAACTGGCCGAGCTTCGAATCCGCCAAGCACTATGAGGTCGCCAAGCACTACACGCTCGACCAGCACCAGATCGTTCCGGAGGTGCTGGTGATGGCGAAGGCGAGCTGGGACAAGCTCTCGCCGGAAGACCAGGCGATCGTGCGCCAGGCGGCCAAGGACAGCGTCGTCAAGATGCGCGAACTGTGGGACGCGCAGGAGAAGAAATCCCGCGACATCGTCGAAAAGGCAGGCGTCAAGGTCAGCGAGATCGACAAGCAGCCGCTGATCGACGCGATGAAGCCGGTCTACGACAAATACCTGTCGACGCCGGCGCTGAAGGACCTCGCCGCCCGCGTCCAGGCAACCAAGTGAAGTCGGCCGCGGGGCGGGCAATGCACGCCGTCCCGCGCCTTCGTGACCGGCCGGCGATCGGGAGGATCAGATGGCGACAATGACAAGCAGCGCGGCGCCGCCACGGTTCAGCGTCGTGCTTTCGAGGATCTGCGACGGGGCACTCTACCTGGCCGGCATCGGCTTGGTCGCCATGACCGCGCTCGTCGCCTATCAGGTCTTCTTCCGCTTCGTGCTCAATTCGTCGCCGAGCTGGACCGAAACCAGCGCCATCATGCTGATGAACTGGTTCATCTTCCTCGGCGCCGCCGTCGGCGTGCGGGAGAACTACCATATGGGGTTCGACGTGCTGCTTTATATCCTGCCGAAAGGCAGCAAGGGAGCGTTGCGCACGCTGTCCGACCTGATCGCGCTCGGCTTCGGATTCGGCATGGTCTGGTACGGCTGCAAGCTTGTCGGCCTGACCTGGCACACCATCATCCCGGCGCTCGAACTGCCGGGCGGCTTCGACTATCTGCCGCTGGTCGCCGGCGGCGTGCTGATCTGCCTGTTCTCGGCCGAGCGCATCGCGCTGCGCTGGTCGGGCGTCGATATCGACAAGGACATCAATCTCGAGGACGTGCCGGAGATGCCGGCGGTGCAGGAGGCCTAGATGGAGCTCTGGATCCTGTTCGGCGTCTTCACGCTGCTGATGTTCGGCGGCACGCCGATCGCGTTCTGTCTTGGTGCGGCCTCCTTCGCCACCATCCTCTATCTCGGCCTGCCGCCCCTGGTCGTGTTCCAGCAGATGAAATCGGGCATGAGCGCGTTCTCCCTGATGGCGATCCCGTTCTTCATCTATGCCGGCGATCTGATGGTGCGGGGCGGCATCGCGCAGCGCATCGTTTCCTTTGCCGGCTCCCTGGTCGGCCATGTCCGGGGCGGCCTGGGCCAGGTCAACATCATCGCCGGCACGCTGTTCGGCGGCATTTCCGGCTCGGCCGTGGCCGAGGCCGCGGCCGTCGGCGGGCTGATGATCCCGCAGATGAAGGCACGCGGCTATGGCGCCGACTATGCCGTCAACGTCACCTCGATGGCGGCGCTGATCGCGCTGCTTTTGCCGCCATCGCAGAACATGATCATCTATTCGATCGCAGGGGGCGGCAAGATTTCGATCGCCGACCTGTTCACCGCCGGCATACTACCGGGCCTTTTGTTCGCCGCCTCGCTGATGGTCACCGCCTATTTCGTCGCCCGCAGCCGCGGCTATCCGGTCGAGGCCTTCCCCGGTTTTTCGCGCGTCGGGCAGCTGGCGCTCATCGCTATTCCGGGACTGCTCCTGATCGGCATCATCTTCGGCGGCGTCCGCTCCGGAATCTTCACAGCGACGGAGAGTTCGTGCATCGCCATTCTCTACGCCTTGCTTGTTACCGTCCTCGTTTATCGTTCGATGGGCTGGAGCGATTTCGTCCACGCCACCAAGGGCGCCGTGCGCACCACTTCGATGGTGCTGTTGATCATCGGTACGGCGGCTTCTTTCAGCTGGCTGATGGCCTATCTCAAAGTACCGGTGCTGCTGATCGCCGGCATGAATGCGATCTCCACCGACCCGCTGGTCGTGCTGCTGCTGCTCAATGTCCTGATGCTGGTGCTCGGCACCTTCATGGACATGGGGCCGATGATCATCATCTGCACGCCGATCTTCCTGCCGCTTGTCACGCATTATGGCGTGGATCCTGTGCATTTCGGCGTCATCACCATTCTCAATCTCGGCATCGGGCTGAACACGCCGCCGGTCGGCACGGTGCAGTTCGTCGCCTGCGCCGTCGGCAAGATCACGGTCTGGGAAGCGATGCGCTCGATCTGGCCGTTCTATGGCGCCGGTATCGTGGTTCTCGGGCTGGTGACGTATATTCCGGCCATCTCGCTCTGGTTGCCGAGCGTGTTCAAATAGAGGACGACATGGCATTGGATAGCGCAACCGACCTCAGGGTCGAGAGAAAACCCAAACTGTCGGAGACCGTCGTCGCGGCAATCCGCAGGCAGCTTCAGGCCGGCGAGATCCTGCCCGGCCACAAACTGCCGACCGAGGGCCAGCTGACCGAAACCTTCGGCGTCAGCCGCACCGTCATCCGCGAAGCCCTGGCCAAGCTCGCCGCCGACGGCCTGGTCGAGCCGCGGCAGGGCGCCGGCGTCTTCGTCACAGAGCACATCTCGACGATGTTCGGGGCGCTCGCGGCCGATATGGGCAGCAAGGATTCGATCGCACTCAACGTGCTCGAAGTGCGGCTCGCCATCGAGATCGAATCGGCCGGGCTTGCCGCCATCCGCCGCAACGCGGCCCAGGAGGCGGCGATCCAGGAAGCCTTCTTCGAGTTCGAGCGGCTGTTGCTCGCCAGCGAGCCGACCGGTCCGGCCGATCTCGCCTTCCATCGCGCCATCGCCAGCGCCACCAATAACCCGTTCTATGTCGAGATGCTCGACGTGCTCGGCCGGCGCGCCATTCCGTGCGACGTGACCTCGCCCTGGTCGACCGAGCTTGTGCAGTCCGACAGCTATCAGCGTGGGCTGCAGCGCGAGCATCTGGTGATCCTGAACGCGATCACATCGGGCGATGCCGAAGCCGCGCGCGAGGCGATGCGCACGCACCTCTCGGCCAGCCAGCAGCGCTATCGCGAGCGCCTGCATGCGCGGCAGGTCTATTATTCCGACTCGGTCAAGGCGGCCGGCGGCGAATGATCCATCTCAAGTCAGGACAGCAATGAGCCAGAACCATACCGACTATACATCGCGTTTTGCCATCGACCCCGCCGCCGCCGCGGCCATGGGGACCGACGAGTTGCGCCACAATTTCCACATCGAAGACCTGTTCCAGCCCGACCGCGTCAGCCTGACCTACACACATTACGACCGCATGATCGTGGGCGGCGCGATGCCGGCCGGCGCGCCGCTTCGGCTTGAGGCAATCAAGCCGACCGGAACGAAAGGCTTTCTCGAGCGCCGCGAGTTGATCGCCGTCAATATCGGTGGCGACGGCACGATCGAAGCCGGCGGCCAGCTCCATGAGTTGCAGGCACGCGACATGCTCTATCTCGGCATGGGCACGCAGGATGTGTCGTTTGCCTCAGTCGACAAGGCGGCGCCGGCGAAGTTCTATCTGCTCAGCGCGCCGGCGCATCAAACCTTTCCCAGCCGGCTGATTCGCATCGGTGACGCCAGGCGTCTCGATCTCGGCAGCAAGGAGGCCTGCAACGAACGCTCCATCTTCCAGTTCATCCATGCCGACGGGGCCAGGACCTGCCAGCTCGTCGTCGGCATGACGCAACTTGCGCCGGGCTCCATCTGGAACACCATGCCATGCCATGTGCACGACCGGCGCATGGAGGCCTATCTCTATTTCGACCTGCCGGAGGCGGCGCGCGTCTTCCATTTCATGGGCGAGCCGGACGAGACCCGACACATCGTCATGCGCAACGAGGAGGCCGTGCTGTCGCCGGGCTGGTCTATCCATTCAGGCGCCGGCACCTCCAACTACGCCTTTGTCTGGGCGATGGCCGGCGACAACGTCGACTACACCGATGTGGATCCGGTGGCGATGGAAGACCTGCGGTGAGCGATCTCTCCGCCTTCAGCCTGACCGGTCGACGCATCCTCGTCACCGGCGCCAACACCGGCATCGGCCAGGGCATTGCCGTCTCGATCGCGCGCGCCGGCGGCATGGTCGTCGGGGTCGGCCGTTCCTCGATGGATGAGACGGCCGCAAGGATCGCCGCGGCGGGCGGGCGGTTCGAGGCGGTCGCGGCCGACCTTGCCGACACATCCGCCGCAGGTCCGATGCTGGAGCGCGTCTGGGACGAAAGCGGGCCGCTCGACGGGCTGGTCAACAATGCCGGCATCATCCGGCGCGCCGACGCCGTCGATCTCTCGGAAGCCGATTGGGACGAGGTGCTCGACCTCAACCTGAAGACGGCTTTTCTGCTCTGCCAAGGCTTCGCCAGGCGCGTCCTTGCCGGCGGACGCAGGGGCAAGATCGTCAACATCGCCTCGGTGCTGAGTTTCCAGGGCGGCATCCGCGTCGCGTCCTACACCGCCTCGAAGCACGGCGTGCTCGGCATCACCCGGCTGCTCGCCTGCGAATGGGCAGCGAAAGGCATCAACGTCAACGGCATCGCGCCGGGCTATATCGAAACCAACAATACGCAGGCGCTGCGCGCCGATCCCGACCGCAGCGCCTCGATCCTGGCGCGCATTCCGGCCGGCCGCTGGGGCCGGCCGGAAGATATTGGCGATGCGGCGGCCTTCCTGCTGGCGCCGGCGTCGGACTATATGCATGGCGCGGTGGTGCCGGTGGACGGCGGCTGGCTGGCGCGGTGAGGATAATTGCGATGAGCGAAACGAAAATTTTCTCGCAGGCCGGCGCGGGCGCCTGGACGGCGACGCCGGACGGCAACAGGCGGCGCGTTCTCCTGCACACGGATGAACTGATGATGGTCGAGTTCGCCTTCGACAAGGGCGGCGTCGGCGCCCTGCATTCGCATCCGCATGTACAGGCAAGCTACGTCGCCGAAGGCCGCTTCGAGGTGACCATCGACGGCCGGACCGAAATCATCGAGACAGGCGGCAGCTTCATCGTGCCGTCAGGCCTGGTGCATGGCGTCAAGGCGCTCGAAGCCGGCCGGCTGGTCGACAGCTTTACGCCGCACCGCGCCGATTTCCTCGCCTGAGGGCCGGCCATGCGATGAGCGATGGACGCTCGTTTCGGCGCGCTGTTTTCCAAACGAAAAAACCCGCGCCTCAGGAGAGGCGCGGGTCTGTTCCCTGGGCGCTTGCGCGCCGCGGTACTCGAAACGTGGCCGCAGGAGATGGAGCCTGCCGAATCATGGTGAAGATTGGCTTAACGCGCGGACCATGTGATTGCGCCGGCATGTGATCGCGTCGCCGGCGGCGGGCGGTGCACGGCGCTCAAGTCATGTGCCTGAGCAGGCCGAAAAGCCGTTCGAAGGTCTTGCCGTAGGGCGGACGCAGAAGGCTTCCCGCGCTCAAGCGCGACTGCAGGAAAACCGGCTTCTCCTTGCTGAAGGTGCGAAAGCCCCATTCGCCGTGATAGGCGCCCATGCCGCTGGCGCCGACGCCGCCGAAGGGTTGGTTCTCCTGCACCAGATGCAGCATGCAATCGTTGATGGTGACGCCGCCGGCGATGGTCTCGTGCAGGATGCGTTGCCGGTTGCCGCCGTCTCTCCCGAACCAGTAGAGCGCCAGCGGCCGGTCGGCCCGGTTGACATGGGCGATGGCGTCGTCGATCCCGGCATATTCGAGGATCGGCAGCACCGGCCCGAAAATCTCCTCGCGCATCAGCCGCAGGTCGGGATCGGCGTTCCTGACCAGGGTCGGCGGCAATTTGCGGCCTGCGGCGCCGAACGCCTCGCCGGCCGGGTTGATTTCGATGACATCGGCGCCGGCGTCGCGGGCCTCCGCGATCATGGCCCGCAGGCGCTGATAATGCCGGTTGCTGACGATGGCGGTATAGTCCGGATTGTCGCGCAAGCTGGGGTAGAGCTTCGCCATAGCCGTTGCGAGCTTGGCGGCGACCGTTTCCGCCTGTCCCTTGGGCACCAGCAGGTAGTCCGGCGCGATGCAGGTCTGCCCGGCATTGAGGAGCTTGCCATAGGCGACGCTGGCCGCCGCCGCATCGAGGTCGCATGAGGGGTCGAAGATTGCCGGCGACTTGCCGCCGAGTTCCAACGTGACTGGAGTGAGGTTGGCCGCGGCGGCCAATGCGACCTGGCGGCCGACGGCCGTCGAACCGGTGAACAGCAGGTGATCGAAAGGCATCGACACGAAAGCCTTGCCGACCTCCGCGTCGCCGGTGATGATGCCGAGTTCGTCCGGTGCGAAATGCTCGGCGGCCAGGCGCGCCAGCAGCGCTGAAAAGGCGGGCGTCAATTCGGAGGGTTTGACCAGCACGCGATTGCCGGCGGCGAGCGCCGCGGTGACCGGCGCGACGGCGAGCTGGAAAGGGTAATTCCAGGGCGATACGATGCCGACGACACCGAGCGGCTGCGGGACGAGGCGGTTCCTGCCCGGCAGGAACGGCAAGGTGGTGGCGACGCGCCGTTCCCGCATCCAGCCTTTCAGGTGGGACAGTGCGTGGCGTATGCCGGCCCGCACCACGAACAGCTCGGCAAGGCGGGTCTCATGAGCCGAGCGGCCGCCAAAGTCGGTGTCGATCGCCGCGCAGATGTCGGCCTCATGCCTCTCCGTGAGCGCCAGCAGCCGGGCGAGGCGATCCTTGCGGACATCGAGGCCCGGAAAGGGCTGCGCCTCGAATGCGGCGCGCTGCTGCTTGAAGCGTTCGCCGAGAGCATCCTGTCTGGTCTGCAGCATCGCTCTCTCCCTGGTCGTCCCGGGCAAGCTTACATCGCAGCACGTGAGGGAATCCAGCAGGGGTGCTGATGTCGCAGGGGAAGGCGCGAATTGGAGCCGGTGGACATGCCACCCCGCGCATCCACGGATAGCGTTCCGGCGATCTTCGCTTTAAGAACGTTGCCTCAGCCAAACCGGGGACCATTGCGAGATGCCAACATCGACGGCAAGTGTTCCGCCGGATGCACCAGACCGCAAGCAACGCGTGCTGAAGGACGTGTTCGGCTTCGACGATTTTCGTCCCGGCCAGGCCGAAATCATGGACGCGCTGCTGGGCGGACGCCATGTGCTGGCCGTCATGCCGACGGGTGCGGGCAAATCGCTCTGCTACCAGGTTCCGGCGCTGGTCCTGGGCGGCCTTGCGATCGTCGTCTCGCCGCTGGTGGCGCTGATGCAGGATCAGGTCGCGGCGTTGCGCCTTGCCGGCGTGGCAGCCGATACGATCAACTCCTCGATCGAGCGCGAGGCCAATGTGGCGGCATGGCGCCGTGTCGCCTCCGGCCAGACGCGCCTGCTCTACCTCGCGCCGGAGCGGCTGATGACGGAGCGGATGCTCGACGCGCTGGCCAGGCTCGACGTCAGCCTGATCGCCATCGACGAGGCGCATTGCATCTCGCAATGGGGTCCGGCGTTCCGGCGCGAATATGAGGATCTGTCGCGGCTGCGCTCCATTTTCCCGCAAGTGCCGATCATCGCGCTGACGGCGACGGCGGACGAGGCTACCCGCATCGATATCGAAGCGCGTCTGTTCGCCGGGCGCGCGGAAACCGTGGTGCTGGGTTTCGACCGGCCGAACATCAAGCTTGCCCTTGAGGCCAAGCAGGACAGCAAGCGCCAGTTGCTGCGCTTCGTCGAGCGTCACGCAGGCAAAAGCGGCATCGTCTACTGCCTGTCGCGCAAGAAGACCGAGGAGATGGCGGCCTTCCTCGAGAAGAACGGCGTCACCGCGCTCGCCTATCACGCCGGGATGAGCAAGGAGACGCGAGAGGCGAACCAAAACGCCTTCATGACGCTCTCCGGCGTCGTCATGGTGGCGACCATCGCCTTCGGCATGGGCATCGACAAGCCCGACGTCGCCTATGTCTTCCACACCGACCTGCCGGGCAGCCTCGAAGCCTATTATCAGGAGATCGGCCGCGCGGGCCGCGACGGGCGGGCAGCCGAGGCGCATATGCTTTACGGGCTCGGCGACATCCGCATGCGGCGCCTGTTCATCGACGACGAAGAATCATCACCTGAACACAAGAGGCGCGGGCATCGCCGGCTCGATACGTTGATCGGCTATTGCGAGGCGGTACAGTGCCGCCGGCAGATCCTGCTCGGCTATTTCGGCGAACAGGCAGCGCCCTGCGGCAATTGCGACAACTGCCTCGACCAGGCGCCGCGCGCCGATGGCGGAGCGGAAGCGCGGATCATCCTGACGGCCGTCGCGCAGACCGGCGAGCGCTTCGGCGCCGCCCATATCATCGACATACTGCTCGGCCACGAGACGGAGAAAGTACTGGCGAGAGGCCATCAAACGCTGACCAGTTTCCGGGCCGGCGCGGCGCATAGGAAAACGGTCTGGCTGTCGCTTATCCGGCAACTGGTCGCCGGCGGATTCCTTGTGCCGGATCCGGACGGCCATGGCGGCCTCGCCATTTCCGAAAGCGGCCGCGCCCTCGGGCGCGGCGAGGTTGCGTTCCATTATCGCGTCGAGATGCGGGACCCTCTCGCGCGCGGCAGGAAGCGATCCGGGGAAGGCTCCGCCGCCGGCGCCGAGGGTGTGGATGCATCGCTGCTGGGCGCGCTCAAGGCGCTGCGGCTGCGGCTGGCCAAGGAGCGGCAGGTGCCGGCCTATGTCGTGTTCTCCGACCGCACGCTGATCGACATGGCCGAACGCCGCCCGCGCGATCTCGACGCGTTCGCCGAGGTGAATGGCGTGGGAGCGGCAAAGCTTAGGGAATTCGGGGAAATTTTTCTGGGCGCAATCGCGGGACATCATCCGAATTGAGCTGAACCGGTTGGCGCGTCACGCCTTGGCTACAGCGGGCAAACTGTTACCCATGTCTCCGGGCTATACAGAAGCAGGATGGCGGAGAGGGAGGGATTCGAACCCCCGATGGGCTTGCACCCATGCCGCATTTCGAGTGCGGTGCATTCGACCACTCTGCCACCTCTCCGCGGTCATGGTCAGCCGTTGCCGGCGCGGCGCACTAGATAACGGCTGAACGGGCAGGTTACAAGGCCAAATCGGCCGGAAACTCAGCTTGCGTCAGAGGCTGGCCCGGAGCGACGCCGTCCCGACCGCGGTAGACGATGCCGGACACTTCGCCGGCCAGCAATCCGGCCAAGATTTCGAACTCGGGTTAACGAGGCCTGAGGACGCCAGTCCGGCAGTGCCGGCGACCTCCTAATAGGAATTTTTTCTTGACGGGGTGAAGGCAACTATGGTAGATATCTGGTCATGGTGCTGAGTTGCGCCAGGGACCCGCCGCACAGGCGGGTTTTTCCGTTCAAGGCTCCATCACCAGCGCCCCGACGAAGGCTCCGAAGGAACCCGTTAGCCCGGATTCGTTGCCCTGAGAATCTGGCCGTTTGCCTTGACTCGCGACAAACCTTCGGTTAGGGACAGCGCGCAATCGGCGTGGAGGGTTCTTCCGCGCCGCTTGTTTTTTGAACCCGCAGACTGACAAAAAGACGGCCGAACCGCCACAGGCGGTTCATCGAGGCCGACCGAACAGCGAAAGGCAAAAAATGTTCGCAGTCATCAAAACGGGCGGCAAGCAGTATCGCGTCGCCGCCAACGATCTCCTGAAGATCGAAAAAGTCGAAGCCAATGTCGGCGACATCGTCGAGATCGGCCACGTGCTCGCGCATGGCGAGGGCGAGAATGTCACGTTCGGCGCGCCGTTCGTCGACGGCGCGGTCGTCACCGCCGAAGTCGTCGAGCAGGGCAAGAACCGCACGGTCATCGCTTTCAAGAAGCGCCGCCGCCAGAATTCGCGCCGCAAGATCGGCCATCGCCAGTTGCTGACCACGGTCAGGATCTCCGAGATCCTGCTGGGCGGCGCCAAGCCGGCCAAGAAGACCGCTGCCAAGGCGGAAGCCAAGGCCGAGGTAGCCGCCGACGCGGCGCCGAAGGAAGCCAAGGCCAAGAAGGACGCCCCGAAGGAAGAGGCAAAGGCCGAGACCGCGGCAGCGCCGCTGTTCAAGGCGCCGAAGGGCGAGCCGGACGATCTGACCGTGATCAAGGGCATCGGCCCGGTCGCCGCCAAGGATCTCAACGAACAGGGCATCATCACCTTCGCCCAGCTCGCCAAGCTGACCGAGAAGGATGTGGCCAAGATCGACGAGAACATGCCGTTCAGCGCCGAGCAGATCAAGGACTGGCGCGAGCAGGCCAAGGAACTGGCAAAGAAGTAAGGCGAACCGGCGCGAAACGTCGCCGGATCGGACTTGAAACGGAACGCGAACGCGTTCATAAGACCATTCAAGCGCCCTTGGGCGCATCGGAGTTAGTTAGATGGCACACAAGAAAGCTGGCGGCTCGTCGCGCAACGGTCGCGACTCGCATTCCAAGCGTCTGGGCGTGAAGAAGTTCGGCGGCGAAGCCGTCATCCCGGGCAACATCATCATTCGTCAACGCGGCACCACCTGGCATCCCGGCGTCAATGTCGGCATGGGCACGGATCACACCCTTTTCGCGCTCGAAGCCGGCGCCGTGACGTTCAACAAAAAAGCCAACGGCCGAACCTACGTATCGGTCAACCCGATTACCAAAGCAGCGGAGTAGCCGGTTCCGCACCACAACACCGGCAGCCCATCTCGGGAACCGGTGTCTGGAAGCCAGAAGGTTTGGCAAAGCCAGGAAAAGGATCAAGGGAGATGGGTTTCCATCTCCCTTTTTTCTTGTGCCTGGAGGACTTTGACATGGTTGCCGAAGCGGAAGACTCAGAAGACGAAAGTTATGCAATCGATTGCCCGGTGCTGGTCACCGAGCGGCTGGTGATGCGGGCTCCGCGCGAAAGCGACATCGCGCAACTGGTCGAGCTCGCCGACAACCGTCATGTCGCCGAGATGCTGGCGCGCATGCCGCATCCCTATGGCGAGGCCGAGGCACGCGCTTTCCTGGCCATGACCAAGTCGCGCCGCGCCGGCATCGCCTATGCGCTGACGCTGGCAGGCACCGAAACTTTCGTCGGCTGCGCCGGATTGAACACCACCGACCGCGGACTGGAGCTCGGCTACTGGATCGGTGAACCCTACTGGAAGCGCGGCTTCGCCACCGAGGCGTCGCACGCCCTGGTCGATCTCGCGTTCCAGCGGACAAACATCCAGGTGCTGCATGCCTCGACGCGGGTCATCAATCCGGCCTCGCGCCGGGTGATCCACAAATGCGGCTTCCAGTATGCCGGCCAGGGCATGCTGAACTCGATCGTCGCCGGCCAGGTGCCGGTCGAGCGTTACCGCCTCGACCGGAAGACATGGACCAGCCTGCGCAACTGGGTGCATTTTTGATGTGTGCCGATATTCAGGTGAGGCCGGCCTGCAAACGCTGATTTTCTGCGCTTCCGGTGCTCGCGTACTTTAAGTACGCTCCGCTCCGGTTCTCGAAAACCAACGTTTTCGGCTCGGCCTGACCTGAATCTCAGCACACATCGGCGCTGGGCCTCTGGTCAAAGGTTCGGAAAGAATCGTGCATCGATTTGGGCTCAGCCCAATTCGGCCCATACCGGCAGATGGTCCGAGCCAACAGCCTTTCGGTCGACCCACAGGCGCTTCAGCGACCGGGCAAGCGAGGCGCTGGTGAAGATATAGTCGATACGCTTGTGGCGGTCGGTATTGCCGGGGTCCTTGGGGTCGACCCAGCTGACGAGATCGTCGCCGGCGACATTGAGGCGCACGGCGGCGTCGACGGCGAAATCAGCGGTCAGCGGCATGCCGAATTCGTGGTCCGGCCGGCCGGCGAGTTCGACATATTCGGGCGATCCGGCCAGCATGTTGAAGTCGCCCATGCCGACGAAGGCCTCGGGGTGCGGCAGTTCCGGCAGGCCGATCTCGGCGACGCCGGACAGCGCGCCGCCTTCAAGCGCATAGTTCAACAGGCGCCGGCGCAGGAACTGGATCTGGCTGGCGCGCTCGACCGGGCTGCGGTGATCGAGATGGATGGAATAGAAGCGGATGAAACCAAGCGGCGTCTCGATCAGCGCCTCCAGCGCGCCGCGCTGGAAGTTCATCATCTCGAAGCTGCGGCTGCGCGGCAGGAGCAGGTTGCGCGACAGATGAATGGGCGTCTTCGACAACACCATGTTGCCGAGCTGGAAGGTGGTGGTGATGGCGCGGCCGTTTTCGATGCGCGAGCCGATATTGGCCTCGAAATTGCTGCCATAGACGGCGAAATAGTCGGGCAGCGCTTCGCCGATCTCGGCGACCATGTCGCGTCCGCCGTTCCTGGGATTGTTGCGGGTGACCTCCTGCAGTGCGATGACATCGGCGCCGCGCACGGCGTCGGCGATACGCCCGACATCGTACTGCCGATCGAGGCCGATGCCGTACTGGATGTTGTAGGTTACAAGCTTCATGCCGACATCTCCGGCCAACCCCACGCGGCCACTGTCACAAAACGGCCTCGCCCTTCGCCGCGCCTTGGTTTAGAGCAAGGCGCAAGGTTTAGAGCAATGCCGCAAGGCCAATAAAGAAACTGCTGTCCGATGAAATTTCTCGATCAAGCCAAGGTCTATGTCCGCTCCGGCGACGGGGGCGCGGGTTCCGTGTCGTTCCGGCGCGAGAAATTCATCGAGTTCGGCGGACCGGACGGCGGCGATGGCGGCCGCGGCGGCGACGTCTGGCTGGAAGCGGTCGACGGGCTGAACACGCTGATCGACTACCGCTACCAGCAGCATTTCAAGGCCAAGACCGGCACTCATGGCATGGGCCGCAACATGACCGGCGCCAAGGGCGCCGACGTCACGCTGAAAGTGCCGGCTGGAACGCAGGTGTTCGAAGAGGACAACGAGACGCTGATCTGCGACCTCACCGTGGTCGGCCAGCGCTTCCTGCTGGCCAAGGGCGGCAATGGCGGCTTCGGCAACCAGCATTTCAAGACCTCGACCAACCAGGCGCCGCGCCGCGCCAATCCGGGTCAGCCCGGCGAGGAGCTCAACATCTGGCTCAGGCTGAAGCTGATCGCCGATGCCGGGCTGGTCGGGTTGCCCAATGCCGGCAAATCGACCTTTCTCGCCTCCGTCACCGCCGCCAAGCCGAAGATCGCCGACTATCCCTTCACCACGCTGCATCCCGGCCTGGGGGTGGCACGCATCGATGCGCGCGAATTCGTCATCGCCGACATTCCCGGCCTCATCGAAGGCGCGCATGAGGGCGTCGGCATCGGCGATCGCTTCCTTGGCCATGTCGAGCGCACGCGCGTGCTACTGCACCTGGTGTCGGCGCAGGAGGAGAACCCCGGCAAGGCCTACAAGACCGTGCGCGCCGAACTCGAAGCCTATGGCCATGGCTTGACCGACAAGGCCGAGATACTGGCCCTTTCGCAGGTCGACACGCTTGATGCGGATGAGCGCAAGAAGAAGGTCGCGTCGCTGAAGCGCGCCGCCGGCCGTGCGCCGATGCTTCTGTCGGCGGTCACCGGCGAAGGGGTCGAAGCGGTGCTGCGCGCGCTGATGGCGGTGGTGGCCGAAGCGCGCGACGCGATCGCGGCGCCGGTCGACACGCGCTGGGAAAAATAGCATGACCGTGCAGTCGCTGAAGAAATACCGACGCATCACCGTCAAGATCGGTTCGGCGCTTCTGGTCGACCGCACCGCTGGGCTGAAGCGCGACTGGCTGGCGTCGCTGGCCGACGACATCGCCGTGCTGGCTCAAGGCGGCGCGGAAATCCTGGTCGTGTCGTCGGGCGCCATCGCGCTGGGCCGTACCATTCTGGATCTTGGAAAAAGGGCGCTGAAGCTCGAGGAGAGCCAGGCGGCCGCAGCCGTCGGCCAGATCGCGCTGGCCGGCGCCTGGTCGGATGCGCTTGGCAAGGGCGGGTTGAAATCGGGCCAGATCCTGCTCACGCTTGGCGACACCGAGGAGCGCCGCCGCTACCTCAACGCCCGGGCGACGATCTCGACGCTCTTGAAGATGAAGGCGGTGCCGGTCATCAACGAGAACGACACCGTGGCGACCTCCGAGATCCGCTATGGCGACAATGACCGGCTGGCCGCGCGGGTGGCGACGATGATGGGCGCCGACCTTTTGGTGCTGCTCTCGGATATAGACGGTCTCTACACCGCGCCGCCGGCGCGTGACCCGGAGGCCAAATTCGTCGCGGTGGTCGATCGCATCACGCCTGAGATCGAAGCGATGGCGGGTGCCGCGGCTTCCGAACTGTCGCGCGGCGGCATGCGCACGAAGCTCGACGCCGGCAAGATCGCCACTGCGGCCGGCACGGCCATGATCATTACCGCCGGCACGCGGCTTTCGCCGCTGATGGCGATCGAGCGCGGCGAGCGCGCCACCTTCTTCCGGCCGAGCGCCAACCCGGTGAAAGGCTACAAGAGCTGGATCGCCGGCCAGCTCGAACCGGCGGGAAGGCTCACCGTCGATGCCGGCGCCGTCGGGGCGCTGACATCGGGCAAGTCGCTGCTGCCGGCCGGTGTCAAGTTGGTCAGCGGCAATTTCTCGCGCGGCGATACGGTGGCGATCCTGTCGCCCGAGGGTCGCGAGATCGCCCGCGGGCTGGTTGCCTATGATGCCGCGGATGCCGTAAGGATCGCAGGCCTGAAGACAACCGAAATCGAGACCGTGCTCGGCTACGAGGCGCGTTCGGCGATGATCCACCGCGACGACCTTGTGGTCAGCCTCGCGGGCGACCAAGTAACGAGCGGAGGATGAGCCATGCTGAAGCTGCATGAAAAATCCCGGAACGATACAGTGGCGACGATGGCCGACCTCGGCCGCCGTGCCCGCGCCGCCGCACGACCGCTGGCCATCGCTACGACAGCCGCCAAGAACGCGGCACTTGCCGCCATGGCGGAGGCGATCATCGCCCGCGAGCGAGCCATACTTGACGCCAATGCCATCGACATCGCGAACGGGCATGAAGCCGGCCTGTCGGCGTCCTCCATGGACCGGCTGAAGCTCAATCCAGCCCGCATCCGCGCCATGGCCGACGGCATTCGCGAAATTGCCGAACTCGGCGATCCCGTCGGCGACGTGATCGCCAGTTGGGAGCGGCCGAATGGCCTCAGGATCGAACGCGTGCGCACACCGCTAGGCGTCATCGGCGTCATCTATGAGAGCCGGCCGAACGTCACGGCGGATGCCGGCGCGCTCTGCCTCAAGGCCGGCAACCCGGTGATCCTGCGCGGCGGCTCGGATTCGCTGAACTCGTCTTCGGTGATCCACGCTTGCCTGGTCGACGGCTTGAAGGCAGCCGGCCTGCCGCAGGACGCCATCCAGCTTGTACCGACCACCGACCGCGCCGCCGTCGGCGAAATGCTGAAAGGCCTCGGCGGCAATCTCGACGTCATCATCCCGCGCGGCGGCAAGAGCCTGGTCGAGCGGGTGCAGACCGAGGCCCGGGTGCCGGTCTTCGCGCATCTCGAAGGCATCTGCCATCTCTATGTCGACCGCTCGGCCAAGCTCGACATGGCAGTCGGCATCGCCGTCAACGCCAAGATGCGGCGCACCGGTGTCTGCGGCGCGGCCGAAACGCTGCTGGTCGACCGTGCGGTTGCCTCCACCCACCTGGTGCCGATCCTCGACGCCTTGCGCGCCGCGGGCTGCGAGATCCATGCCGATGCCGAGGTGCTGAAGCTGTTCTTCGACGCCAAGCCGGCGACCGATGCCGACTGGGTCACCGAATATCTCGACGCCGTCATCGCGGTGAAGCTGGTCGACGGTGTCGCTGGCGCAATCGAGCATATCGAGACTTTCTCCTCCCATCACACCGAGGCGATCGTCGCCGAGGACGCGCAGGCGGTGGAACGGTTCTTCAACGAGATCGACTCGGCGATCCTGCTGCACAACGCCTCAACGCAGTTCGCCGATGGCGGCGAGTTCGGCATGGGCGCCGAGATCGGCATCGCCACCGGCAAGATGCACGCGCGCGGGCCCGTTGGCGTCGAGCAACTGACCTCGTTCAAATACCGCGTGCGCGGCTCGGGACAGGTGAGGCCTTGACGCTTTTCGTCCAAAGGGCCTGAAGCTTGCGCCCAGCCACCCCCCTCTGTCCTGCCGGACATCTCCCCCGCAAGGGGGGAGATTGGCTGACATTTTTGGTTTCGCCGATCTTCAATGCTGCAAGATTTGTGCCTTCACCGAAGCTGCTAATCTCCCCCCTTGCGGGGGAGATGTCCGGCAGGACAGAGGGGGGTGCCTAGCGAATGCTTTCCCTGCTTGAGCAACCTATCCCGTCCAGCTACCTCAAAATGCCGCATGCCGGCAAAGGCCTTGCCGTCGGCCTGTTCGGCGGCTCGTTCAATCCGCCGCATGCCGGCCACGCGCTGGTCGCCGAGATCGCGCTCAGGCGGCTGGCGCTCGATCAGTTGTGGTGGATGGTCACCCCGGGCAATCCGCTGAAGAACACGCACGAGTTGGCGCCGCTGGCCGAACGGCTGCGCCTGTCCGAGAAGATCGCCAAGAACCCGAAGATCAAGGTCACCGCCTTCGAAGCGGCGCATCATGTGCGCTACACCGCCGACGCGCTGGCGCTGGTCAAGGCGCGCAATCCCGGCGTCGACTTCGTCTGGATCATGGGCGCCGACAGCTTGCGCGATTTCCACCGCTGGCAGCGCTGGCGCGAAATCGTCATGACCTTCCCGATCGCGGTCATCGATCGTCCGGGCGCGACGCTGTCGTTCCTGTCGTCGGTCGTGGCCAAGACCTTCGACTATGCCCGCATCGACGAAGGCGATGCGCCAAGGCTCGCCCGCATGAAGGCGCCCGCGTGGACCTTCATCCACGGCCCGCGCTCGTCGCTGTCGTCGACGGCTATCCGCGAGCAGGCGAAGGGCTGATCGGTACGCACAGCGCCCTTTCTTCGCAAGGAGGAAGGCAAGTCCGGCAATGTCGCTTTTGCGGCGGCCTTTCGTCATCGAATGGATGATCTTGCGCTGATATGACCACTCTCGTGAAAAGCCAAACCGAAACGGAACCGAGGCACGGCGACACGCCCACGCTGCTGATCGCGATTGCCAGCGTCGTGGTGTCGATGGCGCTGATCGCCATCGGCAACGGGCTGATGTTCGCCTACATCCCCGTCCGGCTCGGCGTGGAAGGCTTCGATCCGACCTGGGCCGGTCTGATCGTCACCGGTCTGTCGGCGGGTGGTCTCGCCGGCTGCATCCTGACCGGACCGCTGGTGCGCAGGGTTGGCCATGCCCGTGCCTTCATGGTGCTGTCGGCGCTGATCGCGCTGTCGAATGCCGCAATCGGCACCGGGCCGCACCCCCTGTTGTGGATCGCGGCGCGCGCTCTCTACGGCTTTGCCATATGCGGGCTTTTCATCGTCGCGCAGAGCTGGCTCAACGATGCCGTGGCCAACGCCATACGCGGCAGGGTAATGGCCGTCTTCTACGTCGCCTATGTCGGCGGGCTCGGCATCGGCTATGCGACGCTGGCGCTGGTCGACATCAGGACGGCGGATGCATCGCTGATCGGCATAGCCTTCACCGCGCTATCCATCCTGCCCGTCGGGATGACCCGGCTGGCCCAGCCGCCGGCGCCGCAGGCGGCGTCGGTGGCGCTGCGCCGGGCCTGGCGGATTTCGCCGGTCGGCGTCGCCGGCATGCTGGCGGTCGGTGGCCTGTCGATGTCGATTTCCGGCTTCGCGCCGATCCACGCCACCGCGAAGGGGTACAGCCAGGCCGACGTGGCGCTGCTGCTTTCGGTGATGCCGCTCGGCACGCTGATCCTGCAGGTTCCGCTCGGCTGGATTTCCGACCGCACCGATCGCCGCTATGTGCTGGTCGCGGCATCCGCGATCGCCGCGGCGGCAGGGATGTTTGCGCTCGGCTTCGACGGCGGTACGCTGGCGGTGCTGCTGGTGATTTATGTGATGTGGGACGGCGCCTCGGAATCGATCTACTCGTTGGCCAGTGCCCACGCCGCCGACCGCGCCGGCAAGGACGACATGGTGGCGCTGTCGAGTTCGCTGTTATTTGCCTGGTCGCTGTCCGGCTTCATCGTGCCGGGCATCGTGACCGCGTTGTCGGCCGTCTTCGGCACGCAGGCCTTCATCTATGTGACTGTGGTCATCGCCTGCGTCTTCTGCCTGTTCGTGCTTTTGCGCGTGTTCACCACGCGGCCGGTGCCGGCAACCGAAACCGGCAGCTTCGCGCCGATGACGGCGCAAGCGCCACTGCCGGTGGAACTGGCCTTCGCGCCGGACGAACAGCACCAGCACAGGAGCGATTGACTATTGCCGGCGGGTTTCCGGGGCCGGAGCCTGCGGTGGCGGCAGCGGGATCGATATGCGTTCGCGGTCGAATTCCTGCTTGGCCCGCTTGGTGAGATCGGCCTGGGTGGCGAAGAAATCCGCCGATGATGTCCAGTAACGCAAGGTGATCGAGACGGTGCTTTCGCCCAATGCCGCGACAAAGGCGGTCGGCGCCGGCTCACGCCTGATGCGGCGCTCGGCGGCGGCGATCGCAAGCAGCGTCTTCTGGGCGCGGTCGATGTCGTTCCAGGAGCCGATCGAGAGGGTGATGTCGCCACGCCGCACGCCGTTGCGCGAAAAATTGCGCACCGGCTGGTTCCACAGCGTCGAGTTGGGCGCCAGGATGTAGACGCCTTCGGCGCTCCGGAGCTTGGTGGCGAAAAGGCCGATTTCCTCGATCGAGCCGGCAATGGACCCGACTTCGACGGATTCGCCGATGCGGAACGGCCGCAATGCCAAAAGCATGATCCCGGCGGCAATGTTCTGCAGCGTGCCTTGCAGCGCCAGGCCGATGGCCAGGCCGATGGCGCCGATCGCGGCGATGATCGAGGCCGTCTGCACACCGAACTGGCCGAGCACCATGATGACGACGAGAACGAGAATGGCGTAGCGGACGATCTTGGAAAAGAAGTGCCGCAGCGTCTGGTCAAAGCCGTGGATGTGGCCCAGGCCGGCAAAGATCGAGCGCTCGGCAAAGCCGGCGACGATGTAGCCGACAACCAGAAGGATGACGGCGCCGACCGCCGAAAGCGAATAGGAGACAATGAGCGCGCTGAGCTGAGAGAGCCCCGCCTGGACGGTCAGGAGGGCATTTTGCGGGTCGATCGGCATAGTGGGATTCCGGTTGATCAATCAGCCGATAACCCCTGCGGAACGCCTGGGTTCCGATCTTTTGCGCGTCGCGCGGAACAAGCGGGTGCTCAATGAGTTCGCATGGAAGTAGGGCTCCGTCTTGAAACTGCAACGGAACTCTGCCTATCTAAGCGGTGTCACCTGCTTTCAGGGTGATTTGGTTGTTCTTGCTGCGAAAGGAAATACACTGAGAACAGCACTGCGGAAGAAGGCCGACATCGTGCCTTCGCCGGCCGGGATCAGCGTAAACGACGCCGTGTCCCGCGCCATCAAGACAGTCCTTGCCAGTCTGGAAGACTCCAAGGCCGAAAACATCGTCTCAATCGACATTCAGGGAAAATCGAGCCTCGGCGACTACATGGTCGTCGCGTCGGGTCGATCGCACCGTCATGTCTCGGCTGTTGCCGATCATCTCCTCAAGGCGTTGAAGGATGCCGGCCTCGGCACGGCGCGCGTCGAGGGGCTGTCCGGCGCCGACTGGGTCCTGATCGATTCAGGCGACATCATCGTCCATGTCTTCCGCCCCGAAGTCCGCGAATTCTACAATCTCGAAAAGATGTGGCAGGCGCCGGACCTCGAGGAAGAGACCTTGCACTGAGCCGGTTGGTTGGATGCGTGCCGTGGTTCCAGGCCCAATGACGATTTGCGGGCGACACGCATCGGCGGCCCTCTGAGGCGAGGATGAAGATTACCGTTCATGCCGTGGGCCGGATGAAAAGCGGCCCCGAGAGAGAACTCGCCGACCGCTATTTCGAGCGTTTCTCCAAGAGCGGCCCGGCTGTCGGCCTCGAATTCTCCGGCATCGCCGAGATCGCCGAAGGCCGCGCCCAGAACGCCGATGAACGCCGGCGGGATGAAGGCGCGAGGCTGCAGGCGCAGTTGCAGCCCGGCTCGGCGCTGATCCTGCTCGACGAGCGCGGCAAGAACCTGTCCTCGGAAGATTTCGCCGGCCGCATCGGCCAGTTGCGCGACGCCGGCCGCAAGGCGCTGGCGCTGGCCATAGGCGGCGCCGACGGCCACGATCCGTCGTTGCGCGCCCAGGCCGAGCTGGTGATGTCTTTCGGTGCGCTGACATGGCCGCACCAATTGGTGCGGGTGATGCTGGCAGAGCAGCTCTACAGGGTCTCGACAATCCTGTCCGGCCACCCCTATCACAGAACCTGAAGGTCGCATCGCACCGAATTCCGCCCCAATGCCGCGCAAGATCACGGCTTCGGGCCGGCTTTCCCTATTTTGCTCACCGGTGTGCGAAACCGCTGCACAGTCTTGGGCGATGCGCATTAATATGGTTGATGGTTCGTTAACGAAGCCGCAGATAGAGTCCATCCCGCATGGCTGAAGGCTGGAAATCGACGACGGGCTCATCGACAGCGGGCTCCTGGCGCGCGCGCTGCGGCATCGCGGCGGCGGTGGTCATCCTGTCGCTCAATACCGCTTGGGCCGAGAACACGCTCGACACGGCCCCCGATCCGGACCAGAGCCGCGCCGAATACGAACAGATCTCCAAGGAGATAAGCCTGTCGTCCGAGCGGCTGGCCAAGCTGGCCGCCGACATCGCCGCAGTCAAGAAGGACCACGCCTCGATCACCGCCGCGCTGATCCAGTCGGCAATGACCGAGCAAAAGCTTGGGCAGGATATCGAGGACATCGGCGCCAAGCTGGAGGGGCTGAAGACCCAGCAGCAGAAGATCCGCGCCTCGCTGATGGCGCGGCGCGACGTGCTGGCGGAGGTGCTGGGCGCATTGCAGCGCATGGGGCTGAACCCGCCGCCGGCGATCCTGGTCAAGCCGGAGGACGCGCTGTCGTCGGTGCGCAGCGCCATCTTGCTTGGCGCCGTGGTGCCTGAATTGCGCCAGCAGACCGACAGGCTCCTGGCCGACCTCAAGGAGCAGACAAGAGTGACGGCCTCGATCGAGGCCGAGCGGGCACGGCTGACGGCGGCAGTCGGCGAGCAGACTGCGGAAAAGAAGCGGCTCGGCATGCTGCTGGAAGCCAAGCAGAAGCTCGAAGCCGACACGCAGGCGCAGTTGTCGGCCGAGCGACAGCATTCCGAGGAGCTCGCGGCCAAGGCCAGCAGCCTGAAGGAATTGATCGCCTCGCTCGAAGCCCAGGCCGAACGCAACCGCAAGGCCGCGGATGCCGCAAAGGCCGCGGAGGCCGGCCAAGCCGGCGGCGACAAGGCGGGCGGCGACAAGGCGGGCAGGGATAAGGCGGGCGGCGATATGACGGCGTCGCTGCCGGTTCCCGAGGCCAACCGGCTTGCCGCTGCGGCACCCTTCTCGGCGCTGCAAGGACAGATCGCGCTGCCGGTCATCGGCCGCATCAAACGCCGGTTCGGCGCCGAAGACGGTAACGGCGCGGTGATGCTTGGGGACATGGTTGCGACACAATCGGGCGCCATCGTCACCGCACCGGCGGATGGGAATGTGCTTTATGCGGGGCCGTTTCGCTCCTACGGTCAACTCTTGATCCTGAATGCCGGCGACGGTTATCATGTCGTCCTGGCGGGGATGAGCAGAATCAGCGTCGCAACCGGCCAATCAGTGCTCGCAGGAGAGCCGGTCGGTGCGATGGGAGAGGCCCGGGTGGCAAGCACCTCGGCTTCGAAGAATGGAAATGCCACGCCGGAGCTCTATGTCGAGTTCCGCAAGGATGGAAAACCCGTCGATCCGACCCCATGGTGGGCGGACCGTTTTTCTGGAAGGACGTGAAATGATGCGGAAACTGTCGCTTCTGTTTGCCGGTGCGCTGATGGGCGCGTCCGCCATGAGCCTGGTCTATGGCGCGCCCGGCTCGGCAGCGAACGCTGCGGGGTCGGAGACCTACAAGCAACTGGCGATCTTCGGCGATATCTTCGAGCGGGTGCGGGCGCAGTATGTGACACCGCCCGACGACAAATCGCTGGTCGAGAACGCCATCAACGGCATGCTTGCCTCGCTCGACCCGCACTCCTCGTACATGAACGCCGAGCAGGCGCAGGACATGCGCGTGCAGACCAAGGGTGAATTCGGCGGCCTCGGCATCGAGGTCACCATGGAGAACGACCTGGTCAAGGTGATCACGCCGATCGACGATACGCCGGCCGCCAAGGCGGGCGTGCTGGCAGGCGATTACATTGCCAAGATCGATGGCGAGGAGGTTCGCGGCCTGACCCTGAACGACGCGGTCGACAAGATGCGCGGCCTGGTCAACACGCCGATCAAGCTCACCATCCTGCGCCAGGGCGCCGACAAGCCGATCGAGCTGACGGTCGTGCGCGACATCATCAAGGTCAAGGCGGTCAAGTTCCGGGTCGAGAACGACATCGGCTACATGAAGATCACCTCCTTCACCGAAAAGACCTATGACGACCTCGAGAATGCCATCGACACCATCAAGAAGCAGGTGCCGAACGACAAGCTCAAGGGCTATGTGCTCGATCTGCGCCTCAATCCCGGCGGTCTGCTCGATCAGGCGGTGAGCGTATCGGATGCCTTCCTCAACCGTGGCGAGATCGTTTCGACGCGCGGCCGCGATCCCAAGGACGTTACCCGCTTCGACGCCAAGTCCAAGCAGGTCGACGATATCGGCGGCAAGCCGCTGATCGTGCTGGTCAATGGCGGATCGGCGAGCGCGTCCGAAATCGTCGCTGGCGCGCTGCAGGACCTACGCCGCGCCACGGTGGTCGGAACGCAGTCCTTCGGCAAGGGTTCGGTGCAGACCATCATCCCGCTTGGCGAGAACGGCGCGCTCAGGCTGACGACGGCGCTCTATTACACGCCGTCCGGCAAGTCGATCCAGGGCAAGGGCATCACGCCCGACATCAAGGTCGACCAGCCGCTGCCGCCGGAACTGCAGGGCAGGGACCTGACGCGCGGCGAATCCGACCTCAAGGGCCACATCAAGGGTGCCGACGAGAGCTCGACCGGTTCGGGCTCGGCAGCCTATGTGCCGCCGGATCCGAAGAACGACCTCCAGCTCATCTATGCCGAGCAGCTTCTGCGCGGCCAGAAGACCGATCCGTCCTTCCCGCCCAATCCGCAGAAGGCTGTCCTCAACCAGTAACAGGTGGCGGCCAACAACGGGTCTGGCCGCCCGATGGAAGCAATGCGATGCTGCCGGGACCGAAAGGTTCCGGCAGTTTGATTCGGGGGTAACGCGAATCCCTCGATACAGGGCGCCAGGGGTGCGCCGGGGTTGAAGAATTCGCGCATGTCTCTTCGAAAGGTTCCATGTTCGAAGCCATGCGGACGGGGACAGGGCTTGGCTGATATCGGCAAGGACATCGAACGACCGCTCGGACTGACTGTCCGTCCGCCGCGCGCCGCCGGCAAGGTCAGCGTGGGTGCGCTCGTGGCTGCGTTCGTCGTGCTGGCCGTTGTCGGCGTCTCCGGCGCGATCGCGCTCAGGGACAAGCCGTTTCGCAAGCCGCAGGAAGTCGCGGTTTCGACGCCGAAAGTGGTGCCGGAGCCGACCGCTGCGCCGTCCGCTTTGGCGCCGGTCACGACGCCAAAGGCGGAAATGCCGGCCAAGGCTGGGGGCCCGCAGATCATCCATGTGCAGACAGAGGAAGGCGATGGTCCGCCCAAGGCGGCAATCGTCATCCGCGATCCGTCGACCATCGGCCAAAACCTGAAGATCGCGCATATTCCCGACAGGGCGCTGATCGAGGCCGGCGATGCCGGCCCCTTGCCGGTGCGCGCCGCAGACGGCCGGCGGCCCTTCGATGTCTACGCGCGGCCGTGGTCAGGCGCGCGCGGCGCCCGCGTGGCGATCGTCATCGGCGGGCTCGCGGTTTCACAGACCGGCACCCAGGCGGCCATCGCCAAGCTGCCGGCGGAAGTGACGCTGGCGTTCGCGCCGCAAGGCAACAGCATCGGCCGCTGGATGCAGGCCGCCCGGCAGAGCGGCCACGAGATCGTCATGCAGGTGCCGCTCGAACCGTTCGACTATCCCAATGTCAACCCCGGGCGCAACACGCTGACGGTGGCGGCGAGCGCGGAAGAGAACCTGAAGAACCTGCGCTGGGCACTGTCGCGGACGACGAACTATACCGGTGTCATGAACTATATGGGCGCGCGGTTTTCCGCCGACCCGGCGGCAATGGAACCCTTCATGGCCGAGCTCGGCAAACGCGGGCTCGCCTATATCGACGACGGCTCGTCGGCGCGTAGCCTAGCGCCGGATCTGGCGCTGAAGGACGGCGTGCCCTTCGTCGCCGGCGACACGGCGATCGACGCCGTGCAGGATCGCGGCGCCATCCTGAAGAAACTGGACAGCCTGGAGGCGACCGCCCGTGCCAAGGGCACCGCGGTCGGCATCGGCTCCGCTTTCGACCTGACGGTCGACACGGTGTCGTCATGGGTGGCCGAGGCCAAGAAACGCGGCATCGAGATCGTGCCGATTTCAGCGGTGGCGATCGATCCGCAAAAGGATTAGCCACCGGGAAACAGCTTGAAAGACTGAATGATGCCGAAGACGAAGAAGGTCGACCGCGAGACGCTGCCCTACCGTCCCTGTGTCGGGCTGATGATCCTCAACGCCGAGGGCCTGGTCTGGGTCGGCCATCGCATCGCCGAGCCGGACAGCGAATTCGCCGGCACCACGCAGCTCTGGCAGATGCCGCAAGGCGGCATCGACAAGGGCGAGGAGCCCCTGCAGGCGGCGGAGCGGGAGCTCTATGAGGAGACCGGCATGCGCAGCGTCTCGGTGCTCGCCGAGGCGCCGGACTGGATCAACTATGATCTGCCGGACAACCTGGTCGGCGTCGCCTTCAAGGGGCGCTATCGGGGTCAGACGCAGCGATGGTTCGCTTTCCGCTTCCATGGCGATACCAGCGAGATCCAGATCAATCCGCCGCCCGGCGGCCACACCGCCGAATTCGACAAATGGTCGTGGCGGCCGATGCAGGAGCTGCCTGACCTGATCGTGCCGTTCAAGCGCAAGGTCTATGAAGACGTGGTGACGGCGTTCCGTCACCTTGTGCCATAGCCGGACGGGCCGCGGCCGCGGTTCAAACGCCAGCGGTTGCCGCGCCGGTTCGACCGTCTTATTGATGTCCATCCGCCACAAGAAGGGCCGCCATGCACGACGCCCCCAAAAGATCGCTGCCCGAGGAAGCCGACGCCACAAGCGAGGCTGCTGCCGGGGCCATCCTCACCATCGACCTTGGCGCGATCCGCGAAAATTACCGGCGGCTGAAGGCGCGGCTGGGCGGCGTGCGCTGCGCGGGCGTGGTCAAGGCCGACGGCTACGGTCTCGGCGCCGCGCAAGTGGCATCGGCGCTGATGAAGGAAGGCTGCGACATCTTCTTCGTCGCGCTGCTGTCCGAAGGCATCGCGCTGCGCAAGGCGGTGGGGGCCGGACCGGACATCTACGTGCTGAACGGGCTGCCGCCGGGTTCCGAGCCGGAAGCGGTGGCGGCTGGCTTGTGCGCTGTCATCAACAGTGGCGCACAGTTGCAAGCTTGGCGCGCAGCGACACACCGCGCCGGGCGCCGGCTCCCGGCTGCCGTCCAGGTCGACAGCGGCATGTCGCGGCTTGGAATGGCCCCAGCCGAGGTCGAGGCGGTGGCCGGGGATGTCGGCGCTTTCGATGGCATTGACGTCAGATATGTGATGAGCCACCTGGCCTGCGCCGATGAACCGCGCCACCCGGCCAATGAACAGCAGAGGCTGGCATTCGCGCGGTTGCGTGCCATGCTACCCGTGGCGCCGGCCTCGCTTGCCAACTCCTCCGGCATCTTTCTAGGCCCGCTTTATCATTGCGATCTCGCCCGGCCCGGTGCCGCCCTCTACGGCATCAACCCGACGCCTGGCCAAGCCAACCCGATGCTGCCCGTGGTCGGGCTGCAGGCCAAGGTGGCGCAGACGCGCAGTGTCCAAAAGGGCACTGGCGTCGGCTATGGCCACAGTTACCATGCGCAGGGCCCGCTCAGCCTGGCGACGATTTCATTCGGCTATGCGGACGGCTGGCTGCGCCGCTCCGCTTCGGCCGCATGGTTCGAGGCGGTGCGCCTGCCTTTCCTCGGGCGCGTGTCGATGGATTCGATCATTCTCGACATTTCCGCCTTGCCGCCCGGCCGGCTCGGAGAGGGCGACCTGGTGGAGTTGCTAGGGCCCTCACAGAGCGTCGACGATGCTGCCGACCATGCCGGCACCATCGGGTATGAAATCCTGGCCAGCCTCGGAACGCGTTTTCACCGGCGCTATCTGGGCGGTTGAGCGGTTTGGCCGCGCTTGACAAGCGGGCGCCATTCGGCAAGCTTTGGCACATGAGCAAGCTCGCTTATATCAAAACCTTCTTCAGGGTCTGCCCGATCGCGGGATCGTAGCCCCGGCGCGGCCGCCTTCCGGCGTCCGTCCGTACCGGGGCATCCATCCATCCACAATCGCCATCAAGCCGAACAGCCCTTCGCGGCTGCCGGCCTTTCATCACGCCGCCGCCAGCGCGCCGGCAGGCGCGCATCCGCTCGATGCGCCGGTCCATGAGGTTTGCCATGCAACACGCGAAAGAACTGCGTCCAAACAGCCATCTTCTGATCAGCGACGCCGACCATGACAGGCTGACGGGCCTGGCCAGGGCTTTGCTCGATCGCGCGCCCGAGACGGCCGAGGAGCTGCTTTCGGAAATGGACAGGGCCGTCGTCACGAACGCGGCGGCGATGCCGGCCGGTGTGGTGCGAATGGGTTCGACGGTGATCGTGCGCGGCGAAAGCGGCGACGCCCAGCGCATCATGCTGGTCTACCCGGGTGAGGCCGACATAGCCGAGAACCGCATCTCGGTGCTGACGCCGATGGGAACCGCGCTCATTGGCGCGAGTGTTGGGCAGGCGGTTTGCTGGAACGGTCGTGGCGGTCGGGAACTGTCAGTGACCGTCGAAGCCGTCGATGCGCCGGCTTCCGGCCTGCAACGAGCTTGATGGCGGAGGCGGTGATGACGAGCACGAATTGCTGCCTGACGACGAAGGACTTCGCCGTCCTCGAAGTCATGCTGGAGCGCCGGCGGGCGTTCGCGGATCCGATCGTGCGCATGCTCGAACACAAGCTTTCACGCGCCGATGTCGTGCCGATCGATTCGGTCGGCCCCGACATCGTTACGCTGAACAGCAGGGTGGTGTTCGGCGTCGATGCCGGTCCCGCCGAAACGCGAACCCTGGTGCAACACGAGGTGCGCGGGCCGGTCGGCTCCAGCCTTTCGGTCGCAACGAGGCGCGGGCTCTGCATGCTTGGCATGGCGCAAGGCCAGACGGCAACGGTCGAACACGTCGACGGCAGGCGGGAGTCGATCCTGATCAAGGCCGTGCTTTACCAGCCGGAAGCTGCCCGGCGCACGATCAGGCAGAAAGACCAGGCTGACGCGCGCCGACCGCACGGGCTCAGGCTCGTCTACAGTGCCGCAGCCGATTGGCGGCCTCTTGGCGAGACGGCCGGAATGCGGCAGACAGAAGAAGACGACCCCGGTCCCTCGGCGGCGTGAATGGGCAACGGCGCGTGGTCTCGAAGATCGACATCGATTTTCGCTCGGGATCATGCGCAAATCGAAAATACGGCCGCGTCCACGGGCGTCCTGAGGACGCTCGGCGCGGCAAGGAGTGAATGAATGAAAATCATGGTGCTGGGCAGTGGCGTGATCGGGGTGACCACGGCCTATTATCTCGCCGAGGCTGGCCACGAGGTGACCGTGATCGACCGCCAGAAAGGGCCGGGACTGGAAACCAGCTTCGCCAATGCCGGCGAGATTTCGCCCGGCTATGCCTCGCCTTGGGCCGGGCCCGGTATCCCCCTCAAGGCAATCAAATGGCTGCTGATGAAGCATGGTCCGCTGGTGGTGCGGCCGGCCTTCGATCCGCATATGTGGACGTGGCTGGTCAAGATGCTGCGCAACTGCACCGCCGAACGCTACGCGGTCAACAAGTCGCGCATGGTGCCGCTGGCCGAATACAGCCGCGACACGCTGAAGGCGCTGCGCGAGGCGACCGGCATAGCCTATGACGAGCGGACGCAGGGCACGCTGCAGCTGTTTCGCACGCAAAAGCAGCTCGACGGCACATCAGGCGATGTCGAGGTGCTGAAGAGATATGGCGTGCCCTACGAAATCCTCGACCAAGACGGCTGCATCGCGGCGGAACCGGCTCTGGCCGCGGTGCGCGAAAAATTCGTCGGCGGCCTGAGGCTGCCGGGCGACGAGACCGGTGACTGCAAGATGTTCACCGACAGGCTGGCCGAGCTTTGCGTGGCACGCGGGGTCAAGTTCGAATACGACACGACGATATGGCGCGTCATCCGCAGCCGCAACCGCGTCAACAATATGAGCACCAGCAAGGGCTGGCTGTCCGCCGATGCCTATGTGATGGCGCTGGGCAGCTATTCGGCGGACTTCATGCGCCGGATGAAGCGGCCGATCCCGGTCTATCCGGTCAAGGGCTATTCGATCACGGTGCCGATCAAGGATGCCGCCGCCGCACCGGTGTCGACGGTGATGGACGAAACCTACAAGGTCGCGATCACGAGGCTCGGCGACCGCATCCGCGTCGGCGGCACGGCCGAGATTTCCGGGTTCGACCTCCGGCTGCACGAATCGCGACGGCGCACGCTCGAACACTCGGTCGGCGACCTGTTCCCGGGAGCCGGCGCCATGCGGGAGGCGACGTTCTGGTGCGGCCTGCGGCCGATGACGCCGGACGGGCCGCCGCTGATCGGGCGCACGGAGCTTTCCAATCTCTACCTCAACACCGGCCATGGAACGCTCGGCTGGACCATGGCCTGCGGCTCGGCCAAGGTGCTGGCCGACATCATCTCGAACAAAGTGCCCGATATCGACGCCCGCGCGCTGGCGCAGGAGCGCTATCTGAAATAGACGCCGCCCGCTCGCCATCGGCGGGCGCGGCCGGGGGATATCGCGCCAGAACGCCTGTTTCACCCAGCCCTCGTCGAACAGCAGCCGGTAAGCCCACGGGATGGTCACTTCGGTGGCGACCGATTGGAATGGGCGAGATACTCGTCATCTGGCGAAGAAGGCGGGGTCGAGCACCATCATGCCGTTCTCCGTGTCGTGGAAGAAGCTGCGATGGCCGACATGCGTCAGACGAAAAGATTTCTCTCCCGCTCCACCGCCTTTGTGATGAAGGAGGCAACGATCTGGACGCGGCGCAGCGGCCTGACCGATTCGTGATAGACCAGCCAGTAGGCACGGCGGATGGGCGCCACCACGTCGACGGCCACCAGTTCCGGCATCGAGCGGGCGACGAAAGTGTGCAGGATGCCGATGCCGGCGCCCGACCGAACCGCTTCGGCCTGCCCGAGCGCGGAGGAAATGGCGAAGCTGGTGCGCCAGTCCGCGCTGAATTCGGCGGCGTAGTCGAGCGATGGGCTGACGATGAGGTCCGGCACATAGCCGATCAATGTGTGCCGTCCCAGCTCGGCAGCGGTCTGGGGCAGGCCGTGGGCTTCAGCATAGGCACGTGAGGCAAACAGGCCGAGCGAGTAGTCGACCAGCTTGCCCGCTACCAGCCGGCCCTCGGTCGGGCGCTCGACGGTGATGGCAATGTCGGCCTCGCGGCGAGACAGGGAGAAGGAGCGCGGCACTGGTACGAGCTGAATCGTCAATTCACGGTGCAGCGCGGTCAGTGCGCCGAGGCGCCGGGCGAGGAACGCGACGCCAAACCCGTCCGGCGCGCCGATCCGCACCGTGCCCGAAACGTCGTCGCCTTCGCCTGATATTGTCGAGCGGGCGGCGATCATGTCGCCCTCCATGCGCTCGGCAATGTCGAGGAAGCGCTCGCCGGCGGGCGTCAGCTCGCTGCCGGTGGTCAGCCGGCGAAAGAGTTTCGTGCGCAGCGCGTCTTCAAGTGCGGCGATGCGGCGCGAGACGGTGGCGTGATTGAGTTCCAGGCGCCTCGCCGCGCCAAGGATTTGCCCGGCGCGCGCCACGGCGAGAAAGATGCGGACGTCATCCCAGTTCATGGGGATGGTCCGGATGACAATTTTCAATGTCGCGTTCTGTGGTGAAGGAACTCAACCTGCCAATCCTTGGGCGTCGTCTTCGTGATCCTTCCCATTTGCGAGAATTGATGCTCTCCCGTCAACCGTTGTCTATTTTCCGCACAACGGTTGCGTTCTCCCTCGCGTTGCCATCGGCGTGCCAAAGGCGGACAATGCACCATCACAAACCCAGGGAGAGACATCATGATCGAATACGGTCATTTCATCGGCGGCAAGCGTGTCGCCGGCACCAGCGGTCGCAAGCAGGACGTGATGCAGCCGATGGACGGCTCTGTGCGCGGCACAGTGGCGCTGGCCTCGCAGGCGGAACTGCGCGCGGCGGTCGAGAACGCCAAGGCGGCGCAGCCGAAATGGGCCGCGACCAACCCGCAGCGCCGCGTGCGCGTCCTTATGAAGTTCCTTGAACTGGTCGCCCGCGACTATGACGAACTGGCCGACATCCTGGCGCGCGAGCACGGCAAGACGATCGCCGATGCCAGGGGCGACATCCAGCGCGGCCTCGAAGTGGTCGAGGTCTGCATCGGCGCGCCGCACATGATGAAGGGTGAATTCACCGACGGTGCCGGCCCCGGCATCGACGTCTATTCGATGCGCCAGCCGCTCGGCGTCGTCGCCGGCATCACGCCGTTTAACTTTCCGGCGATGATCCCGCTGTGGAAGATCGCGCCGGCGATCGCCTGCGGCAACGCCTTCATCCTGAAGCCTTCCGAGCGCGACCCGGGCGTGCCGATCCGCATCGCCGAGCTGTTCATCGAGGCGGGCCTGCCTGCCGGTATCCTCAACGTCGTCAACGGCGACAAGGAAGTCGTCGACGCCATCCTTGACGACCCCGATATCAAGGCTATCGGCTTCGTCGGCTCGACGCCGATCGCTCATTACATCTATTCGCGCGGCACTGCGTCAGGCAAGCGCGTGCAGTGCTTCGGCGGCGCCAAGAACCACATGATCATCATGCCCGACGCCGACATGGACCAGACCGTCGATGCACTGATCGGCGCCGGCTACGGCTCGGCCGGCGAGCGCTGCATGGCGATCTCGGTGGCGGTCCCTGTCGGCAACGACACCGCCAACCGGCTGATGGAAAAACTGGTGCCGCGCGTCGAAAGCCTGAAGGTCGGCCCCTCGACGGATTCCGCCGCCGATTTTGGCCCGCTGGTCACCGCTCAGGCGCTGGAGCGGGTGAAGGGCTATGTCGATATCGGCGTCAAGGAAGGCGCCAAGCTGGTCGTCGACGGTCGCGGCTTCAAGATGCAGGGCTACGAGAACGGCTACTATATGGGCGGCTGCCTGTTCGACAACGTCACGTCGGACATGCGCATCTACAAGGAAGAGATCTTCGGGCCGGTGCTGTCGGTGGTGCGCGCGCCGACCTACGAGAACGCCATCAAGCTCGCCAATGACCACGAGATGGGCAATGGCGTCGCCATCTACACGCGCGACGGCGACGCCGCGCGAGACTTTGCTTCCAGGGTGCAGGTCGGCATGGTCGGCGTCAACGTGCCGATCCCGGTGCCGATCGCCTACTACACGTTCGGTGGCTGGAAGGCGTCGTCCTTCGGCGACCTCAACCAGCACGGTCCGGACGCGTTCCGCTTCTACACCAAGACCAAGACGGTCACCTCGCGCTGGCCGTCCGGCATCAAGGACGGAGCCGATTTCGTCATCCCGACGATGAACTAGCCGGACGCTTGTCTGCTTGCGCGTCCTCGCCTTCGGCTGCGGGGCGCGCGGGCCGGCATCAAGGACGGGGCCGATTTCGTCATCCCGACGATGAACTAGCCGGACGCTTGTCCGATAGCGCGTCCTCGCCTTTGGCTGCGGGCGCGCGGGCCGGCATCAAGGACGGGGCCGAGTTCGTCATCCCGACGATGAACTAGCCGGACGCTTGTCCGCTTGCGCGTCCTTCGGCTGCGGCCGCGCGGGCCGGCAGGACCACCCAAAAATCTACGGCCCGAGTCCCCTGGCTCGGGCCGTTTATTTTGCAAACGCTAATGTGATGGAACCGGCGAGGGCGCCAGGACTTAGAGCTACGATCCTGCCCTGGAGGAGGCATGGCAGGCAACCAGAGCGCCGACGGCTGACCGTTAGCATCGCATCGTCGGGCGCAAGGAGGTGTCCGATGGCACAACGTCTTATGTCCATGCTGCTATGCGCCGCGGCGGCGCTATCGATAGGGCCGGCGAATGCAGCCGGGCAATGTGCGGCACGCGCCGACATCGTCAAGGCGCTCGGCGAGAATTTCCACGAAAGCGAGGCCGGGCGTGGCCTGATCAATCCCAACGTGGTGCTTGAGGTATTCGTTTCCGAACAGGGCAGTTGGACCGTCCTCGCCTCCGACACCAAGGGCCAGAGTTGCATCCTGTCCGTGGGCGAGGGCTGGGACAGCCCGACGATCAAGGCGGCCTTGCCAGGAGCCTGAGGCGCATCGCGTCTAAGCGGTTCAGGCGACGCGTAGGCTTGGGCATGCACTGTCCTGAACCGGGGTCGGTGTCTGGCGGTATGCTTCAACGTGTGGCGGCCGCCTCGGCATGGGCGCGCAGCAATGCCATCAGCCGCTTGGCATCCTTCGCGGCGGCTTCCTCGTCACCGTGGACAATCGAGCGGATCAGCGCGACGTGATGCTCGGCCGATTCCGCCAGGCCGGTATCGGCCTTGTAGCGGAACCAGAAGCGGCGGCTGTGGGTCTGCAGCGGGGCAGCCAGCCTGGCCGCGAACGGGTTGTCGGCAGCCCGCGCCAGCGCCTCGTCCAGCGTCTTGTCGGCCTGGATGAAGGCAAGCACGTTGCCGGAGATGACAGCCTTCTGCATGGCAAGCGCGGCATCGTGGAAGAGGTCGGCTGCGTCGCGGGTGACGAAGCGCGCCGCGGAGCGGGCCAGCACCACCTCGACGCCGCGGCGCGCGTCGAGGACGCGCAGCCAGTCGCCGGGGTGCAGCGGCGCGATGGCGATGCCTGCGCGCGGCCGCACGTCGAGCAGTCCTTCCCAGGCCAGCCTCTGGATCGCCTCGCGCACCGGCGTACGGCCGAGCGCCAGCTTCTCGATCAGGCCGCCTTCAGTGACGAAACTCGCCGGCGCCAGTTCGAGCGTGACAATCATATGCTCGAGCATGCGGTAGGCCTTGGTCGCAGCTGGCTCGAACGCAGCGCTCCTCTGCATGGATATCAAAGGCGGTCTCCTGATATATTTTGCATATATCATAGGAGAATCCGTGTTGACAGCGGCTTTCTTAATAGATATACGGCTGATATATCAGAGGAGCGATGACCATGTGGACCGGAGTTTTCCCAGCCGTCACGACTAAATTCACCACGGACGACCGCCTCGACCATGCCGAGATGGAGCGCTGCTTCGGCTTGCAGATGGAGGCCGGCTGCGACGGCATCATCGTCTGCGGATCGCTCGGCGAAGGGCCGATGCTGTCCCATGACGAAAAGATTGAAGTGCTGAAAACCGCGCAGAAGGTGGCTGGCAAGAAACCGGTGCTGCTGACGGTGAACGAGGCCGGGACACGCGAGGCCGCCAGCATCGCCCGCCGCGGCGCCAAGGAAGGCGCCAACGGCCTGATGGTGGTGCCCAGCCCGATCTACCATACCAATGCGGAAGAGACGGTGGCGGCGCTGCGCGCCGTCGCGGAGGCCGGCGACTTGCCGGTCATGATCTATTCCAACCGGCTCGCCTACCGCGTGGATGTCACCGTCGACCAGATGGAGGAGCTGGCGTCGGACGAGCGCTTCGTCGCCATCAAGGAATCCTCCGACGACATCAGGCGCTCGACCGAGATCATCAATCGCCTGGGCAGCCGCTACGACCTGTTTACCGGCGTCGACAATCTCGCTTTCGAGGCGCTGTCGGTGGGCGCCATCGGCTGGGTGGCCGGTCTCGTCACCGCCTTCCCGCGCGAGACGGTGGCGATCTACCAGCTGATGCAGCGGGGCCGCCGCGAAGAGGCGCTCGCCATCTATCGCTGGTTCCGGCCGCTGCTTGATCTCGACGTCTCGACCTATCTGGTGCAGAACATCAAGCTTGCCGAGGTGTTCGCCATTCAAACCAACGACCGCGTCCGCATGCCGCGCCAGCCGCTGTCGGGCGAGCGCCGCAAGGCGGTCGAGAAGATCGTCAAGAACGCACTGGCGGTGCGGCCGACACTACCGGCGTTCTGAGGCTTTCTTCCGAGAGGCGGCGCCCAGGTGACAGGAAGTTCCAAATCGATGGAAGCGCGGCGGCGCCCCGCCCTGCGGGCGCCTTCCCCCCGTGAACAGGGGGAAGCAATGGATATCGCCATCGTCGGCGGCGGCATCATCGGCATCTGCGCGGCGGCGTTTCTTGCCGAGGCGGGGCGAAACGTCACGGTCTACGACCGCACCGGCATCTGCGAGGAGACGAGCTCCGGCAATGCCGCCGCCTTCGCCTTTTCCGACGTGCTGCCACTGGCGCACAAGGGCATGCTCCGGCAATTGCCGAAATGGCTGGCCGATCCGCTCGGCCCGCTCGCCATCCCGCCCGCCTACCTGCCGAAGCTGCTGCCCTGGCTGATCCGCTTCTGGCGTGCCGGCTCGGCGAAGCACTACGAGGCTGGCCTGGCGGCGCAGGCCGCAATGATGGCGCTCGCCGAGGCCGAATGGATGGGCCTGCTCGACCGCTCCGGCACGAGGCGGATGCTGCGCGAGGATGGCTCGCTCGAACTCTACGAAAGCGGGGCCGAATTCCAGGCCTCGCTGTCCGGCTGGGCGGCGCGCCAGCGCTTCGGCATCGGCTTCCGCCATGTCGGCGGCGAGGAGCTGGCGGAGCTGCAGCCCGGCCTGTCGCCGCGTTTCGGCAAGGGCACGTTCGTGCCGGGCTGGAAGACGGTCGCCGATCCAAAACTGCTCGGCAAGGCGATCTGGGACTATGCGCAATCCAAGGGCGCGCGGTTCGAGAAGGCCCGCATCGCCGGCGTCGCCGCGGACGGGAACGGCGCGACGTTGACGCTGGCCGACGGCACGACGCGGCAAGCCCGGCAACTGGTCGTCACCGCCGGCGCCTGGTCGCATCTGCTGGCGCGGCAGCTCGGCGACCGCATTCCGCTCGAAACCGAGCGCGGCTACAACACGACGTTGCCAAAGACCGCCTTCGAGGTGAAGCGGATGCTGATCTTCTCCGGCCAAGGCTTCGTCATCACGCCGCTCGACACGGGCCTGCGCATCGGCGGCGCGGTCGAGCTCGGCGGCATCGAGCGGCCGCCCAACTACGCGCGCTCGAAGGCGCTGCTGCGCAAGGCGCAAGACTTCCTGCCGGGCCTCGATCCTTCGGGCGGACGCGAATGGATGGGGTTTCGTCCCTCGCTGCCGGATTCATTGCCTGTCGTCGGCCGCGCATCGGGAAGCCGGCCGGTGGTCTACGCTTTCGGCCACGGCCATCTTGGCCTGACCCAGGCTGCTGCGACGGGACGGTTGATCCGCGAGCTTGTCCTGGGGCAGACTCCGCCGATCGACGTGGCCCCCTTCAGTCCACAACGGTTTTGATTTTTCGAGGAGCGTCATGGCCAGGAAATCCTTCTTCTGCATCGACGGCCACACCTGCGGCAACCCGGTGCGGCTGGTCGCCGGCGGCGGCCCGCTGCTCCAGGGTTCGACGATGATGGAGCGGCGCGCACATTTCCTGGCCGAATATGACTGGATCCGCACCGGCCTGATGTTCGAGCCGCGCGGCCACGATGTCATGTCCGGCTCGATCCTCTACCCGCCGACGCGTGAGGATTGCGACATCGCCATCCTGTTCATCGAGACCTCGGGCTGCCTGCCAATGTGCGGCCACGGCACCATCGGCACGGTGACGATGGCCATCGAGCACGGGCTGATCAAGCCGACGACGCCCGGCGTGCTCAGGCTCGACACACCGGCCGGCCTGGTCATCGCCGAATACAAACAGGTCGGCGAATATGTCGAAGAGGTGCGCATCACCAACGTGCCCTCCTTCCTCCATGCCGAGGGCCTGACGGTCGAATGCCCCGGGCTCGGCGAGATCGTCGTCGACGTCGCCTATGGCGGCAATTTCTACGCCATCGTCGAGCCGCAGAAAAACTATCGCGACATGGCAGACCATTCGGCGGGCGACCTCATCGCCTGGAGCCCGGTGGTGCGGCAGCGGCTCAACGAGAAATACTCTTTCGTGCATCCGGAGAATCCGCGCATCAACCGGCTGTCGCACATGCTGTGGACCGGCGAGCCGACGGTGTCGGGTGCGGACGCGCGCAACGCGGTCTTCTACGGCGACAAGGCGATCGACCGCTCACCGTGCGGCACGGGCACCTCGGCACGCATGGCGCAGCTCCATGCCAAGGGCAAGCTCAAGGCCGGCGATGCGTTCGTCCATGAATCGATCATCGGCTCGCTGTTCAAGGGCAAGGTTGAAAAAGACGTCACGGTCGCAGGCAAGCCGGCGATCATTCCCTCGATCGGCGGCTGGGCGCGCATGACCGGGCTCAACACGATCTTCATCGATGACCGCGATCCGTTCGCGCACGGCTTCGTCGTCAAATAGGCGATTCATCACGCTGCGGAAGGTCGGGAAGGACAAAAAGGATTGCTGTCACGAGCGCAACGAATCGTCTCATCAACTTATTTTGACGGCGATTTCTTCGAAATGGAGCGCATGATGACGCTTAATCGTCAAAGACATTGCGTTATGCCAATGATAGGGTCCGCGATAGTCCAGGGGGCGGGTGCGAAAAAACGGGCAATCGAACGGCGTGCAGTCGGAAACACGCATGACGATCAAAAAATGACGTTGCAATCCCGTCTCGAAACCTTACGACTAGGGGAAATACGAAAAGGAATGCGTCTGCATGGGCGACATTCCAGGGGAGCCATGTACACATGCAGTATTTTGTCCAGCAGCTTATCAATGGGCTGACGCTGGGATCGATCTATGGGCTGATCGCGATCGGCTACACGATGGTCTACGGCATCATCGGCATGATCAACTTTGCTCATGGCGATATCTTCATGGTGGGCGCTTTCACGGCGCTGATCGTTTTCCTCATCCTGGGCGCCCTGTTCTATTCGGTTCCCGTGGTCATCGCGCTGCTGGTGATGATGATCGTGGCGATGCTGCTGACCAGCCTCTACAACTGGACGATCGAGAAGGTGGCCTACCGGCCGCTGCGCGGCTCGTTCCGGCTGGCGCCGCTGATCACCGCCATCGGCATGTCGATCGCGCTGTCGAATTTCGTGCAGGTGACGCAAGGCCCGCGCAACAAGCCGATCCCGCCGATGGTGTCGAAGGTCTACAACATCGAGGGTATCAGCGTGTCGCTGAAGCAGATCATCATCGTCGTCGTCACCGCGTTGCTCTTGGTGTTGTTCTGGTACCTGGTCAACAAGACCTCGCTTGGCCGGGCGCAGCGCGCCTGCGAGCAGGACCGCAAGATGGCGGCGCTGCTCGGCATCGATGTCGACCGCACCATCTCGATCACCTTCATCATGGGCGCGGCACTTGCCGCCGTCGCCGGCACGCTGTTCCTGATGTATTACGGCGTCATCGCCTTCTCGGACGGCTTCGTGCCCGGCGTGAAGGCATTCACCGCAGCGGTGCTGGGCGGCATCGGTTCGTTGCCGGGCGCGGTGCTGGGCGGCCTTTTGATCGGCTTCATCGAGAGCATGTGGTCGGCCTATTTCTCGATCGACTACAAGGATGTCGCCGCCTTCTCGATCTTGGCTATCGTGCTGATCTTCCTGCCTTCCGGCATTCTCGGCCGGCCAGAAGTCGAAAAGGTCTGAGATCATGGCCGTCACCGTATCTCCCGAGCGCGACACCGTCGCAGCCACGCCCATGCAGCGCGCCTTGCGCGAGGCCTTCTATGCCGGTGCCATCGCGCTCGGCCTGTTCGTGCTGTTCATCGGGCTCAAGACCGACCAGAACATCTCAAACGAGCTGATCCTGGTGCAGCGCTGGGGGTTGCTCGCCGCAGTGGTCATCGCCACGGCCGTCGGACGCTTCCTCTATGTCGCCTACGGCCAGCCCTTTTTGGCCAACCAGAAGATCGCCGACGTCGCCACCGGCTTGCTGCCGGCCAGCGTGGCGTCGCGCTTCTTCCTCTTTCCAGCCTTCATCGTGGCCGTCATCGTCGCGGCGCTGCTGTTCGTCTTCAGCAGGTCTCTCGCCGGCTGGGTAGGGGCGGAGCCGGCCGGCTATCTGCAATTCCTGCGCGCCCTTGCGGTCATCTACGCGCTGGCCTGCGTGATCTACTATTTCCGCGGCTTCATCCATGCCAACTTCACAAAACTCGGCATCGCCGCACTGGTGCTCTATCCGATCATTGTCGTGGGCATGCTGTCGCTGATGTCGTGGTCGCTCGTCGGCGGGCTGCAAGGGTCGCTGAAATGGGTCGATAATTTCGGCATCCAGATCCTGATCTATGTCATGCTGGCCTGGGGGCTGAACATCGTCGTCGGTCTGGCCGGCCTGCTCGACCTCGGCTATGTCGCCTTCTATGCCGTCGGCGCCTATGCCTATGCGCTGCTCGGCACGCATTACGGCCTCTCCTTCTGGATCCTCCTGCCGGCCGCAGGCGCCATGGCCGCCTTCTGGGGCGTGCTGCTCGGCTTTCCGGTGCTGCGCCTGCGCGGCGACTACCTGGCCATCGTGACGCTTGCCTTCGGCGAGATCATCCGGCTGGTGATCATCAACTGGCGCGAGGTGACCAATGGCTCGGCCGGCATTTCCGGCATCCCGAAGGTCACCTTCTTCGGCCTGATGAGCTTCAACGTCTCGGATCCGAACTATATCGGCAAGGTGCTGAACATCGCCACATCAAGCGCCTATTACAAGATCTTCCTCTATTACCTCATCCTGGGGCTGGCGCTGCTCACCGCCTTCGTCACGGTCAGGCTGAGGCGCATGCCGGTTGGCCGCGCCTGGGAAGCCTTACGCGAGGACGAGATCGCCTGCCGCTCGCTCGGCATCAACACCACGACCACCAAGCTGACCGCCTTTGCCACCGGTGCCATGTTCGGCGGTTTTGCCGGCTCGTTCTTCGCCGCCCGGCAAGGCTTCGTCAGCCCCGAATCCTTCGTCTTCCTGGAATCGGCGATCATTCTGGCCATCGTCGTGCTTGGCGGCATGGGATCACTGGTCGGCATTGCCGTCGCGGCTCTGGTCATGATCGGCGGCACCGAGGTGCTGCGCGAACTCGACTTCCTCAAGCAGGTCTTCGGACCCGACTTCACGCCGGAACTCTACCGTATGCTGCTGTTCGGCATGGCCATGGTGATCGTCATGCTGTGGAAGCCGCGCGGCTTCGTCGGCAGCCGTGAGCCGACCGCCTTCCTCAAGGTGCGAAGGGCTGTCTCCAGTTCCTTCACCAAGGAGGGGCACGGCTGATGAACGCGAACCCCTCCATGAACGACGCCATCCTGAACGTCGAACACCTGTCGATGAAGTTCGGCGGCCTGGTCGCGATCGGCGACCTGTCCTTCACCGCCAGGCGCGGCGAGATCACCGCGCTGATCGGGCCCAACGGCGCCGGCAAGACCACCGTGTTCAACTGCATCACCGGCTTCTACAAGCCGTCGGAAGGCATGATCACTCTCACCCGGCAGGACGGCTCGATCTACCTGCTCGAACGGCTGCCCAACCATGAGATCCCGGCGCGCGCCAAGGTGGCGCGCACCTTCCAGAACATCCGCCTGTTCTCGGGCATGACGGTGCTCGAGAACCTGCTCGTTGCCCAGCACAACAAGCTGATGAAGGCTTCGGGCTATACGGTGCTCGGCCTGTTCGGCTTCAGCGGTTACCGCAAGGCCTCGGCCGAATCCGTCGAACTTGCCAAGCACTGGCTTGAGAAAGCCGATCTGGTCGACCGCGCCGACGATCCGGCCGGCGACCTGCCCTATGGCGCGCAGCGGCGCCTCGAGATCGCGCGCGCCATGTGCACCGGCCCGGAGCTTCTGTGCCTCGACGAGCCCGCCGCCGGTCTCAATCCAAAGGAATCGGCCGCGCTCAACGACCTGCTGATGGACATCAAGAACAACACCGGCACCTCGATCCTGCTGATCGAGCACGACATGTCGGTGGTCATGCAGATCTCCGATCACGTCGTGGTTCTGGAATACGGCCGCAAGATCTCCGACGGCAATCCGCAGTCGGTGCGCACCGATCCGCGCGTCATCGCCGCCTATCTCGGCGTCGACGACGAGGAGGTCGAGACCGTGCTGACTGAAGTCGGCGACGAGGACGTCATCGAGCAACTCGATACCGGTCCCGATGCCGCGCATGGTCCGGGAACATCGTCGTCCTATCTCGCCGGCCCGGTGAGCGACACGGTCGGCCACAGCGAAGGCGAGCGCATCACGGTGTCGAAGGGCGCCTCGAAGGCGGCGCAGGTCGATGCGCGGGCGGCGAGCGTTGCGGCCAAGGCTGTCGCGCCAGCACCTGCTTCGCGGACCAAGCCGGCGGCGAAGCCGGCCACCAAGGCGAGTGTCAAGACAGGGGCCAAGACGCCGGCCGCGAAGGCCGCGGGCATCTCGAACCGCCTCACGGCGCCCCGCGGCGGCAAAGCCGACAATCTCACCCGCATCAAGGGGATCGGCGCGGTCAACGAGAAGAAGCTCAACGAACACGGCATCTTCCACTTCGACCAGATCGGCGCCTGGAAGAAGGCCGATGTCGAGGCCGTCGAAGCGTATCTCGCCTTTGACGGACGCATCGCCCGCGAAGAATGGGTCAAGCAGGCCAGGCTGCTTAGCCAGGGCAAGGACACGGAATTCTCGCGCCGCGTCGACGCCGGCAAGGTGGCGACGAGCCATGCTTCCGGTAAGCAGGCAGCAAAGCCCGCGACAGGAGCGGGCAAGCCCGTTCGGGCCAAGCGCGGAGGGGGCAAGTGATGGCCGGGAAGACGCTGCTCGATATCAAGGGCGTGCAGACCTATTACGGCAACATCCGTGCGCTGAACGGCGTCGACGTCACCGTCAACGAGGGCGAGATCGTGGCGCTGATCGGCGCCAACGGCGCCGGCAAATCGACGCTGATGATGACCATTTTTGGAGCGCCGCGCGCCCGCGCGGGCACCATCACCTTCGCCGGCGCCGACATCACCCAATTGCCGACGCACGAGATCGCGCGCTTGCGCATTGCCCAGTCGCCGGAAGGCCGGCGCATCTTCCCGCGCATGACGGTGATGGAAAATCTGCAGATGGGCGCCAGCCTCGACAACCTCAAGCACTATGACGAGGACGTCGAGAAGGTGTTCACACTGTTCCCGCGCCTGAAGGAGCGCATCGCCCAGCGCGGCGGCACGCTGTCGGGCGGCGAGCAGCAGATGCTGTCGATCGGGCGCGCGCTGATGGCGCGGCCGAAGCTGCTTCTGCTCGACGAGCCGTCGCTCGGTCTTGCGCCGCTGATCGTCAAACAGATCTTCGATGCCATTCGCGAGCTGAACCGCACGCAGGGGCTGACCGTGTTCCTGGTCGAGCAGAACGCCTTCGGCGCGCTGAAGCTGGCGACGCGCGGCTATGTCATGGTCAACGGCAATGTGACCATGAGCGGCACCGGCAAGGAACTGCTCGCCAATCCGGAAGTGCGCGCCGCCTATCTCGAAGGCGGCCATCACTGAGTTCAGGAGTCCTTACCATGCAAGGCATTCTCTACGAGGAACCGTCCATCTGGCAGTTCTTCTTCGTCACCTGCCTGCTCGGCGGCTGGGCGGCATGGATGACCGGCAAGGCCAGTGCCCAGACCTGGCGCAGCTTCGTCCAGCTGTTCGCCTATCTGCTGGGTCTCGGCATCGGCATCCGCTTCATCCATCACGCGCTGTTCAACGGCACGATGTTCTCGCTGCATTACTATGTCGTCGACACCATCGTACTGATGATCCTCGGCTTCGTCGGCTATCAATACACACGAACCAACCAGATGGTGACACAGTATAATTGGCTCTACGAAAGAGCTTCAATCTTGAGCTGGAAACCGAAAGGTTGACGTTCATCATTAACGCCGTTTCGGGGATGAATCGGCGTGACAAGTGCCTGAAAATCGGCAAACTATGCTTTCTGCGATAAGGGTGGGCATCGCATGAAAGCTTCATCCACGCCCACTCCGTTAATGGGAGCGTTTAAATGAAAAAATCACTTTTGTCCGCCGTCGCCCTGACCGCGCTGATCGCGTTCAGCGGCAATGCGTGGGCTGATCTAATGGTCGGCGTTGCTGGCCCGATCACGGGTCCGAATGCCGCCTTCGGCGCACAGTTGCAGAAGGGCGCGGAGCAGGCGGTCGCCGACATCAATGCGGCGGGCGGCATCAACGGCGAGCAGATCAAGCTCGAAGTCGGCGACGACGTCTCCGATCCGAAGCAAGGCATCTCGGTCGCCAACAAGTTCGTCGGCGACGGAGTCAAGTTCGTGGTCGGCCACTTCAACTCGGGCGTCTCCATTCCGGCGTCGGAAGTCTACGCGGAAAACGGCATCGTCGAGATCACGCCTGCCGCGACCAACCCCCAGTTCACCGAGCGCGGCCTGTGGAACGTGTTCCGCACCTGCGGACGCGATGACCAGCAGGGCGGCATCGCCGGCGGTTATCTGGCGGCCAATTTCAAGGACGCCAAGATCGCCGTCGTGCACGACAAGACCACCTACGGCCAGGGCCTTGCCGACGAGACCAAGAAGGCTATGAACGCCAAGGGCGTGAAGGAAGTCATGTATGAAGGCGTCAATGTCGGCGACAAGGACTTCTCGGCGCTGATCGCCAAGATGAAGGAAGCCGGCGTCTCCATCATCTACTGGGGCGGCCTGCACACTGAAGCCGGCCTGATCATCCGCCAGGCGGCCGACCAGGGCCTCAAGGCGACGCTGGTTTCCGGCGACGGCATCGTGTCGAACGAACTGGCCTCGATCGCTGGCGACGCGGTCGCGGGCACGCTCAACACGTTCGGTCCGGACCCTCGCCTGATTCCGGCCAACAAGGAACTGGTCGAGAAGTTCCGCGCGCAGGGCTTCGAGCCGGAGGCCTACACGCTCTACGCCTACGCGGCCATGCAGGCGATCGCCGAGGCAGCCACCTCTGCCAAGTCCAATGACCCGCAGGAAGTTGCCAAGGCGCTGCACGAGAAGGGTCCGTTCAAGACCGTGCTCGGCGACCTCTCCTACGACGCCAAGGGTGACCCGACGCTGCCCGGCTACGTCATGTACGAGTGGAAGAAGGGCGACGACGGCAAGTACACCTACGTCCAGAAGATGTAAGCCTGTCCGCATTGACTTCACGGAAATGCCCGGCGCCTCGCGCCGGGCATTTTCTTTTACGGAAGCAGCGATCGCGCGTTTATTATCTGGCAAAGATCCTCGTTTTGAGGACAGCGGCGGCTTTCCACTGATGTTCAGCCGTTTGGGGCCACGCTCAAGGCGAAGACTCGGGTTTAAATCGGTTTAAACGCGCGTCAAATTTTGTTTGCACTGCAGCATTTTCACGCTAATCATGGCGCCGCTTGCTCTTCCCTTCCGCTGCTGGAGCCCAATCCTTGGCCATCACGAAGATCCTCGTCGCCAACCGGTCCGAAATCGCCATCCGCGTGTTTCGCGCGGCCAATGAACTCGGCCTCAAAACGGTGGCGATCTGGGCCGAGGAGGACAAATATTCGCTGCATCGCTTCAAGGCCGACGAGAGTTACCAGGTCGGGCGCGGGCCGCACCTCAACAAGGATATGGGGCCGATCGAAAGCTATCTCTCGATCGAGGAGGTGATCCGCGTCGCCAGGCTGTCGGGCGCCGATGCGATCCACCCCGGCTATGGACTGCTTTCGGAAAGCCCCGAATTCGCCGAGGCCTGTGCCGAAGCCGGGATCACCTTCATCGGGCCCAAGCCGGAGACGATGCGCCGGCTTGGCAACAAGGTCGCGGCGCGCAATCTGGCCATCGAGGTCGGCGTGCCTGTCATTCCTGCCACCGATCCGTTGCCGGACGACATGGAGGCGGTCAAGAAACTTGCCACGGAGATCGGCTATCCCCTGATGCTGAAGGCTTCGTGGGGCGGCGGCGGCCGCGGCATGCGCGCCATCCGTGCCGAGGCCGATCTCGCCCGCGAGGTCACCGAGGGCAAGCGCGAGGCGAAAGCCGCCTTCGGCAAGGACGAGGTCTATCTCGAAAAGCTGATCGAGCGCGCCCGCCATGTCGAAGTGCAGATCCTGGGCGATACCAGTGGCAATGCGGTGCATCTGTTCGAGCGCGACTGCTCGATCCAGCGCCGCAACCAGAAGGTCGTCGAGCGGGCGCCCGCGCCCTATCTCAGCGAGGAGCTGCGCCAGGAGCTGTGCGGCCATGCGCTGAAGATCGCGCGCGAAACCAGCTATATCGGCGCCGGCACGGTCGAGTTCCTGCAGGACGCCGACACCGGCAAGTTCTATTTCATCGAGGTCAATCCGCGCATCCAGGTCGAGCACACCGTCACCGAACAGGTGACGGGCATCGACATCGTCAAGGCGCAGATCCACATTCTCGACGGCTTCGCCATCGGCACGCCGGAATCGGGCGTTCCAGCACAAAAGGACATCAGGCTGAACGGCCACGCGCTGCAGTGCCGCATCACCACCGAGGATCCCGAGCACAATTTCATCCCGGACTATGGCCGCATCACCGCCTATCGTGGCGCCACCGGCTTCGGCATCCGCCTCGATGGCGGCACCGCCTATTCGGGCGCGGTCATTACCCGCTTCTATGACCCGTTGCTGGAAAAGGTGACCGCATGGGCGCCGACGCCGGCCGAGACCATCGCACGCATGAACCGGGCGCTGCGCGAATTCCGCATCCGCGGCGTGGCCACAAACCTGACTTTCCTCGAAGCGATCATCAATCACCCGAACTTCGCCGACAATTCCTACACGACCAAGTTCATCGACACGACGCCGGAGCTGTTCGAGCAGGTCAAGCGCCAGGACCGCGCCACGAAGCTGCTCAACTATCTTGCCGACGTCAGCGTCAACGGCCATCCCGAGACGCGCGGCCGGCCGCAGCCGAAAGCCGATGCCGCCGCACCCGTGGTGCCCTACCTCAACGGCAATGTGCCCGGCGGCAGCAAGCAGAAGCTTGACGTGCTCGGTCCGGAAAAATTCGCCGCCTGGATGCGCTCGCAAAAAGAGGTGCTGGTCACCGACACGACGATGCGCGACGGCCATCAATCCCTGTTGGCGACGCGTGTGCGCACGCACGATATCGCCGGCATAGCGGGCACCTATGCGCGTGCCCTGCCGCAGTTGCTTTCGCTTGAATGCTGGGGCGGCGCCACCTTCGACGTCGCCATGCGCTTCCTCACCGAGGATCCCTGGGAGCGGCTCTCGCTGGTACGCGAGGCGGCGCCCAATCTCCTGCTGCAGATGCTTCTGAGGGGCGCCAACGGCGTCGGCTACACCAACTATCCCGACAATGTCGTGCAGCATTTCGTCAAACAGGCGGCATCAGGCGGCATCGACCTGTTCCGGGTGTTCGACTGCCTGAACTGGGTCGAGAACATGCGCGTTGCCATGGACGCGGTCGGCGCCGAGGGCAAGCTGATCGAGGCGGCGATCTGCTATACCGGCGATATTCTCGATCCCGCGCGGGCGAAGTACGACCTGAAATATTATGTCGGGCTGGCGAAAGAGCTCGAGGCGGCCGGCGCCCATATCATAGCGGTCAAGGACATGGCCGGGCTGTTGAAGCCGAGCGCCGCGCGCGTGCTGTTCAAGGCGCTGCGCGAAGCGACAGACCTGCCCATCCATTTCCACACGCACGATACATCGGGGCTCTCAGCGGCAACGGTTCTGGCGGCGGTGGAGAGCGGCGTCGACGCCATCGACGCGGCGATGGATGCGTTCTCCGGCAATACCTCGCAGCCCTGCCTCGGCTCTATCGTCGAGGCGCTGAAGGGCACCGAGCGCGATCCCGGGCTCGACCCGCAATGGATCCGGAGGATCTCCTTCTACTGGGAAGCGGTGCGCAACCAGTATGCCGCCTTCGAAAGCGACCTCAAGGGGCCGGCGTCGGAAGTCTACCTGCACGAGATGCCGGGCGGACAGTTCACGAACCTCAAGGAACAGGCGCGTTCGCTTGGGCTGGAGACGCGCTGGCACGAGGTGGCGCAGACCTATCATGACGTCAATCTGATGTTCGGCGACATCGTCAAGGTGACCCCGTCGTCCAAGGTGGTCGGCGACATGGCGCTTATGATGGTCAGCCAGGACCTCACCGTCGCCGACGTCGAGAACCCGGCGAGGGACATCGCCTTCCCGGACTCGGTCGTCTCGATGCTGCGCGGCGATCTCGGCCAGTCGCCTGGCGGCTGGCCGCAGGCGCTGCAGAAGAAAGTGCTGAAGGGCGACAGGCCGATCACGGCGCGGCCGGGCTCGCTGCTCAAGCCGGCAGACCTCAAGGCCAGCCGCAAGGAGATCGAACGGAAGCTCGAGCGCAAGCTCAGCGAATACGAGTTCGCTTCCTGGCTGATGTATCCGAAGGTCTTCTCGGACTTCGCGGCCGCGCAGGAAACCTACGGTCCCGTCAGCGTGCTGCCGACGCCGACCTATTTCTACGGCATGAAGCCCGAAGACGAGGTGTTCGTGGACATCGAGAAGGGCAAGACGCTGGTCGTGCGCTGCCAAGCGATCGGCGACGTGGACGACAAGGGCATGGTCACCGTGTTCTTCGAACTCAACGGCCAGCCGCGCCGCGTCAAGGTGCCCGACCGGGCGCATGGCGCGTCCGCCGCCAAGGCAAGGCGCAAGGCCGAACCCGGCAACGAGGCGCATGTCGGAGCGCCGATGCCGGGCGTCGTCTCGGCGCTCGCTGTGGCCGCCGGCCAGGCCGTCAAGGCCGGCGACGTGCTGCTTTCCATCGAAGCAATGAAGATGGAAACGGCGCTGCATGCCGAGCGTGACGGCACGGTCGCCGAGGTGCTGGTCAAGGCCGGCGACCAGATCGATGCCAAGGACCTGCTGATCGCCTTCAGTTGAGAGCTCGCAAGAGAGAGCCACAGACTGTCGGCTTCTGTCGGCAGCCCTGCCAGCCTGTTCGATAACCGCTTGACCCGCCGTCCCCGGTCGGGCATCGAACCGCAGAAATTTGCGGCGGCACGGTTGCCGAGTCGCGGCGAAGCATCGATTTTTTTGGAGAAAAACATGGCCGACGATATCACAGAGACCAGCCAGACTGTTGCCGCCGGCCAGTTGCGTGCCTTCATCGAGCGCATCGAGCGGCTCGAGGAGGAGAAGAAGACCATTTCCGACGACATCAAGGAAGTGTTCGCCGAGGCCAAGGGCACCGGCTTCGACACCAAGGCGATGCGCGCGATCATCCGGCTGCGCAAGAAGGACCAGGCCGAGCGCCAGGAGGAGGAGTCCATCCTGGACCTCTACAAGGCCGCCCTCGGCATGGTGTAAGGCGAGGCATCTCGTGACGTCCGGGGTCGGCGATGAGTGAGTTCGACTTCGGCGGCCGAAGGGCCTCGGAGTTCCGCCAACGCGGCTTCTGGACGCTGTTTGCCGAGCGTCACCCGGAAGAAAGAACCCGGCTGGCGAGGCGAGGGCCCTGGTTCTGGCAGCGCGGGCTGCCGGAATTTGCGCTGGTGCTCTCCATGTACGTGGCGCCGAGCGAGAATGTGGTCGGCGTCTTCTTCGGCCGTAACGAGAAGCTTGGCGCAACCGACGTCTGGGTGCGCCTCAAGCCGTTTCAGCCGGCGATCGAGGAACGGCTGAAGCTCAGGCCGGAGCAGAGCGCACAAAACCTCGGCATCAATTCACAGTGGCGGGTCAACTGCTTTGCCGAGGACAATTGGCCGGCCATGACGGACTGGCTGGTGACCGAATGCTCGCGGTTCGAGTGCGCTGTCACCGAAGTTCTGGGACAGGGATAGGCCGCCGATGCTCGCGGATTTCTTCCGCTCGCGTTGGGATGGCCAGGTGCGGCTCGACCGGCTGTTCTGGCGCGATATGGTGCTCGTCGGCACGGCGATCAACATTGCATCGTCCGTGGCGGCGCTCATTCTGCTGGGGGTGAAGACGCCGCTCGGTCTTGTGCTGGCGGTGCATTTCGCGCCGGTGCCCTACAACATCTTCCTGACCTCGGCCGTCTGGCGGACGGCGGAGCGAACCGGGGGCGCCAAGGCCTCCCTTGCTATGCTGGGTTCGGCGCTCTGGCTGATCGTAACAGTCGTCGTCTGACAATGCTGCACGAAAAAGGCGGCCGAGGCCGCCCTTCGCAGGAAGCGTTGGCGAGGCCGCGCTCAGGCCGCCGGCTCGAATCTCAGCGCCACGCCGTTGATGCAGTAGCGCAGCCCGGTCGGCGGCGGGCCGTCCTCGAAGACGTGGCCGAGATGGCTGCCGCAGCGAGCGCAATGGCATTCCGTGCGGACCATGCCGTAGCTGCGGTCGGTCGTGGTCTCGATGGAACCGGGAACGGGGTCGTTGAAGCTCGGCCAGCCGGTGCCGCTCTCGAACTTCAGCTTGGATTCGAACAGCGGCTGGTCGCAGCCGACGCAAAAGAAGGTGCCGGCGCGCTTTTCGTGAAGCAGCGCACAGCTGCCCGGGCGTTCGGTGCCATGGTTGCGCATGACGGCATATTGCTCAGGCGTCAGCCGGGCGCGCCATTCGGCGTCGGTGCGGGTGACGGGATAGGCGTGGGTGTCCATGCAGAAAACTCCTCGGCCTTGACGGCTCGTTGTTGATCGCAATGTCTATTCGCAACAAGATAGGCGTTTGTTACGAGATTTGCCCGCATTTTCGAGCGTGCCTTCTGCAATCCTCATGCGATCGCCGTGAGATAGCGCGCAACGGAGGCCGCCAGCGCCTGTTTCGCGCCACCGATAATGTTCTGGTTCCACCACGCGCCGTAGATGTCATCGAATGTGAAAGGCTCCAGCGCGGCCGCGATGCGGCGCACGGCGGCCGCATTGAGCGGGATGTAGTTGGGATAGCTGTACATGAAGCTGACGTGGCGGCGGGTCGGCGTCACCTGCAAGATATCGCCGGCCAGGAGAGCATTGCCGCCTTCGCGCTTCCAGTGCAGCACCTGGCCGCCGGCAAAGTGGCCGCCGCAGCGGATGAGCGTCAACGCCGGGTTCAGGTCCAGTGTCTCGCCTTGCCAGCTGACGATCGACGGGTGTGGCCGCATGATCCACTGCCGGTCGTCGTCATGGAGATAGATCGGCACGCCGCCAAACGCCTCGCTCCATTCGACCATCACCGAATAGTAGTGGCAGTGCGAGATGGCGATCCCGGCAAGGCCGCCGCGGCGATTGATCTCGGCCACCGCCTCGTCGGTCACCATCGAGATGCAGTCCCACAGAACGTTGCCGTGCGGCGTCTGCGTCAGCAGCGCCCGCTGACCGATGGCGAAGCGCGGCTCGATGCCGAAGGCGAGAACGCCGGCATCGCCCTTCATCACAAGCCGATGCCCGGCCGCGAGCTCTTCCGGTGTGGTCCAGGCCTGGCCTTCCCAGCGCACATATTGCCGCTCGTCCTCGCAGATCGGACAGTGCTGTGGGGGCGCTTCGCTCTGCGCGAACTGGACACCGCATTGCAGGCAGAGGAAACAGGTCATGGAACCTCCCGTCTTTTTCCCGGCTCAATGCTTGCGCGACAATTGCTTGGTGGCGCTTTCCAGTCCGGCGAGCGTCAGCGGAAACATGCGGCCGCCGAACATGTCGCGGATCATAGCGATCGAATGGGTGAACCCCCAGTTCTTCTGGCTCTCGGGGTTCAGCCATACCGCGTTCGGCCACTGCCGCAGCAGACGGCCGAGCCAGACGGCGCCCGCCTCCGGGTTCCAGTGCTCGACCGAGCCACCGGGATGCGCGATCTCGTAAGGGCTCATCGAGGCATCGCCGACCACGATCACCTTGTAGTCAGGCCCATATTTGTGGAGGAGATCGAAGGTCGGGATCGTCTCGGCATGGCGGCGGCGATTGTCCTTCCACACGCCCTCGTAGAGGCAGTTGTGGAAATAAAAATATTCGAGCTGGCGGAATTCGGCGCGGGCGGCCGAGAACAATTCCTCGACGCTTCTGATGTGGTCGTCCATCGAGCCGCCGACATCGAAGAACATCAAAAGCTTCACCGCGTTGCGCCGCTCTGGCCGCGTCTTGACGTCGAGATAACCGTGCTCGGCGGTGGCGTGGATGGTGCCGGGCAGGTCGAACTCCTCCTCGGCGCCTTCACGCACCCAGCGGCGCAGCCGCTTCAGCGCGATCTTGATGTTGCGGGTGCCGAGCTCGACGGCGTCGTCGAAATTCCCGAACTCGCGCCTGTCCCAGACCTTCACGGCCCGGCGGTTGCGGCTCTCATGCTGGCCGATGCGCACGCCTTCGGGATTGTAGCCATAAGCGCCGAAAGGCGAGGTGCCGCCAGTGCCGATCCATTTCGAGCCGCCTTGGTGGCGGCCTTTCTGTTCCTCGAGCCGCTGCTTCAGCGTCTCCATCAGCTTCTCGAAACCGCCGAGCGCCGCGACCAGCTTTTTCTCCTCCTCGGTCAGGTGCTTTTCGGCCAGCCGGCGCAGCCATTCCTCGGGGATATCAGCGACGTTGACGGCATTCGGACCGCTGAGCGCCTCCACACCCTTGAAGATATGCGCGAACACCTGGTCGAAGCGGTCGATATGGCGTTCGTCCTTCACCAGCGCTGCGCGAGCGAGGTAGTAAAAACCTTCGACGTCATAGTCGACCAGCCCGGCTTCCAACCCCTCCAGCAGCAACAGGTATTCCCGCAAAGAGACGGGAACGCGTGCAGCCTTCAGTTCGAGGAAGAAAGGGATGAACATTTTCTGTCTATAAGAGGTCGTACTCGATGAAGCCGGTGCGGCGCGCGACATGGTCATAGAGCTTGCGCGCCGTGGCGTTGGTTTCGTGCGTCATCCAGTAGACATTCCTGACGCCGATCTTGCCGGCTTCCTGCTTCACGGCTTCGATCAGCGCAGCGCCAATCCCCTTGCCGCGCACTTCGGGGTCGGCGAACAGATCCTGCAAGTAGCAGTTGTTCTTCTCGGACCAGCAAGAGCGATGGTACAGGTAGTGGGTGAGGCCGACAGCCTTGCCGTCGAGGAGGGCGATGAAGCCCTTCGGTTCGAACTCGCCTTGCGTGAACAGGCGCTTCCAGGTGACCTCGTAGACCTCTTGCGGCAGTTTCGTCTCGTAGAAAGCAAGGTAAGCGGTCCAAAGCCTGCGCCAGTCGGCGTGGTCGGATTCTGCGAGCGGGCGGATAGTGATCTCGGCCATTTCGTTCCCTCTGAGGTCTGGAACTCAATCCATACCAACAGAATCGGGATCAGGAACACCCTTGCCTATCCCGCCGGCAAATTATACTCGCGAAAAGCGGTCGCGAGCATGTGCAGCGCCTCTCGTGCCCTTGGCGCCAAGCTGTGCGAATGCAAAACGATCTCGGAAGGGGGAATTGGCGGCAGGCCGAGTTTGCGGCCCACCTCGACCAGGCCGGGCGGCGCGACACGGTAGGCGAGCGCAGCGACGGCGAAGCCGGCCGACACCGCGATATTGACGGCTGCGCCGCCGCCGCCCACGAAAGCCTCGTTCCAGGCAATGCCTGCCTTATCCAGCGTCTCGACAGCTCTCACGCGGTCAGGGCAATTGCATACGGTGCTTAGCAGCGCCAGGCGCAATGGCGTTCCCGGCCGCCATTCGAAGGCCGGGGCGGCGAACCAGCCATATTGAGTGCGCGACAAGGCTTCGCCGCGGCGGCTGTCGTCTTCCTGATGGACAATCACCGCATCGAGCTCACCGCGATCGAAAGCCTCCTCCAGCATGGAGCTCGTATCGATCCTGATGTTGAGCGCGAGCGACGGATCATGGGCATGCAACTGGGCTATCAATATGGACAGCTCAGGCCCGGCGACGTGATCGACAAAGCCGAGAGCAAGCCGACACGGCGCGTCGGAAAATTCCGTAACGGCTCGTTCGTGGGCGGCAAGGAATTCACGCGCCGCCGGGAGAAAAGCCGCTCCCCTTGCCGAGAGGGCCACGCGGCGCGGCGTTCGTTCGATCAGACGCGCGCCGAGCTTCTCTTCCAGCCGACGCAGCTTAACGCTGATCGTCGCCTGGGTGCTGCCCAGCGCGGCAGCCGCACGCGTGAAGCTCTGCAGGTCGGCCACCATGACGAAGGTCCGCACGGCATCGACGTCAAGACTGGTCATCTCTAATCATTCCATTTTGTCATTTCTGAAATAGAAACGCATAGTCTTTTTTCATGATGGGGGGTCATTTAAGTCATGTCGACCGCTGTGTGAAGAGCGACGCTCGCAGCCACTTCCGAATGCTCCGACTGAAAGTGACCGACATGACGTTTCCAATCGACCGAAACACCGTTGCTCTTGCGGGGGTCTGCCTCGCCTCGCTGCTGTTCGGCCTCGAAATCTCCAGCGTCCCGGTGATCCTGCCGAAACTGGAAACCGTGCTTGGCGCTGATTTCAAGGATCTGCAATGGATCATGAATGCCTACACCATTGCCTGCACCACGGTGTTGATGGCGACGGGGACATTGGCCGACCGTCTCGGCCGCAAACGCGTGATGGTGGGCACCACCGTCGCCTTTGGCCTCGCCTCCCTGCTATGCGGTCTCGCAACGAGCGCTTCGCTCCTTATCATCGCGCGTTTTCTGCAAGGCCTGGCGGGCGGAGCGATGTTTACCTGCAGCGTGGCGGTGTTGTCTCACCAGTTTCAAGACGGCAGTGAACGCGGCAAAGCCTTCGTCGCCTGGAGCGTCGTCTCGGGCATCGGGCTTGGCTTCGGCCCCGCCATTGGCGGATTGATTGTGACGCTGTCGAGTTGGCAATGGGTGTTCCTCATCCATGTGCCGCTTGCCGTTCTTGCCCTGGCCTTCATCGGCGCCGGTGTCACCGAATCGCGCGATCGCAACGCGCAGAAGCTTGACCGGGCCGGCATACTGACACTGTCGTTCGCGGTGTTCGGCTTCTCCTATCTGATCACGCAAGGGGCCGATCTGGGCGCTGGCGCGCGCACCGGCGTGGCAAGCGCGGCCGTGCTGGCCTTCGTCGCGTTCCTCGTAGCCGAGAAGATCAATCCCTATCCGATGTTCGATTTCTCGGTTTTCCGCATCCGCCAATTCTCGGGAGCGATCATGGGCGGCATCGGCATGAATTTCAGCTACTGGCCGTTCATCATCTATCTGCCGATCTATTTTTCGGGGGTTCTCGGTTACGACAGCACCACGACCGGCCTGTTGCTGCTCGTCTATACGCTCCCTTTCATGCTGATGCCGTCGATCGCCGAGCGCCTGCGCGCGCGCTATCAGGCGCGGGTGGCGATCCCGCTCGGCTTGTTGACATTGGGGGTCGGTTTCATCGCCATGTGGATAGGGTCCGGGCTCGAGGGCGCCTGCTGGCTGACCATGCTGCCCGGCACGCTGATCGCCGGCATCGGCATCGGCCTGACCAATTCGCCGACCACCAACACCACGACCGGCTCGGTGTCACCCGATCGTGCCGGCATGGCGTCCGGCATCGATATCAGTGCGCGGCTGATCACGCTTGCCGTCAACATCGCGGTGCTGGGACTGCTGCTGACGCAAGGGATCGTTTCTTATCTGCGCAACGCATTCGGCACGGCTATCGACCCGAACGAACTGCGCGCCCTGGCGGAGAAGATCGCAGCCGGCAATCTCGACGGCCTGGCGCAATACTCGCCCAAGCTTGCGACCCTCGACCCGACGGGCGCCATCGTTCATGCCTCCCTGGTCAACGGTTTTGGCTGGGTCATGCTCTATAGCGGGATCGGCGTTCTGGCTCTTGCCGTCATCAGCTTTGCTATCTTCGGTCCAAAACATGTCGCGCCGCAGCAGCGAAGCGGGCGTCCTGCGCAGGGTGCTGGCAAGGTGCGTTCCTAGCAATGCCTTGCGGCTCGGCCTCAGGACGCCGAGCCGCTCGTCACCCTTGCCGTCTCGCCATGAAGGCCAGCCGTTCGAACAGATGCACGTCCTGCTCGTTCTTCAGCAGTGCGCCATGCAGCTTGGGCAGCGCGTTCTTCGGGTCGGCGCGCAGATCCTCGGGCGCGATGTCGTCGGCGACCAGCAGCCTTATCCAGTCGAGCGCCTCGGAAGTCGACGGCTTCTTCTTCAGTCCCGGCACGTCGCGGATTTCGTAGAACTGAGTGAGCGCCGCCCGCACCAGATTCTGCTTGATGCCGGGATAATGCACATCGACGATCCTGTGCAGCGTCTCGACGTCGGGAAAGCGGATGTAGTGGAAAAAGCAGCGACGCAGGAAGGCGTCGGGCAGTTCCTTCTCGTTGTTGGAGGTGATGATGACGATCGGCCTCACCGCGGCGCGGATCGTCTCGCCGGTCTCGTAGACGAAGAACTCCATCCGGTCAAGTTCCTGCAAGAGGTCGTTGGGAAATTCGATATCGGCCTTGTCGATCTCGTCGATCAGAAGCACAACCTTCTTGCCGGCGGCGAAGGCTTCCCACAATTTGCCGCGCTTGATATAGTTCTTGATATCGTTGAACCTGGTATCGCCAAGTTGGCTGTCGCGCAGCCGCGACACGGCATCGTACTCGTAGAGGCCTTGCTGCGCCCGGGTCGTCGATTTGACGTGCCATTCGATGAGTTCCAGCCCGAGTGCCGCCGCCACTTGCCTGGCAAGCTCCGTCTTGCCGGTGCCGGGCTCACCTTTGACCAGCAAGGGCCGTTCCAGCGCGATCGCCGCGTTGACCGCCACCATCAGATCCTTGTCGGCGACGTAGGCCGCCGTGCCTTCGAAACGCATTTTTGCTCCTTGGTTCAGTACGGACGACCGTAAGGAGACGGCTTGGCCCATGCAAGGGTGGGTTGGCGGCGGCGAAGTGTGAAGTCGGCAGGGCAAGAGCGCCAACTCTCTGGCGCCAAGTCTCTGGCGCTTGGAAGGGCATCGGCCTATATTGGGGTGGACGGTCTGCGCTTCCCGGCAGGAGACACTTTTCCCCGGGGCCTTAACGATCCTTAGGGAGCTGTCCCTGGGAAGACCCGTGGGTTTTCTCACACGGCGCCCACCTACTTTGTAGGCACCCGGGATCGACTTCTCCACCGGTTGTGTGGATCGTCACTTATTAGCCACATCCACGTATTTCGTGGATCATGCGATGGAAAGCGTCGCTCCCAAAACGTCCATTCAGGTCTGGCTTTTTCTAGCGTCTGCGCATGGCATCCTCAAAAGACCTGAAAAAACAGCTTCGCAAGGAAGCGCTTGGCCGCCGCGACGCGCTCGATGAATTCTGGCGGGTGGAAGTCGCGCTCGATATGGCCGAAACCGCGCGCGACCAGCTTGCCATCGAGCCAGGTCAAATCGTGTCCGGCTTCTGGCCAATGCGCTCGGAAGTCGATGTCCGGCCGCTGATGTTCGCCTTGCGCGAAAAGGGCGCACGGCTCTGCCTTCCGGCGATCCTCGACAAGACGACCATCGTCTTTCGCGAATTGGTACGCGGCGCGCCGATGGTCGATATGGGATTTGGCACCGTCGGACCGCATGAGGAAGCCGAAGTTCTTGACCCCTCCGTCATGCTGGTGCCGCTCGCCGGTTTCGACGCGCGCGGCCACCGCATCGGTTACGGCGCGGGCTATTATGACCGTGCGATCGCCAAGCTTGTCGACAAGGGGCATGCGCCCCGGCTGATCGGCATTGCTTTCGACTGCCAGGAAGTGACGATGGTTCCCAATGAGGACCACGACGTCATCATCCCGGAAATACTGACCGAGAGCGGGTTGCGCCGGTTCGCGCCAGAATTGTAGATAGTTCTTTGGGACGCATGATCTTTGCCGAAAGTCATGCCACTTTTCGGGATCAGGCGTAGATGAGACTTCTCTTCCTCGGCGACATGGTCGGCAAGACAGGCCGCACGGCGGTGTGGGAGCAATTGCCGGGCCTGATCTCGGATTTCAAGCTCGATTTCGTCATCGTCAACGGCGAAAACGCGGCCGGCGGCTTCGGCATCACCGAGGAGATTTTTCGCGAGACCATCGCGGCCGGCGCCGATGTCGTCACCACCGGCAACCATGTCTGGGACCAGCGCGATGCGCTCGCCTTCGCGCCGCGCGAAGAGCGCTTCCTGCGCCCGTCCAATTTTCCCAAGGGCACGCCCGGGCGCGGCTCGGGCGTCTACATCGCCAGGAGCGGCGCGCGCGTGCTGGTCGCCAACATCATGGGCCGGGTGTTCATGCATCCCGAGCTCGACGATCCCTTCCAGGCTGGCGAGCGCGAGCTTGCCGCCTGTCCGCTCGGCGAGCAGGCGGATGCCGTGGTCATCGACTTCCACGCCGAGGCGACCTCCGAAAAAATGTGCTTCGCGCATTTCGTCGACGGTCGCGCCAGCCTCGTGGTCGGCACTCACACCCACCAGCCGACCGCCGATCACCATATCCTCAATGGCGGCACCGGCTACATTTCCGACGCGGGCATGTGCGGCGATTATGATTCGTCGCTCGGCATGGACAAGGAGGAGCCGCTCAACCGGTTCCTGTCGAAAGTGCCGAAGGGGCGTTTCGAGGCGGCGACCGGACCCGCGACCTTGTGCGGCGTCGGCGTTGATATTTCCGACCGCACGGGGCTGACCGAGAAGATCGCGCCGTTTCGCCGCGGGCCGCGGCTCGAGGAAACGGCGCCGTCCTTCTGGACGTGACATTGATATAGGGGCTCTCAATACCTAACTGCCGGCGACACTGCTCTAGATCGTAGAGGGGACGACCTCCATGCAGCTTATCGAGTTCCTGGCGCCGCACTTCGCCTTCGTGTCCGATCCCACCGCCTGGGTCGCGCTGTTGACCCTGGTGGTGCTCGAGATCGTGCTCGGCATCGACAACCTGATCTTTATCTCGATCCTGACCAACAAGCTGCCGGAAGCACAGCGAGCCCGCGCCCGCCGGCTCGGCATCTCGGCGGCGCTCGTCATGCGGCTGGTGCTGCTCGCCACCATCTCGATCATCGTCCAACTGACGGCGCCGGTCTTCACCGTCCTTGGCCACGGCTTTTCCTGGCGCGACCTGATCCTGATCGCCGGTGGCCTGTTCCTGGTGTGGAAGGCGACCAAGGAGATCCATCACACGGTCGACCCCGACGACCACCAGGACACGATGCTGGGCGAGACCGTGCGGATGAGCCTTGCCGGCGCCATCTTCCAGATACTGCTTCTCGACCTTGTCTTCTCCATCGATTCCATCATTACCGCCGTCGGCATGACCGACGAGATCGCCATCATGTACATCGCCGTCATCGTGGCGGTTACGGTGATGATGCTGGCGGCTACGCCGTTGGCGAACTTCATAGCCAGGAACCCGAGCATCGTCATGCTGGCGCTGGGCTTCCTGTTGATGATCGGCATGACGCTGATCGCCGACGGCATGGGCTACCATGTGCCCAAGGGTTATATCTACGCGGCGATGGGTTTTTCGGCGCTCGTCGAAGGCCTCAACATGCTGGCGCGGAACCGCAAGAAGGCGAAGTCCGGCGGCGGGCATTGAGCCTGACGACATGGCCAATGCCGAGTTCAGGCTGACTCTTACGAAATTGTACGTACATTGTCGTAATCGACGGTGCTGCTTTGCGATTCGAATGGGATGCTGAAAAAGCCAGGCGCAACCTTGCCAAGCACGACATCGGATTCGATCTCGCGCAGAAGGTGTTCGATGATCCGCTTTATCTCATCGTGCCCGACCGGTTTGAAGATGGTGAGCAGCGTTGGCACGCTATCGGGACGATCGATGCCGTAGTGGTCATGCTGGTTGTACACACATATCCTGATCGCGAAGATGAGGAACGAGTTAGGATTGTTGGTGCCCGGAAGCGACAGCGCATGAAAGGAGGCGCTATGAGCAAGAAGGACCTTAGTCAGGATCAGCGCAACCAGCTCGCCAAGCTGGCTGGTTTGCCTGACAGCGAAATTAATACTTCCGACATCCCAGAAGTTCCGGCGGAGAATTGGATTCATGCTCGTCGTGGACATCTTTACAGACCACTCAAGCAGCCAGTGACAATCAGACTCGATGCCGACGTGCTATCGTGGTTCAAGGAACACGTCGGGGGTGGTTACCAGACCGAAATCAATCGTGTGCTCCGCCATCACGTGATCGAGCAGGAAAAGCGTAGAACCTGAGCCGGTTCAACTCCCCGGCGCGCCCTTCGGGTGACGGTCGCCGATCAGGCCTAGTGTCAGGCCTTGTTCGAGCCAGGCCTTGGCGCCGGCCAGAACGAGCGTGAAGCCGCCGGTTGAATCGACCGCCTGTTTCGCCTGTTCGTCGCCGTTGCCGGCAAAGCCGAAATTGCGGACCTCCAGGAAGGTCGCGTCACCTGGCATTTCGGTGAAGGTCCAGATCACCGTGGTCGGCGGATTGCCCCATTGCATGGAGATCTTTTCGTTGGCGACGATCTCGCTGACGACCACGGTCGTCGAGATGCCATACATGCGCCACTCCCATTGAACCGGCTTGCGGCCGTCCAACCTGCCGCTGGAATGGGTGAACCAGAATTTCGTGGTGATCTCCGGGTTGACGATGGCCTCAAAAACGTCGGAGACCGGCCGCCGGATCATCATGGCGGCTTCGGCCGTCGGTGTCTCGCGGATTTCCATAGCGTTCTCCTCTGCCGAATACGCCTTCACCAGGCGTCGGGCTCCCGCACCATGTGAACGATGTTGGCGGGGCTGGTGATCCAGAAACCGCGGAAGCCTTCTCCCCGCGGCTCGATGGCGTCGCATCGCTCGACGCCGACCTTGGCGAGATGATCGGCGGCGCCCGGGAAATCCCCGGTGAACAGTCCCAGCCAGATCTCGGCTTGGCCCGGTCCTGCTATGGCAGATTGATCTGCCAGGAAACGCCGAACCTGTCGTTCAGCCAGGCGAAACGGCGGCTGAAACCGTAATTGCCGGTCGGCATCAGAAACGTGCCGTCTTTGGACAAGGTCTCGACGATGCGCTCCAGCTCTTCTTCGGTGGAACAGTCGACGAAGAGCGAGACCGACGGCGTGAAGGTGAAGGCGTGCTGTACCGGGCTGTTGAAGATCATGACCTCCGTGCCGCCGATGGATGCGCGAGCCAGCTTGACTGCCCCTTCGGGTCCGTCCTCGCCTTCACCGTAGCGCGTGAGGTCGAGGACGCGGCTATCCGGAATGGTCTCACAATAGAAGGCCATGGCTTGCTCGGCCTTGCCTTCGAACATCAGGAACGGGGTTACTTTCACGGCAGGCCTCCCTTCGCTCAAATGTTGGTCTCGTTGGCAGGCTCGCCCTTCATCTCGCTGCGGTAGTAGCCTTCGCGCAAATTGATGCCGTGTTCGACATAGGCCTTCATGCAGGCCAGCATCTGCGACCAGCCCTCGCAATTGAGATAGGACTTCTTCAGGCCGACCGCGTCCTCGTGCCAGCCGGCCTCGGCGATGGTGACGAAAGTGCCGCCGTCGTCGAGCGGCTCGAAATTCATCTCGATGCGGGTCTTGTAGGCCGGCTTTCCCTCTTCGTCGGTGGCATCCCAGCGCAGCACGATGCGGCTGTCCCTGACGATTTCGTCTACTTCGACCGGCACCTTGCCCCACCACACGACATTGGCGCCCGGCACCAAGGGCGCGCTGGCACCGCCGATGGTGGTGAAATAGGAGCTGAGCTTCTTCGGATTGACGACCGCGTCGAAGACGTCGGCGACCGGTTTGCCGATGCGTCCTGAAACCCTGAAACCAAGAGACATATCCACAGTTCCTTCCTTGATTGATAGGAGCTTATGTTATAAAAAAATAACATGTCAAGCCGATCGCAAGACGACAATGTTTTCAAGGCGCTGGCGCATCCGCGTCGGCGCGAGATGCTGGATCTGCTGAAGGACGCGCCAAAGACGACCGGCATGCTGTGCGAGGCGTTTTCCGACATCGACCGCTGCACCGTCATGCTGCATCTCAAAGTGCTGGAAGAGGCCGATCTCATCGTGGCGCGGCGCGAGGGGCGCGAGCGCTGGAACCATCTCAATGCGCTGCCGATTAAGCAGATACACGACCGCTGGATCAGCCAGTACGCAGGCCATGCGCTTAGTATCATCGACCGGCTGAAGTCGGATCTGGAGGGGTGAACAGCCGTCACGGCTTTTGCCGTGCGTGGCAAAGCGCGGCGCGGCTGGACGAATTGAGCCGATTTATCTATAAGCCGGCCATTCCGACAAAGAGCGCCATACGTCCATCGGACGCAGCAGGGACGTTCTGACATTTTGAATTCGAGCATTGCGGAAGGCGGGTCATGCATCTCGCCGCGCGATGCTCTAGCCGAACACGACAGGGGTGCCATGGCTGGCCATTCACAGTTCAAGAACATCATGCACCGCAAGGGCCGTCAGGACGCGGTGCGGTCGAAAATGTTTTCCAAGCTGGCGCGCGAAATCACCGTCGCGGCCAAGAGCGGGACCCCCGATCCGTCGATGAATCCGCGCCTGCGCCTTGCCGTGCAGAACGCCAAGGCGGTGTCGATGCCGAAGGACAATATCCAGCGCGCCATCAACAAGGCGTCGATGGGCGACGCCGAAAATTACGAAGCCGTGCGTTACGAGGGCTACGGTCCCGGCGGCGTCGCCGTGATCGTCGAGGCGCTGACCGACAATCGCAACCGCTCGGCTTCGAATGTGCGCGCCGCCTTCACCAAAGCCGGTGGGGCGATGGGTGAAACCGGCTCGGTGTCCTTCATGTGGGATCGGGTCGGCGAGATCTATTATCCAGCATCGGCCGGCAGCGCCGACAAGGTCATGGACGCGGCGATCGAAGCCGGCGCCGATGACGTGGAGTCGGACGAGGAAGGTCACACCATCTATTGCGCCTTCGAAAACCTCGGCGAGGTGTCGAAGGCACTGGAAGCTTCTCTCGGCGAGGCGGAATCGGTCAAGCCGATCTGGAAGCCGCAGAACAATGTTCCGGTCGACGAGGAACGCGCCCAGTCGCTGATGAAGCTGGTCGCCACGCTCGAGGACGACGACGACGTTCAAAGCGTCTACGCCAATTTCGAGGTCGACGAGGAGACCATGGCCAAGCTCAGCGCTGCGTGAGCAAAGCCTGACATGACCGAAAACCCGCTGCCCACCATCCGCATCACCTATTGCACGCAGTGCCAGTGGTTGCTGCGTGCCGGCTGGATGGCGCAGGAACTGCTATCGACATTCGGCACCGATCTGGGCGAGGTGACGCTGGTGCCCGGCACCGGCGGCGTCTTCACCATATCGTGCAACGAGGTGCTGGTCTGGGACCGCAAGCGCGACGGCGGCTTTCCGGATGCGGCAAAACTCAAGCAACTGGTGCGCGACGTCATCGACCCGGACCGCGATCTCGGTCATGCCGACCGCAAGGCGAAGAGCTGAGACTTCCGCAGAAGCCGGACGTCATTTTCCTCGCCTCTGCCCGAAAATCGCGCCGATCCCCGCGCCGATTGCTATGCCCATGCCGATGCCGACGGCAGGGTCATCCATCGCTGCGCCACAGACACCGCCGAGGCCGATCCCCGCGGCAATGCCCAAGGCCATGGTGGAATACGGGTCGTTCACGGCGCTTCTCCCGATAAACACGCCTCGGTCGCCGCGATGCCGAACGCGGCGGACCGAGACACGTCAACGCGCGGCGAACCAGAAGGATGCCAGCGCGGCGATGGCGGTGATGGCGCGCACGTGGTTCCACATCACCCAGTCCCTGAGATAGGTGGTCCATACAGCAGCGCCGTTGCTGCTCGCCGGATCGACGGCGGCCAGCGCGTCGTTGAGCGGCACGTTGAAAACCATCGTCACGATGGGGTTGCCGACGAGATAGATGACTGCGCCGGCCAGCAGCCAGAAGGAGCCTGGCTGCTGCCAGCCGATGATGGCGCCGGCGATCAAGACAAGGCAGATCAGGCCGGTGCCGAACAAGGCGGTCATGAACATCGGCGTGATGACGGTGATGTTGATCGAGTTCATGGCGGCGATACCGCCCGCGGCAGGCAGGCGAGCCATTGCCGGCATGACGAAGTTGGAAAAGGCGAAGAACACGCCGCCAACAACGCCCGAGCCGATAGCGGCGATGAAGATGAGGGTGGGAAGTAATTTCGCGATCATGTCAGTTGCTCCAGATGCCGGTTGCGGCGGTTTCAGCCGCAATGGGCAGAAAAGTTTTGGGGGGTGGCCGGGCACCTGTTCGACGCCTTCAAATCAATTATCCCGTCTGCTTCTTTCAAAACATGAGAAATCCTCATATTTGCAAAACGTGATAAACCCTCGTATTTTGCGAGTCAAGTCATTTCTGGGTGGCATTGCCGCCCGGCGTCTGTTGAAGAGCCATGGAAAAAACCGCCACGTCCCCACCGGAACAGGTCGCCACGCCACGCCGCGCGCCGAGCCAGCAGCGCAGCCGTGAACGGGTCGAGCGCATGCTCGCCGCCGCCTCGGCGCTGATTGCGGAGCAAGGCAGCGATGCCATGCGCATGGGCGAGGTGGCGGAGCGGGCTGGGGTGTCGATCGGCTCGCTCTACCAGTTCTTCCCCGACAAGCGGGCGATCGTCTGGGCGCTGGCCGAGCGCTACACCGACGAAAGCCAGGCCTGTATTTCAGCCGCGCTCAAGGACGTCGGCGACGCCGAGGGCCTTCGGCGGGCGTTCTCGGAGCTGGTGGACATTTATTACCACCTGTTCCTGGCGGAGCCGGTGATGCGCGACATCTGGTCGGGCACGCAGGCCGACAAAGCGCTGCGCGAACTGGAGCTCGCCGACAGCCGTGCGAACGCCGAATTTCTCACTGCGACGCTCAAACGCCTGCGGCCCGATGCCGATGCCGTCGCGCTGGAGACGACGGCGTTTCTCGTCTGGCAGATGGGCGAGGCCGCCATGCGGCTGGCGATCTCGGTCGAGCGGAAGGAGGGCGACAGGCTGGTCGCCGCCTACAAGCGCATGGCGCTCAGGGAATTGCTTGCGGAATAGGATGCTCTCACCCGCCCCCTCGTGGGGAGGGTCGCTGCGAAGCAGCGGGGTGGGGGCAGCGCCGACCCACCCGACCTTCGGTCCGACCTCCCACACGGGACCGACAAGGGGGAGGTGGAGGCAAGCGCCAGCGTGAAGGGACGTGCATTGGCCAACAAAAAACCCGCCACGAGGACGGGTTCTCTGGTCTGCGAAAAGCTGATGAGGCCTAGAGGCCGAAACCTTCGAAGCGCTTCTTGAACTTCGACAGGCGGCCGCCGCGGTCGAGCAGGGTCTGCTGGCCGCCGGTCCAGGCCGGGTGCGTGGTCGGGTCGATGTCGAGGTTCATCGTATCGCCTTCCTTGCCCCAGGTCGAACGGGTCATGTACTCGGTGCCGTCGGTCATGACGACCTTGATGGTGTGGTAGTCGGGATGGATATCGGTCTTCATGGCTCGGTTCCTGGTTTGCCGGGTGCGGCTGACGGGCTGAAAGCCTGCGTCGATGCGCCCCTTTTTAAAACTCGAAGCCGCAGCTATTGAGGAGCCACGGCTTCTAAAACGGTCGGCGAGCCTATACATCAGCCGGAATTGAATCACAAGGCCGCGGCAAGCGCATATTGAGGCGCATAGCTGAAGGCGGCCAAGAGGAAAGACCAGGATGGCGCAAACCAGCAGCGCAGACGAGCGCCGGCGCTCGCTCAAGCCGCTCAGGCGCCTGTTTCCCTACATCGGCCGCTACCGCACATTGGTGGCGGGCGCCGTCATCTCGCTGATCGTCGCGGCGGTGACGACGCTGGCGCTGCCGCTGGCGGTACGGCGCATGATCGATCATGGGTTCACGCCGTCCGGTTCCTCCTTCATCGCCGAATATTTCGCCGCGCTGGTGGCGATGGCCGCGCTGCTGGCGGCGGCATCGGCGGGCCGCTACTATTTCGTCATCACGCTCGGCGAGCGCGTCGTCGCCGATATCAGGCGCGATGTCTTTGCCCATGTGACGAAACTGTCGCCGGCCTTCTTCGACACTGCCCAGTCGGGCGAGATCGTGTCGCGGCTCGCCGCCGACACCACGCAGGTCAAATCGGCGGTCGGGGCGACCGCTTCGGTGGCGCTGCGCAATGTCATCCTTGGCCTCGGCGCGGTCGCGATGATGGTTTTCACCAGCCCGAAACTGTCCGGGCTGGTCATCGCAGCCATTCCAATCATCGTGCTGCCGCTGGTCGCCTTCGGCCGCTCGGTGCGGCGCAAGTCAAGGCAGGCGCAGGACACGCTGGCCGATGCCACCGCCTATGCCAGCGAGCAGATCGGCGCGGTGCGCACATTGCAGGCCTTCACCAATGAGACGCTGGTCACCGGGCGTTTTTCGGGTGCCGTCGAGGCTGCCTTCGAGGCCGCGCGCGCCTCGATCTTCGCGCGCTCGTTCCTCACCTTCTTCGCCATCTTCACGATTTTCTCCTCGGTCGTGGCGGTGCTGTGGTTCGGCTCGCGCGACGTGCTCGACGGCAATCTGTCGCCGGGCACGCTAGGCCAGTTCCTGCTCTATTCGGTATTCGCCGCCGGTGCGCTCGGCGCGCTATCGGAGGTCTGGGGCGAATTGGCCCAGGCAGCAGGTGCCGCCGAACGGCTGACCGAAATCCTGGCCGAGGAGCCGGCGATCGTGGCGCCTGCCAATCCCAGGCCGCTGCCGGTGGCGAGCAAGGGAGCGATCAGCTTCGAGGCCGTGTCCTTTTCCTACCCGGCCCGGCCCGACCGCGCCGCCGTCCACGGCCTGAGCTTCTCGGTCAAGCCTGGCGAGACGGTGGCGATCGTCGGTCCCTCGGGAGCGGGCAAGAGCACGGTGTTCTCGCTGATCCTGCGCTTCTACGATCCGGAGACCGGCAGGATCCTGATCGACGGCGTCGACATCCGCGAAGCCGACCCCCTTTCGATACGGCAGCGCATCGCCATCGTGCCGCAGGACGTCACCATCTTCGCGGCCAGCGCGCGCGACAATATCGGCTTCGGCCGGCCGGGCGCCAGCGAGTCAGAGATCGAAGCGGCGGCAAAGGACGCGCTGGCCGACGAATTCATCCTCAAGCTCGAGAAGGGCTATGACAGCCAGGTCGGCGAGCGCGGCGTGACGCTGTCGGGCGGGCAACGCCAGCGGGTGGCGATCGCCCGCGCCATCCTGCGCGACGCGCCGATCCTGTTGCTCGACGAGGCGACCTCGGCACTCGACGCCGAAAGCGAGACGCTGGTGCAAATGGCGCTGGAGCGGCTGATGCGGGGCCGCACCACGATCGTCATCGCGCACCGTCTGGCGACGGTGCTGAAGGCCGACCGCATCCTGGTCATGGATGGCGGCCGTATCGTCGAGGAAGGCACGCATCAGAGCCTGGTGACCAAGGGCGGCATCTATGCCCGGCTCGCCAAGCTGCAGTTCGAGACCGGCGCCAGCGCCTTCAGGGGCGCGGCTGAGTAGCGGCGACGCTGGCGTGCTCACGCGGCTCCATACCGTTTGCGCAGGTGGTCGGTGAAATAGACGGCATTGAGCTTTTCACCGGTGGCGCGTTCGAGCAGGTCGGGCGTCGACCAGCGCGATCCGTGCGACCATATGTTCTTGCGGCGCCAATCGTTGATGGCACCGAAATTCCCCTTGGCAAGATCGTCATCGGCCGACGGATGCTCCCGCGTCAGCGCAGCCCATTGCTGCGCCGCCATCATCGCGCCCAGCGTGTAGGAGGGAAAGTAGCCAAAGGCGGCAGCAGGCCAATGCACGTCCTGCATCGGCCCGTCCGCGGGATTGTCGATGGTTGAGAGGCCGAGATAGTCGCGCATCCTGGCGTCCCAGGCCTCGAGCAGGTCGGCCACCTCGAGCCTGCCGGAGACGAGCTCCTGCTCCAGTTCATAGCGCAGGATGACATGCAGCGGATACGTCACCTCGTCGGCATCGACACGGATCAGGCCGCGCTCGACATGGTGGACATGCGGCAGGATATCATCAAGCGACCAGGCTTCGCCGAGATGCTTTTCCACGACCGGCAATGCCCAACGCCAGAAGGCAGGATTGCGCCCGATCTGCTTTTCAACGAACAGGCTCTGGCTTTCATGCACGGCCATGCCGCGCGCCTTGCCGAGCGGCCAGTGCGACCAGGCCTTCGGCAGGTTCTGCTCGTAGAGTGCATGACCGGTCTCGTGCAGCACGCCCATCAGCGCCGACAGGAAATCGGACGTCTTGTAGCGGGTGGTGATGCGCACGTCGCTCGGCACACCGCCACAGAACGGATGGTGCGACACCGACAGCGAGCCGTGCGTCAGGTCGAAGCCGACCGCCGCCATCATGGCGAGGCCGAGTTCGCGCTGCCTGTCGACCGCATAGGTTCCCGAAAGCGGCTTGAGAGGGCGCTTGCGCAGCCGCGCTTCCTGCACCGCCAATGCTTCCGGCACGAAACCCCTGAGAAATGTCTTCAGCTGGGTGAAGACAGGCGTGATATCCGCGGCGCGGTTGCCGGGGTCGTATTGCTCCATCAGCGCGTCGTAGGGGGCGAGGCCGAGGATGTCGGCGCGCAGGGCCGCCTCTTCGCGCACCAGCGCCACCACGCCTTCAAGCGCCGGCAGGAAGCCCGCCCAGTCGTTCTTGGCCCGCAGGTCGCGCCACAGCTGCTCGCAGCGCATGCGGGCGGTCGTCTGGCGTTCGACGAATTCGACCGGCAGGCAGGTCAGGTTGGTGTATTGCCGCCCCAGTTCGGCCAGCGCCGCCCGCTGTTCATCGTCAAGCGCCTCGCCTTCGGCGGCGGCGATCCAGTCCGCTATTTCCGGCGCGGTCGCCCTGGTGTGGTACATGCCGGCAAGTGCCGCCATGGCCTCGGCGCGCTTCTCGCCGCCACCGACGGCCATGTGGGTCGCTTCATCGGCGCCGAGGATGGCCAGCGCGTGCTCCAGGGCTTCGAGCTTGTGGCCGAGGTCATCGAGTTTTTGAAAGGACATGGCGGCTTCCGTGATTGAGGAAGGGGCGAAAAGATACCAACGCCGGAGCGTTTGCAACCCTCACGCGCCATCCGGCAGATGCACCTTGCGCTGGCGAGCCGACGCGTGAAATGCTGCCCGACGATACATCACGAGGGAATACGATGATCGGCAACATCCTGGTCGGGCTGGTGGCCTTGATCCATGTCTATATCGTCTATCTGGAGATGGTGCTCTGGGACACGCCGCGCGGGCACAAGGCATTCCGGCTGACGCCGGAATTCGCCAGCGCCTCGAAGGTGCTTGCCGCCAATCAGGGTCTCTATAACGGCTTTCTCGCCGCCGGCCTGATCTGGGCCCTCTACCTCGGCACGGCCGGTTTCCAGGTCAAGGTTTTCTTCCTGCTCTGCGTGGCCGTTGCCGGGCTCTACGGGGCGGCAACGGTCGGTCGCAAGATCCTGTTCGTGCAGGCCGCGCCGGCAGCGGCTGCCTTGGTAGCGGTCTGGCTCGGCTGGTGAGGAAAAGAGGCGCCTGCGGGATTGGGTCCCGTAAAGCCAGGTGGTCCCTTCCTTTTGGGCCGCGATCAGAATGGCCTCAGCCGTTCGGATAGTTCCCGCCGTCGGCGCCGTCGCCCATCAGGAAACCGCTACCGATGTCGACCCTCAGCCGCTGGTCGACATTGTCGAGACGGCGCAGCAGGTCATGATATTGTGCGGCCGGTATCCTGCCGTGATCCGACGAGGCTATCTTCTCCGCCGCCTGACCTATGCGAGCGGTGCGCATCTCCAGGCGCTCCGCCGCGGCCGGGGTGATGTTGTTGGCCTGTCTGGCGGTGATTATGCCCTGATGCACGCCTTGAACCTGTTCAATGAGAGCCTCGACACGCGGGCCGGTCATGTCGGTTGGGTCGGTCGCGTCGAGCGCGCCCTTGTGGTGACCCGCGGCGTAGGCGCCGGCAAGCGGGGCGGCGACAAGAATCGCGGCAAGGGTTGCAGTCTTGAGAGATGCTGAAGAGCGCATGACGGCGCCTCCTTTTGCTGCGGAAAAGAACGGCTCTGCCGTTCCGCTTCCGGACGATGCGGGCCGTCCAGTTCCGTCGCGTCGCGATGGGAGGCATCGCCGGCGGTTCTCGGCCCTGCGCAGCACGCTAGGAGCGCTTTGCGGCGAAGTGTAATTAAAAAAAGATAATCTTTTCAGGCCTTGCCGGTGCACAACTGCGCCCTATAGTTGAGCCGGCGAACAAATTCGCGTGAGATCGCGTGATGATGGATCACCGTTCGGTGAGCTTCAGTTCGATCCGGCGGTTCTTGTTGCGCGCCTCTTCAGTGTCGGCGGGATCGAGCGGCTGGAACTCGCCGAAGCCGGCGGCGACCAGTCGGTTGGCCGGCACGCCGTTCTCGATCAGGAACTTCACCACGGAAGTGGAGCGCGCCGTCGACAGCTCCCAATTGTCGCGATACCGACCGGTGCCGGACAGCGGCTTGTTGTCGGTATGGCCGTCGACGCGCAGCACCCAGTTGATCTCCGGGGGAATCTCCTTCTGCAACTCGATGATGGCGTCGGCAAGTTTCTTCATCTCGACCTTGCCGGCATCGTTGATCACCTCCGAGCCGGTCGGAAACAACACTTCCGACTGGAAGACGAAGCGGTCGCCGACTATGCGGATGTTCTCGCGGTCGGCGAGGATTTCGCGCAGGCGGCCGAAGAAGTCGGAGCGGTAGCGGTTGAGTTCCTGCACGCGCTGCGCCAGCGCCACGTTGAGGCGGCGGCCAAGGTCGGCGATCTTGGTGTTGGAATCCCGGTCGCGGGCCTCGGAGACGTTGAGCGCGTCCTCGAGCGCGCCGATCTGCTTGCGCAAGGCCGCGATCTGCTGATTGAGGATCTCGACCTGGCTCAGCGCCTGCTGGCTGATCTGGCGCTGGCTGTCGAGCTCGCCCGTCAGCGCCGCCGCGCGCTGGTTGGCCGCATCACCGGCGCCCGCACCTTGCGCCAGCAGCTGCTGGAGCCGGCTCTTCTCCGCTTCGGCCGCCGACAGCGATGCCTGCAGATTGGCGAGCGAATCCTCCTTGTCCTGTGTCGTGGAACGCTCCAGCGCCAGAAGCTGCGTCAGTTCGTTGATCTGCGAATTGAGACGCGACAGCACGGCGTCCTTGCCGGAGATTTCGCGGCCGAGCAGGAACTGCGCCAGCACGAAGACGGTGAGCAGGAACATGATGGCCAGAAGCAGCGTCGACAACGCGTCGACGAAGCCCGGCCAATAGTCGATGCGGCGGTCGGCGCGCCGGCTCCTGGCGAGCGCCATGCTAGTGCACCCCGGTCTTCTTCAGGGCGTCGGCGATCTTTTCCAGCGTGTTGCGCATCGCCTTTTGTTCATCCGACTGTGCTTCGACCCAGTCGCGCATGATCTGCTGCTCGGAGCGCATGTTCTTGACCAGGCCGGAAATGCCGTCGGCGAGATTGGCCATGGCGGTGGCGACGCGCGGATTGGAGCCGCCGCCATTCTCCTGCATGCTGCGCAGCCGCTCCGACAGCAGGCGGATTTCATCGGAAGGCTCGGTCCGGACCGCGTCGGAGACGACGATGTCGGACGACAGGTCGGTGACCGAGGACAGCCAGTTCTCCAGTTCGGTGTAGAAGCGCGTCTGCGCGCGGCCGGCCTGCAGGTCGAGGAAACCGAGAACGAGCGAGCCGGACAGGCCGAACAGCGAGGACGAGAAGGCCGTGCCCATGCCGGCGAGCGGCGCCGACAGCCCTTGCTTCAGCGAATCCAGCACAGCGGCGGCATCGCCCGTGCCGGGATCGAGCGACTCGATGGTCTCGCGGATGGAGCCGATCGTGTTCAGCAGGCCCCAGAAGGTGCCGAGCAGGCCAAGGAACACCAGGAGGCCGACGAGGTAGCGCGAGGTGTCGCGGCTTTCATCGAGCCGCGTGGCGATGGAGTCGAGCATGGTGCGCATCGAGCTGGTCGAAAACGCCATGCTCGACGAGCGGCCGATCATCGCCTTCATCGGCGCCAGCAGCACCGGTTCGGTGATCTCGGAACCGGCGCGGAAGGAGTTGACCCAGCGCACTTCGCGAAACAGCCGCCCGACCTGGACGAAGGCCAAAAGGATGCCGACGGCAAGCACGCCGATGATCAGGCCGTTGAGCCCGGGATTGGTGACGAAGGCGGTCGAGATCTGCCGTGTCAGGATCGCTGCGATGAAGGCGACGATGGCCAGGAAGATGACCATGGTCAGGAGAAAGACCTGCGGGCTCGACAATTTGTGTGGATCGTAGATCAGCACGTCGGAGCGCCTGCCCATGCCGAAGGATCTGAGAAAAGCCATCCGTGCCCCGTTTCCGATGCCGCTGCCGCCGATCACGTCGTCGGCGACTCTAAACGGAATTGTGACCAAATTGAATGGTGCTTGGCAATATTGCCGCCAGCAGTTTCAGAGACGGTTGATGACCAGGCAATCGACCATCGCCGCCAGATGCAGGCCTGCGCCGGTGACCACGAAACCATGCCACAGCGCGTTGTGGAAGCGCAGCCCCTTCCAGGCGAAGAAGATCACGCCGCAGGAATAGACGACGCCGCCGGCGACGATGAGCACGATCGCCGTCGTCGGCAAGGTAGCGACGAGCGGCTCGACCAGGACGATGCCGCTCCAGCCGATGGCGAGATAGAAGACGATCGCCAGCCGGTCGAAGCGGCCGGGGAAAAACACCTTTATGGCGATGCCGATAATGGCCGCGGTCCAGACCAGGACGATCATCCAGCCGGCCAGCGCCGAGCCGTCGAGCTGCGCGAGAAAGGGCGTGTAGGTGGCGGCGATGAGCAGATAGATCGCAGCGTGGTCGAAACGCCGCAAAATCCATTTCACCGGCGAAGTCACCGGCCATAGATTGTAGGTCAGCGACACCGAGAGCACGGTGAGCAGCGACACGACATAGAAGGCGGCGGCGATGTATTCGCCCGGTCCGACCCGAAAGGCGGCCAGCGCCAGCAGCGCCGAACCGGCCGCGATCGCCAGCACGATGCCGACGGCATGGACGATGCCGTCGGCGATCATCTCGGCACGCGAATAGTGCCATCGTCCGACAAAGGGGATCTCGATCTGCGGCGGCGTCTTGATCATCATCGTCCTGCGTCAACCCTATCTGGGCAAGCGCCGGACAGTATTTCAAGCTTTGTTTGCCGTTTTGCGACTGCGGCGCTTCAGCGCGGCGGGGATTTGATATTACTCCGCGCTTATTCCTGCTTCAGCGGGCAGCGAGCGGCTTTTTCACGGCCTTCAGGAGGGCGCGCTGGATGATCTCGTTGCCGGCGACGACCGAACCGTTGTCGAGCATGTCCTGGCCGCCGTCCATGTCGGAGGCGAACCCTCCTGCTTCACGGATCAGCAACAGGCCGGCTGCGATGTCCCAGGGCGACAGGCCGACTTCCCAGAATCCGTCCATGCGGCCGGCGGCGACGTAAGCGAGATCGAGCGAGGCCGAACCCAGGCGCCGGACGCCGGAAACCTCGGCCATGACATTGCGTAATTCGATCAGGAAATTGCCATGCTGGCCACGCCCCAGATGCGGCACCCCGCAGCCGATGACGGTGTCGATGAGCTTGGTGCGGCCGGCGACACGCAGGCGGCGGTCGTTCATGAAGGCGCCGCCGCCGCGCTCGGTCGTATAGAGCTCGTCCATGGCCGGATTGTAGATCACGCCGGCCACGATCTGGCCCTGGCGCTCGAGCGCGATCGAGACAGCGAAAAGCGGAATGCCGTGCAGGAAATTGGTGGTGCCGTCGAGCGGATCGACGATCCAGCGGTGCTGGCTGTCATCGCCGGCGATCGTGCCGCGCTCTTCCATCAGGAAGCCGTAACCGGGCCGCGCCTTCGACAGTTCGGCAAAGACAATATCCTCGGCCTTGCGGTCGGCCTGGCTGACATAGTCGCCCGGTCCCTTCATCGAGACCTGCAGGTTCTGGACCTCGCCGAAATCGCGCGACAGCGAGCGGCCGGCCTTCATTGCGGCCTGGACCATGACGTTGAGAAGGGCTGAGCGTGCCATCGTAACTCTTCCTGCTGCCCGCGCTTTAACCTTTGTCCTGATGCATGTCGGTGACCCGAAACCTGGGCCACCTCTGGGCGACATGCATCAGTCGGCGCGGCGCATATAAGTGATTTCATTGGTGTCGACGACGATGCGTTCCCCCGCGCCGATGAAGGGCGGCACCAGCACGCGAATGCCGTTTTCCAGCACCGCCGGCTTGTAGGAAGAGGCCGCCGTCTGGCCCCTTACCACTGGGTCCGCTTCGGTGATGGTCAGCGTTACCTGGTCGGGGAGCGAAATGCCGATAGGCCTTTCCTCGTAGAGCTGGACCGTCACCATCATGCCGTCCTGCAGGAAAGCGGCGCGGTCTCCGACGAAGTCCTTCGCCAGCTCGAGCTGCTCGTAGCTCTCGGTGTCCATGAACACCAGGGCGTCGCCCTGCTCGTAGAGGAAGGAAAAATCCTTGAGATCGAGCCGGATCTGCTCGACCGTCTCTGCCGAACGGAAGCGCTCGTTCAGCTTTGTGCCGTTGATGAGGTTCTTCAGTTCGACCTGGTTATAGGCGCCGCCCTTGCCCGGCTTGACCGTGTTGGTCTTGACGGCCACCCACAGGCCGCCATCGTGCTCGATGACGTAGCCGGGACGGATTTCGTTGCCGTTGATCTTGGCCATGATGATGTGATCCGGGAATGAGATGTTCGCAAGACAGCGATTTCGGGCCTCCAAGACCACAAATCGCCCGAAGAGGCAAGCTGGCGCTGATCGGGTGTCCCGTGGCGGCGGCTCAATCGAAGCGCACGATGGTGCCGCGTTGCGGCGTCTTGTCCTGCGAGAAATCGAGCATGACCTCGTCGACATAGCACCAGCCCCACGTCTCGGGCGGGTCGTAGGCCTCGATGACCGGATGGCCGGTCGCCCGGTAGTGGCCGGTGGCGTGACGGTTCGGAGAACTGTCGCAGCAGCCGACATGGCCGCAGGTGCGGCACAGCCGCAGATGCACCCACCAGGAACCCGTCTTCAGGCACTCCTCGCAACCTTCGGCGCTTGGCGTTACCTCGAGGATGAAGCTGCCATGCGTGCATCGTTTGTCGGGCGAAGCCATTTCATTGCCTCCTTGGAGAAGCGATGCCGCGATATAAACCCTCAACCGCTCTCATCGAAACCGCGGCGACCGCTTCGGTAGTGATATCGAAGACTTTTGCCAGCCGACGGATCTGCGACGACCGCATGATAGCCATCTGCATGGAAAGATCGAGGTCACTTGCCTCGACGAGCATCGCGCGATGACTTCCGCTGGATTTCCGCTGATCGCGTCAGGGCAGGCGGTTTGCCTTCTGCAGTGCCTGCTTGGTCTGGTCGTCGCTCAATCCTTGCAGGAAATCGTCCATCTCGGGGTCGATGAGGCCGGCGCGGCGGGCGACGATGTACCAGGCGCCGGCAAGCACGAGGTCCGGCTCGGTGCCGATGCCTTGCATATAGAGTTTCGCCAGGCGGTTCTGGGCGGCGACATTGCCGCCTTCGGCGGCCTGCTTCATCCAGCCGAAGGCGGATTTCAAATCACGCCCGCCGCCGCGGCCCTCGATCATCCAGGTGGCGAGGTCGAGTTGCGCGGTGTCATAGTTTTGCCGCGCGGCCTGAGCCAGCAGGCGCCGGGCCTGGGCGTCGTCGCGCGATTTGCCGCCGACGCCGTTGGCATAGATCTGTGACATCGCATACTGGGCGTCGGCGAGGCCGGTCGCCGCGGCGCGCTCGTAATAGGTCACGGCCTTGGCGATGCCGGCGTCGCCGGGGTCCTGCTGGACCAGCATCTGCGCGAAATTGAATTGTGCCAGCCGGTTGCCCGCTTCGGCGGCGGCCTGCATCAGCGCATAGGCTTCCTTTTCGTCCTTTTTGACGTAGCGGCCGTCGAGCAGCATCAGCGCATATTGGAACTGCGATTCCGGCACCCCTTGCTCGGCGGCGGCTGCGTACCATTTCGCCGCTTCGGCCGCATTGAGGGGCACGCCCAGTCCGCGCGACAGGATCTCGGCCACCAGCGTCTGCGCCGCCGGGTCGCCGTTTTGCGCCCGCACCAGCGCGAGGTTGTAGGCGGTCTTGTAGAGTCCGCGCTGGAAAGCCCCGTAGGCCGCATCCGCCGGCTTGGCGCCGAAGCGGTCGGGATTGATCGCGTCGGCCGAAGGCAATGGCGCTGGCTCGGCGGTGGTGGCGGGCTGCGGCAACTGCTTTTCGATCGGCTTGTCGGTATGCACGCCGGCATCCGGCTTAGGGTGCGGCGAAGGAATCGTTTCGGCGGCAGCGGCCTGGATCATGACCGCAGCAAGCAGGGCCTGAAGGGGAAGCCTTGCCGAAGACACGTCAGTCCTCGAAACGCGGTGCGGTTTCGTCGAGCAGCGCATTGGCCCGCGCGATCGCCGCCTTGGAATCGACGCCGTCGGCGAACACCGCACTCGACAAGGCGACGAACTCGGCGCCCGTATCTGCGACGGTTTCGATCGAAGCGAGCTCCGATCCGGCCATGACAATGCAGGGGATCTGAATCATCTGCGCCCACCATTGTCCCAGCGCCAGGTTGCGCGGATGCGGATCGGGCTTGTTGTCGTAGCCGAAGCGGCCGAAGAAAATATAGTCGGGCCTGACTTCGCCGAGTTCGAGCGCGTCATCACGCGTCTTGGCGCCGCCGGCGCCGACCATCATTTTTGCCTGGAAATGCTCGACCGTCTCGGCGAGCTCGGCCTTGGAGACCTCGACATGAATGCCGTCGGCCTGGACACGCCCGGCAATGCGCGTATCGCCGGCAATGACGACCGCGATGCCGGCCGCCTGTGCCGCCGGCACGATTTCGGCGGCGAAGGCCTGGAAGGAGGCTTCGTCCATGTCGTTCTGCGGCAGGATCAGCGAGGCGACGTCGCCGCCCTCGAAGGCCGAGACGATACGGGCGGCCGGCACGCCAGATGGCGCGATCAGCACGATGCGGCAGCGATTGTGGGGCGTTGCGTCGTTCATGGTCTTCGATCCCGGATTTCGCCTATGCCGGGCGAAGATGGTTGGATTGCGGCATAGAGCAAAGTGCCCGCTTTGAACAGGCGGGCAGGCGGGATCGCTATTTTTGACCGCCGAAGCGCCGGCGATTGGCGTTACTCGATCGGTTGCGGACCTGCCGCGGCAGGCCTCGGCTTCCACAATGTCCAGCCGAGATTCATGCCGGCGGCCGCGATCAGGATGGCGGCGGCGCCGACGAGCTGGCTGAGATGCAGGCGATGGCCGAATGCCGTGACGTCGACCAGGATCGCAACGATCGGGTAGATGAAGGAGAGCGACCCCTGCAGGTGCGTCGGCAGCTTCTGGATGGCGCCATACATCAGGATGTACATCAGGCCGGTGTGAACGATGCCGAGCGTCGCCAGCATGGCCCAGCTCCTTGCGTCGGTCGGAAGATGCGAGAGATTGACGAAGGGGGCCAGCATCAACACGCCGACGCAGACCTGGACGAGCGCGATGAGATGCGGCGGCGTGCCCTTGAGCTTCTTGGTGACGATGGCGGCGACGGCCCAGAAGAAGGCAGCGGCCAGCGCCATGACGATGCCGGCGAAATAGTTGGTGCCGATATCGCCGGCGTCAGGGGCGGCCTCGACGATCAGCACCATGCCGGCGAAGGCGATTGCCAGCCAAGTCAATTTCGTCAGGGTCAGCCGCTCGCCGAAGAAGAGCGCGCCGAAGCCGACCAGCATGAAAGGCTGGGTATTGTAGACAGCGGTGGCGATCGAGATCGACGCGCGCGAGAATGCACTAAACAGCAGCAGCCAGTTGACGACGATAGCGGCGCCACCGAGGGCCGCGATGGCGAAAACGCGAAGCGACAACCTGTTGCGCAGCAGGCCGAGGCCGGCGCAGATGAAGAGCAGCGTCACCGCGCCGAAAGCGCAGCGCCAGAACACCACATCCATGATAGGCTGGCCGGACAGGACGACGAACCATCCGATCGTTCCCAGGATCGCCATTGCGGCGGACATTTCGATCGTCCCACGTGCTGTATCGCTCACGACAAATCTCCAGATCGTTGCTTGTGCATAGTCTCATGCTGATCCTGGGCTTTCCACCCAACGAGAAAGGTGACATGGTGGTTTCACCTATTTAAAAGTAGGCAAATATCCGAAAATCCTGAGAATGTGAAATGCTTGACGATCTCGACCGACGTCTCCTCGAAATCCTGGTGAGGGATGCGCGGACTTCGCTGAAGGAGCTGGCCGGCCAGGTCGGCCTGTCGTCGCCGAGCGTTTCGGAGCGGCTGCGGCGGCTCGAGGAGCGCGGCGTGATCAGGGCTTTCACCGTCGAGATCGACCCGCTGGCGCTCGGCTATACATTGCAGGCGATCGTGCGCATCAAGCCGCTGCCGGGCAAGCTGCACATCGTCCAGAAGCTGATCGAGGAGATCGCCGAATTCGGCGAATGCGACAAGGTGACGGGGGACGACTGCTTCGTGGCCAGGCTGTTCGTGCGTTCGATCGGCGACCTCGACGGTATCCTTGATCGCATCGCCGACAAGGCCGAGACCAGCACCGCCATCATCAAGGCGCAGCCGATCCGGCGGCGGCCGCCACCGCTCGGCGCATGACCGGTCCGCGTTTCTTGACTCTGCTTGGCGGTGGTGGAAATGCGTGGCGGCTCCGCCAGTCAGGCATATGAACAACGAGGAAAGAACATGGCGCAGAATGTCTATGATCAGCCGGATTTCTTCGCAGGCTACAGCCAACTCGGCCGGTCCGTCGAAGGGCTGGACGGCGCCGCCGAGTGGCCGGCGCTGCGCGCGATGCTTCCCGACGTCAGCGGCTTGCGAATCGTCGATCTCGGTTGCGGTTTCGGCTGGTTCTGCCGCTGGGCTCTTGAACACGGGGCCAAGGAGGTTCTGGGTCTCGACCTGTCGGAAAAGATGCTCGCCCGGGCGCGTGCCGCCGGCCCGAATGCCGGCATCGTCTACGAACGCGCCGATCTCGATGAACTCAGCCTGCCGCGGACGGCTTTCGATCTCGCCTACAGCTCGCTTGCCCTGCACTATGTCAGCGATGCCGCGCGGCTGTTCCAGACCGTGCACCAGTCCCTGGTCCCCGGCGGGCATTTCGTCTTCTCGACGGAGCATCCGATCTATATGGCGCCGACCCATCCCGGCTGGTCTGTCGATGCCGAAGGTCGCAAGACATGGCCCGTCGACCGGTATCTGGTGGAAGGACCGCGCAAGACGGACTGGCTGGCCAAGGGAGTTGTGAAACATCACCGCACCATCGGCACCACGCTCAACACGCTCATCCGGAGCGGCTTCACCATCGAGCATGTCGAGGAATTCCGTCCGACGGACGCGCAGATCGCGGCCAAGCCCGAACTGGCGGAAGAGCTCGAGCGGCCGATGTTCCTGCTGGTCTCGGCCCGGCGATAGATCAGAGCAGAATGGGCAGGGCTTGCTGTGGCGACGCCCACATTGCTGTCGCTCCGCTCGGGAATCTGGGCTATTCAGGCGTTGACGCGCTTTCCCTCCAGACCAGTCCCTCCTCCATGTCAGGCCTGCTTTCCGATCCGTGGTTCTATGCGGCCGCCGCCCCGGCGGTCATTCTGGTCGGCCTGTCCAAGGGCGGATTTGGCGGCGCCGTCGGTTTCGTCGGGGTGCCGCTGATGGCGCTGACCATGCCGCCGGTGCAGGCGGCGGCCATCCTGCTGCCCATCCTGTGCCTGATGGACATCGTTTCGGTATGGACATGGTGGGGCGTCTATAACAGGAAGATGCTGGTCGACATGATGCCCGGCGCGGTGATCGGTATCGGTCTCGGTTGGCTGACGGCCGCACTGGTCACCGAGGAGGCCGTGCGGCTGATCGTCGGCGCCGTCGCCATCATTTTCGTGCTGCGCTGGCTCTATCTGAAGTACCGCCACGGCGCCGATCATGCGGCGCAGCCCAACCGCGTCGCCGCGGCCCTCTGGGGCACGGTCGCCGGCTTCACCAGCTTCGTCGCCCATGTCGGCGGCCCGCCCTTTCAGGTCTACGCGCTGCCGATCCGGCTCGACCCGAAGGTGTTGTCCGGCACGGCGGCGATCTTCTTTGCCGCCACCAACGCGCTGAAGCTCGTTCCCTATTTCGCGCTCGGCCAGTTCGACAGCACCAATCTGACCGCGTCGGCGGTGCTGATGCCGCTGGCGCCGCTATCGACCATCGCCGGCGCCTGGCTGGTGCGCCGCATGCGTCCGGAGATCTTCTATCCCTTCACCTATGCGACGGTGGCCGTCGTCGCGGTGAAGCTTCTGTGGGACGGGATCGCCGGCCTGATGTAGCCGGGACCGTTTTCGCCTGCCTCAGGCGACGCTCGGCACCATGCGCCTTGGTCGGCCGAGCGCCAGGGTGGCGCCGGCCGCCAACACAAGCACCATGGCGGCAAGGACCGTGAAGTCGTGGATGGTCGGCTTCAACACCATGTCGGCGATGATGACCAGCATCACCGCATAGTCGAAGCGTGCCGCCGGCAGGATGCGCTGGCCATAGGCTAGGGCGGCCGGCGTCACGCCATCCCTGGCGATCATCGCGCCCATGCGATCGGCGCTCGGCTTGAAGACGAACATGCCGATTGAAAAGGTGGTGGCGTAGCCGGCAAGACCGATCAGGATCCACAGTTGCGAGAAGCCGACCCAGAACCAGCACATGATCAGTCCGAAGGCCAGCGTCAGTATCGACATCGGCGCGAAGAAGCGGTTTCCCAATTCGCCCGTCGCCCGCATTGCCTGCAGCGTTCCCTGGATGTTTCCCGAGCGGTCGGCAAGCGTCGCCAGCACCATCAGCGCGAAGCCGCCGCCGACCCACAGGGTCACCGAAAGTATGTGCAGCAATTTGACGATGGAATACCAATCCATGGCTTTCTCCCCGGTGCCTGATGTAGCGAAGGAAGCGAGCCGTCGCCCGCCCGCCGCTTCGATGGCCAAGCGTGTATCGCCGCGCCTGTTTCGGAACGATGTCGTGAAAAAACCAGTTCTGTTTCAAGTGCCGGCTAACGTAAGGAGCCGCTGATATTGCGAGCGCGCCATCCGGTTTTCTGCTATTATGAGTGGCGTCCGGGGGCGCGACATCGTCCAGAAACAGTGCCGATGCTAGTGCGCCCGCGCCGGGAGCCCGGTGGCGAGAGCAATCGCCTGACGATCAACCCTTTCCCGAAAACGGGAAAGGCAACTTGGGGGAAAGATATGCAAGGGGTAGCACGGAATTTCTTTACGCTGGCCGTTATCTATGCGCTGTGCGGCATGGCGCTCGGCCTGTACATGGCGATCAGCCAGGACCATGGCCAGATGCCGACCCACGCCCATACGATGGTCGCTGGCTGGCTGATGTCGGCGGTCTTCGCCTTCTTCTATCATCTGTTACCGGCGGTCGGACAGAAGACGGTTGCCGTCGTTCACTTCTGGCTGACCGCAATCAGCGGCATCGGCCTTTTGATCGGGCTCTACTTCCTGCTTGGCGGCAATGCCGCGATCGAACCGCTGGTGGCGGCGTCTTCGATGGGTTTCTACGCGGCCTTGCTGCTGTTTGCCTTCATCGCCTTGCCGGCGGTTTGGAAAACGGCCTGAGTCGAGGCCCGGCACATCCTTCAGGAACTGTGCTGTTACGGCACAGTGGCGCGGGGTTCGCTCAAAAAACATCGGCGTCGTTAAGGATTCATTAAGCTTTACAGGCGTTTACTATGCGCATCCAGTGATCTGGATTCTTACCGAGTGGTTGGAGCCACTTTGTTTGACGCCTCCCTGTTAAACTCCTGAGAGCCGCCTTATCCGCGGCTCTTTTTTTGTCCGCTTTCCAGCGATACGGTCCGCACCGGATCGCGTTAACCTTCTGTTAAACATGTGCTTGCCTTCACCCCGGACGAAGCGCATTTTCAAGCTTCAGTTATGTAGGGTTACGGGTGTATCGGCAGTAAGCCGAATCGGCCGGTTGCAAGTGCAGGGGCGTATCGATGAACGAGCCTTCGAAGGGCAGCGCGAAAACCGTCAAGCTGGCGGAACGTCGGGTCTTTTCGCACTCCTTCAAACCGCTCTACCAGGAAGGCATGGGGCTAGTCGAACAGGCGGCGGAGTATCTCGACGGCAAGGGCCGGGCCGAGGCCAAGAAGCTGTCGCGGCTGGCGGCCACGCTTTATGCGGCCGAATCGATGCGGCTGACCACAAGGCTGATGCAGGTCGCCTCGTGGCTGCTTCTGCAGCGCGCCGCGAATTCCGGCGAGATGACCCGCGACCAGGTCGCGTCGGAAAAGTCCAAGGTGCGCCTCGACACCGCCTCCGCCCATGACGAGGCGGCCGGCTGGGCCGAACTGCCCAAGGATTTCCTCGACCTCGTCAACCGGTCGCTGCGCCTGCAGGCACTGGTGCGCCGCATGGACGAGGAGATCTACGGCGCCGGTGCGGTGGTCGACATGCAGCCCTTGAGCCGCCGGCCCAATCCGGTCTCGGACCAGATCAGCCTGCTCAACACGGCTTTCGCCCGCAACTAGGGGGTTCGGAGCATTTCTGGCTCGGCGGGCTGCTGTTTCCGGTTTGTTCACATTTCGCTGGCATCGCTGTCTCCGGGAGGTAGAGTAACCGGATGGGGGACGCGATTCGCATCATCGGTATCGATCCGGGGCTAAGGCGCACCGGCTGGGGCATTGTCGAAAGCCTCGGCAATTCGCTGCGCTTCGTCGCGTCCGGCACGGTGCGTTCCGAAGACAAGGCGGCGCTGGCGACGCGGCTGTGCCAGCTGCATGACGGGTTGGCTGAAATCCTGCATACGGCCATGCCGCATGAGGCGGCCGTCGAACAGACCTTCGTCAACAAGGATGCGGTGGCGACGCTGAAGCTTGGCCAGGCGCGCGGCATCGCCATGCTGGTGCCGGCACGCGCCGGCCTGGTCGTTGCCGAATATGCACCCAATGCCGTCAAGAAGGCGGTGATCGGCGTCGGCCATGGCGACAAGAAGCAGATCCACATGATGGTGAAGGTGCTGCTGCCGAAAGCGACCTTCGACACCGAACATGCCGCCGACGCGCTCGCCATAGCCATTTGCCATGCGCATCACCGGCAAAGCGTCGCCTATCGGATGGCACTTGCCGGTTGACGATGTTCTTGACTTGTTCCCTTGTCTGTCGTAGGTAATACTTTGAGGTATTACCATGCGCGTCACCACCAAAGGCCAAGTCACGATCCCCAAACAGATAAGGGATCACCTGGGTATCCGCCCGGGCTCCGAGGTGGAATTCGTGGCCACCGATGAGGGTGCTCGGCTTGTGGCCGTCAACGAGAATCTCCCGGAGGAGGAGAAATTGCGCAGGTTCAGTAATGTCCTTGACCGGATGGAGGGGACGTTGGATCTGGGTGGCATGACGACCGACGAGTATATGGAGTGGCTGAGGGGGCCGCGTGAAGATCTCGACGTTGATTGACACAAATGTCCTGATCGACGTTTGGGGGCCGGCCGGACCGCTGACAAAATGGTCGGCGTCTGCAATCGCCTCATGCCGCCGCGACGGCGACTTGGTGGTCAATACGATCATCTGGTCTGAACTGGCGCCGCTGATCGCCTCGGAGGCAGCGCTTCGAAAAGCGGTCGACATGCTCGAGATCGATCGCGAGTTTCTGCCCTGGGATGCGGCCTTCCTTGCAGGTGTGACGCATTCCCGTTATCGCCGTGCTGGTGGAATCCGCGAACGAACCTTGCCGGACTTCTTTATTGGCGCTCATGCGACCGTTGCCGGACATCGTCTTTTGACGCGCGACGCCGCGCGTTATCGCAGTTATTTCCCGGACCTTGACATCATTTCTCCTGAAACGCACCCATGAGGGCCTATCTTCCATGAAAGATTTGGCATGATCGGCAAGCTCAAGGGTATGCTCGACGAGATCGACGAGGATCATTGCCTGGTCGACGTGCATGGCGTCGGCTACGTCGCCTACTGCTCGGCGCGCACGCTTGCCGCGCTGCCTTCGCCCGGCGAAGCGGTGGTGCTGTTCATCGAGACCTATGTGCGCGAGGACATGATCCGGCTCTACGGCTTCCAGTCGGTGCTGGAGCGTGAATGGTTCCGGCTGTTGATGAGCAATGTGCAGGGCGTCGGCGCCAAGGTGGCGCTGGCAATCCTGTCGACGCTGGCGCCGGCCGACCTTGCCAACGCGATCGCGCTGCGCGACATCGCTATGGTCTCCCGCGCGCCCGGCGTCGGCAAGAAAGTGGCCGAGCGCATCGTTACCGAATTGAAGAACAAGGCGCCGGCCTATGCCGGTGCCGCGTCGGGCACGATCGGCTTGAAGCAGGAGCTCGGCGAAGGCGTGGCAGCCGCGCCGATCACAGACGCGGTCTCGGCCCTAGTCAATCTCGGCTATTCCCGCGACACCGCCGCCAATGCGGTGGCGGCGGCACTGAAGACGGCGGGCGAGGAGGCGGACGCGTCGAAGCTGATTCGCTTCGGGCTCAAGGAACTGGCGCGATGAGCGCACGCTTGTCCGGTTCCCGGCCATATGCAAGGAAGGCGGCATGAGCCTTGCCCCCCGTCTGATCGCTCCGGAAAAACGCGGCGAGGATGCCGACCAGAGTTTGCGGCCGCAGACGCTTGACGATTTCGTCGGCCAGGCGGCGGTGCGGGCCAACCTCAAAGTGTTCATCGAGGCCGCCAAGGGGCGCAAGGAAGCGCTCGATCATGTGCTGTTCGTCGGGCCGCCAGGTCTAGGCAAGACGACGCTGGCGCAGATCATGGCGCGCGAGCTCGGCGTCAACTTCCGCTCAACCTCCGGACCGGTCATCGCCAAAGCCGGCGATCTCGCCGCACTCTTGACCAATCTCGAAGAAGGCGACGTCCTGTTCATCGACGAGATCCACAGGCTGAATCCTGCGGTGGAAGAGATCCTCTATCCGGCGATGGAGGATTTCCAGCTCGACCTGATCATCGGCGAGGGGCCGGCGGCGCGCTCGGTCAAGATCGATCTTGCCCGTTTCACCCTGGTGGCCGCCACCACGCGGCTCGGCCTGCTCACCAATCCGCTGCGCGACCGCTTCGGCATCCCGGTGCGGCTCAACTTCTACACGGTCGAGGAACTGGAGCAGATCGTGCGGCGCGGCGCACGCATCCTGCAAATGCCGCTCGGCGATGACGGCGCGCTGGAGATCGCGCGGCGCGCGCGAGGCACGCCGCGCATCGCCGGCCGGCTGTTGCGGCGCGTGCGCGATTTCGCTTCGGTCGCCGGCGATGGTCATGTGAACCGCTTGATCGCCGACGAGGCCTTGACCCGGCTGGAGGTCGACGCGCTCGGCCTCGATGCGCTCGACCGCCGGTATCTTTCGATGATCGCGCGCAATTTCGGCGGCGGGCCGGTCGGCATCGAGACGATCGCCGCCGGCCTGTCCGAGCCGCGCGATGCCATCGAGGACATCATCGAGCCCTATCTCATCCAGCAGGGTTTCATCCAGCGCACGCCGCGCGGCCGTGTGCTGACGGCCAATGCCTGGCGCCACCTCGGCCTCGACGCGCCGAAGGACCTGGCGCAACAGCAGATCAATTTATTCCAGGAAGAATAGCGGCCCCCGGCGGCGGCGTTCGGGCCGGCGATCAAGCGTCGCAACCGCTTTGCGGTGTGCGACCGGAGATCTTGCTGATCGATCCCGGCGGTGTGGAGCAACGGCGCTCAGTGAAGCGACCGGATCACGTCCAGCACATCGTGCTCGGCCTTTTCGCCGTTGAAAGCATCGACGATGCCGAAAGCGCCGCCGTAACTCCAGACCGACCAGGAGAAGCCATGCGCCTCGGCGCGCGCGATCATGTCCCGGACATAGGCGGCACGATAGCCGGCCGGCATCACATAGGGATTGCCGTATTCCTGGCGGATCATGCCGAACTCGCCCAGCGTGACGTTTTCCGGCCTGATGCGGTTGGCCTTCGCCCAGGCATCGACGGCCTTGAATGGGGCGTCCATGAGACCAAGCAGCTTGGCGTCGGTGTCCATGCTGGCTACCTGCTCGTCGAGATAGGCAAGCAGCCCGCCCTGCCGCGCCCAAGGTGCCTCGGTCTTGGTCCTGGCGCGGATGGCGTCGAGCGTGACGTCGAGCTCAGCCGGCGGCACCGCGGTCAGCGGGTAGGGCAGGCCGGTCACATAGGGAATGAAATCGCCGGCCCAGGTCGCGCCCTGATGGGTAAGCAGGAACGGATCGTAGGAATGGAAGGTCCAGATGACGTTGTCGTCCGGGATCGCCATCGGATCGATTTTTTCCAGCGACGACGCCGCGGAATAGCAGGCCCCGGTCAGCACAAGCGTCAATCTCGTCGCCGAAGAACGCGCCGCGGCGAACAACCTCTGCTGGCGTTGCGGCCACAGGCTGGTGCCGTCGGCGTCGCAGTCGACGATCGGTTCGTTCATCGGTTCGAAGGCCACTTGCCCCGGATCTTCCCCGGCGAGCGTGTGCGCCATCTTGCGCACCACCTCGACATAGGCATCGAATGTCACCGGGTTGTTCATCACCTCGGCCATGCCGATCTTGCGCCCACTGCCGGCGGGGATCAGATGCATGTCGACGACAACCTTCAGGCCGGCGCGGTTGATCATGCGGACAGAGTCCAGCACGCTGGCATAGAGATCCTCGCGCAAGGCCATCGTATTTTCGGAAAGGAAGGGCGAAGGATCGACCGGCATGCGCAGGAAATCGAAGCCTGCATGCTTCAAAGCCTCGAGATCGTCGTCCTTGAGAAATTTGCGCCATTCCGGGTAGGGCAGGATGGCCTTGGCGTTGCCCCATTGGTCTTCGCCCGGCCAGGTCACCCACTGGTCGAGATTGAGCCCGCGCTTCATGGAGAAGGTCGCGGCCTGGCTCGGCCCGGCCAGAGCCATCACGACGAACAGAGCCATCACCACGAACAGCGCCGTCACCAAGGTCTTGATCATCGCCGTCAACAGTGCCATCCGATGCCATGTCACGCGCGGCACAGGTGCCTTGCCGCGACTGAAAAAGGAAGCGCAATGGACGATCATGGTGAATCCGCGACCTTGCTGGCGGGGATTTCCGGTGCGCTGACGGCGTTCGGCCATCGGCTGATGGCGCGGGTCTATTATGCCGACACCGATTTCTCCGGCGTCGTCTACCACGCCCGCTATCTCGAATTCCTCGAGCGCGGCCGCTCCGACTATCTGAGGCTGAGCGGCGTCCACCACACCGAACTTGCCGATGGCAAGCATGGCCAAAGAATAGTCTGGGTGGTGCGTCGCATGGAGATCGACTTCCGCATCCCGGCCCGCATGGACGACATCCTGACGATCGACACCCGGACCGAGGAAATCTCCGGCGCGCGCATCTTCATGGCCCAGCAGCTCAAGCGCGGCGACGAGGTGCTGGTCGAGGCCAGGGTGGAGGCGGCGATCATCGGCGAGAATGGCCGGCCACGCCGCTTCCCCAGGGAGTGGATAGCAGCGTTCATACCCAAGGCGGGCTAAAAGGCCGACGTCGTTGGTATCGCCGGCGCCGGCTTGAAGCGCGGCAATGCGCCGCGTCTGGTGGACTAACCCATCCTTAACCATAACGGTTCATGAAGAGATTGGTGAAGATTGGCGCTATCCAGCGCCTTCCTTTCACCAACATTTGCCCCGAAAAGGCCGCGAAAGGCACGTTTTGGGGTTGTTCCGGTAGCTTCGCGCGAACCGACCACAAGGGATGCCAGGGGCCAGCCGCCAGCTTCGCCCGGAAATCTTAAGGACGTTACGATGGAAAATATCGCACTCGCCGAACCGGGCGCGCAATTGTCGATTTGGGCGCTGTTCATGCAGGCCAGCTGGGTGGTCAAGCTGGTCATGATCGGGCTGCTCTGCGCCTCGGTCTGGACCTGGGCGATTATCGTCGACAAGCTCGTATCCTATGCCCGCATGCGGCTGGCGCTGAACCGGTTCGAGCAGGTGTTCTGGTCGGGGCAGTCGCTGGAGGAGCTTTACCGAACGTTGGCCGACCGCAAGACATCGGGCATGGGCGCCATCTTCGTTGCTGCCATGCGCGAGTGGAAGAAGAGTTTCGAAAAAGGCGCCAAGACGCCGCTCGGCTTGCAAACCCGCATCGATAAGGCGATGGACCTGGCGCTGACCCGCGAGATGGAGAAGCTCGAAGGCCGCCTCGGCTTCCTCGCAACCACGGGCTCGGCGGCCCCGTTCATCGGCCTGTTCGGCACCGTCATCGGCATCATGACGTCGTTCCAGGCGATCGCCGGCTCCAAGAACACCAGCCTGTCGGTGGTCGCGCCCGGCATCGCCGAGGCGCTGCTGGCGACCGCCATCGGCCTGCTCGCCGCCATTCCGGCCGTCATCGCCTACAACAAGCTGTCATCGGATGCGAGCAAGATCGCGGTGCGCATGGAAGGGTTCTCCGACGAGTTCTCCGCCATACTCTCGCGCCAAATCGATGAAAAAGTAGCGCCGAAGGCCTGAGGAGTAAGCCGATGGGAATGTCCGTAGGCATGGCTGGACGCGGCGGGCGCGGCCACAGGCGGCGCGGCCGCCATCATGGCCTCATCGCCGAAATCAACGTCACGCCGATGGTCGACGTGATGCTGGTTCTGTTGATCATCTTCATGGTCGCGGCGCCGCTTTTGACGGTCGGCGTGCCGATCGATCTGCCGGATACGCAGGCCAAGGCGATGAATGCCGACACCCAGCCGATCACCGTTTCGATCAATGCCGCCGGCCAGATCTATCTTCAGGAGACCGAAATCCCGATCGAGGAATTGGTGGCGAAGCTGCAGGCGATCTCGAAGACCGGCTATGACGAGCGCATCTTCATCCGCGGCGACAAGTCCACCGACTATGGCACGGCGATGAAGGTGATGGCCCGCATTTCGGCCGCCGGCTACAAGAATATCGGGCTGGTTTCACTGCAGGAACAGGATCAATAGACCCACTATGAGGACCGGCCTCACCACATCGGTGATCATGCATGCGGCGCTGATTGGCTTCGGCCTGTTCACGCTGTCGGCACCGGCCGCGCTTCCGTCGGCCGACGTCGAGTCGGTCGCTGTCGACATCGTGCCGATCGAAGCCACTGCCCAGGTGCTGCAGGGCGACAAGAAATCGGTGGTGCATGAAAAGCCGGCGCCCTTGCCCACGCAGCGTCCCGATGTGGTGCCGGATGCGCAGAAGGTCGGCGAGAACAGCGTCGATGCCGACAAGCCGATAACGCCCGAGGCCAAGCCGAAGCCGGTCGACATGACGTCGGCTCCGGCGCCGGCGCCAACGCCGATCGAAAAGCCGAAGACCGAGGACGTGCCGAAGCCGCAGGAAAAGCCCAAGCCGACGCCGGCCACGGAAGTGGCTCCCGCGCCGCAGCCCAAGGAAGAGGTCAAGCCCGAGCCGGTCAAGCAGACCGAGCCGAAGCCGGCGCCGGCCAAGGAGCCGACGCCCGCACCGCCACAGGACAAGACCGCGGCCATCGAGCCGACGCCCGAGGTGAAGCCGGACGCGGTCGCCCAGGCGATCGCCAAGGACCAGCCTGACGATGCCCAACTGCCGGACTCCGCGCCCGCGCCTCAGGCGCGGCCGAAGCCGCAGCCGGCACAGGCCGAAAGCGCCAAGGCGCCGGAGCGCAAGGACGCCGACAAACCGGTCAAGGAGGCTTCATCCAAGCCGAAATCGGAGGACAAGCAGTTCAATTCCGATGAGATCTCGGCCCTGCTGGACAAGCAGAAGCCCTCCGGCGGCGGCGCCAAGCGTTCGACACAGCAGGCTTCGCTCGGCGGCGAGAAGGACCAGGGCCAGAAGCTGTCGAGATCAGAACTGGGCGCCCTGTCGGATCAGCTTGGCGGTTGCTGGACATTGCCGGCGGGGCTGGAGGGCTCGGAGAACTTCGTCGCCGTGGTCATGTTCAACCTCGACCCCTCGGGCAAGCTGGATGGCCGGCCCACCGTCGAGAAATCGAGCGGGAATCGCCAATTCGATGAAAGCGCCGTGCGTGCGGTTCAGAAATGCAACATGGCCGGCCTTCAGGTTCCGGCGGGCAAACAGGACATCTGGGCCCAGGTCCGTGTCACTTTCGATCCGAGGGAAATGCTTGGCCTTTGAGGCCTGCCCTGCAGAATCAGTGAAGAGAAGCGAGAAGACATGAAATTCATCCTCAAGCCGCTCCTGATGGTCGCGACAATAGCGCTGGGCTCGATGGCCGGCGCCGTCATGCCTGCGTGGGCGCTCGTCGAGATCAACGTCAACAAGGGCAATGTCGAGCCGCTGCCGATCGCCATCACCGATTTCCAGTCGGGCGATGGGCTTGGCGCGCAGATTTCCGGCATCGTCACCGCCGACCTGAAGCGCTCGGGCCTGTTCGCACCGATCGACAAAAGCGCCTTCATCGAGAAGATCGCCAATCCTGACGCAGCGCCTCGCTTCGACGACTGGAAGGTGATCAATGCCCAGGCTCTGGTCACCGGCAGCGTCAGCAAGGAGGCCGACGGGCGCATCCGCGCGCAGTATCGGCTGTGGGACACGTTCGCTGGACAGCAGATGTCGGGCGAACAATTCTTCGCTAACGACGCCAATCAACGACGCGTCGCTCACATCATCGCCGACGCCATCTACGAGCGGCTGACCGGCGAGAAGGGCTATTTCGACACGCGCGTCGTTTTCATCGACGAGTCCGGCGCCAAGAATGCGCGCAAGAAGCGCCTCGCCATCATGGACCAGGACGGCGCCAATGTGCGCTATCTCTCGGACGGCAGGGCGATCGTCTTGACGCCGCGCTTCTCGCCGAACCGGCAGGAAATCACCTACATGTCCTATGAGAGCGGCCAGCCGCGGGTGTATCTCCTGCAGATCGAGACCGGCCAGCGCGAACTGGTCGGCAATTTTCCGGGCATGACGTTTGCGCCGCGCTTTTCGCCGGATGGCCAGAAGGTGATCATGAGCCTGCTGCGCGACGACGGCAATTCCAACATCTTCGCCATGGACCTCAGGAGCCGCTCGACGACCCGGCTCACCAACTCGACCGCCATCGACACTTCGCCTTCCTATTCGCCCGACGGCAGCAAGGTGGTGTTCACCTCCGACCGCGGCGGCCGCGCGCAGATCTATGTGATGGGCGCCGACGGTTCGGGCCAGACCCGCATCTCCTTCGGCGACGGGGTCTATTCGACGCCGGTGTGGTCGCCGCGCGGCGATCTCATCGCCTTCACCAAGCAGACCGGCGGCGAATTCCAGATCGGCGTTATGAAGACCGACGGTTCGGGCGAGCGCATCCTGTCATCCGGCTTCCAGCAGGAAGGACCGACCTGGGCGCCGAACGGCCGCGTGCTGATGTTCTTCCGCGATTCCGCCGGCGGCCCGAAACTGGTTTCTGTCGATCTCACCGGCCGCAACGAGCAGTCGATCCCGACCGCGAACTTTGCCTCCGATCCGGCCTGGTCGCCGCTGCTGGAGTGAGAGGAATTGGAGAAATGAAGAAATGAAGAATTGAGGGATGGAGAGAGAAGCGGGTTACATCAAGCGCGCGAAGGATTTGGATGTCTATAGGCACGCTTATGGGGTTTCCCTCGACGTCCACAAGGCCACGCTTGTTTTTCCGAAAATGGAACAATACGCGTTGGCTGACCAAATGCGGCGATCCAGCAAGGCGATCTGTGCCAATCTGGCTGAAGGATTTGCCAAACAGACCCATTCCAGGCCCGAATTTGCGCGTTTCATTTCGATGGCCATGGGATCATGCAGCGAAGTAGAGACGTGGATTTCGTATGCGTTCGACCTTGGCTACATCACCCACGCGCAGCGCGATGAATGGCTTCAATCCTATGTCCATATCTATGGAATGCTGGTGAATCTCAGGAAGAAGTTGAAATGCCCCTTTTCCTCAATTCCTCAATTCCTCAATTCTCCATTTCCACCTCTTTGTCGCGTTTTGGCCGCATTTCCGCCTAGGGTCCGCGCCAACTGTGGCCCGGATCAAAGGGCTGCGGACGGGCGGCCTAAACCAAATTTTAACCGTGTTTCTTGAATGCCGGTTAACCCAAACGTGGTTACTGGGTGATCAACGAAATCACTCGAATGCGAAGGAGAGGCGGCATGAGCCGTATCGCAGCACTTACCAGAAATCCCGTCATGATCGCGCTGGTGGCGATGCTCGCCATTGCCGGTTGCGCTTCGAAGAAGACGCCCAACAGCGCCGCCGATCTCGGCCTCAACGGCGCCGGTGCCGCAACGCCCGGATCGGCGCAGGACTTCACCGTCAATATCGGCGACCGCATCTTCTTCGACACGGACTCCTCCTCGATCCGCGCCGACGCCCAGACGACGCTGTCGCGCCAGGCGCAGTGGCTGAACCAGTACAAGCAGTATGCGATCGTCGTTGAAGGCCATGCCGACGAACGCGGCACGCGCGAATACAATTTGGCGCTCGGTGCCCGCCGTGCCGCCGCCACGCGCGACTTCCTGGTCTCCAAGGGCGTCTCCGCCAACCGCCTGAAGACCATTTCCTACGGCAAGGAACGGCCGGTCGCGGTTTGCGACGACATCTCCTGCTGGTCGCAGAACCGCCGCGCGGTCACCACGCTCAGCGGCGCCGGTTCCTGACATTTTTCGCGCGTCGAGCGACGCGCGAAAAACACGACGACAAAAATGCAACACAGGTTTGCGAAAGGCGGCTGAAAGGCCGCCTTTTTCATGTTTGGTCCCTTCAAACAAAATTTGGCCGAAGTCTCGCGTCCTGCTATGAGCCGAGGGCGCTTGGCTGGTCCCATACCGATTGGAAAGCGCGAACAAGCTAACGACACGGCGAGAGGCATATGCATTTGAGATCAGTTCTGAGCGGCACGCTTGCACTGCTGCTCCTTTCAGGCGTCACCGCGATGGCGGGTGGCTTAGGGACTGATGGCACGGGACAGCCAGCCGACAGCGGCTTCTCGTTCCATCTGCCCAGCATCGAGTTGCCTGGCGTTTTCGGCGAAAAGAAGAAGTCGGACCAGGTTCAGTTCGCGCAGCAGTCGACTGGCACAGGCGCCACCGGGCTCGAGGACCAACTGCGCCAGATGAACGGCAAGATCGAGGAACTGAACTTCCAGATCCTGCAAATGCAGGAGCAGATCCGCAAACAGCAGGAAGACAACGAGTTCCGCTTCCAGCAGCTCGAAGGCGGTACGCAGGGTGCGCAGCAGCCGGCCGGGCAGAAGAAGTCACAGGCCGCGCCCGCCGACAGCGATGACAGCGTGGCCGAGGCGCCGGCCACGCAACCGCCCGCGAAGGCCGACAATCGGGCAGCGGCCGGCCAGTCGGCTGGCGGCGGCCAGAGCGTCGAGGACGTCATCGTCGAATCCTCTGACGGTGATCCGGGCAAGGTGATCCCCGGAACGGGAGCGCCCGAAAAGACCTTCGGCAGCATCACCGTCGACAAGAACGGCAATGTGGTCGATGCCGGCGGCAGCACGCAGGCGACCGCACCGGCGCAGGATGTCGCTCCAGCCACCGGCGCTCCGGCCAAGAGCGGCAAGTCCGACGGCACGGTGGTTGCGGCGCTGCCTTCCACGAACGATCCCGAGGAGCTCTACCGCAACTCCTACCAGTTCATCCTTTCGGGCGACTACGGCACCGCCGAACAGGGCTTTCGCGACCACATCGCGCGTTTTCCCCGTGACGCGAAAACGGCGGATGCGCACTATTGGCTGGGCGAATCGCTGCTTGGCCAGCAGAAATACCGCGATGCCGCGGAGGTCTTCCTCGCCGCCAGCAAGGACTATCCCAAGGCCAAGAAGGCCCCCGACATGCTGCTGAAGCTCGGCGTGTCGCTGGTCGGCCTGAAGCAGCACGACGTGGCCTGCGCCACCTTCAGCGAGGTCGGCAAGCGCTACCCCGACATTTCCAACACGCTCAAGGAGCGCGTGAAGCAGGAAAAGGCCCTGGCGGCGTGCTAGCCCTTCTCCTGCCTGCCGTTGCCTTGCCCTCGGAGCCGTGTTCGGGCGACATGCATTGATGCTCGACACCGAGCCTGATCTTTCGAAAGACCTTTTTTCGCACATCGACTTTACCAGCGGCGCCGTTGCGGCCGTATCCGGCGGCAGCGACTCGACCGCCCTACTTCTCCTTCTCAAACGACATCTCGACCGAACCGCGCCGTCCGCGAAGCTGCTGGCGGTGACGATCGACCACGGTTTGCGGCAGGGCGCGGCGGCCGAAGCGGAAGCGGTGGCCAGGCTTTGCGCCGCGCACGCCATCGCGCACCGCATCGTCGCCTGGTCCGGACGCAAGCCGTCGACCGGGCTGCCGGCCGCCGCGCGGGAGGCTCGCTACCGGCTGCTGGCCGAGGCGGCGCGGGAGGAAGGCCTCGGTCTGATCGTGACCGGTCACACGGCGGACGACCAGGCCGAGACGGTGCTGATGCGGCTAGTCCGAGGCAAGGGCGCCCGCGGCCTTGCCGGCATGGCGCCGGTCACCTTGCACGACTGGCACGAATGGATCGTGCGGCCGCTCCTTGGCATTCGGCGCGCGGCTTTGCGCAACTTCCTGCGGCGCGAGCATGTCGGCTGGGCCGAGGACCCGACCAATGCCGACGCGGCCTTCGAGCGACCGCGCATGCGCGCGGCACTGGCCGGCGCTGACGGTGCGCAGCGCATCGATGACGCATTGACGCTGGCGGCGCGCGAGAGCGAGGCGCGCAGCCGGCTTGGCATCCGCGCCGCGGATTTAATCGCGCGCTTCGCCAGCCAGCCGGCGCCGGGTCTTGTCCGCCTCGATCCGACCCTGCTTTCGGCCGGCGACGATTCGGCGGCCGTCTATGCGCTGCGCATCCTCCTCGCCACAAGCGGGGGCGTTGCGTTTCTGCCGGACCAGGCGCGATGCGAGGCGCTGTTCGGTAGGCTGAAGGCTGGATTTCTTTGCGCCACATTGTCGCGGACGGTGGTCGATTCCAGGCGCGCCGGCATCTTTCTGCGCCGCGAGACGCGAGGCTTGCCGCCTGTGGTCGCGGCCACCGGCGGGCTGCTCTGGGACGGCCGCCGGAACATCACGTTGGACGACGGCGGCAGTGCATTGTTGATCGCGCCGTTCGGGGCAGCGGCGGCGAAGCGTCTGGCAATCGCGGAAGGCGAGACGCCGCGCAGCCTCGTGCGCGCCGCGCTGGCCTGCGAGCCGGCATCGCGGCAAGCCGTTGAAAATCCTGGCCTGCCTCAGGGTGGGCAGGCGTCGCCGGGGTTCACGGCACAGGCCGTCGTCGCCCCCTTTGCCCGCTTCCTGCCGTCCTTCGACCTGGCGCCGGCGCGGGCCGTCGCCGAATTGATCGGCGCACCGTTGCCTCCCGCCCTGCCTTTCAAGCGGCCATAGCGCCGGTCGGTCATGGGCGAAAGCTTAACCCACACGTGCTGTTCTGCTTGGCAAGGGGGGGCGCTCTCCCTATGTTAGGCTCAAGTTTCCTCTCACGACGCGTGTCTGCCCGCGGACACCAACGGGACAATTGATGAATCCGAACTATCGCAACCTCGCGCTCTGGGCGATCATAGCGGTCCTGCTCATCGCCCTCTTCAATCTGTTCCAGACGCCGCAGACGCGTGGGGCTTCGAGCGATGTACCTTATTCGCAGTTCCTGCAGGATGTCGCGGCGGGCCGGGTCAAGACGGTGACCATCGCCGGCGCCCGCATCTCCGGCACCTACACCGACAATTCGAGCGGCTTCCAGACCTATTCGCCCGGCGATCCGTCGCTGGTCTCGCGGCTGCAGGACAAGAACGTCACCATCAATGCGCGGCCGGAGACCGACGGTTCAAACTCGCTGTTCGGGTACCTGATCTCGTGGCTGCCGATGATCCTGATCCTCGGCGTATGGATATTCTTCATGCGCCAGATGCAGTCCGGCTCCGGTCGTGCCATGGGCTTCGGCAAGTCGAAGGCCAAGCTTCTGACCGAGGCGCATGGCCGCGTCACCTTCCAGGACGTCGCCGGCGTCGACGAGGCCAAGGAAGACCTGGAGGAGATCGTCGAGTTCCTGCGCGATCCGCAGAAATTCCAGCGGCTCGGCGGCAAGATCCCGCGCGGCGTGCTCTTGGTCGGCCCTCCGGGAACCGGCAAGACGCTGCTCGCCCGCTCGGTCGCCGGCGAGGCAAACGTGCCGTTCTTCACCATTTCGGGTTCGGACTTCGTCGAGATGTTCGTCGGCGTCGGCGCCAGCCGCGTGCGCGACATGTTCGACCAGGCCAAGAAGAACGCGCCCTGCATCATCTTCATCGACGAAATCGACGCGGTCGGCCGTCACCGCGGCGCGGGTCTCGGCGGCGGTAATGATGAGCGCGAGCAGACGCTGAATCAGCTGCTGGTCGAGATGGACGGCTTCGAGTCCAACGAAAGCATCATCCTGATCGCCGCCACCAACCGGCCCGACGTGCTCGACCCGGCGCTGCTGAGGCCCGGCCGTTTCGACCGCCAGGTGGTGGTGCCGAACCCCGACATCGTCGGACGCGAGAAGATCCTGAAAGTGCATGTGCGCAACGTGCCGCTGGCGCCCAATGTCGACCTCAAGGTCGTCTCCCGCGGCACGCCGGGCTTCTCCGGCGCCGATCTGATGAACCTCGTCAACGAGGCCGCCCTGATGGCGGCGCGGCGTAACAAGCGCCTCGTGACCATGGCCGAGTTCGAGGACGCCAAGGACAAGATCATGATGGGCGCCGAGCGCCGCTCCTCGGCCATGACCCAGGCCGAGAAGGAGTTGACCGCCTATCACGAGGCCGGTCACGCCATACTGGCGCTCAACGTGCCGTCGGCCGATCCGCTGCACAAGGCGACAATCATTCCGCGCGGCCGCGCGCTCGGCATGGTCATGCAGTTGCCGGAAGGCGACCGCTATTCGATGAGCTACAAGTACATGATCTCACGGCTTGCCATCATGATGGGCGGCCGCGTCGCCGAGGAGTTCAAGTTCGGCAAGGAGAACATCACGTCGGGCGCTTCCTCCGATATCGAGCAGGCGACCAAGCTGGCGCGCGCCATGGTCACGCGCTGGGGCTTTTCCGACAAGCTCGGCCATGTCGCTTATGGCGACAACCAGGAGGAAGTGTTCCTCGGCCATTCGGTGGCGCGCACGCAGAACATCTCGGAAGAAACCGCGCAGATCATCGACGCCGAGGTGCGGCGCCTGATCGACGAGGCCTATTCGACCGCGAGGTCGGTGCTGACTAAGAAGAAGAAGGAATGGATCGCGCTGGCGCAGGGCCTGCTCGAATACGAGACGCTGTCGGGCGACGAGATCAAGCAGCTGATCGCCGGCGAGAAGCCCGCGCGCGATCTCGGCGACGACACGCCGCCGAGCCGTGGTTCGGCCGTGCCGAAGTCGGGCCGCCGCAAAAAGGGTCCCGAGCCCGAGGGCGGCATGGAACCGCAGCCGTCGAGCTGAACTCGGCCAAGAACAAATTGAGAAACGCCGCGGTTCGACCGCGGCGTTTTTGTTTGGGGCAGGCTGCTGAGTTTCTCCGTGGCCTGCGCCTGCAAGGTTGGCTAGGCGATTGGCGGAAGCCGGCGTGGCAGCAGCCAATCTTCCCACTTTGTGGAAGATGACGGGCAGCTCAGCGGGGGCAGCGTCCGCCGACAAATCGAGTTAGGCCTTCCGGGCTGCGGGGGAGGATCTCTCTTGCCGTTCGACGATTCCTCGAGCCACCCTCGCCCAGCTTTTCGTGAATGCGAGGCAACCTGGCCGGAGCAGGCAACGATCCTTCGTGCCCCCCCTCTGGCCTGCCGGCCATCTCCCCCACGAGGGGAGTTTGCAGCGTCGCCGGCAACGCGCCTCTCGTCAGCGGGGATTCCTGCTGAAGCTGCGGGCAAAAAAGCCCGCGAACCCTGCGGCTCGCGGGCCTTACTTTCCTCAAATAGTGCTGTCGCTCAGCTCTTCAGCTTGGCATTGCACAGGCTGTAGAAGCCGCCGCCCTTCTGGATCCACTTCAAGCCGCCAAGCGTGTTGGCGTCCTTGTTGGCATAGTACTGCTGGAGGCAGGTATGCATGCGGGCCTTGGCCGGGGTTTCGGTGGCGAATTTCGGCGAGATTGCGGTCGGGAAACTCACGCCCTTCGGCGCAGCGACAGTCGGCTTTGCCGGCTCCTTGGTGTAGGTCGCCTCTGTTGGAGCCGGGACGGTGTCATCGTCCGAGGCGCTGGCGCCGCATTCGGCCTTCCGGAAGTCGTTCCACTTCATGCCGTTGAGCGTATTGGCGGTCTTGGCAGCCTGGTACTTGCTGCTGCAGTCGGCCATGCTCAGGCCCTTGCCCGAGCTGTCGGTCGCCGCAGCCGTGGTCGCCGCCTTGGTGGTCGCCGGTTTGGTGGCGGCGGCAGCGGATGCGCCGGCGGCAGCGGACGCGCCGGTGGCGCATTCGCTCTTGCGGAAGTCGTTCCACTTCATGCCGTTGAGCGTGCCGGCGGCCTTGGCCGCCTGGTACTTGGTGCTGCATTCCTTTGCGGTCAGGCCTTTGGCTCCGTCGTCGGCGGCGGCCGCAGCCTTGGTCGCCTTGGCCGGCTTCGTATCGGCCGCCTTGGTGTCCGCTGCCTTGGCGTCGGGCTTGGCTGTCGCGGCGGCATCAGTGCCGCACTGCGCCTTGCGGAACTGGTTCCAGGTCTGGCCGGCAAGTGTCCCCGCGTCCTTGGCCGCGTTATACTTCGTGCTGCACTCGGCCATCGTCAGCGCGTTGGCTGGCGCGGCCAGGAATAACGTCGCGACCGCAAGGCCGGTCAAAGTGGCAAGTCGGTGGATGAGCATAGCGTTTCTCCGTTGCAGCAGCCCATTATACGTCCCAGCGAATCAATAACGCTCAACGGTCGGTTGCGCCAGATGCTAAGTGGCGTATACATCGCCGAAACCCGGCTTCTGCCGGCAAGGTGATGAAATCGTTGCCTGTTGCCGGCTGGAAGACAAGAATTTGTGGGTAAATCCATGTCGAATGGTCCACAGGCATGGCATATTGTGGCGAGGCAGCGCCATCACGCTAGGTTGCGCCAGTCTCTGTGCAATGCACAACAAGGGTTTTCTAAAGGATTGGTAACAGATAATCACGAAATGTGATCGTAGTGCGCCGGCCAATTATGGCATGACGTACCGGGCAAGAACCACCGGGGACACTGACTAGCATGGCAGGAAATTATTTCGGCACGGACGGTATTCGCGGGCGCGCCAACAAGTTTCCAATGACGGCGGAAATCGCGATGAGGGTCGGCATGGCGGCCGGCCTGTCCTTCCAGCGCGGCAGCCATCGTCACCGTGTGGTGCTCGGCAAGGACACCAGACTTTCCGGCTACATGATCGAGAACGCCATGGTGGCGGGCCTCTGCGCCGCCGGCATGGACGTGTTCCTGCTCGGCCCCATCCCGACGCCGGCGGTCGCCATGTTGGTGCGTTCGCTGCGCGCCGATATCGGCGTCATGATCTCGGCCTCGCACAATCCTTATTACGACAATGGCATCAAGCTGTTCGGTCCCGACGGCTACAAGCTCTCCGACGAGATCGAAGAGCGCATCGAGAGCATGCTGGACAAGGATATCGAACTGGCACTCGCCGATTCCGACGGACTTGGTCGCGCCAAGCGCGTCGATGGCGTGCATGACCGCTACATCGAGTTTGCAAAGCGCACCTTGCCGCGTTCGATGTCGCTTTCAGGTTTGAGGATCGTCGTCGATTGCGCCAATGGCGCCGCCTACAAGGTTGCCCCCGAGGCGCTTTGGGAACTGGGCGCCGAAGTGGTGGCCATCAATGTCGAGCCCAACGGCTTCAACATCAACAAGGAATGCGGCTCGACCCATCCGGCAGGCCTGCAGAAGAAAGTGCACGAGGTGCGCGCCGACATCGGCATCGCGCTCGACGGCGATGCCGACCGTGTCGTCATCGTTGACGAGAACGGCGCGATCGTCGACGGCGACCAGATCATGGCAATGATCGCCGAGTCCTGGCACCAGAGCGGGCGGCTTGCCGGCGGTGGCGTCGTTTCGACGGTCATGTCCAATCTCGGCCTCGAACGCTTCCTCGGCGACATGAAGCTGCAATTGCACCGCACCAAGGTCGGCGACCGCTACGTCGTCGAGCATATGCGCGCGCACGGGCTCAATGTCGGCGGCGAGCAGTCGGGCCACATCGTGCTGTCGGACTTCTCGACCACGGGCGACGGCCTGGTTTCGGCGCTGCAGGTGCTGGCCTGCATCAAGCGGCAGGGCCGGCCGGTCAGCGAATTGTCGAAGAAGTTCCAGCCGGTGCCGCAACTCCTCAAGAACGTCCGCATCGCCGGCGGCAAGCCGCTCGAGGAAGCTCCGGTCAAGGCTGCGATCGAGGACGCCCGTCAACGCCTCGGCAAGGCGGGGCGGCTCGTCATCCGGCCGTCCGGCACCGAGCCGCTGATCCGTGTCATGGCCGAGGGCGACGACCCGCAGCTGGTCGAGGCCGTCGTCAACGACATCGTCGAGGTCATCTCGGAAACACGCAGCGCCGCCTGATCTCAGGTGCATTCGGAGGGCCGACGCCGCTCTGATTGCTTAGAAGCCCGCCCGTCCGGCGGGCTTTTGTTTGCCTGCGAAACTGGCTCGAGACATGTGGAACCATCCGAATTCCTCAAATGCTCGAGATTCGTGGTTAATAGACAGGGTTAAATGCCTTTTAACCTTTGCAATTCATTATCCACGCCTGAAAGCCAATCTCATTCGGACGCGACCGCTGTTCCGAGGGTTTCTAGGGGTGACAAGCATGTTCAATACAGCAAGAAAGGCCCTGTTCGCCGCGCTGTTCGCGGGCCTGGCATGGCCGGTGTTCGCGGCCGACCTTCCGGAGCCGGTGGTCGAAGAGGCGCCGCCGCCGGTATACGAGCAGCCAGTCGATGTCGGCGGCTGGTACATTCGCGGCGATCTCGACTACCACAAGTCGAAAGTGCGCGGCATCGATTACACGACCTACACCATCGATCCCTGTAATTGTAACGTCATTCCCGGCGACAGGAGCTTCGATTTCGGCAAGCTCAAGGGCGGCTTCTCGCTCGGCGCCGGCGTCGGCTACAAGATCAACGATCATTTTCGTACGGATTTGACCGCCGATTACTGGTTCAAGTCGAACTTCGACGGCGGAACCTCGGACGCTTTCTCGACGTCGACCGAAGTGTCGAAAATGAGCGCCTTGCTGCTGCTGGCCAACGCCTATGTCGATCTCGGCACTTATCACGGCATCACGCCCTATGTCGGCGCCGGCATCGGCGGCGCGCATGTCAGATGGGACGATGTCAGGGACCCGAACACCACCGAGTTCAACCCCGGTGCGAAAAGCTGGCGCTTTGCCTACGCGCTCATGGCCGGCGCTTCCTACTGCCTGACCGACAAGCTGATCCTGGACGCGGGCTATCGCTACAGCCACATCCAGGGTGGCCGCATGTTCGAGTGGGATATCAGCAGCGCCGGGCCGGGCTTCGACCGCGGCATCGACACGCATGAGGTGCGCGGCGGCCTGCGGTACCAGTTCGGCGGCAACAACGGTTGCGCCGCGCCGACGGTGGCCTATCAGCCCGAACCCGAGCCGATCTACACCAAGTAACATCCGACCATCCAACGGTCCGAAACCGCCCGGCATCAGCCGGGCGGTTTTCGCTTGTCTGGCTGCCCGAAAATCATTCGCTAACGCTCTGTTAGCCTTAACCCCGACTTAACCACTATGGTTAACAATGCTTCCTGAAACGATGGCTGCCGTCTGGTGGCGCCGAAATCGGGAGCAGGGGATCATGAAACTCACATCGCGTATGGCGCCGGTGCTTGCCACATTCGCCATCATGCCGCTGACGCCTGCGCTGGCCGCCGACTATGATCCCCCGGTCTATGTCGACCAGGCGCCCGACTACGTGCCGGTCGAGGTCGGCTCGGGCTGGTATCTGCGCGGCGATGTCTCCTACCTGGTAGAGAAGAGCTTCAAGAATGAGGATTTCGCCTTCACGCCGGCGAGCTTCGACAACGAGGAAGACCCGGTCTTCGCCAGCATCGGCTTCGGCTACCACTTCAACGATTATCTGCGTGCCGATCTCAATCTGGGTTACCTGCCCGGCAACAAGATCGGCATTGGCTATGACGATTCAGCGACCGCGGCAGAGGCGACCCTGGCGTCGGCGTCCCTGAAGAACTATGCCTTTTCAGGCATGCTCAACGGCTATGTCGACCTTGGAACCTATGTCGGCATAACACCCTATCTCGGCGCCGGCATCGGCATCGTCAGGAGCACGCACAAGCTCTCGGCGAGCTATTTCACCGACAATGGCGATCCAACCGACGACTTCGGACTGAGTGACGACAAGACCAAGTATTCCTTCGCTTACACGCTGAATGCCGGCCTTGCCTATCAGGTGTCGAAGAATGTTTCCGTCGATCTCGGCTATCAGTATTTCTCGGCGCCCGACGCCGAATATGTGACGGCCGAGAGCCTGACCTCGTTTCCGGTCCACAAGGGAATCAGCAATCATCAGGTTAAGCTCGGGCTACGCTACGATCTCTGGTAGTAGGCTGGCATACATGAACCCTGGCGGCGGATCTCTTCGGTCCGCCGTTTGCGTTTGAAGCTCACGAGATCCTGATCGCGGATCGCCGATATCCTGCCCGCGACAAAAACTTTCCCCTTGACGCCCGAAGCCCGAGCGCATATCGCCGTCCGTGGGCCACCCCTCCCCAACGAGGGGCCACTATCTGGAAGGATAGACCACGATGACGACGCATACGAAGCCCGGATTCCGTCCGGCAAACCCCAATTTTTCCTCAGGTCCCTGCGCGAAACGTCCCGGCTGGTCGGTCGAGGCGCTGAAAGCTGCCGCGCTCGGCCGTTCCCATCGCGCCAAGATCGGCAAGACCAAGCTCGAACAGGCGATCGCGCTGACGCGCGAAATTCTCCAGGTTCCTGCCGACTACCGCATCGGCATCGTGCCGGCGTCCGACACAGGCGCCGTCGAGATGGCGCTTTGGTCGCTGCTGGGCGAGCGCGGCGTCGACATGGTCGCCTGGGAGAGTTTCGGCTCCGGCTGGATCACCGACGTGGTCAAGCAGTTGAAGCTTGCCGATGTGCGCAAGCTCGAGGCCGGTTACGGCGAACTGCCGGATCTCGGCAAGATCGATTTCGACCGCGACGTGGTCTTCACCTGGAACGGCACGACCTCGGGCGTGCGCGTGCCGAACGGCGATTTCATCCCGGCCGATCGCAAGGGTCTGACCATCTGCGACGCGACATCGGCCGCCTTCGCGCAGAAGCTCGACTTCGAGAAACTCGATGTCGTGACCTTCTCCTGGCAGAAGGTGCTGGGCGGCGAAGGCGCGCATGGCATGCTGATCCTGTCGCCCCGCGCCGTCGAGCGGCTGGAGAGCTATAAGCCTGCATGGCCGCTGCCGAAGATCTTCCGCCTGACCTCGGGCGGCAAATTGATCGAAGGCATCTTCAAGGGCGAAACCATCAACACGCCGTCGATGCTGTGCGTCGAGGACTATCTCGACGCGCTCAGCTGGGCGAAATCGATCGGCGGCCTCGATGCGCTGGTCGCCAGGGCCGACGCCAACGCGGCCGTGCTCGACCGTTTCGTCGCGAAATCCTCCTGGCTTGGCCATCTCGCCGTAGAGCCGGCGACGCGGTCGAACACGTCCGTCTGCCTGTCCTTCACCCACGGACAAGTCGCTGCACTCGACGCCGACGCACAGGCGGCCTTCGCCAAGGGTCTGGTTTCAGCGCTCGACAAGGAAGGTGTCGCCTATGACATCGGTTCCTATCGCGACGCGCCGCCTGGCCTGCGCATCTGGTGCGGCGCAACGGTCGAGACCTCCGATCTCGAAGCTCTGCTGCCCTGGCTCGACTGGGCCTTCGCCGGCCAGAAGGCGTCGCTGAAAGCGGCGGCCTGAAACTCAACAGTTATTTTCTGGAACAGCCCTCATCCGGCCGCTTCGCGGCCACCTTCTCCCACAAGGGGAGAAAGATCGGCGCCCGACCTTCTCCCCCGTGGAGAAGGTGCCTGAGCGAAGCGAAGGCGGGTGGGGTAAGCAACAAGGACCAATCCCATGCCTCGCGTTCTCGTCTCGGATAAACTTTCCACCACCGCTGTTCAGATCTTTAGGGATCGCGGCGTCGAGGTCGACTATCTTCCAGATCTCGGCAAGGACAAGGAGAAGCTGCTTGAAGTAATTGACCAGTATGACGGCCTCGCCATCCGCTCGGCGACCAAGGTTACCGAGAAGCTGATCAATGCCGCCACCAGGCTCAAGGTCGTCGGCCGGGCCGGTATCGGCGTCGACAATGTCGACATACCGGCGGCCAGCCGCAAGGGCATTATCGTGATGAACACGCCGTTCGGCAATTCGATCACGACAGCCGAGCATGCGGTAGCGATGATCTTCGCGCTCGCCCGCCAGATCCCGGAAGCCAACGCCTCGACGCATGCAGGCAAATGGGAAAAGAACCGCTTCATGGGCGTCGAGATCACCGGCAAGACGCTCGGCGTCATCGGCTGCGGCAATATCGGCTCGATCGTCGCCACGCGCGGCGTCGGCCTGAAGATGCATGTCGTCGCCTTCGATCCGTTCCTGTCGGACAAACGCGCCGAGGAACTCGGCGTCGACAAGGTTGAACTGGACGAGCTCTTCGCCCGCGCGGACTTCATCACGCTGCACACGCCGTTGACCGACAAGACGCGCAACATCATCGATGCCGCCGCGATCGCCAAAATGAAGGACGGCGTGCGCATCATCAACTGCGCCCGTGGCGGGCTGGTCGTCGAAGCCGACCTGGTGGCGGCGCTGAAGAGCGGCAAGGTGGCCGGCGCCGGCATCGACGTGTTCGAGGCCGAGCCGGCCGAACAGAACGCATTGTTCGGCATGGAGAATGTGGTGGCCACCCCCCATCTCGGTGCCTCGACGGCGGAAGCACAGGAGAACGTCGCGCTGCAGGTCGCCGAACAGATGGCCGACTATCTGATCAAGGGCGCCGTCTCCAACGCCATCAACATGCCGTCGATCACCGCGGAGGAAGCGCCGCGGCTCAAGCCCTTCGTCAAGCTCGCCGAAGTGCTTGGCGCCTTTGTCGGCCAGGTCACCGAGGACCCGATCAAGGAGGTGGAAATCCTGTTCGACGGCTCGACCGCGACGATGAATACGCGCGCGCTGATCAGCGCGGCCCTTGCCGGGCTGATCAGGCCGCAGGTAGCCGACGTCAACATGGTGTCGGCGCCAATCATGGTGAAGGAGCGCGGCATCATCGTCGCCGAGGTCAAGCGCGACAAATCGGGCGTGTTCGACGGCTATATCAAGCTGACGGTCAAGACCGAGCATATGACGCGCTCGATCGCCGGCACCTGTTTTTCCGACGGCAAGCCGCGCTTCATACAGATCAAGGGCATCAATCTCGATGCCGAGGTCGGCCAGCACATGCTCTATACGACCAATGCCGACGCGCCGGGCATTATCGGCCTGCTCGGCACGGTGTGCGGCGAGAACGGCGTCAACATCGCCAACTTCCAGCTCGGCCGCAACCGGCCGGGGGGCGATGCCATCGCGCTGCTCTATCTCGACGCACCGTTTCCGGAAAAAGTGCTGGAGCAGGTGCGGGCGCACAAATCGATCGATTCGGCCAAGCGGCTGCAGTTCGACGTCGGCAGCGTGTAGGGCTTGTCTGCTGGGGCAACGCCGCCCCGGCAGTCTCGTCCGACTACGTGGCGGCGGTGCGCAAGGAATTGCAGTAGTCCTGCGAATTGCCGGGCGAGCCGACGCTCTCCTTGAAGCTGACGATCGGGGCGCGAAGCGAGTTTACTGGCGCCTCGGCATGGCTGCCTTGCGGCCGCTATATTCGGCAAGCGCGATGCCGCCCAGCACAAGGACGAGCGCCAACGCCTGGTAGAGCTGGAATGTCTCGCCGACGATCAGCACCGATAGCAGGGTGCCGAAGATCGGCACCAGGTTGATGAACAGGCCGGCCCGGTTGGCGCCGATCAGCTCATTGCCCCTGATGTAGAATATCTGCGAGACGACCGAGGCGCCGATCGCAGTATAGACGATCACCGCCCAGCCGCGTGCGTCGGGAACGATGACCTTGCCGGCCGCGATTTCCCATAGGAAGAACGGCAGCGAGGTGACGAGCGCGGCGAGCGACATGGCCAGCATCAGGCTCTGCCATTGCATGGCCGGCTTCAGCCGCAATCCGACCGAATAGCCGCTATAGAGAATGACCGCGACCAGCATGATGGCGTCGCCGAAATTGAGCTCCAATGTCAGCAGCCGGCGCGGATCGCCGTGGCAGGCGGTCAGGATGACGCCGAAGATCGTCAGCACCACGCCGGCGATCTGCGCCCAGTTCACGCGCAGGCGGAAGAAGATGAAATTGGCTACGATGATCAGGATAGGCATTGCCGCCTGCTCGATCGAAACGTTGATCGCGGTCGTGTAATTGAGCGCCGTATAGAAGATCGTGTTGAACAAGGTGAAGCCGCTGGCGCCAAGTGCGGCGAGCACGAACCAGTGCCTGCGCACGACGGGCCAATCTCTTTTCAGCGCATTCCAGCCGATCGGCAGCAGGATCGCTACCGCCAGCACCCAGCGCAGGAAGACCAGCGTCATCGGTGAGACGTGATGGACCGCCAGCTTGCCGGCCACAGAGTTGCCGCCCCACAGCAAGGTGGTGAGCAGCAGGAACATGTAGGCGCTTCGGTGCATGGCGGGTCGCAGCGGGGAGGAGGTGAATGGGGCGTGCCTGCCGGCCTATTGCCCCCGCCTGGACAAGTAAATGATGTCAAAGCTGAAAATTGTTGTGCCTCAGCCCATTTTCGGCGGCAAAGAAAGGTCGCATCGGCCTGCTCTTGACGTTATAGAGGCCTGTCGTTTCGAACCGTATCCAAGCCGCGCGGCGGCGCCTCGAAGGAAAAGAAACATGGCCAATGTGGTGGTCGTCGGCTCGCAATGGGGTGACGAAGGCAAGGGCAAGATCGTCGACTGGCTATCGGAGCGCGCCGATGTCGTGGTGCGTTTCCAGGGCGGCCACAATGCCGGCCACACGCTGGTCGTCGACGGCAAGGTCTACAAGCTGTCGCTGTTGCCGTCGGGCGTCGTGCGGCAGGGCAAGCTGTCCATCATCGGCAATGGCGTCGTCTTCGATCCGCACGCATTCGTTGCCGAAGTGGCGAAGCTCAAGGGGCAAGGCGTCGAGGTAACGCCGGAGCGCCTGAAAATAGCCGAAAACACAGCGCTTATCCTGTCCCTGCACCGGGAACTGGACGGCTTCCGCGAGGACGCCGCCTCAAATTCCGGGACCAAGATTGGCACGACCCGCCGCGGTATCGGCCCCGCCTATGAGGACAAGGTGGGCCGGCGCGCGGTGCGGGTGATGGATCTGGCGGATTTGGAAACACTACCCTTGAAGGTCGACAGGCTGTTGACGCATCACAATGCACTGCGTCGCGGCCTTGGCCATGCCGAAGCCACGCATGACGCGGTCATGCAAGAGCTGACCTCGGTCGCCGGCGAAATCCTGCCCTACATGGACCGGGTCTGGAAGGTGCTCGACGACAAGCGCCGGGCCGGCGAGCGCATCCTGTTCGAGGGCGCGCAAGGCACGCTGCTCGACATCGATCATGGCACCTATCCGTTTGTCACCTCGTCCAACACCGTCGCCGGCCAGGCGGCAGCCGGTGCCGGCGTGGGCCCGGGCGCCATCGGCTATGTGCTTGGCATCACCAAGGCCTATACGACGCGCGTAGGCGAAGGTCCGTTCCCGACCGAGCAGCAGAACGAGATCGGTGAATTCCTCGGCACGCGCGGCCATGAATTCGGCGTCGTCACCGGCCGCAAGCGCCGCTGCGGCTGGTTCGACGCGGTGCTGGTGCGCCAGGCCGTCGCCGTCAACGGCATCAAGGGCATCGCCCTGACCAAGCTCGATGTGCTTGATGGGCTGGACGAGATCAAGGTCTGTACCGGCTACCGCCTCGACGGCGAGACGATCGACTATCTACCCGCCAGCCAGGGCGCGCAGGCCCGCGTCGAGCCAATCTACGAGACGCTGGAGGGGTGGAAAGGCACCACCGCCGGCGCGCGCAGCTGGAACGACCTTCCGGCCCAGGCCGTCAAATATGTCCGCCATATCGAGGAGTTGATCGGCGCGCCGGTCGCGCTCCTCTCCACCAGCCCGGAACGGGACGACACGATACTTGTGACCGATCCGTTTCAAGACTAGTTTCTCAAGCCTTTCCGGGCGTTGCGGCTGATTTGCGGAGGCCGGCCCGGAGCACAATACAGGTCGACTGACGCATGGCGAAAGATTTCGTTTCTGCTCTGAGGGATACGATAAACAATTTTGGCGATCCTACGCCGGAGCTGCGGGCCAAAGTCTACGACAAAGCGCGCTCGACGATTGCAAAGAAGATTGCCGAGCGCGAGCCGCCGCTTTCGCCGTCGGAAGCCGAAAGGCAGAAGCGCGGCCTGGAAGACGCCATATCGAGGCTCGAGCGCGAATATGCCAAAAGCGTGCCGGAGACCGATCCGCTTGCCGAACTGGAGCACATATTTTCCTCCATCGATCGCAACAAGAACCAGTCGAACCATACCAAACAGCCGGTAAAGGCGGAGCCGGCCTGGCCGGCAGCGCCTGCCTCGAAGGCTGAACCCTACAAGCCGCCGCCCCCCGCTCCGGAGCCCGACATCTCCAGGCCTGCATCGCCCGCCGCCGAGGTCGAGCCGAACTGGCAAAAGCCCGTACCGGTGCAGCCGGCCCCGGAGTTCGACGACAGGGCTCAGCCTGGCATGGATGTGGGTCAGGACGACGAGCATGCCGATGTCTTTGCGAGCGACGAAGAGGCTGCGGCCGCCGACACTTTCCAGCGCTTGCGTCCGGCTGAACGCAAGCGCAGCTATGGCGGGCTGATTGCCGCTGCCGTTGCGTTGCTGGTCATTGCCGGCGGCGGCTATGGCATCTGGCTGAACAAGGATGCCTTCGGCAAGATGCTGGGTCTGGGCGGCGGCAGCAAGGTCGCGACGACCGAGCCGGTCAAATCGACACCCGCCAAGCCGGCGAGCGATGCGGCGGCAACGCCCCCGGCACCTTCGGCTAGCGGTGCCGAGCCCGAAGGGACACCGAAGTTCACTCAAAGACTGACACCGCAAGGAAGCGAGGTCGATCCTGGCCCGGCCGGCGGACAGAGCGGCGTGGGCGAGGGCGAGTCCGTTGCGGCGCTGACGACGCCGCCTTCAGCCACGACCACCCCGGCCTTGTCGGCTCCGGCAGGAGGCACGCCGGCCGCAGGCGCGCCCGCCGGGACCACGCCCCCTGCACCGGGCGCTGCGCCGGCGGCGCCACCCGCCAATGGGACCGCACCCGCGGCGCCGGCTGATAACGCCGCCACGCCGCCCTCGCCTGCCGGTGCGCCGACGCAAACCTCTCTGCCGGTCGGCCAGAAGGCGATCTTCTATGAGGAGCGCACCAGCACCGCGCAGGGTTCGGCCGAGCCGGGCAACATCGTCTGGTCGCTGGTGCAGGAATCGCCCGGCGGCGACCTGCCGCCTGAGCCGGCGATCCGCGCCGAGGCGACCATTCCCGGCAAGGACATCCAGTTGCGCATGACCATCCGCCGCAACACTGACCAGACGCTGCCGGCCAGCCACATCATCGAGATGATCTTCCTGACACCCGACGGTTTCGAAGGCGGCGGCGTCGACAACATCCTGCGCGTGGCCATGAAGAGTTCCGAGCAGGATGCCGGCAGCCCGCTGATCGGCATTCCGGCCAAGATCGCCGACGGCTTCTTCCTCGTCGCGCTCAACGATACCAAGGCCGACGAGGACGCCAATCTGACCTTGCTTCGGGGACAGGACTGGATCGACGTGCCGGTCGTCTACAAGACCGGACGACGAGCGTTGCTGACGATGGAAAAAGGCATTCCCGGCGAGAAGGTGTTCGACGAGGCGATCAAGGCTTGGCAGGCGAAGACGGCGGGCTGAGCCGACGGCAACGGTCGGCTCCGGTCAGAAGCCTTGGAACAGCATGTCGAGCGCGGCGACGATGTCGTCGTGGTGCTTGGAGAGATTTCCCTCGGCATCCGGCAATTCAGTGGCCATCAAGGCAGAGCCGGCGGCCAGGAACGGGGGCTGTGTCGGGCGGCATCAACGGAATGACGACTCTCGTGTTCAGCCTCTCAAGAAGGTCGGACTGAACATCGACAAGGTAACCACTGCCTCCGGCATTCCGATAGAGATCGTAACGGGCCCATCAAAACAGCGGGCGTGTGGCCAATGGCAACCCGTTCCGCTCGACATAGGCGTTGGAGCTCACAATCGCCTCAAAGTTCTCCTCTTGCCACCGACGCGTTTTTTCCGACGCGATGGCCTTCGCAATACCCGCCTCGGCGGCGCGCGAGAGATTGATACCCGACGCTTTGGCGTCTTTGATCAGCTGAGCGTCAATGGATGTATTGACAGACTTTCGCTGAGGTTTTGTCGTCGATTGAAGCACGGAGACAGCCCTCTTTTAAGCGCATAACGTAGCGCATACCATCTTCACCCCTCCATCTCCTCGCGCAACATCTCCAGTTGCAGCCACTCTTCCTCCAGTGCCGCCAGCGTCGCGCGCTCCTTGTCGAGGGCGGCGATGGTCTTCTGGAACGAGGCCGGATCGCGCTCGTAATAGGCCGGATCGGCGATGTTGTTCTCCAGCCGCGAGATCGAGGCTGTCACCGCCTCGATCTTCTTGGGCAGCGATTCCAGCGCGAATTTCTGCTTGAACGAGAGTTTTTTTGCCGGGGCTTTGGCGGTGGGGCTGTCCGCCTTCGCCGTCGGCGCCTCGCTTGCATCCGCCTTCGCCCGCGCCTTGCGGTCGTCGAGCCTGGTGCCGCCGCGCTGCGCCAGCATGTCGGAATAGCCGCCGGCATATTCGACCCAGCGGCCGCCGCCGTCCGGCGCGATCACGCTGGTCACGGTGCGGTCGAGGAAATCGCGGTCGTGGCTGACCAGGATGACCGTACCGGCAAAACCGGCGACCAGTTCCTGCAGCAACTCCAGCGTTTCCATGTCGAGATCGTTGGTCGGCTCATCGAGCACCAGCAAGTTCGCCGGCCGGGCCAGCACGCGCGCAAGGATCAGCCGTGCCCGCTCGCCGCCCGACAGCTCGCGCACCGGCGTGCGTGCCTGCTCCGGCTTGAACAGGAAGTCCTTCATGTAGGAGACGACGTGGCGCTGCTCGCCATTGATGACAAGGTTCTCGCCGCGCCCGTCGGTGAGATACTGAGCCAGCGTCTCCTGCGGATCGACCGCCTCGCGCTTCTGGTCGAGCGTGGCGATCTCCAGATTGGTGCCGAGCCGCACCGAACCGGCATCCGGCTGCAATTCTCCGGTCAGCATCTTCAGAAGCGTCGTCTTGCCGGCGCCGTTCGGCCCGACGAGGCCGACGCGGTCGCCGCGTTGGATGCGGGTCGAGAACCCCTTGACCACGGTGAGGTCGCCAAAGCTCTTCTCGATGTTCCTGGCCTCGATCACCAGCTTGCCGGATTCGGCGGCGTCGCTGGCCACCATGGTCGCGGTGCCTTCGGCGCCGCGATGGCCGCGAAAACGCTGGCGCATGGTCTGCAATTCGCCCAGGCGGCGCATGTTGCGCTTGCGCCGCGCCGTCACGCCATAACGCAGCCAGTGTTCCTCGCGCACGATCTGGCGGCCGAGCTTGTGCTGTTCGCGCTCTTCTTCCTCAAGCACCTGGTCGCGCCATTCCTCGAAATGGCCGAAGCCCTTATCCAGCCGGCGCGTCTGGCCCCGGTCGAGCCACACGGTGGCGCGCGATACGCGCTCAAGGAAACGGCGGTCGTGCGAGATGACGATGAGGGCCGAGGAGGTGCGGACGAGTTCCTCTTCCAGCCATTCGATCACCGAGAGATCGAGGTGGTTGGTCGGCTCATCGAGCAGCAGGATATCAGGCTCGGGCGCCATGACGCGGGCAAGGGCGGCGCGCCTGGCCTCGCCGCCGGAGAGGTCGCCCGGCTGCTCCTCGCCCGAGAGGCCGAGGTGCTCCATCAGGTAGCTGGCGCGATAAGGATCGTCGGCGGGACCGAGGCCGGCCTCGACATAGGCGCGCACGGTTGCGAAGCCGTCCATGTCGGGCATTTGCGGCAGATAGCGGACGGTCGCCGATGGCTGGCGGAACACCTCGCCGTCCTGCGGCTCGATCAGGCCGGCGGCGATCTTGAGCAGCGTCGACTTGCCGGACCCGTTGCGGCCGACCAGCGCGATCTTGTCGCCGGCCGACGCAGCCAAGTCGGCGCCGTCGAGCAGGGGCGTGCCGCCGAAGGTCAGTTTTATTCCGTCGAGATTGAGAAGAGGCGGCGCCATGTCAGCTTTCTGGCAAGGGATAGGGATGGGCGAGCAGCAGCGCGCGGCCCGCTCCCAGCGCGATCTCGAGCCTGCCCTTGACCTCGTTGGAGATGGTCAGCGACGAGCCGAACGCGACCTTGACGCGGTCAAGCGGCCATTTCGCACCGGCGACGGTCAGCCCTGCAAGCTCGGAAAAACCCAGGATCGAGAACAGGGTGCCGTCGGCATAGTCGAAGCGGGCCGTGCCGTGCGCCAGGGGCACGGCTTCCTGCGCGCCGCTGGTCAACAGCACCTTTGTCCCGGCCCCGGCCAGCCGCAGGGCGAGCGCCATGTGCAGGAAGGCATGGTCGGCGCGCTTGCCGCCGAAGGCGCCGGCGAGCACGAGGCTGGTAGCGCCGCGCTCCAGGGCGGCCGATATCGCGAGTTCTCCATCGGTGGTGTCTTTCTCTGCCGGAAAGGTCCGGCGCGGCACGGCGGCCAACTCATCCGGCAGGCCGGCGGGCACGGAATCGAAATCGCCGACCCACAGTTCCGGCACAAGGCCGAGCGTCCTCGCATGGCCGATGCCGGCATCGGCGGCGATGACGCGGGTCCCCTCGACCTGACGGTCGAGCCGTGGCGTGCGGATGAGGTCGCCGCCAAGCAGGATGGTGAATGTGCTCATATCGTGTGGCCCTTACCAGCCCGACAGCGGAAACGGAAGGCCGGCAAACAGCCACTTGCGCGGTTCACCGGCCGGGCCTATGTGTCGAGGCGCTCTAACGGGGTGCCGGACGCGATATTCGCGGACCGGCTGAGAGGCAGTCTCGCCAACCCGCTGAACCTGATCCGGTTTGTACCGGCGGAGGGATTAGACGTTTCGGACAGTCCGACGCCTCAATTCCTTTAACCCGAACGAAGGAGGCGCCGATGCGCACGCTTTTATACGCCCTTGTCTCTGCAATGGTCGTGGTTCTCTCCGGGCCGGCCTTGGCCAAGGACAAACTCACCGTCTACACTTATGAGAGCTTCACCGCCGACTGGGGGCCCGGCCCGGTGGTGAAGAAGGGATTCGAGGCCGAATGCGGCTGCGATGTCGACTTCGTCTCGGTTGCCGACGGCGTCGCGCTGCTCAACCGCGTCAAGCTGGAAGGGGCCGCGACCAAGGCCGACATCGTGCTTGGCCTCGACACCAATCTCACCGCCGACGCCAAGGCCACTGGCCTGTTTGCGCCGCATGGCGCCGTGGCCGGGCTCAATGTGCCGGGCGGCTGGAACGACGACATCTTTGTCCCGTACGACTATGGCTATTTCGCCGTCGTCTATGACACGCAGAAGCTGAAGACGCCGCCCAAGAGCCTGAAGGAATTGGTCGAGGGCAGTGCCGACGACAAGATCGTCATCCAGGATCCGCGCACCTCGACGCCGGGCCTCGGCCTGCTGTTGTGGGTGAAGTCGGTCTATGGCGACAAGGCGCCGGAGGCCTGGGCCAAGCTCAAGGCGAAGGTCTTGACCGTGACGCCGGGCTGGAGCGAGGCCTACGGCCTGTTCACCAAGGGCGAGGCGCCGATGGTGTTGTCCTACACGACCTCGCCCGCCTACCACATGGTTGCCGAGAACACCGAGCGCTACCAGGCCGCTTCCTTCGAGGAGGGCGAGTATCTGCAGATCGAGGTCGCCGGCATCACCACGACGGGAGCCAAAAATCCGCTGGCGGAAAAGTTCATCGCCTTCATGACCGGGCCGAAATTCCAGGATGTCATCCCCGAGACCAACTGGATGTTCCCGGCCGGCAAGACCGACAAGCCGCTCAATCCGGCCTTCGACAGACTGGTCAGGCCGACCAAAACCTTGCTGTTCAGTCCCGAGGAGGTCGCGGCCAACCGCAAGGCATGGGTGGATGAATGGCTGGCGGTGATGAGCAAGTAGTTTGGTCGTATGATCGAATGATGAGTGCTCTACGGCGCCCCCCTCTGTCCTGCCGGACATCTCCCCCACGAGGGGGGAGATTGGCCGTCACGACGGCTTTCGCCAATTGGCGACGTCACAGGAGAGGGTGGAGCGCTGAAGCAGCCAATCTCCCCCCAAGTGGGGGAGATGTCCGGCAGGACAGAGGGGGGCGCGAAGGAACGCGACGCTTGCTAAAGGTCCTTTGGGCGGCCCAGCGTGCAGCGCGCGTCTGACCCCCGCATCTCCGCCGGCATCCTCGCGCTTGCGGCGATCGCGCTGCTGATCGGCGGCGCGTTTGCGGGTCTTCTTTTCGAAGGCGCGAACGATTTCTCCGGAGCCTGGGCGGCCTTCGATCCTTATCTCCTGCGCGTCGTGCGCTTTACGTTGTGGCAGGCGGCGCTTTCGACGCTGCTGTCGGTGGCGCCGGCCCTGTTCGTGGCTCGCGCGCTGTCGCGGCATCCGCACTTTCCCGGCCGCGGCTTCATCCTGCAGCTCTTCGCCCTGCCGCTGGCGCTGCCGGCGATCGTCGCGGCGCTCGGCATCCTGGCGCTCTACGGCCGCGCCGGCTATTTCGCCGGCTTTCTTGGTGCCGTCGGCGGTTACCATTGGCCGGGCATTTATGGCCTCTCCGGCATCCTCGTTGCTCATGTCTTCTTCAACCTGCCGCTGGCCACGCGGCTGTTCCTCGAAGTGCTGCAAACCATCCAAGCCGACCAATGGCGCCTGGCGAGCCAGCTCGGCATGGGTGCCGCACCGGTTTTCCGGCTGATCGAGTGGCCGACACTGCGCGCCGCTCTGCCGGGCGTCGCCGGCCTGGTGTTCATGCTCTGCATCACATCCTTCACGATCGTGCTGACGCTGGGCGGCGGCCCCGGCGCGACGACGCTGGAGGTCGGCATCTACCAGGCGCTGCGTTTCGATTTCGATCCCGCGCGGGCGGTGGCGCTGACGCTGCTGCAGATCGCGCTGACCTTTGTCGTGGTGCTGGCGTTGACGCGGCTCGGCGCCAACACCACCGGTGACGCCAATCTGCCGGTGGCGCCGCGCCGCTACGTCTCGGCCGGCAGGACCGAGACCGCGCTGAATGCCGCGCTCGTCGTGCTGGCCCTTTTGTTCGTCGCCGGGCCGATGACGGCGACGGTGATGTCAGGCCTCGGCGCCGACCTCGGTCGTCTCGCCGGCGAGGCGGCGGTGCGGCAGGCGACGCTGACCAGCGCCGTGCTGGCCTTCCTGTCGGCGCTGCTGTCGGTTGCGCTGTCGCTTTCGCTCGCCATGGCGCGCCGCGTGCTGGCCCTGAAGCGCCGCTCCGGTCCGCGGACCGTGCTCGAACACGCCACCGACACCGGCGCCGGCTTCGTCCTGGTCGTGCCGCCCATCGTCATCGGCGCCGGCTGGTTCCTTCTGCTGCGCCATGTCGGCGATGTCTTTGCCATAGCCCCGGTCATGGTCGTCACTGTCAATGCAGTCATGGCGATGCCTTTCGCCATCCGTGCCATCCGCCCCGCCTATGATGCGGCGAGCGAGCGCCATGAGCGGCTCTGCGCGCTTCTGGGAATAGCGGGCTGGGCCCGGTTGCGGCTGGTCGACTGGCCCTCGCTGCGACGGCCGCTGGCCACCGCCTTCGCGTTTGCCATGGCGCTGTCGCTTGGCGATCTCGGCGTCATCGCATTGTTCGGCAGTGATTCCGTGCAGACCTTGCCCTACCTTCTCCTGGCGCGCATGGGCAGCTACCGTACCGAGGACGCCGCCGGCCTGGCGCTGCTGCTCGGTCTGGTCTGCCTTGCGCTTGTGGTGGCGGCGAGCGGGCTGGGAAGGGGAGAACGAGACTGATGGCTGCGGGCGCCACCAATGGTGCGACAAGGGGAGCCGAGGTGCGGCTGGACACGGTCTCGTTCAGCTACGGCGACGCGCCGCTCGTTTTCGATGTCGATTTCGCCGCGTCGAAAATTACCGCCATCATGGGGCCGAGCGGCTCGGGCAAGTCGACGCTGCTCAATCTGGTGGCGGGCTTCGAGACGCCGCAGGCTGGCCGCGTGCTGATCGGCGGCGCCGATGTCGGCGCGGCGCCGCCTTCGGCGCGGCCGGTGTCGATGGTATTCCAGGAAAACAATCTTTTTGCCCATCTTTCGGTCGAAGAGAATGTCGGGCTCGGCCGCTCGCCCTCGCTGCGGCTGACCGAGGCCGATCGCGCTGATATCGCGGAGGCGATCGCACGCACCGGCCTCGCGGGCAAGGAAAGACGCCTGCCGCGCGAACTTTCGGGAGGCGAACGCCAGCGTGTCGCATTGGCGCGCGTGCTGGTTCGCAACCGCCCGGTGCTTCTTCTGGACGAGCCTTTCGCTTCACTCGGACCGGCCTTGCGCGACGACATGCTCGATCTTGTCGCCGACGTGCATGCCGAGCGGGGCATGACGCTGCTGTTCGTTACGCACCAGCCACAGGACGCACGCCGTATTTGTGAGGAGGTGGTGTTCCTCGACAACGGCATGGTTGCCGCCAAGGGCAAGGCGGATGATTTCTTTGCCGGGGCTGGTCCTGAAGTTTTCCGGCGCTATGTTGGCACAAGCGCCTGGGAGGCTGGATCACGAGATATTGCCCGGAAGCGGACATAATTTACGCTCAAACCGGCTCCTGGCGACGGGGCGATTGCTTGCCATGACAGAGGTAGTGTGGCTAGGTCCGCCCCGTACCGGTCCGGTGCAGGCCGTGATTTGCCTGCAGCATCCGCCGCGCGTTGGTATGGCGTGGATGCTGTAATGCTTTGATTTGCGCATGAGCCCTTGCGAGGATCGCCCCGATTTTCGCGGGCATGCGCCAGACCCGAAAGGAAGCCGTTCTGCCGACCGGCACGGAAAGACCAAGAGGGAAAATGCTGGCGCGCTTTCTGGCGCTGGCCGGCTTTGTAGTGGCCCTGGCAAGCTGCCAGATGTTCACACCTCCGGAAGTCCAGGAATCCGGCTTCCAGCCTTCCGACAAACCGATCACGGTCGACAACGTCGCGGCCAATAACAAATTGGCCGAACTCGCCAAGGCGCAGCATCCACGCATACTGGCGACCTATGGCGGCGAATATTCCGATCCCAAGCTCGAGCGCATGGTCGCCAAGGTCGTCGGCAGCCTGACGGTGGTGTCGGCCAATCCGACCCAGACCTATCGCATCACCATCCTCAATTCGCCCAACGTCAATGCCTTCGCGCTGCCGGGCGGCTATCTCTACGTCACGCGCGGCCTGCTGGCGCTGGCCAATGATTCGGCCGAGCTCGCCGCCGTCATCGCGCATGAGATGGGCCACGTCACCGCCAACCACGGCCTGCAGCGCCAGCAGCTCGAGGCCGAGGAGGGGCTCGCCACCAAGGTTGTTTCCGACGTGCTCGGCGACAGCCCGACCGCCAAGGCGGCGCTGATCCGCGGCAAGCTGAGACTGGCGCAGTTTTCGCGCAACCAGGAACTGGAGGCCGACGCGATCGGCATCAAGTCGATCGGCGAAGCCGGCTACGATCCTTACGCCGCCGGCCGCTTCTTGCAGTCCATGTCGGCCTACACCGATTTCCGCTCGATCAGCGGCGCCACCGACGCCAGCCTCGATTTCCTGGCAACGCATCCCAATACGCCGCAGCGTATCGACCTTGCGCAACGCCATGCCCGCCAGTTCGGCCCGCCGGGCGTCGGCACCCGCGATCGCGACGCCTTCCTCGCCGGGATAGACGGCCTGCTCTACGGCGACACGCCGGAAGAAGGGTATGTGCGCGGCGAGACCTTTCTGCATCCGGGCCTGGGCGTGTCCTTCTCGGTGCCGGAGGGCTTCATCATCGACAATTCGGCCGCCGCCGTGACGGCGACCGGGCCGGGCGACATTGCGATCCGCTTCGACGGCGTGTCGATCGACAAGAACCGTGCGCTGACCGATTATATCAGGAGCGGCTGGGTGGCCGGTCTCGACGACGCGAGCGTCAGGCAGGAAACGATCAACGGCAACGAGGCGGCGACGGCGCATGCAGGCGCCGAAGGCTGGCAGTTCGATATCGCGGTAATCCGCGCCGGCGGCCAGGTCTACCGGCTGCTGACGGCGGCACCATCCGCCAGCACGTCGCTCGACACCGTGGCGCGTTCCGTCAGCGGCTCGTTCCGCATTCTGAGTGCCGCCGAAAAGGCGGCGCTGAAGCCGCTGCATATCCGCGTGGTCACCGTCCAGCCGGGGCAGACGATGGGTTCGCTTTCGGCGCAGATGGTCGGCGTCGACCGCAAACTCGACCTGTTCCGGGTGCTCAACGCGCTGTCGCCGGGGGCTGCGGTTTCGGCCGGCGACAAGGTCAAGATCGTCACCGACAAATAGCCGATAGTCGGCGCTGACCCGCTCTCTCGTTTTTGGGACGAGAAACTTCTAGGTAGTTTTCCTGGAATGGATTTAGGCGGCGGTGGCGAGGAATTCCGGGTTCTGCTTCACCAGCGCCACTTTCAGCTTTTCCATGGCGCGGGCCTCGATCTGGCGCACGCGTTCCTTGGAAATGCCAAGCGTCTCGCCGAGCGCTTCGAGCGTCGCGCCCTCGTCGCTCAGCCGACGCTCCTCGATGATGCGCAGCTCACGCGCGTTGAGTGCGGCAAGCGCCGCCTTCAGCCACATCGAGCGGCGTTCGATATCGATGGTGTCGCTGACGACCTCGTCGGGCAAGGGATCGTCCGACACGAGGAAGTCCATCCGCTCGGTCGCGCCCCCATCGTCGGCAAGCGGGACATTGAGGGAGGAGTCGGGCGCCGAGAGCCGCGAATCCATCAGCGCGACATCGGCTTCGGAGACGCCGAGGGCCGCTGAAACCTCGCGGTACAACGTCCTGTTCGACAGCGGCTCCGCGGCGCCGTTCGCCAGCCGGGCGCGCAGGCGCCGCAGGTTGAAGAACAGAGCCTTTTGCGCCGAGCTGGTGCCGCCGCGCACGATCGACCAGTTGCGCAGGATGTAGTCCTGCATCGAGGCCCGGATCCACCAGGTCGCATAGGTCGAAAACCGCACTTCGCGCTCCGGCTCGAAACGGGCCGCGGCCTCGAGCAGGCCGACATGGCCCTCCTGGACCAGATCGCCAAGCGGCAGGCCGTAATGACGGAATTTGGAGGCCATGGAAATGACCAGGCGCATATGCGCCACGGTGATGCTGTGCAGCGCGTTCTGGTCGTTGTCCTTTTTCCAGCGCAGCGCCAGCCGCAACTCCTCGTCGCGTTCGAGATAGGGAGCCCTCATTGCCGCGCGGACCATGATCCGTCCTGCCGTGTCTTCCATCATGAGGCACTCCCTGGCTCTGGCGATACGGATGTCATTTCGAAACCCGGCAGCCGCTCGACTTGAAATGACGGCGTCCTGCCCTACAACGAACGCAAAACGTGCCATGCGCGGGAAAGGTTCCGCCGCCGGCGGCGCGGCGTGGAGGCTGCGCGAAAAAACTCCGGGCGGGTTCGAGGCACCGCCAGAAACGTCAGTGGTAGAATCCGATTCCGAATAATGGATGTTTTTGAAATCTCATTCCTTATTTTTTCAACTCACATCTGTCAATTTCCAGCGCTCACACACCATGCCGGATATCAGGCCAGGACGGGATCACGGAAAAATGAAATGGCTCAAGTCGCTCATCGTCGCCGGAACTTTGCAGGTTCTGGCTGTTACCGCAGGCTATGCCGGCGCCAATCTCGACCAGATCAAGCAGGCCGGCGTCATCAAGGTCGGCACGGAGGGCACCTACGCACCCTTTACCTATCATGATGCCGGCGGAGCGCTGGTCGGCTTCGATGTCGAAATCGCCAAGGCGATCGGCGACAAGCTCGGCGTGAAGGTAGAGTTCCTCGAGGGCAAATGGGACGGGCTGATCGCGGGCCTCGATGCCAACCGCTATGACGCGGTCATCAACGAAGTCGGCATCACCGACGCCCGCAAGGCGAAATACGATTTCTCCGACCCCTACATCGCCTCCAAGGCAGTGCTGATCGTGCGCGGCGACAATACCGACATCAAGAGTTTCGCCGATCTCAAGGGCAAGAAGTCGGCGCAGTCGCTGACTTCGAATTTCGGCAAACTGGCCGAGGCCAACGGCGCCGAACTGGTCGGCACCGACGGGTTCGACCAGTCGATCCAGCTGCTTCTGACCGGCCGCGCCGACGCAACCATCAATGACAGCCTGTCCTTCCTCGACTTCAAGAAGCACAAGCCGGATGCCAATGTGAAGATCGCGGCCCAGGAAGAGAACGCCGACTATTCCGGCGTCATCGTTCGCAAGGGCGACCCGGAACTGGTTGCCGCGATCAACAAGGCGCTGGCCGACATCAAGGCAGACGGCACCTATCAGAAGATCGCAGACAAGTATTTCGGCCAGGACGTTTCGAAGTAATTTACGGCCGGGCCGTTGGCGGCCCGCGCGACATCGCCCGGCGGCGGACCGTTTTGACGGCCCGCCGCCTTTCGCGTGATATACGGCAGTCGCAAGAAGGAGCCTTTCGTGCCGCACTGGCTGCAACTCATGCTGGAATCGCTGCCTTCGCTGCTATGGGCCGCGTTGATCTTCACCGTACCGCTGACGCTCCTGTCCTTTGTGCTTGGCTTGAGCGTCGGTCTCGGAACCGCGCTGATCCGGCTCTTCGGGCCAATGCCCCTGGTCGCGGTGGCGCGCTTCTACGTGTGGATATTCCGCGGCACGCCGCTCCTGGTGCAGCTGTTCCTGATCTTCTACGGCCTGCCCTCGGTCGGCATCCTGCTTGACGCGTTTCCCGCAGCGTTGATCGGCTTTACGCTCAATATCGGGGCCTACTCGTCGGAAATCGTTCGCGCGGCGATAGGCGCGGTGCCAAAGGGGCAATGGGAGGCGGCCTATTCGATCGGCATGACCTGGAGCCAGGCGATGCGCCGCACCATCTTGCCGCAGGCTGGGCGCGTGGCGGTGCCGCCGCTCTCCAACACCTTCATCTCGCTGGTCAAGGACACGTCGCTGGCCGCCGCCATCACCGTGCCGGAAATGTTCCAGGCCGCGCAGCGTATCGTCGCCACCACCTATGAGCCGCTGATCCTCTATGTCGAGGCGGCGATCCTCTATCTGGCGATGAGTTCGGTGCTGTCGGCCTTGCAGACGCGGCTGGAGGCGCGGCTCAATCGCTATGGCGGGTTCCTGGAGGCGCGCTCGTGATCGACCTTGCCAACATCGAAAAGCGCTTCGGCGACAATCTCGTGCTGAAGGGCGTGACGGTTGCCATTGCCGAAGGCAGCGTCACCGCGCTGGTCGGTCCTTCGGGTGGTGGCAAAAGTACGCTGCTGCGCTGCATCAACCTGCTTGAGATCCCAACTTCGGGCACAGTGCGTATCGGCGATCAGGCGCTGGAGTTCCATCCGGGAGCGAAGGTGGCGGCCCGGGACATTCAGCGGCTGCGGCTGCAGACCGGCATGGTGTTCCAGAACTTCCAACTGTTCCCGCATCGCACCGCGATCGAGAACGTCATGGAAGGGCTGGTGACGGTGCTGAAGTGGCCCCACGCACGGGCGCGCGAACGGGCGCTCGCGCTGCTGGAAAAGGTCGGCATGGCGCACAAGGTCGATGCCTGGCCGGCAACGCTGTCGGGCGGCCAGCAGCAGCGGGTAGCGATCGCCCGGGCGCTGGCGCCGTCGCCAAAGGTGCTTTTGTGCGACGAGCCGACCTCCGCGCTCGACCCGGAACTGGCGCAGGAAGTCGTCGACGTGCTCGGCCGGCTCGCCAGCGAGGGGACGACGATGGTGATGGCCACGCACGATCTGCGGCTTGCTTCAAAGATCGCTCGCGAGGTGGTGTTCCTCGAGGCCGGCATTGTCGTCGAAAAGGGCCCCGCGGCGGTGCTGTTCGGCAATCCGGAGCGCGAACGGACAAGACGGTTCATCGCGACGCTAAAGCAGGAAATGGCGGAGAAGGAGGGTGGGGGAGAAGGCGGCAATTTCTCGTCCTAGGCCTGCGCTGCGCTTGCTCCCTGCCGGGCATTTATCCTCGTGAGCCGCCGTCAGGCACGGTGTTTCTATTTCGATGGACGGGCGTGTCCATGCGCTGCAATAGTGGGGGCCGATGGTTCGCAACGTTGCTCTTGTTCTCGGTGGTGGCGGGGCCGCCGGAAATGCCTGGCTGATCGGCATCATCGCGGGCCTCGCCGACACTGGTGTCGATCTGACCGAGGCCGCCGATCTGGTGATCGGAACCTCGGCAGGCGCCAATGCGGCAGTGCAGGTGCGCAGCGGCATACCGCCGGGCGAGCTGCTGGCCGCGGTGCTGTCCCCGCTGCCGGTTCAACCGGCCGGACCGAGCCGTCAACCGCCGTTGCCGCCGATGGATAGTGTATTCGAGCGGATGCGTTCCATTTCCGCCGCCGCTACCTCGGCAGCCGATCTGCAGCGGGCGATGGGCGCATTCGGATTGGAGAGCGATGCCAAATTCGGACCTGAAGTGGCCAAACAGCGGCGCGCGCTGGTCGCCGCCAGATTGCCTCGCCATGAATGGCCGGAAAGGCCGATGATCTTGGTGGCCGTCGACGCGCTTACCGGTGAACTGGCTGCGTTCGACCGCGATTCCGGCGTCGATCTGGTTGACGCGGCCACCGCGAGCACCGCGCTGCCCGGTGCGGGGCCAACGCACAGCATCAATGGCGTCCGCTACATCTCCGGTGGCGTGCGCTCCGCCGATAATGCCGACCTTGCCTCGGGCTATGCGAACGTGATCGTGCTCTCGCCGTTCAGCGGACGGAGCGGGCCGCTACCGGAAGGCCAGTTCGAGGGCCTGCGCAGACCGCCGGGCGCGGACCTTGCAAGCGAGGTCGAAGCCCTGCGCCAGCAGGGCAGCGAGGTGGTGGTGATCACGCCTGACGTCGATTCCCGCGCCGCAATGGGCACCAACCAGATGGATCTGGCGACCCGCATCCCCGCGGCCCGTGCCGGTTTCGCCCAAGGCAAGAAGGAAGCGACCCGCGTAACGTTCCTGTGACGATTCCACGCCGAGTGGCGTGCACTAACTTTCCAAATATTGCCTGCAACAAAAAACCCGGCGCAAGGCCGGGTTTTTCAAAAACTCAAAAGGCGCAAGGCCTCAGGCAGCTTCTTCCTGCTCGGCTTCCTCATTGTCGGCCTTGGCGCCGCGCTTAGGGCCCTTGTTGAGATTGACCTCGATCAAACGCACGGCTTCGGTTTCCGACATGCGGTTGACCGCGGCGATCTCACGGGCCATGCGGTCGAGCGCGGCCTCGTAGAGCTGGCGTTCGGAATAGGACTGCTCCGGCTGGTTGTCGGCGCGGTAGAGGTCGCGAACAACTTCCGAGATCGAGATCAGGTCGCCGGAATTGATCTTGGCATCATATTCCTGCGCGCGACGCGACCACATGGTGCGCTTGACGCGGGCGCGGCCTTGCACGACCTTCAGTGCGCGTTCGACATAATCCTCTTCCGACAGCTTGCGCATGCCGATCGAGGTTGCCTTGGCGACCGGCACCTTGAGGCGCATCTTGTCCTTCTGGAAATCGATGACGAACAGTTCCAGCTTGTGCCCGGCCACTTCCTGCTCGTCGATCGAGACGATCTGGCCGACACCATGCGCCGGATAGACGATGTACTCGCCGGTCTTGAAACCGTGACGTGCAGCGGTGGACTTCTTCTGCGGGGTGATCGTTGCCATTACGCCCTGAACTCCTTGTTGTGGGCCGGCGGCGGTGCCGGCTGAACTCGCGCGATCGGGTTACCGATCATTAGCCGCACAACAGATGAACCCACCGGAAAAGCCGGGACCGGCAAACCGCATGATTGCGATCGCCTGGCCCAGATCGCTCTGGTCCGATATGGGATTTTCACCTTTCAGTGATTTGGGGCGTTAGCGCCATAAATCGACGTTGTGTCACCGGCATGTTTCGCTCATGTAACACAAAAAGTCGGAAGAATCAAGGTTTTGCTGCATAAGCGAAGGCCACAGGTTCACGCCGCCTGTCAAGGCGGTTAATAGGCCGTACCTCTTACGCCGCGTCATGCCGCTTGAAACGGCAGCGCTGTCAGTCGCCTTCTCCGGGTTCAGCCGAGAAATATTTCTCGAACTTGCCGGCCTCGCCATCGAAGGCCTTGGCGTCGGCCGGCGGCTCCTTCTTGGCGGTGATATTAGGCCATTTCTCAGCGTATTCGGTGTTTATCTGCAGCCATTTGTCGAGGCCCGACTCAGTATCGGGCTTGATCGCGTCGGCGGGGCATTCCGGTTCGCAGACACCGCAGTCAATGCACTCGTCGGGATGGATGACGAGCATGTTCTCGCCCTCGTAGAAACAGTCGACCGGACAGACCTCGATGCAGTCCATATATTTGCATTTGATGCAATTGTCGGTCACGACATAGGTCATCGATCTGCTCCGGGACGTCCCGTTTTTGTTGGCTTTTTCCGTGAGGTAACGCCTTTGGCGCCCGCTTGCAAGGGCGGCCATTCCGGCCATGCCGGCATTGCCGGGAATGGAATTCCAACGGGTCGGCAATGACGGGCATCGGTCATGTGCTCGGACCGTTGTGTCGGCGGCGTGGAAGAACATACATGCTCCCTCCGTGCACCGGCGGTCAGTCGTCGCCAAGCAAGCGGTCGGTCTCGCGGCGCTCCTTCTTCGTCGGGCGGCCGCTTCCGGCCTCGCGCAGCCCTGGGATCGCGTCGGGAGGCGCCTCGCCCGTCGGTGCGGCAGGCGACGACATGTCTTCGTAGAGCGTGCGTGCCTCCACGGCGGGGCCGCGCCGGCTTCCCGCATCGAGCACCTTCCAGATGAAGATGCGCCGCTCCAGCGTGATGGTCAGGACGTCGCCAGGCTTGACCAGGTCGGAGGCCTGCGCTGCTTTGTCGCGATTGATGCGCACCCGGCCGGCCACGACCAGTTTGGCGGCCAGCGAGCGCGATTTCACCGCGCGCGAGAAGAACAGCCATTTGTCGATACGCTGGCGGTCGGTGGCCATCGGGGCGACCATCGGATCCTGTGCGGCTATTTCTTCAGCTGGTCGCGCAAAGCGGCGAGCTTGGCGAAGGGAGAGTCGGGATCGAAGCGCACCGGGCGCTCCTCGCGCGGTTTTGCCTGAAACGAGGGTTTGCCGCCTTGCGGGCCGCCCTTGCCTTCCGGCCTGCTGCCCGGCCGGCCCTCACGGCGGTCAGAACGCTCGCCCTGCGGCTTTCCCTCCCGCCGTTCCCCGCCTTCGCCTTGCGGCCTGGGCTTGAACTTCGAGCGATCGAAACGCGGCTTGCCGGCGCCATCGCGGCGCCCTTCATGGGCGGGCCGGGTGCCGGGCTGGCCGACAGCGGCATCCGCCGGGGCATCGGAGCGCGCCGCCTGGCCGTTGCGCGGCCGGGCGCGGTTCTCGTGGTGACGGTGACGAGGCCGCTGGTCGAAGCGACCCTGCCGCCACAACAGGATCGGCTTAGGCTCTTCGGCTTCCGCGGCGGGCACGCCGGCTTCATCCTGTCCCTGTTGGGGAGCGTCGGCGCTGTCACCCCCCTCGCTTCGCTCCGCGACCTCCCCCGTCGAGGGGGAGGTGAGAGCGTCGGCGCTTTCGGCGGCAGAAGTCTCAGGCACGGCTTCTGCTACAGGCGCAACCTCTTGCGTCGCTTCGGCTGGAACTTCGGGTTGTTCTTCCGCAACAGTTTCGGCCGCTTCCGCAATGGGTTCAGCAGGAATTTCGACGGCGGTCTGGGCAGTCGCAGTTTGCGGATCTTCCGCCGATGTCTCCTCAGGCGTGTCCGTCGCAGCCGCCTCCGCCGCCTTGGCCTGCTCGGCGCGCGCGGCCTCTTCCGCTGCCAGCTTGGCCGCCACGGCTTCCCGGGCGGCATTGTCCTGCGCTTCCAGCCGTGCCTTGACTTCGGCCGCCGGCTTCGGCTCGGCACGGTAGCCAAGACCTTTCAGGATTTCTTCCATGTCATCGGCCGTGGCGCCGAGAATCGACATCATCGGCGGCGTCACCATGAAAGACTGGCCGTCATAGGCGCCATCCGGACGCTGGCCGAGGCCGGGCTTCCAGTTGGTCGCCGGGCGGATCAGGTCGGCCAGCCGTTCCAGAATGTCGATGCGCACGGCGCGGCGGCCGAGATTGCGGTAGCCGGCAAGCTTGTAGAAGGCCTTGTCGAAAGCCGGATCGATGACCACCGAGGTGCGGCCCGATGCCAGCGCATGGACGACGTCGCCGAAGCCGGGCTTGTCCTTGCCGTCGTTTTTCAGCGCCCACAGCAACGTCACCAATCCCGCGGGCGCCGGCTTGATCAGCGCCGGCACGAAGACATGATAGGCGCCGAAGCGCACGCCCAGCCGGCGCAATGCCGCGCGGCCTTCCTGGTCGAGCGACTTCATCTCCTCGGCGATGTCGCGGCGATTGATAAGGCCGAAATTCTCGACCAGCTGGAAGGCGATGCCGCGGCCGATACCCGATATCTGCTCGGCATTCTTCAAATCGACCAGCGGCTTCAGCAGGGATTCGATCTGGAAATTGACGAAGCGCTCGGCACGCGCCGCGACCTTGTCACGCGCCGGGCCGGTCAGCTGTTCATCGGCCAAAAGCACCAGGCGCGGCTTCAGCGCGTCCTCGCCGGCAACAAGCGTGCCGATCGGCGCGCCGATCCAGCGCAGCGTGCCGTCGGAACCGAGCGCGATGTCGCCATTGGCGCAGGCGCCGAAGCGTTCGGCGCGTGCCTCGAACTCCGCCGCCAGCGCCTTCTGGGCGGCCGCGCGCACGGCCTTGGCGTCTTCGCCGCCAGCGCTCTGATCGGCGGTGAAACGGAACCCCTGCAACTCGCCGACATGGTGGCCTTCGACGAGGACGGTTCCGGTTGGGCTTATTTCGGCTTCAGGCATGGTATTTTCTCTAAGGCGCCGCATGAGGACGGAAGTCCTGCGGTCTACGAAGCGTTTCGTCAACCGCTCATGCAGCGCATCCGACAATCTGTCTTCGATTTCGCGCGTCTTTTCCTGCCAGTGTGCCTGATCGGCCAGCCAGCCGGGCCGGTTCGACACGAATGTCCAGGTGCGGATCTGGGCGATGCGATGCGACAGCGTATCGATGTCGCCCTCGGTGGTGTCGGCGCGGCGCACCTGCTCGGCCATGTAATTCTCGTCGACATGGCCATGCCTGGCGAGGTCCATGTAGATCGACGCAATGAGGTCGGCGTGCTGGGCCGGCGCTATCTTGCGGTAGTCGGGGAGCGCGCAGGCCTCCCACAGCAGCGCGACGCGCCTTGCGTCGGTGGCGAGCGCCCTGATGTCCTCGTCACGCGACAGGTGCTCAAGCGCCTGCGCATCGACTGCCGGCAGCGCACGGGTCAGGCCCTCCACCGGGGCATTGGTCTCGATCGAGCGCTTCAGCGCGTCGAGGCTGGCGAAATTGAAACGCGCTGTGCGCCACTGCAGAACCTTCACGGGGTCGAAGTCGTGGCTTTCGATCTTCTTGACCAATTCCTCGTCCAGCGGGTCGACCTGGCCGGTGACGCCAAAGGTGCCGTCGCGCAGGTGCCGGCCGGCGCGCCCGGCGATCTGGCCAAGTTCGGCCGCCGTCAGGTTGCGATACTGATAGCCGTCGAACTTGCGGTTCTGGGCGAAGGCGACATGGTCGAGATCGAGGTTAAGGCCCATGCCGATGGCATCGGTGGCGACGAGATAATCGACGTCGCCCGACTGAAACAGCGCCACCTGGGCGTTGCGGGTGCGGGGCGAGAGCGCGCCAAGCACGACGGCCGCACCGCCCTGCTGGCGGCGGATCAGTTCGGCGATGGCATAGACCTCGTCGGCGGAGAAGGCGACGATCGCTGTGCGCCGGGGCAAGCGGGTCAGCTTCTTCGAACCGGCATAGGCCAGATGTGACAGCCGCGGTCGTGTCACCACCGAGACGCCTTTCAACAGGCGCTGCAAGATGCCGTGCATGGTGGCGGCGCCGAGCAGCAGCGTCTCCTGGCGGCCGCGCAGATGCAGGATGCGGTCGGTGAAGATGTGGCCGCGCTCGAGGTCCCCGGCAAGCTGCACCTCGTCGATGGCGACGAAGGCGGCATCGGTCTCGCGCGGCATGGCTTCGACGGTACAGACCGAATATCTGGCGCCTGGCGGCTGGATCTTCTCCTCGCCGGTGATGAGCGCCACCTTGTGGGCACCGACCTTTTCGCAGACGCGGGTATAGACCTCTCGCGCCAAGAGCCTGAGCGGCAGGCCGATGATGCCGCTTTCATGCGCCACCATGCGCTCGATGGCGAGATGGGTCTTGCCTGTGTTGGTCGGCCCAAGCACGGCAGTCACGTCGCGACCCGACAGGATCAGCGGCTCGGTGGGTTTCGGATGGATGTTCATCGGCTCGGAAATAAGGCTTTCTGGCCTCTCATTGTCGGGAGCACGCCTCGGGTGGCGCGTATGACAGGCGACACATAGGGATTTCAGGCGCGAAGCGAAAGCGGAATGTTCCGCTGGCGGCTCGAAGCCGCCTTCGTCAAGCTTCGGTTCGGCTGCTGATTAAGGGTTGGAACGAGTCTGGAACGAATCGGCGACGAATCGCTGACTCGCCCGGATTCATGTTTTGTTCACGGCTAGATGTGGAGTTGTGGCTGATGATTCTCACCACATGCTGAATCACGGAATTGGCCCGTTTCATGCTAGGCGAGAGCCGCCGTTAACTTTCGCCGGCAAAGCCGTGTGGCAGCCCGCCTTGCTTCATCCAAGCTTATGAAATTGTTGAACTTTCTTAATAGAAATTAACAGTTTGACAGGCGATTGCGACTGCTCTCGTTAACATTGCGGCCAAACATGGAACGAAAGGGCGACGAATCGGCGATGTCGGGATTTTCCCTGTTTGTTCACGACAAGATGTAGTGTTGCGCACAGGTTTTCCACCGACAATGCACAGCTTGTCCAGGTAGTTTTGCACAATACCCGCTGCCGCCATTAACCTTTGCGTGCCGGATTGGAACAGCAGACCGACAGCCGTCATCGGACGGCGTCACGGACATCCGAAGCGGATGGCGAACGAGCCCCCTTTCAATCGGCACCGGGAAGCCGGCAGCCCGGCGAGACCTCAGGCGAAGTACTGGCCGCCATTGGCGGTGATGGTCGATCCCGTGATGAAGCCGGCGTCCTCGGAGGCGAGGAAGACGACGCAGCGCGCGATCTCCTCCGGCTCGCCGAGGCGCCCGACCGGGATTTGCGGGATGATGCGTTCGTTGAGCACCTTCTCGTCGATCGCCCGGACCATTTCGGTGGCGATATAGCCTGGGCAGATGATGTTGACGGTGATGCCCGCGCGGGCTCCTTCCTGGGCCAGAGCCTTCGAGAAACCGATGTCGCCGGCCTTGGCCGCGGAGTAGTTGACCTGGCCGGCCTGGCCCTTCTGGCCATTGATGGAGGAGATGGTGATGACGCGGCCGAACTTGCGGTCGCGCATGCCGCTCCACAGCGGATGCGTCATGTTGAAAACGCCGGAGAGATTGGTGTCGATGACCTCCTTCCACTGCTCACGCGTCAGCTTGTGGAACATTGCGTCGCGCGTGATGCCGGCATTGTTGACCAGCACCGCGACCGGGCCCAGATCGGCCTCGACCTGCTTGATGCCGGCGGCGCAGGCGTCGTAGTCGGCGACCGACCATTTGTAGGTCTTGATGCCGGTTGTGGCCGTGAACTTGCTCGCCGCCTCATCATTGCCGGCGTAGTTGGCGGCAACCGAATAGCCGGCTTCCTTCAGCGCCATCGATATTGCCGCGCCGATGCCGCGCGATCCGCCCGTGACGATTGCAACCTTGGTCATGCGCTCCCTCCCTTTGGTTGGGAGAGTGAACAGGGAGTAGCGAATGACGAGCAGGGATCAGATATCCCATTGCGCCGACGCCGTTCTTCCCTATTCGCTACTCCCCATTCACTTCTCTTTTAGAGCGCTTCGACGCACATGGCGACGCCCATGCCGCCGCCGATGCACAGGGTGGAGAGACCCTTCTTGGCACCTCTTCGGCGCATCTCGTGGACCAGCGTGTTGAAAATGCGCGCGCCAGAGGCGCCGATCGGATGACCGATGGCGATGGCGCCGCCATTGACGTTGACGATCGAGGGATCCCAGCCCATGTCCTTGTTGACCGCGCAGGCCTGCGCGGCGAAAGCCTCGTTGGCCTCGATCAGGTCGAGATCGCCGACCGACCAGCCGGCCTTTTCCAGCGCTTTTCGCGAGGCGGGAATCGGACCGGTGCCCATGATCGCCGGGTCAACGCCCGCGGTCGCCCAGGAGACGATGCGCGCCAGCGGGGTGATGCCCCGCCTGGCAGCTTCCGCTTCGCTCATCAAAAGCGCGCCGGCGGCGCCGTCGTTGATGCCGGAGGCATTGGCGGCGGTCACAGTGCCGTCCTTGTCGAAGGCCGGCTTCAGTTTGGTCATGGCATCCAGCGTCGCGCCATGGCGGATGTATTCGTCCTGGTCGACAATTGTATCGCCCTTCTTGCCCTTGATGGTGAAGGCGACGATCTCGTCCTTGAACCGGCCGGCCTTCTGCGCGGCCTCGGCCTTGTTCTGCGAGGCCAGCGCGAACTGGTCCTGGTCCTCGCGGGTGATCTGGAACTGGCGGGCGACGTTCTCGGCCGTGTTGCCCATGTGATAGCCATTAAAGGCATCCCACAGTCCATCCTTGATCATGGTGTCGATCATCTTGTAGTCGCCCATCTTGACGCCAGCGCGCAGATGCTGGGCGTGCGGCGACATCGACATCGATTCCTGGCCGCCGGCGACAACCACCTTGGCATCGCCGGTGGCGATCTGCTGCATGCCGAGCGCGATGGCGCGCAGGCCCGAGCCGCACACCTGGTTGAGGCCCCAGGCGGTGGTCTCCCTGGGCAGCCCGGCGAGGATCGAAGCCTGGCGGGCGGGGTTCTGCCCTTGGGCCGCGGTCAGCACCTGGCCAAGAATGACCTCGTCGACTTCGGCCGCCTCGACGCCGGCGCGCGACAACAATTCCCTTACGACGACGGCGCCAAGCTCGTGAGCCGGGGTGGCGGCGAAAGCGCCGTTGAAGGAACCGACCGGTGTGCGCGCCGCGCTGGCGACGACGATGGCATTGGAAGCGGGCATTCTGTTCTCCAAACTTCAAGCTGATGTTCTGTCATTGAAGACTTTTCTTGCCCTTTCCCAACCCCGAGTCAAACCGGAAATCGGCAGGGCACCCATGCGTCGCAAGCAAGCTGCGCATGGCCGCGACATCAAGCTGTCCGCTGCTGCGCAGCATATTTCACCGGCCATGCAGCGATAATTAATCCCGCACTGCACAAACTGCTTGGAATTGTGACGCTTTTGCGCATATCCTTTGAACGGGCGCAATCGTTACCGGCGGCTTACTCAGGCGCGCCGGTGTCCGGGGAGGATGCAGATGGCTGCGAAAGACGATCCGATCGTCATCAAGAAATATGCCAATCGCCGGCTCTACAACACCGGCACCAGCACCTATGTGACGCTCGAGGACCTGGCCGAAATGGTCAAGAAGGGCGAAGAGTTCACGGTGCAGGACGCCAAGACCGGCGACGACATCACGCATCCGGTTCTGACCCAGATCATCTTCGAATTGGAGAACAAGGACGGGCAGAACATGCTGCCGATCCCGTTCCTGCGCCAGTTGATCGCCTTCTACGGCGACCAGATGCAGATGATCGTGCCGAGCTTCCTCGAACAGTCGATGATCGCCTTCTCCAAGGAACAGGAGCGCTTCCGCGAGCAGATGAAGGGCGCCATCGGCAAGTCACCACTCGACATGATGAAGATGGCCACGCCGATCAAGGCGCTGGAGGAGCAGACGCGCCGCAACATGGAAATGTTCCAGAATGCCATGCGGCTGTTCACGCCTTTCCCGCCGGCAGGCTCGGCACCTGCGGCGGCCCCCGCCGAACCGGCCAGGAAGGAAACGCCGGAAAAACCCGACGATCTGCAGCAGTTGAAGGACCAGATCGCGGCCATGCAGCGCAAGCTCGACACCATGTCGTGAGCGCGCAGCGCTTTTCTTCCGATCCTACGGCAATAATCCCTCATAGCGACCGCGCGGCCTGATGCTGCCGCCGCTCATTGCCTGTTCGACCATGTGGGCGGCCCAGCCAACGCTGCGCCCAAGCGCGAACAGCTGGAACGGCGCATCGCGCGGCAGGTCGAGGCTGCGCGTCAGAACGGCCAGGGCAAAGTCGACGTTCGGGCGGGCGCCGGTCGCGGCAATGGCGGCGATTTCCAGCGATCGCAATGTTCTGTCGGTGTTGTCGATGGCCGCCAAAAGCGCCGTGGCGCGGGGATCGCCTTCGGGATAGAGCGGATGGCCGAACGCTGGCAAAGGCCTGTCATGGCCGAGCCAGCGCCGGATCGCCGCATCGGCGCCGTGCCGCGCCGCATCGTCCGCGAGTTGCATCACAGCCTCGCCGGCGCCACCGTGCCGCGGACCGGAAAGTGTCGCCAGACCCGCGAGCAGGCAGGCGGCGGGCGAGGCTCCGGTCGAGGCCGCGACGCGCGCCGCGAAGGTCGATGCGTTGAGTTCGTGATCGGCAAGCAGCACAAGGGCGCGCCGGATAGCCTGCGCCCCGCCTTCATCCACCGACCAGCCTCGCGCCAACCGCATGTGCACCGGATCTGATCCCGCCGAGGCGCCAAGAGCGCCGGCCAGCACGCCGATCGCGCGCGCGGCGTCGGCGCACAGCGAGGCGGCGCCGCGCCCTAGTGAAGGCCGCGCCTGGCCGGCGAGCATGGCAAGTTGCATGAAGGCTGGGGCTCGGCCGAGTTGTTGGGATTGATCCGAGGCCGGAGCCTCGAAACTCACCGGCTCAGGCAGGGCCCACAGCACGGCGGCGGTCTCTTCGAGCGTGGCATGTTCGGACAGCGCAACGGCGTCGCGGCCCCGATAGACAAGGTGGCCGTGCGAAACGGTCGAGATCGAGGTGACGAGCGAGGGTTCGCCCCAGGCGATGGCGCTTTCGGCGATGGCCGATGGGCTGCGTCCGCGCTCTCTTCGCATCATCAGGGCCGCGATATCGTCGGCGCGATATTGGCTGCGGCGTGGATCGGCAATGTCCCGGCGCATGCCGATGCGCCCGCGACTGACATAGGCGTAGAGCGTCTGCGGCCGCACCTTGAGCCGTTCCAGTGCCTCGTCCCGCGACAGCCATTCGGACATGTCGGTCCCATATTGATTATGTTGATCAAGATTGATGCGCGTGTTGCCCATCCTTATCCTTAGTGTCGGAAAAGCTCAAGGAGACAAAGCCATGGCGAACGGGCTCGATGATGTGGTGGCGGCGGAAACGGTGCTGTCCGACGTGGATGGGCTGGGCGGCCGCTTGACGATCCGGGGGTACTCCCTGCCGGAACTGGCCGGGCGATGGAACTATCCGCAGGTCGTTCGCCTGCTTTTCGACGGCTTCTTCTACGACCTTCCCGGAGACGCGGAACTGGCCGCGAGACTGGGCCAGGCGCGCGTCGAGGTGTTCGACCGGCTCTTGTCTTGCCTGCCCCTGCTGGCGCCGCTCGACGTCTATAGCGCCATGCGCGCCGGCATGGCGCTGCTGCCGGACGGCGAGACGCTGACGGACGCGCTTCGGCTGATCGCGGCGCCCGCCGTGCTGACGCCGGCGCTCTTGCGCCTGCGGCGCGGCGAGCAGCCGGTCGCGCCGGATGGGAAGGCCGATCATGCCGCCGATATGCTGAGGATGCTCGACGGTTCCGTGCCGACGCCGGTTCTGGCAAAGGCACTCGACACTTACCTCGTGACCGTCTGCGACCACGGCCTCAATGCCTCGACCTTCGCCACGCGCATCGTCGCTTCGACGCAGGCCGGGCTGACATCGTCGGTGCTGGCTGGCCTCGGGGCGCTCAAGGGGCCGCTGCATGGCGGCGCGCCCGGCCCTGTCATCGAGATGCTCGACGCCATCCAGGCGCATGGCGACGCCGCCGGCTGGCTGCGCGGCGAGATCGCGCGTGGTGAACGCATCATGGGCTTCGGCCACCGCATCTACCGCGTGCGCGATCCGCGCGCCGATGTGCTGAAGGCGGTGGTGCGGCAGCTCGGCGGCGAGGGCGAGACCGGTCGCCGGCTGGCCTTCGCCGAGACAGTCGAACAGACGGCGCTCGATGTGCTTCGGATTGCCAAGCCGCAGCGCTCGCTGCAGACCAATGTCGAGTTCTACACCGCGCTGGTGCTGGAAGCGGCGGGTTTTCCCAGCCAAGCCTTCAGCAATGTCTTCGCGGCCGGGCGCGTCGCCGGTTGGGTCGCGCATGCGCGCGAGCAGCAGACGACGGGACGGCTGATCCGGCCGCTGTCGCGCTATGTCGGACCGATGCCGGACCTCGTCGCCTGAGCATCAAATCTGTTTCGAAGATGCGCCACCCTTCTGTCGCGAGGCGGAGGGGTGTTTCTGCATGATCGAAATTTCATGCGATCACGCGACCGTGCTCGTGTTCTTGCCTTGGTGTGTCCTTATATGCTGCACTGCAACATAGGTCTGCCGTGACGGTGACGCCCCGATTCCCGGGCGCGCGCAATAAGTCAGGCACCGGATCGACAGGAACGCCATGACGAAGAACGGCGAGGCGGAGGAAAAGAAGAAGATCAACATCGCGCTTCAGGGCGGCGGTTCCCACGGGGCTTTTTCCTGGGGCGTGCTCGACCGGCTTCTGGAGGATGGCCGGCTGGAGATCGCAGCGGTGTCCGGCACAAGCGCGGGCGCGATGAACGCGGTGGCGCTGGCCGACGGCTTCGTTCGCGGCGGCGTCGAAGGCGCGCGCAAGAAGCTCGACGACTTCTGGCATGCGGTGGCGGCGAAGGGCCGGTTCAGCCCGGTGCAGCGCATGCCGTGGGACGTCGCCTGGGGCAATTGGTCGATCGAGAACACGCCGGGTTATGTCTTCTTCGACACCATGTCGCGCGTGTTCTCGCCCTATGTCGCCAACCCGCTCGGCCTCAATCCGCTGCGCGACGTCGTTGCGCAGGAGATTGATTTCAAGAATGTGCATGCCTGCAAGTCGATGGAACTGTTCATTTCCGCCACCAATGTCGAGACCGGACAGCTACGGGTGTTTTCCGATGGCGAGATCGACCTCGACACAGTGATGGCCTCGGCCTGCCTGCCGCAACTGTTCCGCGCCGTCGAGATCAAGGGCGTGCCCTATTGGGATGGCGGTTATGGCGGCAATCCGGCGCTCTATCCGTTCTTCAAGACGGCTGCCACCGAGGACGTGCTTTTGGTGCAGATCAATCCGGTCGTGCGCGAGGGAACGCCCAAAAGCGCCAACGAGATCCAGAACCGCATCGACGAGATCACCTTCAACGCCGGGCTGCTGCGCGAATTCCGTTCGATCGCCTTCGTCAAGGAACTGATCGCCGCCGGCCGCCTGCCGCGGGGCGAGTACCGGGACATCCGCATGCACCGCATCGACGCCGATGAGGCCTTCAAGGACCTGTCGGCATCATCGAAGGTCAATGCCGAATGGGCATTCCTGGCCTATCTGCGCGATCTTGGCCGCACCGCTGCCAGCGATTGGCTGGAGGAGAACTACGATGCCGTCGGCAAGCGGCCGACGCTCGACCTCTCCGGCGAGCTCGACGACGGCTTCAAGCCGGTGCGGGGTCCGGCACCTGGCCGACGGGTGAAGGAATTCCTGGCCGCGCGCAAGAACCCCGAAGCGGAGCGTCGCCGGGCCTGAACCCGCATCCGTCACACGGGCGTGATCTGCCGCGCGGTGCCAGCAAGTTCCTTCCGGCGCCAGCAACAACCATCGCGTGTGAGGCGCGCATCATCATGCTGACGCCTGCTGCCAGTGTCGTGCGGGCGCCGCTGTTGGGCGCCATCCCTCGACCGTATCCGGAACGGTGACTGGCGGGCGAGGAATACTGCCACGAACAGCACCAGCAGGCGTTTTGTTCGAGGCTATATCATGTCTCAAGCCTAGACGGCGGAACGCGATGGAGCAGACGCATCGAGGCGACCCGTCCTCGCTCCTGGAGCATCCGGCTTGACCAGGGAACGACGATCTGGATCAGAGTTGAACGGTCCGTTCTTCAAGCAATTCCAGTGTGTTGCGTGAAATGTCGCACGCCGGGATGGTCCGTCAGGCCGAGGTTATCATCGTGCTCGAAACCCGCGTGGGGTTGAAAATCGCCTCGCGCCGGCGTCGTGCCTCCGAGAGCAGACGCAGGCCCGGCGGCACCGGGCCTTCAACGGCCGATCATCGGTCGCCAACGAGCCCCGCTCAAGCCGCACCCTAGTTGGGCAAAAAAATGCTTCGCGACGGCTATACTCTGTCCAGCTTCGCAATGCTGCTGCAACTTTCCGACTATATTGCGTTGCAAACTTGATGTAGAAGCGCGCTTCGCCGATCACGGCAATTTGAACACGGCCTGGCGCGCACCCATATCGGCGACGCGCTCCTCGAGGAGGACGCAGTCCCGGCCAAACCCCGCAGTGGAAAAAACGACGATGCCGAAAATCAGGTTTCACAAGCTTGCTGCCATTGTTGTGCTCATCGGTTTCGCCGCCTGGATGGCGACGGGCGAGTTTTCATCCGTTGGCAGTGCCGCCGCCGACGCCCAGAGGGCGGCAGAGGCCGAAAAGGCCAAGACGCCGGAGGCCGGCAAGCCGAACACGGCGCAAGCCGAGCCGAAAGCCGCGCCGCGCACCGTCGCGGTGGTGACGCCGCCGCGCAAGACCTATGCGCGCGCTATCCGCATTTCGGGGTTGACCGAGGCCGACAAGCGGGCGGTGCTGGCAACGCGCGTCGCCGGTGTCATCGACAAACTGCCGGTCAGCCAAGGCCAGCACGTCAAGACGGGCGATCTGGTTCTGATGCTGGCGGCCGAAGAGAAAATCTCGAATGTCGACAACGCCAAGCAGTTGCTGGCGCAACGCAAGGCCGAGCTCGACGCCGCCGAACGGCTGGCCAAGACCGGCAATCTGCCGAAGCTGCAGCTCGACACGGCGCGCTCGAATTTGACCTCGGCGCAATCGATGCTGGAGACCGCGCAGGCTGAGCTCGACCGCAACGAGGTCAAGGCGCCGTTCGACGGCGTCATCGACAGGGTGCCGGTGGAACTCGGCAGCTCGGTCATGCAAGGCGGCGAGGTGGCGACCATCCTCAAGCTCGATCCGGTGATCGCCCGCGGCGAAATCAGCGAACGCGACCTGCGCTACATCAAGATCGGCGAAGAGGCCAATGTGCGCCTGGTCAACGACCAGAAGGTCACCGGCACCGTGCGGTATATCAGCCGCGACGCCTCCTCCCAGACCCGCACCTTCCGTGTCGAAGTGGCGATCCCAAATGCGGATGGCAGCATCCCCGCCGGTATGACGGCCGAGATCACGCTCAGCGCCGAGCCGACCGACGCGGTTCTGCTGCCGCGTTCGGTGGTGACGCTGGGTGACAAGGGCGATCTCGGCATCCGCGCCGTCGGCAGCGACGACAAGGTGGCCTTCTACCCGATCGACCTGGTGGACGACACGCCGAACGGTCTCGTGCTCGGCGGAATTCCGAAAGATGCGCGCATCATTGTCGCCGGCCAGGAACTGGTGAAGGAAGGCGATATCGTCAAGCCCGTCGAGGCCGACCAGGCGACCATCAACAAGCTGATCGGCGAAGCCACCGCCGGTACGCAGTAGCGCAAAGCCCGGCGTCGGGATCTCCGGCGCCTCCCGCCAGTTCGCCGCTTCCGAAGAAACAGCAGGCATCAAGTCATGGATATCGTCAGACTCGCAATCCACAACGCCCGCCTCACAATATCCGCCCTGCTGTTCCTGCTGGCGGCGGGCTGGGTCGCCTATCAGTCGACGCCCAAGGAAGCGGAACCCGACGTTCCGATCCCGATGATGTATATCAGCCTGATCTACCAGGGCATTTCGCCGGAGGATTCGGAACGCCTTCTCCTGCGGCCGATGGAAAGCAAGCTGAAGAGCCTGAAGGGCCTCAAGGAGATGCGCTCGGCCGCCTTCCAGGGCGGCGGCTACGTGCTTGTCGAGTTCCAGCCGCAGACCAATCTGGCCACGGCGCTCCAGGACACGCGCAGCAAGGTGCAGGACGCCAAGGCCGACCTGCCGCAGGCGGCCGAGGAGCCGACGGTCAACGAGGTCAACGTTTCCGAGTTTCCGGTCCTCGTCGTCACTCTGTCGGGCGACGTGCCGGAGCGCGTGCTGACGGCGGCTGCGCGCGAACTGCGCGACCGTATCGAAGAGGTACCGGGCGTGCTGGAAGGCTCGCTGCAGGGCGCGCGCGACGATCTGGTCGAAGTGGTCATCGATCCGGTGAAGCTGTCCTCCTACGGGCTGCAGCTCGACCAGCTGATGCAAGGCGTCGGCGCCTCCAACAGCCTGGTCGCCGCCGGCAATCTCGAAGGCTCGGAAGGCAAATACGCGGTCAAGGTGCCGTCGCTGATCGAGACGCCCGAGGACGTGGCCAACCTGCCGGTCGTCGCCACACCCAACGCCGTGGTGCAGGCCAAGGACATCGCCACCATACGCTCGACCTTCAAGGACGCCGAGACGGTCACTCGCCTCGACGGCAAGCCGGCCATCGCCATCGAGGTGAAGAAGCGCATCGGCGCCAACCTGATCGACACGCTGAACCATGTCAGGGAGGTGTCCGACACCTTCATCAAGACGATGCCCGAAGGCATGCATGTCACCTACACGCAGGACAAGTCGGTCTTCGTCAACCAGCTCTTGGGTGACCTCCAGAACCACGTCATGATCGCCGTGATCCTGGTGTTCATCGTCATTCTCTACGCGCTGTCGGGCCGCGCCTCGCTGCTCATCGGGCTGGCCATACCATCGTCCTTCCTGATCGGCATATTGCTGCTTGCCATGATGGGCTACACGATCAACATGATCGTGCTGTTCAGCCTCATCCTGGCTGTCGGCATGCTGGTCGACGACGCCATCATCGTCACCGAGTTCGCCGAGCGGCGCATGAGCGAAGGCATGCCGAAGGCGGATGCCTTCGCGCTCGCCGCCAAGCGCATGGCCGGCCCGGTTATCGCGGCGACGATGACGCGCATCGCCGCGTTCTCGCCGCTGCTGTTCTGGCCCGGCATCATCGGCGACTTCATGAAATACATGCCGATCACGCTGATCGTCACGCTGTCGGCCTCGATGCTCTATGCGCTGGTGTTCGCGCCGACGCTGGGCGCGATCTTCGCCAAGGCGCCGAAGCATCACGAGGACGACAACCGCGACGGCTGGTACATGGCCATCGTCAAGCAGGCGGTGCGCTTCCCGATCACCGTCCTGGTGCTCACCGTGGCGCTGCTGTTCGGCGTCGGCTACGCCTATTCGAAATACGGCGCCGGCGTCGAGTTCTTCCCCAGCGTCGAGCCGGACTACGGCCTGCTCTACGTGCATGCGCGCGGCAATCTTTCGCTGGCCGAGATGGATGCCGCCACCAGGACGGCGGAGAACAGGCTGCTCGGCTGGCCGGGCGTGAAATCGGTCTATACACGCGCCGGCAAGACTCAGGGCGGCGGCCAGGACATTCCCGAGGACGTCGTCGGCGTGATCCAGTACGAATTCGTCGACTGGCGCGAGCGCAAGTCCGCCAACCAGATCCTCAGCGACCTGCGCGGCGTCATGGCCGGCATTCCCGGCGTCGATGTCGAGGTGCGCGTGCCGGAGGCAGGTCCGCCGACCGGCAAGCCGATCCAGATCAGGCTTTCGGCCGCCGATCCCAAGGGGCTCGACGACAAGGCGCGCGCGGTGGCGGCGCGGATCGCCAAGGTGCCCAACGTCATCGACATTTCGGACGGCCTGCCGCCGCCCGGCGTCGACTGGGCGCTCGAGGTCGACCGCGCCAAGGCCGCCCAATACGGCATCAGCCCGACCTCGGTCGGCACCGTGGTGCAGCTGGTGACCAACGGCTTGAAGCTGTCGGAATACCGGCCGGCGGGCGCCGACGATGCCGTCGACATCCGCCTGCGCCTTCCGGAAGACCGGCGCACGCTGTCGACGCTCGACGAACTCAGGGTGCAGACGTCGCAAGGATCGGTGCCGATCTCGAATTTCGTCGTGCGCAAGCCCGAGCCGACGGTCGGCATCCTCAACCGCATCGACGGCGCGCGCACCGTGGTGGTGCAGGCCAATGTCGCCGCCGGCGCGCAGGTCGCCGCCGTACAGGAGCAGGTGACCAAGGCGGTCTCGGACATGGATCTCGGCAGCGGCATACGCTGGAAGCTCGCCGGCTCCAACGAGGACAGCGCGGAAGCGAGCGCCTTCCTCAGCAAGGCCTTCAGCGCGGCGATCTTCCTGATCTTCCTGGTGCTGCTGGCGCAGTTCAACAAGTTCACCAGCGTCTGGCTGGTGCTGTCCTGCGTGGTCATGGCAACGATCGGCGTGTTCCTGGGCCTGCTTCTGACAGGCGAGGCGTTCGGCATCGTCATGTCGGGCATCGGCGTCATCGCGCTGGCCGGCGTGGTGGTCAACAACAACATCGTGCTGATCGACACCTATGACCGGCTGCGCGAGGAGGGTTGGGACAAGATGGAAGCTGTGCTGCAGACCTGCCGCGAGCGTGCTCGCCCTGTGGTGCTGACGGCGGTTTCGGCTATCCTCGGCGTGCTGCCGATCGCCTTCGGCCTCGGTCTCGAGATCTTCCATCATGAGACGACGATCAACGCGCCTTCGACGCAGTGGTGGATTTCGCTGTCGTCGGCGATCGTGTTCGGCCTGTCCTTCGCCACCGTGCTGACGCTGGTGGTGACGCCGTCGATGCTGATGGTGTTCACCCGCGCCAAGGTCAAGCCCGGCGCGCGGCGAGGGTGGTTCAGCCGGCTGTTGCGACGCGGCAAGCGAGAGATCTCGCCGCAGGAGCCAGCGGCCGATGGCGACGCCGAGCCGGCAGTCGCCTTCCCGAAGGCCGCCGAATAGAGCGGTTTCGCAAGGCAGGTCAAAAGGCCGCCCGGGAACTACCGGGCGGCCTTTTGCATTGTTCCCTCGGATTCAACCAGACGGCGAGGGCTCTAAAATGACGATCAGCACGATTCTCATCATCATCCTGATCCTGATCCTGATCGGCGCGGTGCCGGCATGGCCGCATTCGCGCTCCTGGGGCTACGGGCCGTCGGGCATCGTCGGCGTCGTCCTCGTCGTGGTGCTTATCCTGCTTCTGATGGGCCGGATCTGACTGGCAACGATTTGCGGCCGAGCCCGCCGTTCCCGTCTTTTCGGCACGCTCGGCAATCACGCTGCTTGGTGCCAGGCCGGCGCGACGGCGACGCCGATATCCTGCAAGGCTTCGTGCACCGCCTGGTTCAGAGGGGTGTGCGGGATTTCACCGATGATCTCGTTCAGCCGCGCCGAGGCCAGCCGGTGCGCTTCGAAGCGCAGATAGGACATCGAGACGATCTCGCGCCACATCGCCACGAACGGGCTGCCGGCGCGCAGCACCCACCAGGGCATGAAGCTGAGTTTCAGCTTGCGTCCGAGCGCCTTTTCGGCGGCCGTCTTGATTTCGATGTCGGTGACGGCATGGCCCGGAAAATTCAGCGCCTCGTAAGAGCCGAGCTTGTCGAGGTTGCGCGTCAGCGCGACGAAACCGACAGCGAAATCCGGCAGATAGGCCCATTCATGCACCAGATCGGCCGGGCCGGGCGCAGTGTAGATGCCCTTGCTCATCTTGGCGGCCACGACGAGGTCGAACCAGGAGCCGTTGCCGGTGCCGCCGAAGAAATCGCCGGCGCGCAGAATGATCGTGCGCACCCGACCCGCCTCAGCTTCACGGCGGAACAGCGCCTCCATGGCGCAGCGGATCCGCCCTTTCTCGGTTGTCGGGTGGAACGGCGTGTCTTCCGTGATCACCGCCGGCATCGGCGAGCCATAATTGTAGATGGTGCCGGGGAAGAGATGCAGCGTGCCGTTGGCGCGGCAGGCGGCCATGACATTCTCGGCCATCGGCAGGCACTTGCCCCAGTCGGTGTAGATCGGGTTCAGGCCGTTGAAAATGATGTCGACGCCCTGCGTGGCGCGGATCAGAGACTCGCCGTCCAGCGCATCGCCGGCGACGGCCGTCGCGCCTGCAAGCTCAGCCGGCACCTTGCCGGTGCGGGTGATGGCGCGGACATCATAGCCCGCATCGATGAAGGCCTTGGCGACCACGCGGCCGAGCCGGCCATTGGCGCCGAGGATTGCAATCTTGGTCATTCTTCGTCTCCTGTTTGCTGTGAAGCGACGGGACAAGCCCACCGCCTTGGGGATATCTCGGCGTCTGTTCAGCGGTTGCCGAAGAGGTCGCGGTTGCTGCCCTGGACGACCGGCTTCCGGATGATTGCATTCGACTTCTCGATCGATGTGGTGATCGTCTTGTCTTTGCTGGCGACAGGCGTCTGGCTGGCATTGTTCGAGCCGAACTTGTCGCTGCTTGCGAAAGCGGCGTTGGCGGCGATGAGGAGGGCAGCGGCGGTGAGTGCAATCTTGGTCATTTGGGTTACTCCTGGTTGGCTTGTTGCAGGGCGTATCGATGTTTGCAGGCCGAATATGATTGCCTCACCAATGAATTGAAATTGACCATGTGTGCAGTTCTGATATTCAGTTGTGAATGGCTGATATCGACTGGAACCTGATCAAGAGCTTCGTCACGGTCGCTGAGACCGGCAGCCTGTCGGCCGCGGCGAGAAAGCTATCGGCAAGCCAGCCGACGCTTGGCCGCCACATCTCGGAACTAGAACAAGCGCTCGGCGTCATCCTGTTCCGGCGCGGGCGAAGCGGCTACGCGCTGACCGAGGCCGGGGCCACTCTCTTCGAGCGCGGCAAGGCGGTGAGCGAGCAGGCGAGCGCTTTTTCACGGCTGGCGCTGGGTTCGGTCGAAGCGATCGAAGGGACGGTGCGCATCGCCGCCAGCGAGGTGGTGGCGGCCTATGTGCTGCCCGACATGATGGCGCGGCTCGGCATCGAGGAGCCCGGCATCGAGGTCGAGATCGTCGCTTCCAACCAGGTCGAGAACCTGCTGCGCCGGGATGCCGACATCGCCATCCGCATGGTCAAGCCGACACAGAACGAGTTGGTGGCGCGCAAGGTCTGCGATATCGCGCTCTGCGCCTGTGCTTCCCTAGCCTATCTCGACCGGTGCGGCCACCCGCGCGAGCCGGCCGACCTGCTCGACCACGCGCTGATCGGCTTCGACCGGAGCGACGAGATGATCCGAGGCTTTACGCATTTCGGCATACCGGTCACCCGGAACAGTTTTCGCTTCCGGGCCGACAACCAGATCGTGCTTTGGGAGGCGGTACGGGCGGGAAACGGCATCGGCCTCGGCCAGGAGCCGCTGGCCGAGCGGGACCCCCTGGTGGAGAAGGTGCTGCCGGGCCTGCCGCTGCCCAGCTTGCCGGTGTGGCTGGCCATGCATCGCGACGTGCGCACCAGCGTGCGCATCCGACGCGTGGCGGATTTCCTCCACGAGGAACTGAAACGCTATTCGGCCGGCGCCGCGTCGGGAGCGAATTCGGCGCGGTGAGCCAATCCGGCCATCAGCAGGACGACGATCAGCAGGCCCGACATGGCGATGAAGATCGGGCCGAAGCTGGAATGCTCGGCGACAAAGCCGATCGCGGAGGGCGCCACGAGGATGCCGGAATAGCCCATAGTGGTGACCACGCTCATGCCGGTGCCCGACGACATGCCTTCCTGGTTGCCGCCGGCCGAAAAGATGATCGGCACCATATTGGCGATGCCGAAGCCGCACAGAGCGAAGGCGGAGATGGCAAGCCACGGTGAGGGCGACAGGCCTGCGATCAGCATGCCGGCGGCAGCGATGATCGCCGAACCGCGCAACGTCGTCACGGCCCCGAAACGATTGCGCACGCCATCGCCGAAGAAACGCATGATCGCCATGACGCCGGAAAAGGCGGCATAGGCGAGGCCGGCAATGGCGAGATCGGCGCCAAGTTCCTGCCTGAGATAAAGCGCTGCCCAGTCGAGTACGGCGCCTTCAGAGACCATCGTCAGCAGCGCCATCAGGCCCACGAGGTAGACCAGCGGGTTTCCCGGCAAGCTGAATTTATGATGCTCGGCAGCCTGCGGCCTGCCCTCGGCGACGATATAGGGCACCGCCGCCGCGATCGCCGCTAAGGCAAGCGCCGTCACGACCGCGGCGTGGGCGAGGTGGCCGTAGTTCTGGATGGCAAAGCCGCCAAGGGCACCGCCGGCGAAACCGCCGAGGCTCCAGAAGCCATGCGAGGAGGACATGATCGCGCGCGACAGCCGCCGCTCGACCACCACCGCATTGGCGTTCATGGCGACATCCATGCCGCCGATGGAGCCGCCAAAGATGAACATGGCGACGGCAGCCAGCGGCACGTTGGGCGCCAGCGCCACGACCAGCAGGCCGAGGCTGCCGCAGAGGCCAAACCAGCGCAGCACGGTGCGCGAGCCGTGTTTCGAAATCAGGTGACCGCACCAGGTCATGGCGGTGACGGCGCCGGCGCCGAACAGCAGGATCAAAAGCCCCAGAGTGAACTTGGAAATGTCCAGGCGGGTCAGGAACACCGGGATCTGCGGCGCCCAGCTGCCGGTCAGGAAGCCGTTGGCGAGGAAGATGGCCGCCACGGCCCAGCGGCCGCGAATGGCGGTCTGCATTGCATTCGACGCGTTCATAGGCGAATCCGGTCAGAAAGTGGCTTTGCGCGGCAAATTAGATCGATTCAATTTTCAGTCAAGCGCTGCGCTCGGGAAGCATTTGGGCCAAACGAACGCCTAGGGTAATCGAGGACGTGAGAGACCACCTAGTGGTCTCTGGGTCGCCTGGCCTCGAATTCGGCTTTCTTGGCGTCGGAGGTTTCGGTCTGGTGCAGCGCCTGCCATTGCGCGTAAGGCATGCCGTAGACGATCTCGCGCGACTGGTCCTTGCTGAGATCGACGCCTTCGGCTTCCGCGGCCTCGCGATACCAGTTCGACAGGCAGTTGCGGCAGAAGCCGGCGAGGTTCATCAAATCGATGTTCTGCACGTCGCCACGCTCACGCAGATGCGCCACCAGCCGGCGAAAGGCGGCGGCCTCGAAGTCGCGTTTCTGTTCGTCGCTGAGTTCGGTCATCGAAACCTCCTCATAACGGCCCGGTGCGCGAGCCGAACATCTTCACTTGGTGTATATCGGGACGGCGATCGATCGCGTCAACGATCGGCGCCAGACGCTCAGCCCACGAAAGCGCATCCCCGCCGGTCGCGATCAGGTCCTGGCGGATTTCGATCAGCGCGTGGGCATAGCCGTTGACGATGGCGTGCCTGAACATGGTGTCGCCCCGCAGCGCGCCGTCATAGGGCTCGTTGTCGCCGACAACGAGGTTTTTGTCAGCGGCCAACATGTCGATCAGCGGCCGCGCCACGCGGTCGTCGCGGTCCCACAGCACGCCGACATGCCACGGCCGCTGCCTGCCCTGCATGACCGGCGTGAAGGAATGCACGGAGAAGATGAAGGGTGCCTTGCCGGAAGCCTGCGCGACCGAGGCGATCATGGCGCCGACGGCGTCGTGATAGGGCCGGTAGAAGCGGTCAAGCCGCCTTTCGCGCTCCTCCGGGGCGAGGGGATAGTTTCCCGTCACGACCGTGCCGTCATAGAGCTGACGGATCAGCGTCGGATCATCCTCGCCGCGATTGGGATCAATCAGCAGCCGCGAAAAATTGGCGAGCACCGCTGGCACATCGAGCAAGGCAGCGAGTTCGCGCGTCACCGCCTCGACGCCGATGTCATAGGCGATGTGGCGGTCGAACGCCGCCGCCGGCAGGCCAAGGCTGCCATAGTCTTCAGGCAGGTCGCGGCGGGCATGGTCGGCCAACAGCACCATGCCCCGCTTGCGGTCGCCCTCGACGACATCGAAAGGCGCGAAAACTGTGGATCGGGTCATTGGCGGGAAATGGTCTGTTCGCTGGCTTCCGGGGAGGATGCTATCGTCTTTCCACGAAGACGACGCGGGCGCAATGCCGTTGTTTGGCCAAGGTTTCCGCTGAAATCTGGCAAGGGGCGACGGATCGCGCGCCGGGAGCCTTCTTAAATCGATTGGAATTGGACAAAACGGCGCGTTGACATGCGCCCGGACTTTTCCGAAAAGGGGCGCAGAGAGATGCTGATGTGGTTCTTGAGGGGTTTCAGGATGAGTTCCGCCGGCGGGCGGCGCGTGCGCTTCGCCTTCGCCATGCCGCTCCTGACGCTCGCCGTGGGTTTGTCCGCGATGGTTGCGGCCTCGCCCGCCCGCGCTGATTTCCGCGTCTGCAACGCGACGCAAAACCTGGTCGGCGTCGGCATCGGCTATCGTGCCAAGGCCGGCTGGATCACCGAGGGCTGGTGGCACATCGAAGGATCGAGTTGCAAGACGCTGATCGAAGGGCCGCTGTCATCAAGGTTTTACTATCTTTATGCAGAAGACGCCGAACGCGGCGGACGCTGGGACGGCCCGATCAACATGTGCGTGGCTGAAAAAGAGTTCAAGATCGCCGGCGTCACCGATTGCGTCGCCCGGGGCTTCCAGCGCGCCGGATTCCAGGAATACGACACGGGCGAGCAGGCAAGCTGGATGGTCCAGCTAACCGACGACCCCGCAACGGGAGGCGCGCCAGCCGCCCCGGGAACAAACAGTCAATGAGACGCAGCCGCAAGGTCAAGATCCTAGCCACCATCGGTCCGGCCTCCTCTTCCGAGGAAATGCTGAAGAAGCTGTTCGAAGCGGGCGCCGATGTGTTCCGCATCAACATGAGCCATACCGATCACGAGTTGATGCGCACGCTCGTCGGACGCATCCGCGCCGTCGAGGAGACGGTCGGAAGGCCGATCGGCATCCTTGCCGACCTGCAAGGACCCAAGCTGCGCGTCGGCAAGTTCGCCAACGGCAAGGAGGTGCTGACCGTCGGCCAGACCTTCACGCTCGACGACAATCCCGAGCCCGGCACCGCGGCCAGGGTCTATCTGCCGCATCCCGAAATCCTGAGTTCGGTCGAGGCCGGCCACCGGCTGCTGATCGACGACGGAAAGCTGGAGCTGAAAGCGGTGAAGGCCAATGGCAAGGCGATCGTCTGCACCGTCGTTGCCGGCACGACGATTTCCGACAGAAAGGGCGTCAGCCTGCCCGATACCGACCTGCCGGTCGGCGCGCTGACCGAGAAGGACCGCAGGGATCTCGACGCGGTGCTCGCCACCGGCGTCGACTGGATAGCGCTGTCCTTCGTGCAGCGGCCGGAGGACCTGGCCGAAGCGCGCAAGATCGCACGCGGCCGGGCGCTGATCATGGCCAAGATCGAGAAGCCGCAGGCGGTTGCCCGTCTGGCCGAAATCATTGAACTCTCGGACGCGCTGATGGTCGCGCGGGGCGATCTCGGCGTCGAGATGCCGCTGGAAGCCGTGCCCGGGATCCAGAAGCAGATCACGCGCGCAGCGCGCCGCGCCGGCAAGCCGGTGGTGGTCGCCACGCAGATGCTGGAATCGATGATCACCGCGCCCGTGCCGACCCGCGCGGAAGTCTCCGACGTTTCGATCGCCGTCTTCGAAGGCGCCGACGCCATCATGCTTTCGGCCGAATCGGCCGCGGGCGCCTATCCGGTGGAAGCGGTGGCGATGATGAACCGCATCGCCACCAAGGTGGAAACCGATCCGACCTATGCAGGCATCATCAACGCCCAGCGTTCCGAGCCTGAAGCAACCGGCGCCGATGCGATCTCGCTGGCGGCCCGCGAAATCGCCGAGACGCTGAAACTGTCGGCGATCATCACTTACACGGCTTCCGGCACCACGGGCCTGCGCGCCGCGCGCGAGCGCCCGCAGGTGCCGATCGTGGCCCTGTCGCCGATCGTCAACACGGCGCGGCGGCTGTCGCTGCTGTGGGGCACGCACTGCGTCGTCTCCCCCGATGCCACCGATCTCGACGACATGGTCGATCGCGCCTGCCGCATCGCGCTTGAAGAGGAATTCGGCAAGCCCGGCGACCGCGTCATCATCACCGCCGGCGTGCCGCTAAGGACGCCCGGTTCGACCAATATGCTGCGCATCGCCTATGTCGGTTCGGACTTGGGCACCCGATAAGCCCGCCCCAGGGCTTCACCGCGTTGCGATCTTGAGAGCTCTTGTTGCCGCTGCGGCGTGGTCAATGCGCTGAAGGAAGCGACGCGCGCGGGGTATGGGATCTTGCAGATATTGATCCGGTCCCCGCATCTTTCGCCGATTAAGTTCGGCAGTGTCGAGCAGATCGAAATCGACCTTTTCCAGCGTGCAGTGCCAGTCGGCGCTGTGCGAAGCCCATCCTCGTTTGTGGTGTTCCAGAAGCCGTTCGCGGCTGGAATAGCCATGGTAGTCGAAGGCGATCACGCCCCGTTGGTCACATAGATATGGTTTCCGGAATCGTTCCCGCTTGGAATGATCCGCTCGCCGTAAAATCCGTCCAGGGGAGGATAGCTGAGAAAGACGCCCGCAAGGATGGGGCAGGCGCCGTAACCGAAGAAGATGCGGTCCGGCAGCGTCCAGAATTTTTCGGGATTTTTCTTTATGCCGTGTTTCAGGACGTACATGCCGCTCTGGCCCCGATACCCTTTTTCGACGACCATTTTCGGAAGACGCACATCAGGTCGGCGCCAACTCCGCTTCGGGTTCCTTGAGGTCGGCGCATTTGCCGACGCCATAGGCATCGCCGGCGATCCGCGCTTCCACCGCCCTTGCCATCGCCTCCAGATCCACACTCCTGCCGGCGGCCTTCTCGATGGCGCCAACGACCAGATCAGACGCGATCCAGTCCGGCTTGTGGCCGAGATTGCGCACCCAGACCAGTTCGGCGCTGGCAATGTTGCGCTCGAGGCCGACCGAATGGATATGGGCGTAGACGACCTTGTCTCGATCGCCCGAGATGACCACGGTCGGCGCCTTGATCTCGGCGTAGCGCGGCGCGGCCCCAAGCGCATAGCGGTAGAGGCCGGCGACATCGCTGGCATTTGCGCGGAAGGCCGACGGTCTCAGCACCAGCGGGATCGAGGCCTCGGCGACATAATTGTCCGGCACTTTGTTGGGCGAGAAGACGCAGGTCGTAGCGTCGGCGATCCGCAGCATTCCTGCCGGATAGCTCAGCGTTTCGGAGAACAGCCGGCCGATCACCGGAATGGTGGTCAGGTCGTAGTACCAGGCGGTTGCGCCGCCGGGCCACGGATGGGTTGCCGGTGCCAGGAATACCAGTCCGAGCGTCTTGTCGGCATGCTCGCGGCCGAAGGCGGTCGTCACCGCGCCACCGAAGGAATGGCCGACGATGATAGCCTGCTTCATGCCGAGATGGTCCATCAGCGCGGCGACGGTGTCGGCCTGCGACCACGGATCCTTGTTGTTGCCGGGCCCGCGTCCCGACCAACCGAATCCCGGCCGGTCGAAGAACAGCAATTCGGCGCGCCCTTCGAGCAACGGCCTGAGCGGCAGCATCTGATCCCTGAGATTGGCGCTGGCGCCGTGGATGAAGACAACAGGCGGCAGGTCGGCCTTGGCGTGGCCAGGAACGTGGACATAATGGATGCGCGCGCCATCGATGTCGATGAATTCGCCGACGGCCGGGTTGCGGCGCTCGATCAGCCAGGAGCCGACGCGGGTGATGCCGACAAGGCCAAAGACGAGCGCCAGAAGGAAGGCGAAGACGGCATAGAGCAGGTTCATGTGGGATATACGAGAAGGAATAGGGGAATAGGGGAATAGGGGAATAGGGGAGTATTTCCGGGCGATCTCTTTCCTACTGCCTTACTGCCTTATTCCCCTACTGCCTTAAATATCAAATGCCTTCGCCGGCGAGTTCTTCCGAAAGCGTACCGACTTGATCCTGGGCGCTGCGCAGCATCGGATAGATGGCAAGGACCTTCTGCCAAGCCTCGAGCGCCGATTGCTTGCGTCCGGTCACGGTCATGATCTGTGCCAGGCCCGACAGCGCGCCGAAATGGCGTGGTTCGAGTTGCAACGTATGGTCGATGTCGGACATCGACTTGCCGTAGTTCTTCATCATGAAATGCACCGTGGCGCGCCGGTTCCAGCCCTCGGCATAGGCCGGCTGCAAGGTGACCACCTGGTCGAGGAAATCGAGCGCTACGTCGAATTTCTGGTTCTCGAGCGCCTTCTGCGACCATTGCATCATCAGGTCGATCGAGGCGCTGCCCGACTGGGACCATTCGCTCCAGATGATGCCGGCGATACGCTCTGCCGCCTTTTCGTTGCGCTCGCGTTTGAGATCGGCAAACAGCTTGTCGAGGCGGGCTTCCCTGTTCATTGCGGGAGGCGCGGCTTGCGGCACTGGCTGGGCATCCGGAGGCGCCGGCTCCGGGGCCGCTTGCACCACCGCCCGATCATCGGCCCGCGCCGGCAACGAGATGGCGCTGCAAAAGAGAAGGACCGTCAAAAATGCAAAAAGAATCCGCATCGCCCGAATCTAGTCCCGGGCGGCGGAACGTCAAACTGATTTTAGCGTGAACGGCCGGCGGACCGACGATAAACACCAACTGCGGAGGCAAAAGCCTCGCGACGAAGCTCAGCCCTGGCGCGCCTTATAGCGGGGGGCGGTCTTGTTGATGATGTAGACGCGGCCCTTGCGGCGAACCAGACGGTTGTCGCGATGACGCGCCTTCAGCGCCTTGAGCGAATTCTTGATCTTCATGGTCTTGCCTGTCGGTGTGGACCCGGTCCGGGTCGAAATTTTAAGGCGCGCCAGAAGACGCGCCTTTGAACTGTGGGTGGCTCATAAACGAGGAGCCTTGTCCGTGTCAACCGCAAGCATGCCCGGTAGCGGAGATGAATGCCCGGTGTTGTCAAATATCCGCAATCGGCCAATGGCTCGGCACCGGCTGGTATGATGTGGTGGTCGCCACGTGACTTGAGAACGCCATGCGCCGAGTTTTCCTGCCCGGTAGCTCGCGGCGTCGAGATTGCTGTCAGGCGCGGCGGCTGATCCGGGTGAAATGGCCCATCTTGCGGCCGGGCCGCGCTGCGGCCTTGCCGTAGAGATGCAGCATCAGGTCGGGCTCCGCCAGCAATTCCGGAACGCGCGAGATATTGTCGCCGATCAGGTTCTCCATCACGCAGTCGGAATGGTGTCGCGGGTCGCCGAGCGGCAGGCCGGCCACGGCGCGGATATGCTGCTCGAACTGCGAAACGGTGCAGGCGGCTTCCGTCCAGTGGCCTGAATTGTGGACGCGCGGCGCGATCTCGTTGGCCAGCAGCGAGCCATCGGCCAGCACGAAGAACTCGACGCCGATGACGCCGACATAGTCGAGCGCCGACAGGATCTTCACCGCCGCTGTCCGGGCCGCCTCGGCTGTCCGGGGCGCGATCGCGGCCGGCACGGTCGATGTGTGGAGAATGCCGTTGCGGTGGACGTTCTCGGCCGGATCGTAGGCGGCGACGACGCCATCGATGCCGCGCGCGGCGATGACGGAGACTTCGCGCTCAAAGGAAACGAAGGCCTCGAGGACCAGCGGCACGCTGCCCATGGCCTCGCAGGTGCCGGCGAAACCGCCGGCTTGCATGTCACGGAAGACGCGCTGGCCCTTGCCGTCATAGCCCATGCGCCGCGTCTTCAATATGCCGCTGCCGCCAAAGGATTTCAGCGCTGCGGTCAGCTCGCCGTCATTGTCGACCGCGCGGAAATCCGCCGTGGCAATGCCGATGCCGTTGAGAAATGTCTTTTCGGTCACCCGGTCCTGCGCCACATCAAGCGCGCGCGCAGGCGGATAGACCGGCACCTTTGCGGCGAGCGCCTCGGCGGCGGCAACCGGAACGTTCTCGAATTCATAGGTGACGACGGCACTTGCCTCGGCCAATTCGGCAAGCGCGGCGGGATCATCGTAGGCGGCCGTGACCTGACGGTTGGCGACCTGTGCCGCGGGGCAATCCGGCTGCGGCTCCAGCACCACGGTGCGGTAGCCGAGGCGAGCGGCCGCCATTGCCAGCATGCGGCCGAGCTGGCCGCCGCCGATGATGCCAATGGTCGATCCGGCGGGCAGGCTCACGGCGTGTCCGTGGGTTCGGCCGCGACCTTGGCGGTCTGCGAGGCGCGCCAGGCATCGAGCCGCCCGGCAAGCTTGTCGTCGTTGAGCGCCAGCACGGCGGCGGCCAACAGAGCCGCATTGGCCGCACCGGCCTTGCCGATGGCCAGCGTCCCCACCGGAATGCCGGCCGGCATCTGGACGATGGACAGCAGCGAATCCTGTCCCGACAGGGCCTTGGATTCCACCGGCACGCCGAACACCGGCAGCGGTGTCATCGCCGCCGTCATGCCGGGCAGGTGCGCCGCACCGCCGGCACCGGCGATGATGACCTTGTAGCCGGCGGCCTTGGCGCCCTTTGCGAAGGCGTAGAGCCGGTCGGGAGTGCGGTGCGCCGAGACGATCAGCCGTTTGTGCGGGATGCCAAGCGCCTCCAGTGTCTCGGCGGCATGGCGCATGGTCGCCCAGTCGGACTGGCTGCCCATGATAATGGCGACGTCGGCGCGTTGATCGTTCAAGCTTCTGCTCCCGGCGACAAAGGCGCGCCTTAGCGGAATTCGGCGGCGGCGGCAAGGATGCGGGGCATTGCCGGTGTCCGGCCGGGAAATCGGCCTATGCCGCAGCCTTGCGGAAGCGGGCGACGAAATCGTCGAGTTCGGGCCGCTCCATGTCGGAGATCGCCCAGTAGGAGAAGGCGCCGTCGCTCCACTGCACCAGCGAAAAGCCGCCCGAGGAAAGATCGTCAGGCTCGCTGACCTTGCCGCCCTGCTGCGGTTCGGCGACCAGCGTGATCAGATGCTCGCGGTGGCGGTAGACAAGTGCCGGCACCGGGCGGCCGGAAATCACCTCGACCCGGCCGCCGATCAGCGCAAAACCGTCCTTGGCAAGGTCCGGTGCCGGCGGCGACACGCCGATCCGGGCGTCGAGCCAGGGTTTTACCGTATGGCGATCCGACGAGACGATGTCGATCGGGCTGGCGGCAAGCAGGCTGCGGCGATGGCCGCTGGCGACCGCCGCGGCGAAGCTGTCGGACGCGCCGTTGACCATCACCCATTGCGTTGCCCCGCTGGCCAGCACCGCGCTGATCATGATCGAGGCGGCAAGAGCGCGCCAGTCGAACGAACCGAAGCGGCGCGCTCGACTTGGCGACAGCCGCGTATCGGCGTTTCGCCTCTGGCCTCTCCCGCCCGGGGCAAGCACCCCCGGGAGCGCCGGCCGGCCCTGCTGCGGCTTGGCCGTTTCGCCTGACTCCGGCTGCGCGGTGGCCGCAGTGCCAATGGCCGCGATGCGCGCGCGAAAGGCGTCGCCGACATCTGGGCGCGGCAGGCGGCTGACCGCGCCCCGCAAGGCCACGATGCGGGCATGCTCCGAGGCAAGCCGCGGATCGGCCGCAATGCGCCGCTCCACCGCAAGCGCGGCCGCTGCATCAAGTTCGCCATCGACGAGGGCGTGGATCATCAGCCTGATGCCTTCCGGATCATTGGGCAGTCCATCGTCATGCATGGTCATGGCGCTCTCCCCAGGTCAGACATAAGCAGGCTCCGCGCGCGAGCCAGCCTGGACATCACCGTGCCCATCGGCACGCCGAGCATGGCCGCTATCTCGCGATAGCTGAGGCCGCTGATGTCGCGCAGCACAAGCGTCTCGCGAAACGGCTGCGGCAGGGCTGCTATCGCCGTTTCAAGCGCCACCGTGTCGGCCTTGGCGATCAGGCTTGCCTCCGGACCATATTCGTCCGGCACGCTGATGCCGTGTGCCGCCGCCATCTCGTCGAGATCGCCGAGATCACCGACGGCCAACATGCCGCGCGGCCGGTTGCGCGACATCCAGGTATAGGCGGTGTTGCGCACGATGGTCAGCAGCCAGGCGCGGGCATTGCCGCCGGCATAGCCTGATATGCCCGCATGCGCCTTTATGCAGGCGTCCTGCACGACGTCCTCGGCATCGGCGCCATTGCCGGTCAACCAGCGGGCAAGCGCCAGCGCGTCACCGAGATGAGGCAGCACCACCTCGCTGAAGCGCTCGGCTCCGGCCTTCTCGCTCAAAGCAGCACCATCCGATACTCCACGAGGAACAGGCCGTGCGCTTTCAAGCAATACCGGCGGTCTCGCCCCGCCCGTGCGGGCGAAACCCTCGGCAACAGGCAAAGCCGCCTGCCGTGGCGAAAGTGAATTCATCTGCGTCACCAGTGTCAAGCGCAATGGGAAAGCCGTGCATCATGGGAGAGAGGCCGGTTGAGGTCATGCGCTCCAGCACATGGCGGCCGCCGACGCCGCGGCCATGTTCGCTGTCGTGTTCATGATGACGGACATGCGGATCTCCTCAACGCCTGTAGCGGCCTATGTCGAGGAGACCCGTTGCGGCCGAGATTTATTCCCGCCGCGTACGCATCCGGCTGTTCACAGTCACGTGATCAGCCGGTGCTTTGGGTTCGTTGGTCCGCTTGGCGCTCAATCCGGCCAGCGTAAGGCGCCGGAAGAGTCCTTGCGAGCAATCTTCATGGCGTCGGCGGGCCGGTCCTTCGCGGTTAACAGGGCGCGCAGCCGTTCGGCGACGCTCTCCGCCTCTCCGGGATGAAGATTGCAGGGGTCGAGGAAGAAATGGCCGCGTTCGACCTCGTGATTGCGCACGATGATGGGCGGCGATCCACCGGCAAGCGCCGAGGCAAGGCCGGCGGCGGTGAAGCGGCTTTCCGGCAGCACGAAGACCTGCAGGCGGTCGAGCGGGTTGGAGGTCGGGTCGGGAATGATCTCCGCGCCAATGCCCGGGATACCCTGCAGAGCATCCTTCCAAAGGTTGAGGGCGGCCTCTTCGCGCCGGCGGATGCCGGCGTGGTCGCGCTTCTCCCAGGCTTCGAGCGCTGCCATGGTGCCGGCGATACTTTCCTTGCCGACCTTCATGGCGCGGGCGACGCCGCGGTTCTGCAGATAGGCGGCGCGCACCAGATCCTTGCGTCCGGTGACGATGCCGCTGGTCGGGCCGCTCAGGAATTTGTGGCCGCTGTAGATGACGATGTCGGCACCGCGCGCCAGGAAGCCGCGCAGGTCATATTCGGAAGCCGCGTCGACGATCACCGGCACGCCCCTGGCGTGGCAGATTTCACAGAACTCCTCCAGCGACAGCATGCCGTATTGCACCGTGTGATGCGCGACGACATAGAGCCCTGCCGCCGTGCGGTCGTTGATCGCGTCGCGCACATGATAGTCCTGCGTGACGCTGACCGTGCCGGCGGGCACCACCTTGGCGCCGGCAACGCGGACCGACTGGTCGATCGGGGCGCCGTAGTTGACGATGTGGCCAAGCTGGATGATCACCTCCGACTTGAGGTCGCCGGTGTCGTCCGGCAGGCGTTCGATGGCGAGCAGGTTGGTTTCCGTCATCGCGCCGGCGATCGCCATGGTGATGCCGCTGGCACAGCAGGCGGTGATGAAGCCGGCCTCGCCACCGGTGAGGCGCGCGACGACGGCGCTTGCGGCGCGCTGCAGATCGTCCATTTCCACCCATTGCGATGCCATTTCAGACATGGCGCTGATCGCTTCAGGCACGATGATCGACGCGCCGAGCGCCGTCATCGTGCCGGAGACGTTGATGATCGGGCGAAGGCCGAGCCGTTCGCGGATCGTGGTGTTGGAGCCGGTGTCTGAATATGTTTTCATGTGAGCAATCCCGTGGATGACAGATCAGGCAGCGATCTCGACGACCGCTTCGATTTCGACGGTGATGTTTCCCGGCAAGGAGCCGACGCCGATCGCCGAGCGGGCATGCCCGCCGATCGTGGCGAAAACGTCGGCGAAAAGATCGGAGCAGCCATTCACCACTTTGGGGTGGTCGCTGAAGGTCGGCGTGGCGTTGACGAAGCCGAGCAGCTTGACGACGCGCACGATGCGGCCGAGATCGCCGGCGGCAGCATGCATGACGGCAAGCAGGTTGAGGCCGGTGAGGCGGGCATGCTGATAAGCCTCCTCCACCGTCACATCCTCGCCCACCTTCCCGGTGCAGAGCGAGCCGTCGGCCCGCAGCGGTCCCTGGCCGGACAGGAAGATCAGCCGGCCGCTCTCGGCATGGGTAACGAAGTTGGCGATGGGCGTCGGCGGCTCGGGCAATGTGAGGCCGAGTTCGGCGAGCCTGGTGTAAGGCGTCATGGAAGAAGGCTCCTTGGGATGGTGTCAACCATCCAATGTCAGAAATGCGAGGCGCGGAAGCGCGCCAGGAAATTGCGCAGACGCTCATTCTCGGCGTCTGCTGCGAGAATCTCCTTCGGCGGGCCGACCGCGCCGACGCCGCCATCGGCCATGAAGACGATGCGGCTCGAGGCGTCGCGGGCAAAGGCCATCTCATGCGTGACCATCACCATCGTCATGCCGTCCTCGGCGAGGCTGCGCACCACTTCAAGCACCTCGCCGACGAGTTCCGGATCGAGGGCGGAGGTTATCTCGTCGAGCAGCAGGATTTTCGGCCCCATGGCCACGGCGCGCGCAATTCCGACGCGCTGCTGCTGGCCGCCGGAGAGCTCCGCCGGCAGGCTGTCGGCCTTATGGGCAAGACCGACGCGGCCGAGCCAGTGTTCGGCAATCGTGCGCGCCTCCACGGTGCTTTTGCCGCGCACCTTGGTGAGGCCGAGCATGATGTTGCCGGCGGCGGTGAGATGCGGAAACAGGTTGAAGCTCTGGAACACCATGCCGGTCTCGGCGCGCATCGCGGCAAGGTCGCGTTCGCTGCGGCGCTGGCGGGCTCCGGTTTCTCGGAAGCCGACCTCCTTGCCGTCGATGCGGATGGACCCGCTGTCATAGCTCTCCAGGAAGTTGACGCAGCGCAGCAGCGTGGTCTTGCCGCTGCCCGAGGGCCCGATGACCGTCACCACCTCGCCGCGCGCCACGCGCAGGCTGACCGAGCGCAGGACCTGGACGGCGCCAAAGGATTTGGACACATCGCGGATGTCGAGAAGGGCCGGGGCATCGTTCGAGCTTGTGGACATTGCTATTCCCGGATGAAGGAGAAACGCCGCTCCAGCCGCCTGCTGGCAAGCGAAAGCGCATAGTTGACGGCGAAGTAGATGAGGGCGCCAAGGATGTAGAGCGGCATGGCCTCATAGGTGCGGCCGATGACCTGGTTGATGGCCTGCATGAGATCGGTGATGCCGAGCAGCGAGACCAGCGCGCTGCCCTTGACCGCGTCGGTGACGCCATTGATCCAGGGCGGCAGGAAACGCCTGAACGCTTGCGGAAAGATGACATGGGCCAGCCGCTGGCGGAAGGTCAGGCCGATCGCCATTGCCGCCTCCGATTGTCCCTTCGGGATGGAGCCGACGGCGCCCCGGAGATATTCGACGACCTGGGCTGTCTTGAACAAGGTCAGCGCCAGCACGGCAGCCCAGAAGGACGGCAGGTGAAGCCCGACGGCCGGCATCCCGTAGTAGACGAAGAAGATGAGCACCAGGATCGGTATGCCGCGAATAGTGTCGCTGAAGATGCGCACCGCCCAGCGCGCCGGCGCCGGGCCATAGACCAGGCCGACGCCAAGGACGACACCGGCGACGAGCGAGAACGTCACGACCAGCAGCGACACCCAAAGCGTCAGCGCAAAACCCTGAGCCAGGAAAGGCAAGGCGTAGGCGATCTGGCCAAGCATGCTAGTGCACCACCTTGAACCAGCGTTCGACGAGCCGGAGCGCGTAAAGCAGGGCGTAGCCGGTCAGCAGATACATCGCCGTCACGACGAGATAGACCTCGACGATGCGGAAGGTGTTGAAGTTGATCCATTGCGCGCCGAAGGTCAGTTCGGGCACCGAGATGACCGAAGCGACGGAGGTGTCCTTGAACAGCGATATGAAAGTGTTGGAAAGCGCCGGCAGCGTGATGCGCAGCATGGTCGGCAGGCGCACATGGAGCAGCCTTTGCCAGGGCGTCAGGCCGATCGCCTTGCCGGCGTCTAGCTGGCCGCGCGGCACCGCTTCGAGACCGGAGCGGAACACCTCGACCAGATAGGCGCCGCTGTAGAGCGCCAGCGTGGCGACGAACGAGGTTTGCGCGCTGTAGGCGATGTCGACCACGGTCGGCAGACCGTAGAAGACGAGATAGACGAGCAGGATCAGCGGCACGTTTCGGATGAATTCGACATAGGCGGCAATGATGCCGCGCACCATGCGTCCGGCCGACACGTACCAGACCGCCAGGACCAGGCCGATGACGATGCCGATGGCGATCGAGATGACGGCGAGCTCCAGGCTGAGCAGCAGACCGCCCCACAGCTTGTCGAAATGCCGCCAGATCAGGTTGAAATTGAGCGCATAACCCATGCGTCGGCCTCAGTGCTCCCGATGTGACGCAAAGCTGGCCGCGTCGCCAGGAAAAAAGGCGGAAGGGTCGGCGCCCTTCCGCCGATGACGTCAGATAACCGGGAAGCCGGGGTGGCGCGCCGGCGGCTCCTGCCCGAAATAGTCCTTGAACGCGGCGTCATAGAGCGCCGTTTCATGGCCGAACATGGCGATGGTGAAGGTCTGGTTGACGAAGGTCAGCCAATCGAGATCGCCTTGCCGGAGCGCCGCGCCATAAAGCATCGAGTACCAGCTCTTGCCGGCATCGAAGTATTTGTCCGGATTGCGCGAGGCGAGCCAGCGCACGGTGGAGAGGTCGACGGCAGCGGCATCGGCACGCTTGGATTCCAATGCCTGCAGCACGTTGGCCTGTGTATCGATCTGCATCACCTGCGCCTCCGGCAAGGCAAAATGCACCGAAGATTCGGCGTCGACATTCTGCAGGATGGAAACGCGCGTCGCGGAGCCTGCGGCAAGCAGCTTGTCGAAGGTCTTGTTCTCAGCGCCGGGCAAAGTCAGCAAGGCGACGCCCTCGACGTAGTAAGGCCTGGAGAAGTTGATCAGCTGCGAGCGCTGCGCGGTCATGGTCATGAACTGGATGGTGATGTCGACCTTGTTCGTCGTCACGTTCGGAATGCGCTGCGCCGGGTCCTGCATGACGAACTCGACCTTGGCCGGGTCATCGAACAAGCCCTTTGCCAGGATCCGCCCCATGGTGATGTCCATGCCGACGAGTTCGCCGGCATCGTTCTCGAAATGCCATGGCGCATTGGTGCTTCCGGTGCCGACAATCAATTTGCCGCGCTCCAGCACGGTGCGTAGCAGGCTATCGGGCGCAGCCTGCGCCGCCGCCTTCTGGACGTCGACCGTTGCCGCCGCGCTCATGACGCCGGCCGTTGCCAGTCCGGCCATACCCAGTTTCAGAAAATCACGCCTTTTGGATGTGTCGTCCACAGCGACCTCCTTTCGTGTTGTGTTCCCCTACGCACAGGCAATACGCGCACCCGGATCGTTACAGAAATTGTCTCTTACAAGGGACGAGTGTATCCTGTACAAGACAGATACTAACATCAGGAATCAACAATGCAAGATGGCAGCGCCTTGGCGGTCTCAGCGGACGCAAAGATTTCGGTCTCTCGGGAGAAGGGCCTCAACCGGGTGCTCGAGATTCTGGAGTTCCTTCATTCGACGCAGCGCGCCATCGGTATCGGCGACCTCGCCAAGGGGGTCAACGCGCCGCGTTCGACCACCTACACACTGGTGCGATCGCTGGTCGATGCGGGCCTCCTGGAGATGGCAGGCGACGGCAACCGCGTCTATTTCGGTAAGAAGCTCTATCTCTATGGAATGGATTATGTGCGCGGCAACGACCTCTTGAGGCGAGGACGCCAGGAGGTCGACAACCTGTCGCGCGAGACCGGCGAGACCTCCGAACTGTGCATGCTGCAGAGCGGCCGCTACACGATCGTCCACTCGAGCCCGGGCACCCGGCCGTTCCGCATCAGCTCCGCCACCGGTTTGCAGATCCCGCTGCCCTGGACCGCGTCAGGCAGGCTGCTGCTCGCCGGCCTCGAACAGGCCCGGATCGAGGCCATGATATCGGAAGACGATCTCATCCTGCCCGATGGCCGCAGATTGCGGCTGGACGATTTCATCGCCGACATAGCGACGGCGCGAGCCACCGGCTATTGCATCACTTCGGGGCTCGTCGACGCCTATACGAAATGCCTCGCCGCGCCGGTGTTTTCAGCACCCGGCACCGTCGAGGCGACGATGTGCCTGGTGGTGCCCATCGACACGTCGCAGGAGAAGACAGGCGAACTCCTGGCCCTGTTGCGCGAACGCGCGGCGCGGCTTTCGATCGCGGCCTGGACCTGAAGTCAGGCGATGATGTCCGGGATGATCTTGTCTTCCAGCTTCATCAGCCGATCCTTCAGCGCAAGCTTCTTCTTCTTCATGCGCTGGATCTGCAGCGGGTCGCAGTTCATGGCGATCATCGCATTGATAGCGGCGTCGAAATCGGCGTGTTCCTGCTTCAGCCGGGAAAATTCGAGGCGAATATCGGCCTGTTCCTGATCGGACATTCTCTACCGTCTGCACCTCTGCGGCGCCCAAAGCTGGGCCTGATTGGGCGGGGGGTGGCACTCTCTGCCACCGGCGCGCAGCCCATATCACATTTCACGTTGTCGTGGAATGCTACCACGGATCATTCGACATCGCTGCGCGAAGGTGGCACACTGTCATTGTGCCGTCACAGAGCGAGCCTGCGGTGGACGCGCCTTTGGCGGCTGCAATCGAGGAAATCATGAAAGGGAGAACCAATCATGTCTCTTGCATCCCATCTTGATGAGTTGCAGCGGAAACACGGCGACATCGAACGCGAGCTCGATGACGCGATGAATCACCCGTCGGTGGACGACCTCGAAATCGTGAATCTCAAGCGACGCAAGCTGGCAATCAAGGACGAGATTGAAAAACTGAGGGCCAAACCCACGACGCATTGATGCCCCACTGACATAACCGCTCACCATTCGGGTCTTTCCTGCCGGCGGCAATTGCCGCCGGACTGGTGGTTTTTATCTTCGGTTTCAGGTCGGCCATCACAGATATCCGTACCAGGCCGAGACCTGCCGACTTCGTAATCCCAAGACGAGCAGGGACGAAGCTCGGCGCGGGCCCCTCCTTTAGTCTATGCCGTAACCCTTGACCGAAGAGTGCAGCGGAGCAGAATTCCGCCTTGCCGCGGCGCTCTGAGGTCAGGGCTTGGATTCTGGGGTCTGCGCTGCGTCGCTCGTCTCCTTGCTCCTCCCCGGAAATGACGGACTCGTTCCCGGAAAAACGAAGCGATGGGGGGCCGCCAGTCGCCAGGTACCCGATTGGCCGACGCAAGCGACCATAAAAACCGGACGCCGAGCAACCGGCGGCGGCATCGATTGCGGCCAGTGGCGACCTGTCGCCATTGACAAGCCATCTTTGCTCCTCCACCTCATGCCCGGACTTCAGCGCATCGGCCCGGAGCGCGCTTTTGTGCGTCCAAGTGGACGCGCGGCGCTCCAGAGATTAAAGGCTGCCGGCATGACCGGATATTATTCCTTTCCCTTCCCGCGCCGCACCTCGGTTGGCGTCGATGTGGGCGGCGTGGTGGTTGGCGGCGGTGCTCCCGTCGTCGTGCAGTCGATGACCAATACGGATACCGCCGATGTCGACCAGACGGTCGCCCAGGTCGCGGCGCTGCATCGCGCCGGCTCCGAGATCGTGCGCATCACCGTAGACCGCGATGAAAGCGCCGCCGCCGTGCCGCGCATCCGGGAGCGGCTGGCGCGGCTCGGTATCAACGTGCCCATCGTCGGCGACTTCCACTATATTGGCCACAAGCTCCTGGCCGATCATCCGGCCTGCGCCGAGGCGCTGGCCAAATACCGCATCAATCCCGGCAATGTCGGCTTCAAGGACAAGAAGGACCGGCAGTTCGGGGCAATCGTCGAGATGGCGATCAAACATGACAAGCCGGTGCGCATCGGCGTCAACTGGGGCTCGCTCGACCAGGAACTCCTGACCCGGCTGATGGACGACAACCAGGCCCGCGGCTTTCCGTTGACCGCACAGCAAGTGACGCGCGAGGCGATCGTGCAGTCGGCGATCCTCTCGGCCGAGATGGCCGAGGAGATCGGCCTTGGCCGCGACAAGATCATCCTCTCGGCCAAGGTCAGCGGCGTGCAGGACCTGATAGCCGTTTACACCGAGCTCGCCAGCCGTTCCGACCATGCGCTGCATCTCGGCCTCACCGAAGCCGGCATGGGCTCGAAAGGCATCGTCGCCTCATCCGCCGCCATGGGCATCCTGTTGCAGCAAGGCATCGGCGACACCATCCGCATATCGCTGACGCCGGAGCCGAACGGCGATCGCACGCGCGAGGTGCAGGTGTCGCAGGAATTGCTGCAGACCATGGGCTTCAGGCAATTCGTGCCGATCGTCGCCGCTTGCCCCGGCTGCGGCCGCACAACCTCGACCGTGTTCCAGGAACTGGCCCAGAACATCCAGGCCGATCTCAGGAAGAACATGCCGGCGTGGCGTGAGAAATACCCAGGGGTCGAGAACCTCAAGGTCGCCGTGATGGGCTGCATCGTCAACGGCCCGGGCGAGTCCAAACATGCCGATATCGGCATTTCGCTGCCCGGCACCGGCGAGACGCCGACAGCGCCCGTCTTCGTCGACGGCAAGAAGGCGGCGACGCTGCGCGGACCGTCGATCGCGCAGGATTTCGAAAAGATGGTCGCCGACTATATCGAACAACGATTTGGTCGCGGCAAGGCCGCGGCAGAGTAGGTCGAATGCTGCGCTTCCTCCCGGTTGCGCTGATCCTGCTGTGCGGGTGGCCTACCCTGGTCCAGGCCGATCCGCCGCAATCGGCCAAGCAGCGGCTGATCGACAAGGTCTGCAACCTGATCCAGGCCCATGCCGACCAGAACGGCCTGCCCAGGGATTTCTTCGCCCGGCTGATCTGGAAGGAAAGTCGGTTCGATCCCAACGCCGTCAGTCCGGTCGGCGCCGAAGGAATCGCCCAGTTCATGCCGGGGACCGCCAAGATGCGCGGGCTCGCCAATTCCTTCGACATCAACCAGGCGATCCCGGCCTCGGCGAAATACCTCGCCGAGATGAAGACCAGCTATGGCAATCTCGGCCTGGCGGCCGCCGCCTACAATGCCGGCGAAAACCGGGTCTCGCGCTGGCTGGGCTCGGGCGGCTTCCTGCCGATGGAAACCGAAAGCTATGTCTTCGACATCATGGGCGAGCCGGTCGATAAGTTCGCCGACCGCGCCTATGCCGGAAGCGTGCGACCGCTCGACGCGAAATCCGATTTCGTCGCGGCCTGCCGTAAGCTCCCGGTGATCATGTCGCGCACGGTGGCGATGGCTTCCATCAACATAAAGCCGTGGGGAATCCAGGTGGCCGGCAATTTCCGCCGCAGCGCCGCGATCAACCAGTGGCTCAGGGTGAGAGGCCGCTTCCCGGCCCTGCTAGGCGGGCATGATCCGGTGGTCAGCCGGGTGCGCACGCCGATCGGCCGGCGCGGCATCTACGCGGTCAGGATCGGGGTCGACGACCGTGCCGCCGCCGGCGCTATCTGCCAGAAACTGCAAAGTGTCGGCGGGGCATGCGTGGTGGTGCGCAACCGGTAGAGGGTGTGTCGTTGCGGGTGAAGGGGCGATAAAAAATGCCGGCCGCGGCTATAGGCGACCCTGGATTGGCCGGCATTGCCCTGCCTTCGACGAGCAATGAGGGCCGCAGGATGGTCGACGCATATATTATCTGCGGCACGCCCAGGACCGGAAGCACTTTGCTGTGCAAACTCCTGGCCTCCACGAAGGCGGCGGGCGATCCTCATTCGTTCTATCGGCGGCAGGACGTGCCCGAATGGGCCGAAGAGTGGGGGCTGCCCGGCCGCGACACGATGGGCGAACTCGAATTCAATGCCGCCTATCTCAATGCGGCCATCGCCGCCGGCAAGGATGGGACCGGTATTTTCGGCCTGCGCCTGATGCGAGAGAATCTGGATGAGCTTTCAGCGATACTCGACCGGATTTTCCCGGGGCTTGTCTCGGATAAAGCTCGTTTCGAGAGGGCGTTTGGCCGTGTTCTCTACATACATCTGTCACGCGAGGACAAGCTTGCGCAGGCCGTATCGCTGGTCAAGGCGCAGCAAACCGGCCTTTGGCATGTCGCTCCTGATGGAACCGAGCTGGAAAGGGTGGGGCCTCCCCGGGAACCACAATATGATTTCGGGCGGATCAAGGATGAGGTTGCCGAGCTCGGAGCTTATGACGCTGCCTGGAACATGTGGTTCGCGGAGCAAGAGGTAATCCCGCTGCGGATCGGCTATGAGCGCCTGTCGAGCGATCCGGTTGCAACGTTGGCGTCCGTTTGCGACGCCTTGGGGGTTCACGCACCGGATGCTGGGGATATAAGACCCGGCGTCGCAAGGCTTGCCGACGAGACAAGCCTCAACTGGATGCGCCGTTATCATCTGGATGCGGCGTCCGAGGCGTCGACGGTATAGCTATGCCGTCTTCGCCACCACCGTTTCGCTGAGCCAGGTGCCGATCTTGGCGCCGAGGCGGTCGGGTGAAACCGGCTTCGGCAGATAGTCGTCCATGCCGGCTTCGATGCACTTGTCGCGGTCGCCCTTCAGCGCATGCGCGGTGACGCCGATGATCGGAATGTGGCTGCCATCCGAGGCCTCCGTCGCCCGGATGGCGCGGGTCGCCTCGTAACCGTTCATCTCCGGCATGGAGACGTCCATCAGGATCAGCCTCGGGCGCAACGAGCGGTACATCTCGACCGCCGTGCGGCCGTTGCCGGCTATACGATAGCTCAAGCCCAACCCGTTGAGAATCTGGCCGAACACCAGCTGGTTCACCTCGTTGTCCTCGGCGATGAGGATGTCGATCGGACCATTCGGCGCGACCGTCGGTTCCGGCACGGGGACGGCTGGCATTGCCGGGCCGCGGATGACGGTAAAGGCGGGCGGCGCCGCCTGCGGCAGCGCCGGTACGGGTTCGCGAACGAACTGCGCCCTGCCGACCTGCGAGCGGGCTTTCTGGACGACCGAGATGACGGTGCCGAGCAGGACCGCGGAGCGCGCCGGCTTGGTCAGGTGCGCGGCAATGCCGAAATCAATGATCATCTTGCCGAAATCGACCTGGTCGACCGAGGTCAGGAGCACGACCGGTATGGCCGACAGCCGGCTGTCGGCGGCGATGGCTTTCGCGACATCGGCGCCGTTCATACCGGGCATCTGGTAATCGAGGATGATGCAATCGACGGCGGCCCCCAGCTGGCAGGCGCGGTCGAGGAAAGCCAAGCCGACCGCACCGCTTTCGGCGGCGGCGCAGTCGAAGCTCCAGCTCCTGAGCTGTTCGAGCAGGATCTCGCGGTTGACCGGATTGTCGTCGATGACCAGAACGCGGGCGCCGGTGACGTCGACCGGCACGATCTCGTCGCGAGCCTCGGCACGATGCACGGGCAGGGGCACCGCGAACCAGAATACGGAGCCGCGGCCGATCTCGCTCTCGACGCCAATCTTGCCGGCCATCAGGTCGACGAGGCGGGCGGCGATGGCGAGACCAAGGCCGGTGCCCTCGTGACGGCGGGTCGAGGAGCCGTCGACCTGGGCGAATTTTTCGAACACGTTCTGCAACTTTTCGGCCGGGATGCCGATGCCGGTGTCCTCGACGCGCAACTTGAGCTGGACGACGTCATTGACGGTTTCGCCGCCGACGTCGATCAGCACATGGCCCTTCTCGGTGAACTTCACCGCGTTGCCGAGCAGGTTGGTGACAATCTGGCGGAACCGCCCGGCGTCGCCGACGACGTAGGCCGGCAGGCGCGGGTCGACGCGCACGATCAGTTCGAGGTTCTTTTCGGCGACATGGGCGGAGACGAGCGTGGCCACATCCTCGACCGCCTCGGCAAGGCGGAACGGCGCCGGGTCGAGCGTGAGCTGGCCGGCATTGATCTTGGAGAAATCGAGGATGTCGTTGATGATGGTGAGCAGCGCATTGCCGGATTTGACGATGACGTCGGTGAAGGTCTTCTGGCGCGCGGTCAGCTCAGTCTTGGCCAGCAGCTCGGCCATGCCGAGCACGCCGTTCATCGGCGTGCGGATTTCGTGGCTCATATTGGCGAGGAATTCCGATTTGGCGCGGTCGGCCGCCTCGGCCTTGAACAGCGACTCGGCGGATTCGGCGAAGGCGCGGCGGATGGCTTGCTCCATCGGCCGGAAGATCCAGAAAGCGGCGATGGAGAGCACCGCGAACAGCAATCCGCTCGCCCACAGCAGCAGCCGGTCACTGGAGGCATCGGCCAAATGGCGCTCGTCGTCCATGGCGGTGCGGACGCGGACCAGCATCGGCTGGGCAAACAGGTCGTTCTGGTTGCGGATTTCGCGATAGCTCCACTCATCGACCTTCTGCGCCACCGACATCAGGTTGAAGTTTCGAATCATGTCGCGCGGAGACCAGAAAAGGTCGCCATTGACCGAAGCGGATTCGAGCTCGTTGATCGTCTTTGTCGACAGGCGTGGACGCAATGCGGCGATCTGGGTCGCAAGCGTCCCAATCTCGCTGGTCAGGCGTTCCGAATGGCCGCGCGCCGACGCGGTCAGCGCATCGCGCGTCTCCGCTCGCCAGGCGGTTCCCGTCGTCTCGGCGAAGCTGGTCGCGTTGCGCAGATCGCGGGTAAAGATGACAAGGTTGCTGCTCAGGGCATCGATCTGGTGGCGGAAGGAATTGACGCGATCAAGTGCGAGCATGATCGCCAGCGAAGCCAACGCGAAGATCAGCAATCCTGAGAGATAACGGCTCCGGATGGACCGTATGAAGGAAGAATATTCCGGCATGCGCAACCCCAACACATACGCATTATTTTAACGGTCGGGATTACGCTTGATTTACATTAAGATTTCGTTCTGGCGACCGAGAATTTCGGATTCCCGCAGCCTCCCATGTAGCCTGCCGGCTGCGCCGAGATGAAGGGCCGCGCCACTTCAAGGGACGGTCAAGCTTCGGATATTATTTCAATCCGCGGGCCGTTTGTGATGCCGGGATTCCTGGTTCGAGCCGCGAAGCATTTCACGGTCATCGGCATCGACCAGATCGACGTCGCCGCCCCTGAGCGACTGGCCCTGCTGGCGAGCCGTTCTTTCCTGCTTCGACCGCTTCAGTTCGTCCTCGGCGTTGAAATTCTTGTCCGCATTCTTGGTGTTCACCCGCTCCTCGATGATTTGCACCTGCTGTTCGTGGGTCTTCTTGCCGGTCATGGGATATCTCCCTCTATTTGTTCGTCCGGCCGGTCTGGTCGGGGTTCACACCGCCTTGCGGGGTGGTGTCGTTCTCGACATCGCCCCGAAAAGTATTTTCGCCATCGAGTTCCTCGTCGTCGTCAAGAATGTCGCCACCCTTGATGGTGCCTTTGGATGCGCCGATGCCGGGATCGTTGCGCAAGTCGCGATCGCTTGGCCTCGGCTGTTTGCGATGCTTGTTGTCGTTCATGGGTTGCCTCCTGCTTCTGGTCCCGAACGTCGCGACGGGTGCAATTGTTCCCGAAACGCAAGGTCCCCAAACGCTCTGGCCGGGAGTGAGACCACCGCAGCCGCGTATCTTCGAACAGCGGAATGCTGCCACGAGTGATGTCAGCTCCGCGTCAACCGGTTATCGATCGGGCAGCATTTGGCGCGCCTGCCTGTTCGGCGCGGCGGATCAGATCGACGCTGTGATGCCGCCGTCCACATAGAGAATATGGCCGTTTACGAAAGAGGAGGCCTCGCTGGCCAGGAAGACGCAGGCGCCGACCAGTTCCTCGACCTTTCCCCAGCGGCCGGCTGGCGTGCGCTTTTCCAGCCAGGTGCTGAACGCAGGGTCGGCGACAAGGGCAGCGTTGAGCGGCGTATCGAAATAGCCGGGTGCAACGGCATTGCATTGCAGGCCATGTTTGGCCCAATCCGTAGCCATGCCCTTGGTCAGGTTGCCGACCGCGCCTTTCGTCGCCGTGTAGGGCGCGATGCCCGGACGGGCGAGCGCGGTCTGCACGCTGGCGATGTTGATGATCTTGCCGCGGCCGCGCCTGATCATATGGCGCGCCACGGCCTGGCCGACATGGAAGACGCTGGCGACGTTGGTCTGCAGCAGGCGCTCGAACGCATCGGCGGGAAACTCCTCGAGCGGCGCGCGGAATTGCATGCCGGCATTGTTCACCAAAATGTCGATCGCTCCGCCGTCCAGTTCGAAACCGTCGACCGCCGAGCGAACCGCTTCATGATCGGTAGCATCGAAGGCCAGCTTTTCCGCTCCGGGAATCTGCCTGATCGCGGTGGCGAGCCTTGCCTCGTCACGGCCGTTGAGGATCACCCTGGCGCCGGCTTCGGCCAAACCCTTGGCCAAGGCGAAGCCTATGCCTTGCGAGGAGCCGGTTACGAGGGCGGTGCGCCCGCTGAGATCGAACAATTTGGTCGACATCGAACCTGATCCTCCCGATTGGCCCGTTAAACAGAAACCTTCACGCCAAGCCTCGGGGTCTGCCCCGATCTCAATTGTTGCGCGTCGCCACGAAGGTCGCGGCTGCCTTCAGCAGGCCAGCCTGCTCGCCATAGGGTTCGAGCAGCGCATGCGCCTGATGGACAAGGCCATGCAACTGGGCGCGTGCCCATGCCTCCCCGTGCAGCGCCACCAGCGTTGCCTTGCCGGCGGCGGCGTCCTTGCCCGTCGCCTTGCCCATCTGTGCGGCATCCGCGGTCAAATCGAGAAGATCGTCGGCAAGCTGGAAGGCAAGCCCGATCGCCGAGCCGAACTCGGCCAGTCTTTCGCGATCCCCGGCAGGCACGCCGGCGACGACCGCGCCCGCCTCGCAGCCAAAGCGGATCAGCGCACCGGTCTTCATCGCCTGCAGCCGGATGATCCCGGCCTCGTCCGGCGCGATGCGCTCGGCCTCGAGGTCCAGCGTCTGGCCGCCGACCATGCCGCCGGCCCCGGCGGCGCGGGCGAGCGCCAGCACAAGGGCGGCCCGCCGCTCCGCCGGCAGCGCCGTAGTCTCGTCGGCGAGGATGTCGAAGGCAAGCGTCAGCAGGGCGTCGCCGGCGAGGATGGCAGTCGCCTCGTCGAAGGCCCTGTGCACGGTAGGCTGGCCGCGGCGCAGATCGTCGTCGTCCATCGCCGGCAGGTCGTCATGGATCAGCGAATAGCAGTGCACGCATTCCAGTGCGGCCGCCACGCGCAGTGCCGCTTCGCCGTCGGCGGAAAACAGGGCCGCGCTTTCCATCACCAGAAAGGGGCGCAGGCGCTTACCGCCGTTGAGCACGCCGTGCCGCATCGCCGCCATAAGGCGCTCGGGCCGCGCGATCTCGCCCGTGAGCGCGCGGTCGTCGAGCAATCGCCGCAGCAACGTCTCGACGGCGGCGGCCCGTGCAACGAGCGCCGTTTCGAACGCCATTTCATCGTCATTCATCATGGCCCGGACCGGTAGCCGACACTCAGACGTTGCGCAAGAAGACAAGCGCCATTATGCCGGGGGAGGGAGAGACACGGGTTGGGCGACTTGGCGGAACCGATCGTCGATCATGAAACCGAAAAGCTGGACATGGCGACGAGATCCCGTGGCGTGAACCGTCGTGCTCTCAAACGCTGGGTCCGGCGCGGTGTCGTCGTGGCTGCCGTGCTGGCGCTTATCCCTACGGTGCTGACCTTTCTCTATCTGCCGTCTTTCGTGCATCCGGTGTCGACGCTGATGCTGAAGGATCTTGCCACCTTCTCCGGCTATGACCGCCGCTGGGTGTCGATCGACGACGTGGCACCGGTGCTGGCCAATTCGGTGATCATGTCGGAGGACGGACAGTTCTGTTTCCATCGCGGCGTCGACCTCGGCGAATTGCGGGGTGTCGTCGACGACGCGCTGGCCGGCGAGGGGACGCGCGGCGCTTCGACCATCACCATGCAGACGGTGAAAAACCTGTTCTTGTGGTCCCGTCCGCTCGGCACGGTTCGCAAAGTCGTCGAGTTGCCGCTGGCCGTGTATCTCGACGCGGTGATGTCGAAGCGGCGCATCATGGAAATCTACCTCAACATCGCCGAGTGGGGGCCTGGCATATACGGCATCGAGGCGGCGGCGCGGCACCATTTCGGTATTTCGGCAAAACAGCTGTCGCGCCGTCAGGCCGCGCTGCTTGCCGTCAGCTTGCCAAATCCGATCGCCCGCAACCCGGCCAAGCCCGGGCCGGGGCTGAGGAGGCTGGCCAACCTGATTGAGCGGCGCGCCGGCCGATCCGGCGCTTATGTCGGCTGCCTCCAGTAGCCGACATAAAAAAATTCGCGGGCAGCGCTGGCCAAAACGGCACCGGGCGTGTATAGGCACCCGACTTTCTCAGATTCCGGCCCCTGACACGGCCCTTTCACGAGGGCGGGCGGGGCTTTTGACCATGTAGTGGAGCATATCCATGGCCGTTCCGAAACGAAAAACCTCTCCGTCCAAGCGCGGCATGCGCCGCTCGGCAGACGCCCTCAAGGCCCCGACCTATGTCGAGGACAAGAACTCCGGCGAAATGCGCCGCCCGCACCATATCGACCTGAAGACCGGCATGTATCGCGGCCGCCAGGTGCTGACGCCCAAGGAAAGCTGAGACCAGCTTTCCTGATGTTTGAGCTAAAAAGACCGGCCGCTGGCCGGTCTTTTTGCGTCTGGCCGGACCGACGACCGACAGCGTAGCTGCGTCTCCAGGCCTTGATCTCCGATCGGCCCGGACGCCGCCTCATCGTGCATCCTCGAGGCATGGCCGATTGCATACCGCACATCGCCTTCGACTCGGTCGACACGACTTTTCCCAATGATCGAACCGTGAGCCCGATGCGCGGCAATCGCCGGAGGCAGCGTCGCTGGTGTTTTTCGCAATCTGTGGGATTGCCATAGACGGTTTCTTATGCGATTTTTGAATTTATAGTCGGAAATCGACACAGATTGGGAATTCGATGTGGGATTTCGTCAGCACAAGTGATCTCGACGATACCGAGCAGGCCGTCCTTTCCCAACTCAAAGTCGATGGGCGGATGTCGAGTGTGGATATCGCCAAGCGCATCGGCGTCACCGAAGCGACGGTGCGGCGGAAAATGGCCCGTGTGCTCGAGGACCCGGATATCTGCATCCAGGCGGTCGTGCGCCCTTTGCGCAGCGATGTCGGCATTGCGGCCATTGTCGGGCTCGACGTCGACCGCGAGCACATCATCAGCGTTGCTCGAAAACTGTCGGAATACTCGTTCGTCGACAGCGTTTACGCCATGACCGGGCCGTTCGACATCATCATCCAGCTCACTTTGCCATCCACGACCAGCCTGCACGATTTCCTCGTCAGTGAACTGGCCAACGTTCCCGGGATCAAGGATTCCGAGAGCTACATGATCGGTCGCGTCTTCAAGCATAGCGGCCGGGCTTACCAGCACAGCAAAACCGAAGAAAAAAGAGGGTAACAATGGGTGAGTTTCTTTCCGCTTCGCGCCGCCGCGTCCTGACCCTTCTTGCCGCCGCGCCGCTCCTCCTGCCGTTCACTGCCACCGCCCATGCCAATGGGCTGGTCGACCAAATCAAGCAGCGCGGCACCATCCTTGTCGGAACCGAGGCCGCGTTCGAGCCGTTCGAATTCGTCCGCGACGGCCAGATCGTCGGCTATAACAAGGACATTCTCGACTATGTGGTCAGCCAGCTCGGCGTGAAGCTCGACCAGCTCAACCTGCCTTTCCAAGGCTTGCTGCCAGGGCTGCTGGCCAAGAAGTTCGACCTGATGGCGACCTCGACCGGCATCAACGCCGAGCGGGCGGCGAAATACGCCTACACGCGGCCAACCGGTTCGTTCGAGAACGTCGTCGTCGTGCGCGTCGACGAGGAGCGCATCAAGAAGCCGGAGGACATCAACGGCATGGTGGTGGCCACGCAACTCGCCTCCTCCGTGCAGCCCATCATCGAGGCCTATGACAAGGAGCTCAAGGATAAGGGCGGCAAGGGTGTCGGCGAGATGAAGCTGTTCACCTCCTTCCCCGAGACCCATGTCGCTCTGGCCTCCGGCCAGGTCGACGCCATCGTCATCGCCTCGCCTTCGGCGGCCGTTCTGATGAAGAACGTTCCCGATACCTACAAGGTCGTCGGCTCGATCGGCGAATTCTCCTATCTCTCCTGGGTGGTGCGGCCGGAGGACAAGGATCTGCGCGCCTTCATCAACGCCAAAATCGGCGACTTGAAGGACAGCGGCAAGCTGAAGGAGCTTCAGCTCAAATGGTTCGGGTTCGAGATGAAGACGCCCGACGAGGGTTATCTGCCGCCTGGCGCGCTCTAAGCCCCCAACCAGGCGCCCGGCGCTGCCGGACCGGTGGTTCCAGTCATTGGACGCGCCGGTCTCGGATGGCCCGGACGTCCAGGGATCATTCGAGCTGAAAAATGTTCCATTTTTCAAAGACGCTGACCTTCCTGCCGGAATTCCTGGCCGGCGCCGGCATCACGCTGAGCGTCTCGGCGCTGGGGTTTCTGGTGGGCACATTGATCGGCTTCGGCCTGCTCGCATGTGGCAGGTCGCGCTGGCGCGTGATCCGCTGGATCGGCGCGGTCTACACCAGCTTCATCCGAGGCACGCCGCTGATCGTGCAAATCTTCATGGTCTACTACGTGCTGCCGGGCCTCGTCGGTATCGACCTGCCGCCGCTCCTGGCCGGCGTGCTGGCGCTCAGCTTCAACAGCGCGGCCTTCGTCGCCGAAATCCTGCGCGCCGGGCTGACGCGCATTCCCGCCGGCCAGTACGAGGCGGCCAAGGCGCTCGGGCTGAAGCCTGCCGTGACCTGGTTCAAGGTCATCCTGCCGCAGCTCTTCCGCGCCATTATCCCACCGATGGTCAACGAGTTCACCATGCTGGTGAAGGCATCCTCGATCCTGTCGGTGATCGCGGTGGTGGAACTGACCCGCACCGCGCAGAACATCATGAACGTCACCTACCGGCCGGTCGAGGCCTTCTGCATCGCGGCGGTGCTGTATTTCGTCGTGCTGCTCTCATGCAGCGTGCTGACCAAGCGCCTGGAACGCAAGGCGCAAGGCGTACGCGCATGAACTTCGATTTTTCCGTCATAGCGGACAACTGGCACATACTCGCCAAGGGCTTCGGCAACACGGCGCTGATGTGCGCTGTCGCACTGCCGTTCGGCTTCGCGCTCGGTACCGTGCTGGCGCTGATCCGGCTGCGCGGCGGACGGGTGCCGACGGCGATCGTCTCGGCCTATGTCGAAATATTCCGCAATATCCCGTTCCTGATCCAGATCTTCCTTTTGTTCTACGCCTTGCCGATGTTCGGTGTCAGGCTCTCGCCCGTGGTCGTGTCGATCGGGGCGCTGTCGGCCTACGCCAGCGCCTATTCCGCCGAGATCATCAGGGGCGCGATCCAGTCGATTTCGTACGGCCAGGTCGAGGCCGGCTACGCGCTGGGGCTGCGCTACCTGACTATCTTCCGTAAGATCCTGGTTCCGCAGGTGCTCGGCTACATCCTGCCCGCGGCCACCAATCTCACCATTACGCTGATCAAGGAATCGGCGATCCTGTCGGCGATCACCGTACCGGAACTCACCTACATGGCCCAGAACATCATTGGCCGCACCTTCTCGCCGGTGGAGATCTTCACCGCCATCGCATTGCTGTACTGGGGGCTGACGGCCTTCGTGGCAGCGATCTCGCGCAGCCTGGAGCACAGGCTGCAGCCTCATCTCGCAGCCCGCCGTGGCGCCTGATCCAAAAAAGCTTCAACGCAGAGGAGACCCCATGTCCAAACTCACCACCGCGCCGCGCGATGTCTTCCAGACATTCATGAACTTTCCGCTGGTCGAGGATCTCGACACGCTGAAGGCCGATGTCGCCATCATCGGCATGCCCTATGGCGATCCCTACACGATCGACGAGTTGATCAACGACCAGACCAATGCGCCGACCGCGGTGCGGCGCGCCTCGCAGCGGATCAGCCAGGCGCTCGACCGCTATGATTTCGACATTGGTGGGCCAGTCTTCGACGGCAAGGACATCAAGGTGGTAGACGTCGGCGACGTTCCCGGCGCGGCGGCCGATCATGTCGGGCACTATGGCAGAGCCGAAGCGGCGATCCGCAAGATCCGCGCCGCGGGCGCACTGCCGATCACAATCGGCGGCGACCACGGCATTCCGATCCCGATCTTCCGGGCGCTTGACGGCGAGGGTCCGATCACGCTGGTCCAGCTCGATGCCCATCTCGACTGGCGTGACAACGTCAACGGGGTCAAGGAGGGCTATTCCAGCACTATCCGGCGGGCCTCGGAAATGGCGCATATCAAGGATATTTTTCAGGTCGGCGTTCGCGGCCAAGGCAGCGCGCGCACCGAGGAGGTCGAGGCCGCCCGCGCCTATGGCGCCAACATCATCACCACCAATGAATGGCAGGACATCGGCACCGCCGCGCTCCTGAAGCGAATTCCCGACGGCGGTCGCTACTATCTCACCATCGATGCCGACGGCCTCGATCCGGCGGTGATGCCGGCGGTCGAGGGGCCACAGCCGGGCGGCGTCAGCTACCGGCAGACGATTGAGCTCATCAAGGGGCTGGTCGGCAAAGGAAGGCTGGTCGGCATGGATATCGTCGAGATCGCGCCGGCGCGCGACGTCAACGAGATCACCTCGATGACGGCCGGCCATATCATCCTCAACGTCATCGGCGCGGCCGTGCGCGCCGGCTACTTCAAGCGCTGATCGCGAGCGGGGTGCGCGTTCACGCATCCCGCGGCTCGATTTCAAAGATGTCGGCCGGACAACCGGCTGACATCGTTGTTGCATTCGGTTTTCTAGCGTGTTTGGGGCGTGCTGCGAAAATTCTTGACGGCGTGCCGGTGGCGCACTCTACAAAGGGGTGCCCCCAAATGGAGACGCCAGATGTTCGGTGCCGTCCCGCTGCTGATCGTGCCCTTTGTCCTCTACAATCTCGGGCTGCTCGGAATATTCGGCAGCGGTGACGATCCCTGGGCAAGCGAGGTCTTTTCCGTCGGCATGATGTCCGGCGGGGTGTTCTCGATGACGCTCGGCGACCTTATGGTGCTGATCGGGCTCATCTTCCTCTTCGTCGAGATCGTGAAATCGGCGCGCACTACGAACGCCTCGATCATGGACCATCTGTTGTCGACGCTGGTCTTCGTGGCCTTCCTAGTCGAGTTCCTACTGGTCAAGGGCGCCGGGCATTCGGTCTTCTTCACGCTGATGATCATCGCGCTGTTCGACGTGCTCGCCGGCTTCTCGGTGTCGATGCGGTCGGCGAGCAGGGATATCAACCTGAATTAGCCTCAGCCCGGATCGGCGGTGAAGCCGGCGGCCTCGATGCCGGCGATGGCGGCGGCTTCGTCATTGTCCGAGCTGTCGCCCGAAATACCGACCGCGCCTATGATGCTGCCTGCCTTGTCGCGGATCAGCACGCCGCCCACGACCGGCAACACGCGTCCGCCCGAGACGTCGGAGATGCCGGTCATGAGATGCGGGCGCTCCTTGGCGAAGGCCTCGACGCGGCGCGAGCCCATGCCGATGGCGAGCGCGCCATAGGCCTTGCCGGCGGACATTTGCGGGCGCAGGAACGAGGCGCCGTCCTGGCGCTGGAAGGCGACGAGATGGCCGCCGGCGTCGAGCACCGAGACGCCGAGCGGCCTGAGCTTGAGCTCCGCGCCCTTGGCGAAGGCGGCGTCGATGATCTCGAGGGCTTTGTCGAGCGGCAGTGCGGTCATGGCGATCTCCTGTTTGAAACGGATATCATCGGCAGCCAGCCGAACGAGGCAACCGAGGTTCCGGTAGAAATTGCTTTGCGCTGGAAAGCGGGATGAAGGCGCCGCCAATCCAGATCGCGCTGATGCCGCGATGCCAACGCGGTCAACGGCCAACGGCTCAGGGCCGGCAACGAAGGAGCGGCGTGCTACTTCTTCTTGGCGCGGGCGGGCTTCTTGGCGGGCACTGCCGGCGCGTTGGCAAGGTCTTCGGCTTCCTTGGCCAGCCGCAGCGCCCGCAGCTTGTCGGTCTTGACCTTGCGGGCATCGCTCTCGGCGACATACTCGGCCATCGCCTTCTGTCGGACCGTGGCCGCTTCCTCCTGCTTCTTGAAGCGCAGATCGGCGCGCGCGCGGGCAGTATCCCTAGAGTTCTCAACCAAGAGTCTGTTCCAATCTCGTGACGTGATTTTCGGCCTCTTGTAGCAGAGCCGGCCATTCAACGGGGAAAATAGTTGGTCACGCGGCCGGGTTGGCGCCGAGAGCCTTGCTGGCGAGCACGGCCTCATAGGCGGCCTGCAGGGTCGCGCGTACAGAGGGGCCGGACGCTGCATCGAGGGGCGTGCCGAGATGCTCGTGGCGCAACTCATCCATGAATTTCTCCCATAGCGGCGGCCCGCCCTTTTCCAGAAGCTCGGCCCGGATCGACAATTCCTCGCTGACCGGCAGCCAGACGCGGCCCCAGGCGCCGAGATGGGCCAGGATCGGCACCAGGGTGATCGCCATTTCGGTCAGGCTGTAGATCGCCTTCTGCTTGTGCGAAGGATCGTCGGCCTTGGTCAGCATGCCCAGATCCATCAGCCGCTTCAGCCGGTCGGCCAGTATGTTGGAAGCAATGCCTTCCATCGACCCGTTGAGCAACTCGCGAAAATGGCGCCTGCCGCCAAAAATCATGTCGCGAAGGATGATCAGGCTCCAGCGGTCGCCGAACACTTCCAGCGAAAGATTGATCGGGCAACCCGAGCGGCGATCGATGTTCATTCGACTTCTCCAAAACCGGTTGCATTATTGTATCGGTTTTATTATGGTGCACCCGATTGCAAAATGCAAGCAGATGAGGAGGCGACGCGATGACGAAGACTGGACGCCCCACTATCATATCCGAAGCCTTTGGCGACCCCGCCGACCCCGCTCTGCTGCTGATCATGGGAGCGATGGCCTCAATGCTGTGGTGGCCGGAGGCGTTTTGCCGGAAACTCGCCGCCGCGGGACTGTTCGTAATCCGCTATGATAATCGAGATACCGGCCGCTCGACCAAATATCCGCCGGGAGAGCCGCCCTACACGTTCGACGACATGGCCGACGATGCGATCGGCGTTCTCGACAGCCACGGCCTCGACAAGGCGCATATCGCCGGCATGTCGATGGGCGGCATGATCACGCAGCTCGTGGTGCTCAAGCATCCGTCCCGCGTCGCGTCGCTGACCGTGATCAGCAGCTCGCCGATGGGAGTGGACACCTCGAACCTGCCGCAGACCAGCGATGCCTATATCAAACATTCGGCTGAAGGCGCGCACATTGACTGGTCGGATCGCCGCCAGGTCATGGACTTCATGATCAAAGATGCCAAGGCGATCGCCAGCACAGCGCATCCCTTCGACGAGGGCCGCATGAGAGCCTTCATCGAGCGGGACTATGATCGCTCCGGCGGCCTGCTCAGCGCGACCAATCATTTCCTGCTCAAGGGCGATAGTGATCGATGGAGGGGCCGACTGCACGAGATGAACGCGCCGCTGCTGGTAATCCATGGTACGGCCGATCCCATCTTTCCGGTCGAGCATGGCGAAGCGCTGGCCGGGGCGGTCGCCGGCGCGAAACTCCTCCGGGTTGAAGGCGGTGGCCACGAACTGCATCCGGACGATTGGGATGTGATCCTCACCGGCATCGTTGCTCATATCCGGGCCGATTGGCACTCAAAGCGCGGTCCTGACGCCACAAGTTTGGGCAATAGTTAAGTAAACATTTCGGTACTAGACGACGTGAACCCCGAGACAGGTGAGCAAAAATGTCCCTGACGCTTCACTATCATCCGCTGGCCTCGTTTTGCTGGAAGCCGCTGATCGCGCTCTACGAGAACGGCACGCCGTTCGCGTCCGTCATCGTCGATCTCGGCGACGAGCAGTCGCGAGCGGCCTTCCTGAAGATAGCGCCCTGGGGCAAGATGCCCGCTTTGCGTGACGATGCGCGCGACCGCACCGTGCTGGAGTCGACCCTCGTCATCGAGTATCTGGCCGCGCACTATCCCGGACCGGTCGACCTCGTCCCCGCCGATATCGACCTCGCAATCGCGGTTCGCCAGGCCGATCGCTTTTACGATCTCTATGTGCTGGAACCGATGCAGAAGATCGTCGGGAACCGGCTGCGCCCGGAACGTAGGACCGATCCGTTCGGCGTCGAACAGGCGCGCGACCAGTTGCGCAATTCCTATGCGATCATCGAGCAGGAGATGGCGTCGAGGAACTGGGCTGTGGGCGACGCCTTCACCATGGCCGATTGCGCGGCCTCGCCGGCCCTGTTCTACGCCAACAAGGTCGAGCCATTCGGCGACAGATATCCTGCCGTGAGTCGCTACCATGACCGGCTGTTGCAGCGGCCGGCCTTCGCCCAGGTGATTGAGGAGGCGCAGCCCTATTTCAAGCTCTTCCCCTATAATGATGGCTGATCGTGGTGCGTGACCGGTCGTTTGAACAGGAACGATCAAGTCTCCCAAAATTGGTCGAGCCAGATGTTGAGTTTCAGGAAGCCGGCATTGCTCACCGTATAGACGCGCCGCGTGCCTTCGGCCTTGGCGTGGACAAGGCCGGCATCGAGCAACACCTTCAGATGCTGCGATACGGCCGGACGTGAGACCGGCAGCCCGGCTGCCAGTTGATTGACGGTTTTGGGACCGCGTCGAAGTTCTTCCAGGAGATGGCGCCGGTTGGGATCGGCGATCGCCATGAAGGCGTCGGAAAGCATCATGCCTCATTTGTGGGGCAAAGTTCTTCGAATCTCAACCGTTTGCTTCTGCTTTTCTTCTTGGGTCAAGCCGCAATGCTTCCGGCGTCACCGAACGGTCGGCGGGCTGCGTCTTGAAGGCGTCGCGGTCCTCGATCGGCACCGGCGCGCGGCGGCTAATGCGCAGCAGCGTGTAGCCTGCCAGGGAAAGATGCGCGAAGGCGGTCGCCAGAAACAGGCCCTCCGGACGCATCCAGCCCATCAGGGCGGCCGCCAGCAAGGGTCCGATCATGGTGCCGAAGCCATAGAGCAGCAGCAGGCCGCCCGAAACCTTGACGAAGTCCTCGGCACTGGCGTGGTCGTTGGCATGCGCCACGGCGATCGAATAGAGCGTATAGGCGAAAGCACCGTAGGCGGCGGTGAAGACGATGACGAAGACGCCGGAGCGCGGCTCGAACAGGAAGATCAAGAGCGCGAACAGCGCAGCGCCGAAAGCGGCACCCGCCAGCACGAAGCGCCGGTCGGTCTTGTCGGAGAAACGCCCGGCCGGAAGCTGCATGGCGGCACCCGCCACCACCACCAGGCTCATCATCAAGGCGATCTCGGCGGTGGAGATGCCGATGCGGGCGCCATAGACGGCGCCAAGCGTGCCCCATGCGCCGTTGGCGATGCCGATGAGGACGCAAGCGATGGCCGAAACCGGCGAGTTGGCGTAGAGCCCCTTGACGTCGAGCTTGACGTCCTGGAGCGGCTTGGGGTGCGAGGCGGTCGATACCGCGGTCGGGATCAGTGACAGGCAGAACAGGATGCCGGTGATCATGAAGAGTGAGGCCGATTTCACGTCGCCGCCGGCGACGATCATCTGCCCGCCCATGATCGAGGCATAGGTGACCATCATATAGAGGCCGAAGACGGTGCCGCGATTCTCGTTGGTGGCCTTTTCGTTCAGCCAGCTTTCGATGACCATGAAGGCGCCGGCCATGGTGAAGCCGGTGAAGGCGCGCAACAGGATCCAGACATATTCGTCGATGACCAGTCCGGTGAGCAGCGCAACGATGGCGCCGGACGCGGCGAAGGCGCCGAAGGCGCGCACGTGGCCGGCACGGCGCACGATACGTGGTGCAAAGAAGCAGCCGGTGACGAAGCCGCCGGCCCAGGCTGTGCCCATCAGGCCAAGCGATGCGGTGGAGAAGCCTTCCACCTGGCCGCGCAGCGGCAACAGCAAGCCGTGCAATCCCGACGCTGCCAAAAGGAAGGCGGTGCCCCGAAGCAGCGAAAGGATCGGTCTGTAGGCTGCGAGCATTTTTTGATCCGGCTGAAATCGAGGAGAGACGCAGAGTCTGAAGACAGTCGCATTCGGGCTTTTCGGAGGCGGGTCTTTTCGGCCTTATCCGCGGCGGAACAGCGCCTCGGCCGCGGATTTGGTGCTGTCCTTCGACTTGAGTTCAGCCTGCAACCGGGCGATCTCGTCACGCAGCATGCCGATCCGTTCCGACAACTCGCCGACGGAGAGCAGCGACAGGTCCTGCCCGATCTCGTGCGGACGCGCCTTCTTCTTGGGTTCGTCGTCGAAGATCGCCATTTGTGCTCCTCCTCCGCCATACCGATTGGCCATTTGCCTGATTTGCCAATGAGCATACATAGGGCAGGGGCGTCGATGCAAACAGCCGGCAAGAATGCGGCGAGGAAAGACGGGAGATTTCATGGCGAGCGGATCTAAAATTCCGGCAAGGATGACGGCCATCGCGATCTCCGAGCCGGGGGGGCCCAGGGTGCTGAAACCGGAGACGCGCGATGTGCCTGTGCCCGGTCCCGGCGAAATATTGATCAAGGTGCGCGCCGCCGGCGTCAACAGGCCCGACGTGCAGCAGCGCAAGGGCGCCTATCCGCCGCCGCCCGGTGCGTCGGACCTGCCGGGCCTGGAGGCGTCGGGCGAAGTGGCCGCGCTCGGCGACGAGATATCTCGCTGGCGCCTTGGCGAGCGCGTCTGCGCGCTCACTCCCGGCGGCGGCTACGCCGAATATGTCAAGGTTCATGCCGGCAGCGTGCTGCCGCTGCCGGCCGGTTTCACCCACACGGAAGCGGCGGCCGTGCCGGAAAACTATTTCACCGTCTGGCACAATGTGTTCGAGCGCGGCGGCTTGAAGAAAGGCGAAACGCTGCTGGTCCATGGCGGCTCTTCGGGTATCGGCACGACAGCGATCCAGCTTGCATCTGCCTTCGGTGCCCATGTCATCACCACGGCCGGCAACAAGGAGAAATGCGATGCCTGCCTGAAGCTCGGAGCCGACCGGGCGATCAACTACCGCGAGGAGGATTTCGTCGCGGCGGTCAAGGAAGCGACGGGCGGCAAGGGTGCCGACGTCATCCTCGACATGGTCGGCGGCGACTATGTGGCGCGCAACTACGAGGCCGCGGCGGTCGAGGGCCGGATCGTCCAGATCGCCCTGCAAGGCGGCGCGGTGGCGAGCGCCGATTTCTCGAAAATCATGGTCAAGCGGCTTGTTCATACCGGTTCGACACTGAGGCCGCGCACCGTCGAGTTCAAGGCGGCGCTGGCAGCCGCGCTCGAAGCGCAGGTGTGGCCGTTGCTCGGCACGCGCCGGATCGCGCCCGTCATGGACATGATCTTCCCGCTTGCCGATGCCTGGCGGGCGCATGAGCGTATGGAGGAAGGCGATCATATCGGCAAGATCGTGCTCGACGTCGGCTGACGGCAACATTGCCGATGCCCGGCTGGCCGAGGCGGGCTCATACCCGCGACCCGGCCCCTGCCTGCAAGCTGAACAAAAGCTTAATGGTGCAATGCAGCATTTGCATCATTGCTATGCAAAATCAGCCATTCAAGTGCCGCTCGATGATGACTATTTGAGCATCATCGAAACGAACACCCCATTTGGAGGACTGACATGAACCCGATCCGCGCTTTTCGTAACTGGCGTATGTACAACGAGACCGTGCGCGAACTGAACCGCCTCAACGCGCGCCAGCTCAGCGATCTCGGCATCAACCGCGCCGACATCGAAAAGATCGCCCGCCAGGCGATCTGACTTCAAGAACCGCCCCGCCGCAAGGCGGGGTCGCAAAGCAGAGCCGCCGCAGACGCTTGCTCGTCGCCGGTTCCGAACCCGCCGGACCTGTCCGGCGGGTTTTGTCTTTCTGGACCCCAAACATATTCGCGGCACCATTTTCATGCCGCCCGTGATTGATCTGCCCCGGTGTGGTTGCCAGATCGACGGGCGTTCCCAAAAACGCCTTCCCAAAAACATTGCGGAACCGCCGGAGAGCGGTTATATAACCTGCGAATTTCCCATTTTGGTGGCTCTAAACCACCGCCCGCGCGGGAACGCGGGCGAACGAGAAGGATTTTTTAAAATGGCCAATACGCTGCTGATGCCAAAGGCGACCGCTGTCTGGCTGGTCGACAACACCGCGCTTTCCTTCGAGCAGATAGCACAGTTCTGCGGGCTGCATCCGCTCGAGGTCAAGGCGATCGCCGACGGCGAATCGGCGCAAGGCATCAAGGGCATGGATCCGATCATGACCGGCCAGTTGACCCGCGACGAGATCGCGCGTGCCGAGAAGGATCCGAACCAGCGGTTGAAGCTTTCGGACCCCAAGGTGCGGGTGCCGGAATCCAAGCGCAAGGGGCCGCGCTACACCCCGCTGTCGAAGCGTCAGGACCGACCGAACGCCATTCTCTGGTTGGTGCGCAACCATCCCGAATTGAAGGACGCGCAGATCTCGCGCCTCGTCGGCACCACCAAGTCCACGATCGAGCAGATCCGCGAGCGCAAGCACTGGAACTCTGCCAACCTGCAGCCGATGGACCCGGTGACGCTCGGTCTCGCCTCGCAGATCGATCTTGACATGGAAGTCAACCGCGCATCGCGCGGCCGCGAGCAGGCACAGCCGGTCGGCGACACATTGCTGCCGGCGGCGCTGACCGAGCGCCTGGTTCCGGCTCCCGAAAAGCCGAAGGACGAGGATGCCGAACTCGACGCCAACGCCGTGTTCGCCAAGCTCTCGGCTCTGAAGTCGAAGGACAAGGATAACGACGACGAGGAGTAGAATTCTCGCGAACTCGACCGAAAAGCCCGCTTCGAGCGGGCTTTTTTACTTACGGGTTGGAGATCTCAGCTTCGCGCCGCACGGTCCGGCGCCATGCCGTAATCCTCGCTGCGTTCCACCGCCCGGTAAAAATCGGCGAGCTGCTTGCCGCGCTCCGGCTTGAAGACGCGGCCTGCGATGACCACCGAGGCGATGCGATCGATGCGGAAGGCGCGGAAATCGTCGCGCATCTCGCACCAGGCGACCAGTGTCCACACCTTGCCCCAGAACCAAAGGCCCAAGGGCCTGATGTCGCGGGCGGTGCCGCGGCCAGCTTCGTCCGAATAGTCGATGGTCAGCACCTGGCGCTTCTCTATGGCGCGCTCGATCAGGTCGATCGCTTCGCGCGCGGCGTCGCTCACCACCCACATCGGCGTGTGGATCTCAGTGCGGGCGATACGGTCCTTTTCGGCATCGGGCAGCACAGCGCCGATCTTGACCAAAGCCTCATCAGCGGCCCGGGCCATGGCCGCACCGCCAAAGGCACGCACCATGCGGGCGCCGGCGACCAACGCCACGATCTCGTCACGCGTGAACATCAGCGGTGGAAGGTCGAAACCCTCCCTCATCATGTAGCCGACGCCCGCTTCCCCGTCGATCGGCACTCCGGTCGACTGAAGGTCGGCTATGTCGCGATAGATGGTTCGCTCGGAAACCTCGAGCCATGTGCCAAGCTTCTGCGCGGTGACCAGACGGCCACCGCGCAGATGCTGCACGATCTGGAAGAGCCTGTCGGCGCGTCGCATCGTATGGTCCCTCGATGTTGTTCCTATGCATGTCGCCCAACCGGTTCCCACTTTTGGGCTGCATGCATCGTGTTCTTGCGCATGCCTTTATTCCGAAACCGCAGAACACTCGGCGGCATGCATCATGGTTTCAGGCCTTCGCACTCGCGCTGCGCGGCCACAGATTCCGCGCCGAAGGACAATTTCCTCCTTGTCGGCGTCATTGGCATCGAGCTCGCGCCAGAAAGGCGCGACATCGCTCAGCGTCATGCCGCGCCCGAGATACTCAATGGCTGCTTCGGCAACGGTACGCCGATGATAGCCGATCGCGACCGGGCATGTCACTTCGGCGCCACGTTCAAAGGGAAGCGCCGTGCGCAGCACGCGAACGTCCATCTCGACGCCTTCGGGAATCGAGCGGATGAATTCGTCGACCTGTTGCGCCGTCGGCACCAGCGTCGTCTGGTCTTCGACTCCATCTGCCACCGTGCGCGGGGCCGGTCTGATGCCGTTGACCCCCGGCGTGTTCAATCTGTCGGTCCCGCTCTTCATCGCTCGTCCTGTTCACCGCTCGCATCTATGGCATGGCGCTCCTGACACCATTCTGTCAGGAGGGTTCAGCATACTCCCTGGCGAATAGCGTCCGCATCTCGGCAAGTTCGCCGTTTCGTTCAGGATAGAGCGTCTTCAGGAAAGCCAGCGCGAAGGTGCCGGGCGCCGAACCTGGCGCGGAAACGATCTTGCCATCGGACACGGCATGCGGCACGTCCTGATAATTGTGATCGCCGGCATAGCCAGCAATGTGGCGGTTGATCCAGTCACGGCCATTGCTGGTGTGCCTCGCCTTCTCGAACATGCCGGCCCGGGCCAGCGCCAGCGTTCCAGCGCAGATACCGCCGACGACACCATCCCGCATCGCAACATCCCTGAGCAATTCCGCCACCTCGGGCGGCGCCTCGCCCGCCCATCGGTCGGAGCCAATGACGGCGATTGCATCGAGATCGGCATTTTCATCGGCGCCGGCCGAGCGGTCGGGCGTCAGCCGGAAACCGCTGATCCCGCTCACCGGCGTGCCATCGGGTGTCAGCGAAACCGCGCGGGCGCCGAACCATTCGACCGCCGAGGCGGCCAGCAGGCCATATTCCCAGTCGGCGAAGCCGTCCATGAAAAGAAGGCCAATTGTCTTCTGCTTGGGCATACGCTCGCTCCGTCCCTCGCGTGCCGGACTTATCCTCTGGGCGTTGGGGCGCCTACATCCAACCGCTTTGCCGAAAAATTCGTCTCAATTGTCGCGAAGGCGACGTTCGGCATACATGTCCGGCCAGCCGATATCCTTGCGAATGTCCGCCGGCAGCGAGTTGATGAACCGCTGGGTGCGGATCTCGTTGCGCATCGTACGAATCTTGCCGACATAGTGCTGCATGCCGCGCAGAATGGTGGAACCGGTCATGGCTAGTCTCCTCTCTGTGAATGAAGACAGTATTGCACACCCCTCCTGACAGCAGTCTGTCAGGAGGATGGCAGGGCCTGGATAATAGTTGCGATCGGTGCGTTATCCCTGTGAAGGTATCGTTTTCACTGCATCAGACCGCGGCCCGAAGCAGGTTTAGAAGGCGGAGATTGTTCACTAATGCAATGCCTGGTCATGATCCATTGTTCAGTCTTTGGCGACGAACTGTCAGGATACGTGGTCTCCAGCCAGGGATCCGAAGTTCTGATATGGAAGGAGAAAATTCTTCCCCAAAAACAGGGAGACGACCATGAGCCTTCAACTGACAGGAATTCACCATCTGACCGCCATCACCGCCAATGCGCGTGGAAATCTTCATTTCTATACAAGGGTGCTGGGTTTGCGGCTGGTCAAGAAGACGGTGAACCAGGACGATACCTCAGCCTACCACCTCTTCTATGCCGATGGCGAAGCGACGCCGGGCACCGACCTTACTTTCTTCGACTGGCCGGTCGGCCGCGAGCGACGCGGCACCCACAGCATTGTCCGGACCAGCCTCAGGGTTGGTGGCCAGGACAGCCTTGCCTGGTGGAAGCAACACTTGACTGACGAAAATATCGTCACGAGTGAGATTGCAGACATCGGTGGCTACGCCAGCCTGGATTTCGAGGACCCCGAGGGCCAGCGTCTTCGCCTCGTCAGCGATGACGGCAAGGGCGACAGCCGCCCCTGGGCGCAAAGCCGCGTGCCGGTCGAACACCAGATCCGCGGGCTCGGGCCGATCGTCATCAGCGTTCCCGACCTCACCAATACCGAAGCAGTGGTGACGCAAGTGATGAACATGCGCAAGGTCCGAGACTATGCCTCGCCGGAGGGCCAGGTTCAGGTCTTTGAAATGGGCGAGGGTGGGCCGGCGGCGGAATTGCACGTCCTCGTGCAGCCGGGACTGGCGCCGGCAAGGCAAGGTGCCGGTGCGGTTCATCACGTCGCCTTCAGGGCGCCGGACCAGGAGACGCTGCATCAATGGACGGCGCGGCTGGCCGAATTCCGTCTGCCGTCGAGCGGCGAGGTCGAGCGCTATTATTTCCGCTCCCTCTATTTCCGCGAGCCGAATGGCATCCTGTTCGAGATCGCCACTGACGGGCCGGGGTTCACCGCCGACGAACCGCTGGAGACGCTGGGCGAAAAGTTGGCCCTGCCGCCATTCCTGGAATCGAAGCGCGCTTCGATCGAGGCCGGCCTCAAGCCGCTGAAGTAGATCGTTCCCCGATCAAAGGCTGGCGCCGCGTTCCAGTCCGGATCGCGGCGCCTATTTTATTCGAGCGACGAACGACGCGCTTTGACAGCCGACCGCGATGCTGGTCAAAGGCGGCATGTCGAAACTCCTCGCCCTCGTCATCCTTGGCATCATGGTCATCCAGTTGATCAAGCCGCTCGGCTGGCCGGGGCTGAAACGGCGCAGCGACTTCTGGAAGCTGGCGCTCCTGGCCATGGCGGCCATTTCGATAACGGCCGTGCTTGGACATTGGACGTAGCGCAGTTCCAGGAAGGTGTCTGGCGGTTTCCCGCCTGGAATGCGCAGGATGGAATATCGGGCCGGCACGAGCCGGCGGCAATCACTCTTCGATCACGCAGCCGACGAGGTGCTCGGCCCAGGCCCGGTAACCGGCTTCCGATGCATGAAATCCGTCCGAGGCGAAGCCGGCTTCTGGATTGGTGATCGGCAAGCGCGGCGCCGGCACCGCACCGCGTTCGAGGCAAAGACGTTTGCCCATCCGGTTCATCTCACCGGCGCGAATTTCCAGGATCTTGCCGAGCAGCGGCGGCATGGCTGGCGCTTGCGTGAACTCCAGCACAGGAGACCACACCACGCGGGCCTCAGGCCATTTGGCGCGCAGGGCGTAGAGCAGACCGCCGAACGCCCTCTTGAAGCGGGGCACGGAGTGGAAATTCTTGGTGTCGTTGGTGCCAATGGCGAGCACGATATGCGTCCACGGATCGGCCGAGAGATTGGGCAGGACGTGGTCGCGGATCTGCCCCGACGTCGCCGAATTGAACCCGGCGGCGCGCCAGCGCACGGCGCGGCCGGTTCGCTGCGAGATCAGGGCGGCCAGCTGCGCGGCCAGGCCATTCTCGGATTTTTCGATGCCGACCGAGGCGGCGGAGGAATCGCCCAGCACCAGCAGCCAAACCGCCGGCTGGCCGCCGGCTATCTCATGCATGACCGGGCCTTGCGCGGGCAGCATGCGCGAGGTGCGTCGGCGCACGCCAAGCCCCTGCCAGACATAGACAGGGAAGGCGAGCCAAGTGAGGAGAGCCGGAAAGCGTCGCATCGAGCAGCATTTAACGCATGTTGCGCCGGAGGTGAACGATCCTTGCACCGGTGGCGGACGCCTTCAAGCGTCCAATGTTCGATGGGATCGCTGAATGCCTAAGCCCTGTCCGCTTGCGACCTGTTTCCATACTGGTCATGCAGCCGCACCCAGTCCATCAAGGTTCTATAAGGCCCGGTCTCGTCGCGGCCTTTCGGCGCAAGGTCGAGATATTGATAGGCGCCGATCAGCTGTTCGCTGCCGCGGGCGCGCGACATGAAGGTCAGGAAGATGTCGCCGGTCTCGTCCCGGTAGAACACGGTGGTGCCCGGCAGGTCTTTCGATTTCAGAACGGGCGTCTCGAAGTTGTAGATCGCTTCACCGGATGCGATCTGCTTGTCGGTGAACGACACCTGCATGTCGAAGTTGAAGTCCGAGGCATAGGATGAGACCCAGTCGAATCTCCAACCCATGCGCTCTCGGTAGGGCAGCAGCTCGGCAAGCGGCGCGCGTGACACCGCGACAAGCGACACGTCATGATGTCTCAGATGCTGGTTGGCGCCGTCCATGTGGTCGGCGACGAACGCACAGCTTTCGCAATGATGGGTCGACCCGGGCCCGAACACGAAATGATAGACGATCAGCTGGCTGCGGCCGGCGAACAGTTCGGCCAGGCATCTTGGACCCTGCTCGGTTTCGAAGACGTAGTCCTTTCTCACCTTCAGCCAAGGCAATTCGCGCCGTTCCGCCGCGATGCGCTCGCGAAATCGCGTCAATTCCTTCTCGCGCGCCAGATGCGCTTTGTGTGCCCGGAACCAATCCTCGCGTGAAACGACCTTGTTGCGATGCATGAACCTCTCCCTGGCTTCATCCCAAGGACGTTCGGGACGGGCATGAGCCGACATCGCGCCGGCTGCGCTGGAGAGAAATAGGGATGGAGGCGCTTCATCCCAAGTCCGGCGGAGCGCAGCAAAACCCGGGCGCATGGCCCGGGTCCGATAGAGACGGAAAACCGTGGTCAGGCAGCCTGCTCCAGGCTCGGCTTCCATTGTCCAAGCGCCGCCAGATGGTTCATGCGGGCACGGTGGGTGAAGGCGGCCTGACCCATGGCAACATTGGATGCCTTGCCACTCCAGGCCTTCTGCGGGGCAGCCTGCAGGGCGCGGCCATAGGAGAAGGTCAGCTTCCACGGATGCGGGCCGATGGCGTTGATGGCGTTGAGGTTGGCGGTCGCTTCCTCGTCCTCCTGGCCGCCGGAGAGGAAGGCAATGCCCGGCACCGCCGCCGGCACGGCCTCACGGAACAGTTTTATGGTCTTTTCCGCGACCTCTTCAGGGCTGCTCACCGCGCCCGACTTCCTGCCCGCCAGCACCATGTTGGGCTTCAGGATCGTGCCCTCGAGCACCACCCGGGCCGCGTAGAGCTCGTCGTAGAGCTTCGTCAGCGTCGCCCTCGAGATTTCATAGCACGTGTCGATGTCGTGGGCGCCGTCCATCAGCACTTCCGGCTCGACGATCGGCACGATGCCGGCTTCCTGGCAAAGGGCCGCATAGCGGGCGAGCGCATGGGTGTTCGCGCTGATCGAGGTGACCGACGGCACGCCCTTTGCCTTGTCGATGTCGATCACGGCACGCCATTTGGCGAAGCGGGCGCCGAGCTTGTAATAGTCGGCGAGCCGCTCGCGCAGGCCGTCGAGGCCCTCGGTGACCGTGTCGCCGGGAAAGCCGGCCAGGGGCTTGGCGCCGGCATCGACCTTGATTCCGGGGATGGCGCCTGAAGCCTTGATGATATCGACCAGCGGCGTGCCATCGGCCGCTTTCTGCCGAATAGTCTCGTCGTAAAGGATGACGCCGGAAATATACCTGGTCATGGCGTCACTGGTGCGGAACATCATCTCGCGGTAGTCGCGCCGGCTGTCCGCGGTCGATTCGACGCCGATGACGTCGAAGCGCTTCTTGATGGTTCCCGAGCTTTCGTCGGCGGCCAGCAGGCCCTTGCCGTTGGCCACCATCGCGGCGGCAATGTCTTCGAGACGTTCGCTCATCGTGCTACTCCTTGACGGTGTTGTTCTGCGCCTGACAGGACACTACCGCCAAAGGAATGACGCCGGAAAGCTCCAATCGATCGAAAGTCCCGGCAACGCCGCGCGCTCGCCTCGAGTTGATCGTCTCAACGCTTGAGCACGTCGACGCCCGGCAGCGGCTTGCCTTCCATCCATTCGAGGAAGGCGCCGCCGGCAGTCGAGACATAGGTGAAATCGTCGGCAACCCCGGCCTGGTTGAGCGCCGCCACGGTATCGCCGCCACCGGCCACCGAAACCAGCTTGCCGGCCTTGGTGCGCGCCGCCGCATGCCTGGCTGCCGCCATCGTCGCGCGATCGAAGGGTTCGATCTCGAACGCGCCGAGCGGCCCGTTCCAGACCAAGGTCGCGGCGCGGTCGATCCAGTCGGCAACGGCCCTCACGGTCTTTTCGCCGACATCGAGGATCATGCCATCCGCAGGCACGTCGGCGATGGCCACGGTTTCGCTGGCCGCACCCGCCTTGAATTCCTTCGCCACGACGCCGTCGACGGGCAGGATGATGGCGCAGCCGGCCTCGGCCGCCTCGATCATGATCTGCTTGGCGGTAGCGGCGAGGTCGTGCTCGCACAGCGACTTGCCGACATCGGTGCCGCGTGCGGCGAGAAAGGTGTTGGCCATGCCGCCGCCGATGACCAGCGCGTCGACTTTCTTGACCAGGTTCATCAGCAGGTCGATCTTGGTCGAGACCTTGGCGCCGCCGACGATGGCGACCACCGGGCGAACAGGATTTCCAAGGCCCTTCTCCAGCGCTTCCAGTTCGGCTTGCATGGTGCGGCCGGCAAAGGCTGGCAACAGATGCGCCAGTCCCTCGGTCGAGGAATGCGCCCGGTGGGCAGCGGAGAAGGCGTCGTTGACGAAGATATCGCCATTGGCGGCGAGCCGTTCGGTGAAGGCCGGGTCGTTCTTCTCCTCGGCCTTGTAGAAGCGGGTGTTCTCGAGCAGCAGCACGTCGCCCTTGTTCATGGCGGCGACCGCACTTCCCGCCGTGTCGCCGACGCAGTCGCCGGCAAAGCCCACGGGACGGCCAAGCACCTCGGCCGTCGCCCTGGCGATCGGCTCCAGCGAGAATTCCGGCGAGGGACCGTCCTTGGGCCGGCCGAAATGGGCGAGCAGGATGACCTTGGCGCCCTTGCCTGACAATTCAGCGATGGTCGGCGCGATGCGTTCGATGCGGGTCGTGTCGGTAACCTTGCCGTCAGCGACCGGAACGTTGAGGTCGACGCGCACCAGCACGCGCTTGCCATTGATGTTGCCGATATCGTCCAGTGTCTTGAAGCTGGCCATGCTGGTTCCTTTCGCTGAGAAATCGCCGGGACCATACCCCGCACCGACGACGATGCAAGACTTGGCTGGGGAGGGCGCGAAATTTTCAAGGCGAAGGCGTCGACGTCGCGAAGCGTCACGGCAGGCGGATGGGTGCGGCGCAAAGGATCGCCGTGTCAGCTTTCGGTCGTTGCCTTGTCCACCGCCGGCTCGGTTTTCTCGTCTGCGCGTGCCGCGGTGATCGGTGTTTCCACCGGCTTGCGCCAGGTTTGGACGAAAGCTTTGATCCGGTCGGCGATCTCGCCGGCGCTGAGGAAGACCGGTACCCGCGCCACGGGCGCGGTCGGTTCGAAGGAGAGGCCCAGGCCTGTGATCCTGCCCTTGTCGTCGACGTCACGCACGATCAGCTCGATCGGGCCGATCAGCACGCGGTCGGCGTATTCGACGTGGCCGCCGAGCCGCGCCGTGACCAGAGCGCCGACGGTGAGCTTCTGTTCCGCCTCGCTCAGGCCCGGCGCGTATGCGGCTTCCAGTTCGGCAGCGGAACGCGCCGGATCGACGGCGAAGGCGCCGAAGAAATCGGCGTCCTCGGGGTCGACGACGGCGCGGCTGGCGAACAGCTTGTCGAGCAGGCGTGGATAGCGGTCCGGCACGAAGATGTAGACCTGGTCGCCGGCGGCAAGCCTGCCCATGTCCTGGAAACGCATCGAGCGTCCGTCGCGCAACACCAGCGAGGGCCGCGCCCAGCGAGGGATGCGCTCGCCGCGCGCCACCGGGCTGCCCGGCGCGACGCGGTAGGCGAGGAGCTCGTGATGGGCCGAGCCCGGCAGTTCGAGCTCGACCTTGTCCAGAGGTCCGAGCCGCGCCGGCACGATCAGGCCGAGACGGCGCGCCAGCGGACCAACGGTCCAGCCCTGGATGACGAGCGACACCAGGACGATGATGAAGGCGGCGTTGAAGATGGTGCGGCCATTCTCCAGCCCGCCGAGCAAGGGAGTGATGGCAAGCAGGATCGAGACGGCGCCGCGCAGGCCGACCCAGGAAACGAAGGCGACTTCGGGGCGCGGCAGACGAAACGGGACCAGGCAAAGCCAGACCGCGATCGGCCGGGCGACGAACATCAGGAACAGGCCAAGCAGCACCGCCGGCACCATGATCGCCGGGAATTGCGAGGGCGTCGCGAACAGGCCGAGGATCAGGAACATGATGATCTGCGCCAGCCAGGACATGCCGTCCTGGAAGCGCTTGAGGATGGTGACGGCGCGGATGTCGGAATTACCCGCGATGAGACCGGCAAGATAGACCGCCAGGAAACCGGAGCCGCCGATGGCGCCGGCGGCGGCGAAGACCATCAGCGATAGGGTCAGCACGAAGATCGGCAGCAGGCCATGGTCGAGATTGAGCCGGTCGACGAGGCGCACGATGGCGAGGCCCCCCAGCACGCCGACAATGGCGCCTAGGCCCATGTTAATGAGGAAGCCGAGGACGAGGTTGGTGACCAGGACATTGGCCTCGGGGTCGGCATGGGCGGCTATGATCTCGACCAGGGTGATGGTCAGGAAGATGGCGATCGGATCGTTGGTGCCGGACTCCACCTCCAGCGTGGAGCGCACGCGCTCGCGCAGATTGATCTCGCCGGCGCGCAAAAGGAAGAACACGGCGGCCGCGTCGGTGGAGGCGACGGCGGCACCGAGCAGGAAGGATTCCAGCCAGGTGAGATCGAGCATATAGTAGGCGGCGGCGCCGAACAGGCCAGTGGTGAGGATCACGCCGAATGTGGCCAGAGACAGCGCCGGCCCGGCTGCCTGCCGCAAGGCATTGAGAGGCGTGCCGAAGCCGGAATCGAACAGGATCACCGCCAGCGCCAGTGAGCCGACAAAATAGGCGATGCGGGCGTTGTCGAACTCGATGCCGAGGCCATCGGTCCCGGTGGCGAGCCCGATGCAGAGAAACAGAAGCAGCAGCGGTGCGCCGAAGCGGAAGGCGATCAGGCTCGAAAACGCGGCGACGACGACAAGCGCGGTGCCCACCAGCGTGACGAGATAGATCGCATGCTCCATCCGTGACTTGCCCCTGCCTCTTCTCTCGATTCAAGGAAGAGTGGGGCGAAGGCATGGCCGGCGCAAGGCGGGAGAGCGGTTTTTTGGCCGAAGCCCTACAAGTTCGTCGTCCTTCGGCTTAGCAGGAGCGAAGCGACGCCTTGCCGAGTATTCCGACGAAAAACGCCCGGACCAAGCCGGGCGTTTCAAGTCTCTGGAAGATGGGCCCGCGATCAGGCGATGGTCTTGCCGAAGGCGACCGCGGTATCGCCCATGCGATTGGAGAAGCCCCATTCATTGTCGTACCAGGACAGCACCGAAACGAAGTTGCCGTCCATCACCTTGGTCTGGTCGAGCGCCACGATCGAGGAGTGCGGGTCGTGGTTGAAGTCGATCGACACGTTCGGATGATGGGTAACCGACAGGATGCCCTTGAGCTTGCCATTGGAGGCGGCGATCACCGCCTCGTTGATCTCCTGCGCCGACGTCGAGCGCTTGGCGATGAACTTGAAGTCGACGAGCGAGACGTTCGGCGTCGGCACGCGGATCGAGATGCCGTCGAGCTTGCCCTTGAGCTCGGGCAGCACCAGGCCGATGGCCTTGGCGGCACCGGTCGAGGTCGGGATCTGCGAGAGTGCCGCGGCGCGGGCGCGGTAGAGATCCTTGTGCATGGTGTCCAGCGTCGGCTGGTCGCCGGTGTAGGAATGGATCGTCGTCATCATGCCCTTTTCGATGCCGACCGTCTCGTGCAGGACTGCGGCCAGCGGCGCCAGGCAATTGGTGGTGCAGGACGCGTTCGAGATGACGATGTGGTCCTTGTTCAGCTTGTCGTGATTGATGCCGTAGACGACGGTGAGGTCGGCGCCTTCACCGGGCGCCGAAACGAGGACGCGCTTGGCGCCGGCGGTCAGGTGTGCGGCTGCCTTGTCGCGGGCGGTGAAGATGCCGGTGCATTCGAGCGCGATGTCGACGCCGAGCTCCTTCCACGGCAGCTGGGTCGGATCCTTGATCGCGGTGACCTTGAACGTCTCCTTGCCGACGGTGATCTGGTCGCCGGAAACCGATACCTCGTGCGGGAAGCGGCCGTGTACGCTGTCGTAGCGCAGGAGGTGGGCGTTGGTTTCAACCGGGCCGAGGTCGTTGACGGCGACGACGTCGATGTCCTTGCGGCCGGATTCATGGATGGCGCGCAGGATGTTGCGGCCGATGCGGCCGAATCCGTTGATGGCAACTCTGACGGTCATTTTTCTCTCCTTGGGAGCTGGAGGGCAGACGATTGGTCCGCAGCTTCATAGCGGCGGAAGCGGAAAGAATCCAGCCGCGGCGACGTGGATTTAAATCGATTAGGTCAGGCCAGTCCGGCGGAACCGCTGTACGCGGTTTCGCCGAGCGTTCTTGTTTCATACATGTCGCTGTCCCAAAATCGAGATACACTTTTGGGCAACAAGCACGGCCTTACTTGCCATGCAGGCGGGCTTCCGCCGCCTTGGCGGCCGCCTCGGCGGTGATGCCGAAATGCGGATAGAGCTGCTCGATCGTTCCCGAGGCGCCGAAGCCGGTCATGCCGATGAAGATGCCATCGGAGCCGATGAGGTGATCCCAGCCCTGGCGGATGCCGGCTTCGATCGCCATCTTCACCTTCGCATTGCCGATCGTCTTGCGGCGGTAGTCCTCGCTCTGCTTATCGAACAGTTCGAAGCAAGGAACCGAAACGACGCGGGTCGGATGGCCGTGCTTCTCCAGGAGGTCGCGGGCGCCGAGCGCGATCTCGACTTCCGAACCCGTGGCGAAGATCGTCACCGCGGCTTCGCCGCTGGCGGCGGCGAGCTCATAGGCGCCCTGGCTGCTCAGGTTCTTCTCTGTGAATTCGGTGCGCACGGTCGGCAGGTTCTGTCGGGTCAGCGCCAGCGTTGACGGCGTCTTTTCCGATTCAAGGGCCAACTGCCAGCATTCGGCGGTCTCGACCGCGTCCGCCGGACGGAACACGTTGTGGTTGGGGATGGCGCGCAGTGCCGCCACATGCTCGACCGGCTGATGGGTCGGGCCGTCTTCGCCGAGACCGATGGAGTCATGGGTCATGACGAAGATCGAGCGGATGCCCATCAGCGAGGCCAGCCGCATCGAGGGGCGGGCGTAGTCGGAGAAGCACAGGAAAGTGCCGCCATAGGCGATCAGGCCGCCATGCAGCGTCAGCCCGTTGATGGCGGCAGCCATGCCGTGTTCGCGGATGCCGTAGTGGACATAGCGCTGGCCGTAGTCGTCCGGGGTGATGTTCTTGGTCTGGCTGGTCTTCGTGTTGTTGGAGCCGGTGAGATCGGCCGAGCCGCCGATGGTTTCGGGCACGGCGCCGTTGATGACTTCCAGCGCCATTTCGGAAGATTTGCGGGTGGCGACCTTCGGCTTGTCGGCGGAGAGCTTCTTTTTGTAGTCGGCAATGACGGCGTCGAAGTTGGACGGCAGCTTGCCGGCGACGCGGCGCTCGAACTCTGCCCTGAGCTTGGCGTCGGCCTTGGCGAGGCGACCTTCCCAGTCGGCGCGCGCCTCGGCGCCGGCCGTGCCGGCCGTGCGCCAGGCATCGAGGATGTCGGCTGGAACCTCGAAGGGGGGTGACTCCCAGTTGAAGAACTTGCGCGCGCCGGCGATCTCGTCGGCGCCGAGGGGCGAGCCGTGCGCCTTGTTGGTGCCGGCTTTGGTCGGGGCGCCGAAGCCGATGGTCGTCTTGCAGGCGATCATCGTCGGCTTGTCGGAATGGCGGGCGGCTTCGATCGCATAGGCGATGGCTTCCGGATCCGTGCCGTCGATGTGGCTGGCGTTCCAACCGGAAGCCTGGAAGCGCGCGACCTGGTCGGTATTGTCAGCCAGCGACACCGGGCCGTCGATCGAGATGTTGTTGTTGTCCCAGAACACGATCAGCTTGTTGAGCTTGAGGTGCCCGGCAAGCGCGATCGCCTCCTGGGAGACACCTTCCATCAGGCAGCCGTCGCCGGCCAGCACATAGGTGTAGTGGCTGACGAGGTCGTTGCCGAAGGCGGCGTTCATGATGCGCTCGCCGAGCGCGAACCCGACAGAATTGGCAAGGCCCTGGCCGAGCGGGCCGGTGGTCGTTTCGATGCCGGCGGCGTGGCCATATTCGGGATGGCCGGCGGTTTTCGAGCCCAACTGGCGGAAGTGCTTGATCTGGTCGATCGTCATGTCTTCGTAGCCGGTCAGGTAGAGCAGCGAGTAGAGCAGCATCGAGCCATGGCCGGCCGACAGGATGAAGCGGTCGCGGTCGGCCCAATGCGGCGCCTTGGCGTCGAATTTCAGGAAACGGGTGAACAGCACCGTGGCAATGTCGGCGCAGCCCATGGGCAGGCCGGGATGGCCGGAGTTCGCCTTCTCGACCGCGTCCATGGAGAGAAAGCGGATCGCATTGGCCATCCGGTCATGTTGTTCACGCGACGTCATGGTTCCTCCGGGGTGGGGTTTGGGGCCTTGGGAGAGCCCTTGAAAAGCGTGCGCGACACATAGCAGGCGCGCACTTTTAGTCAACAAACCGGTGCGCATTTGCCGGCCTTGTGATGCCGCGGGCAGGCCTATATTAGCGTTAGCAGGGGACAGTCGCGAGAGCTTTGTTGACGTCGCCTTCACCCGGTGCCTAATGTTTCAGAGATAACGCGTTCTGAACGCGAGCGATTCGGTGATGGGCAGGGCACAGGACGAGGCCATGACCGGGGAAACGACACTCAAGGAAGTCATCGCAAGGCTGGGCAAGGCCATGGAAGGCCTGGAAAACGCCGTCGCGGCCAAGCTCGAGCATGAGCGCGATTATTCGGAAGCCGAGGCCGAGGTGCAGCGGATGAATGCCGACCGCTCGCGGCTGGCGCAGGAGCTCGACAGTTCCGAGGCGCGCGCCGAGCGGCTGGAGGATGCCAACAAGGAAGTGTCGCGACGACTGGTGACCGCCATGGAAACCATCCGCGCTGTGTTGGATAGGTAGGCTGATGGCACAGGTCACGGTTTCCATCGACGGCAAGCAGTATCGGATGGCCTGCGACGAAGGCCAGGAAGAGCATCTGATCGATCTCGCCGAGCGTTTCGACCGCTACGTCTCGCATCTGAAGGATTCATTCGGCGAGATCGGCGACCAGCGGCTGACGGTCATGGCCGGCATCATGGTCATGGATGAACTCTCGGAGCTGCAGAAGCGCGTCAAGGGCATGGAAAGCGAAGTGCTGACCTTGCGCAAGACCCGCGACGAGGCGCTGACCAAGGCCGACAAGAGCGACAGCGTGCTGACCAACGCGCTTGGCGCGCTGGCGCAGCGCATGGAAGATCTTGCGGCGACGCTGGCCGTCAACAAGGCATAAGCGGTCTCCTCGGAAATTCCTGCCGAACTTGGCGGCAAGAAGAGAAATTTTTTCGCGGGCGCGACGGGCGCCTGTGGCTTTAGGCATTTGTGGGTTGCCGCCGAGGTGTTAAAAAGATTTGAGCGCTCGCCAGCCGTTGCCGGCAACATTTCAAGGGTAGGGAAACACCATGAGCCTTCGCATCAACGATATCGCCCCGGATTTCACCGCCGAGACCACGCAAGGACCGATCAGCTTTCACCAGTGGATCGGTGACGGCTGGGCGGTGCTGTTCAGCCACCCCAAGAATTTCACTCCCGTCTGCACGACCGAGTTGGGCACGATGGCGGGGCTCGAGGGCGAGTTCAAGAAGCGCAACGTCAAGATCATCGGCATTTCGGTCGATCCGGTCGAAAGCCACGGCAAATGGCAGGACGATATCAAGACGGCGACCGGCCATTCGGTGAACTATCCGCTGATCGGCGACAAGGATCTCAAGGTCGCCAAGCTTTACGACATGCTGCCTGCCGGTGCCGGCGAGACCTCGGAAGGCCGCACGCCCGCCGACAATGCCACCGTGCGTTCGGTCTATGTCATTGGGCCCGACAAGAAGATCAAGCTGGTGCTGACCTATCCGATGACCACGGGCCGCAACTTTGACGAGATCCTGCGCGCGGTCGATTCCATGCAGTTGACCGCCAAGCACCAGGTGGCGACGCCGGCGAACTGGAAACAGGGCGAGGACGTCATCATCACCGCGGCCGTTTCCAACGAGGACGCCATCAAGCGCTTCGGCGCCTACGAGACCATCCTGCCCTATCTCAGGAAGACCAAGCAGCCTTCCGCGTAAAGCGGCTCTCCGGTTCACGGAAACGGCGAACCATCTCTTTGTTTTTGCGCAATTCCTTGGGCAAAGCGCCACGCGCCTTTCCCGGGAAACCGCTTGGAATTGCTCCAGTTGCCTGGCCGGCATTTTTCGACTTCCGTCGCTTTTCTGGCAAGGCGTGCTTGACGGCAGGGCCCCGCTAGACAAGCATGCTCTTATGTTGCTCTGGCAGAGAAAATCATTGCTGTCTGGCTAACGGAGGGGACGTCGGATTGGACATAGGTTCGGCAAAGCCTGAGGTCACCGGTTTCCACGACAAGCCGACCGGCGCCATCCAGTATGTCGTCGCCGACCGGGTGACGAAGCGGTGTGCCATAATCGATCCGGTCCTCGACTTCGACGAGAAGTCCGGCGCAGTTTCGACAGCCAATGCCGATGCGCTGCTGGATTTCGTCAGGGCGGAGGGACTGAGCGTCGAATGGATTCTCGACACCCATCCGCATGCCGATCATTTCTCGGCCGCGCAGTACCTGAAGCAAAGGACCGCGGCGCCGACGGCGATCGGCGAGAGGATCGTCGAGGTCCAGAAATTGTGGAAGGCGATCTACAACTGGCCGGATTTCCCCGCCGACGGCTCGCAGTGGGACCGGCTGTTCGGCGACGGCGAGGTTTTTCGGGTGGGAACGCTTCCAGCAAGGGTGCTTTTCTCGCCCGGGCACACGCTGGCGTCGATCACCTATGTGATCGGGGATGCAGCCTTTGTTCACGACACGCTGTTCATGCCCGACAGCGGCACGGCAAGGACGGATTTTCCCGGCGGCAGCGCCGCGCGCCTGTGGCACTCGATCCAGGGCATTCTGGCCCTGCCGGAGGACACGCGCGTCTTTGTCGGCCATGATTATCAGCCCGGCGGGCGCCAGGCGTTATGGGAGAGCACGGTTGCCGCGCAGAAAGCCGACAACATACATCTTGCCGCCGCGCGCGGCGAGGCCGAATTCGTTGCCCTGCGCGAGGCGCGCGACCGGACATTGCCGATGCCGAGGCTGATCCTGCATGCGCTGCAGGTCAACATGAATGGCGGACGCCTGCCGGAACCGGAAGCCAATGGCCGACGGTATCTGAAATTTCCGCTGGATGGGCTTTGAAGCAATCACAGCACCCGCTGCGGTATACAAAAAGGCGGCGCCAGTCTCCTGACGCCGCCGTTTTATCTTGTTGCCGATGCCGGCTTTAAGCCGCCGGCTGCGCCTCGATGGTGCGCAGCGCCTGGGTCTGGCGCTTGGCGGCGGCCTTGACGGCATCCTGCACCTTCTCGAAAGCGCGCACTTCGATCTGGCGCACGCGCTCGCGGCTGATGTCGAACTCAGCCGACAGTTCTTCCAGGGTCAGCGGCTCATCGGCGAGGCGGCGCGCCTCGAAGATGCGCCGTTCGCGTTCGTTGAGCACCGCAAGAGCACCCGACAGCATGCCGCGCCGGTTTTCCAGCTCGTCCTGCTCGATCAGCATCTCTTCCTGGCTTTCGTGGTCGTCGACCAGCCAGTCCTGCCATTCGCCGGACTCGCCTTCCGTCGCCCGGATCGGCGCGTTGAGTGAGGCGTCGCCCGACAGGCGGCGGTTCATCGACACGACTTCCGCTTCCGAGACGTTCAGCCTCGTGGCGATTTCGGCGATCTGGTCGGGCTTGAGGTCGCCGTCGTCAAGCGCCTGGATCTTGCCCTTCACCTTGCGCAGGTTGAAGAACAGACGCTTCTGGTTGGCGGTCGTGCCCATCTTGACCAGGCTCCACGAGCGCAGGATGTATTCCTGGATCGAGGCCTTGATCCACCACATGGCGTAGGTCGCGAGGCGGAAGCCACGCTCTGGCTCGAATTTCTTGACGGCCTGCATCAGGCCGACATTGCCTTCCGAGATCACTTCGCCAATCGGCAGGCCGTAGCCGCGATAGCCCATGGCGATCTTGGCGACGAGCCGCAAATGGCTGGTGACGAGCTTGTGCGCTGCGGAAGTGTCCTCATGCTCGGCATAACGCTTGGCGAGCATGTACTCTTCCTGCGGCTGAAGCATCGGAAAGCGGCGGATCTCTTCCAGGTAGCGGCTGAGGCCGCCTTCGCCGGAAACGATACTGGGTAGTGACTGGGCCATGATAGCGCCCCCTCTCTATTGGAGTGATGCCCCCGAAACGCGGCGGGCATGTGACGCGAGCACCAAAGGCTCGCTCGCGACATCAGATATATACAGGAACAAAACCAGAAAAGACAGGCATTTGTTCAACACGAAACAGTGTGTCACGCTGAAGTGAACAACGCCAGTCAGGTTTTTTGATGGTTGATTTGAAGCTTGCCGGGCGGCCGATTCAAAGACTGCGAAAGCCGCCGACGAGTTCCTCCATGTCCCTCGGTATCGGTGCCTCGAACCTCATCGATAGATGGGTAGTCGGATGGCGAAATTCAAGGAGCCAGGCGTGCAAAGCTTGCCGGGAGAAGGCCTTGACCTGGCTTCTCAGCGGTTCGGGCAACCGGTTGGCCTTGGTGCGAAAGGCTTGGCCGTAATCGGGATCACCGAGCACCGGATGACCGATATGGGCCATGTGGACGCGGATCTGATGGGTGCGGCCGGTCTCCAGCCGGCATTCAACCAGACTTGCGGTTGCGAATTCCTTTTGGTTTTCGCCGAAGCGCTCCTGCACCGCAAAATGGGTGACGGCGTGGCGGGCATCGTCGCGTCCTTCGGGTACTACGGCGCGACGTACACGGTCGGCGGCGCGGCCGAGTGGGGCATCCACCGTTCCGGCCGGCCGCTGCGGTATGCCCCAGACCAGCGCCAGGTAGGCGCGCTCGAGATCGCCTGTCAGGCCGTGATCGGCAAAGGCCTCCGAAAGCGCCTTGTGGGCGCGGTCGGTCTTGGCCACGACCATGACGCCGCTGGTTTGCTTGTCGAGGCGATGAACGATGCCCGGCCGGCGCACGCCGCCGATGCCGGACAGGCTGTCGCCGCAATGATGGATCAGCGCATTGACCAGCGTGCCGGTCCAATTGCCGGCGCCGGGATGGACGACAAGCCCGGCGGGTTTGTTGATGACGATCAGTTCGTCATCTTCATAGAGGATATCGAGGGCGATGTTTTCCCCCTGTGGCTCCGCCGGTTCCGGCTCCGGCATGGCGACCGAGACAGTTTCGCCCGGCGACATCTTGCACTTGGTCTCGACAACGGCCTTGCCGTCGACCAAGACCGCGCCCTGCCTGATCAGCATCTGCACGCGGCTGCGCGACATTTCCGGGCCGAGCCTGCCTGCCAGCCACTGATCGATGCGCTGGCCGGCATCGTCGGCGCCGGCCACGAGCACGATCGGTTCTGCCTGCATGAATTGGTCCTCTATCAATCCGGGGGCCTCTTCGTTATGAGCGCTCATCGAGAATCGTTCCGGAATGTTTGCCATGGCCCGCCCCGCCGCCGACGAAGACGCCGTTGTTGAAGGCGGGGAAAAGCCGCTCAACCCCGAGATCGAAAAGGTGCGCGGCAGGCTCATCCGCTTCATGGCCATCAATCTCGGCCTGCTCTTGCTGGCCCTTATGGTGGTGATCGCGGCGATTGTCTACAAATCACGCAAGGCAGCGCCGGTGAGCCCGCCGCTGGCCGGCGACATCCAGGTGCCCGCCGGCGAACCGCTCAGCGGAGACATCGTGCTGCCGGTCGGCGCCAGGGTGGTCAGCCAGTCGCTATCCGGCAATCGCGTCTCGATCGAGGCCGAACTTGTCGATGGCAGCCGCACGATCTTCGTCTACGATATGGGCGAGCGGCGCATAATCGGCCGCTTCGCGATCCGCAACAAATGAAGCCCGGCGCGCAATGACCGGCTTTGCCGAAAACCGTCATATCGCCACCGTTGCGCTGGTCGTCGACAGCTATGACGAAGCAATCGACTGGTATGTCGAGCGAATGGGCTTTGTGCTCCTGGAGAATGTGGACCTTGGCGGCGGCAAGCGCTGGGTGACGGTCGCGCCGGCCAGCGGGCGCGGCGCGCGGCTGCTTCTGGCCGAGGCCTCCGACGAGGCACAAAGGAAGAGCATCGGCAACCAGACCGGCGGGCGGGTTTTTCTCTTCCTGGAAACCGACAACTTTGCCCGCGATCATGCGGCGATGGTGGCGAAGGGCGTCGAATTTCGCGAGCCACCGCGCTTGGAGCCCTACGGCACGGTGGCGGTTTTCGCCGATCTCCACGGCAATCTATGGGACCTGATCGAGCCAAAACGCTAGCAGCAGCCAGCTTTTTCTTGATCCCGGGAAAGCCGGCGGACCCCAGTTGCTTTTTCTCCGCCGCCAGCCTATATCGCCGGTTCTTGAACGCGCCCATCGTCTAGCGGTCAGGACACCGCCCTCTCACGGCGGGAACAGGGGTTCGATTCCCCTTGGGCGTACCAAGAAGGCGACGGCTCAGCCGTTGATGATCCCTCCAGCATCAAACAATGTTCAAGGCCTCCGCGGAAGCTTCGTCATATGCGCGCATATGACCGCATGGAGCGCTGGCAAAAGCCGGGCTCGGAGCTATGGCATGGCGGCTTCGATTAACGTTTCGTTTACCTATAATCTGTCTATTGGAGACAATTCACCCGCGACCACGGATGTACTGGCGCTGCGGTGAAAACAAAGGTCGGCCCACTGCCGGCCTTTTGTTTTTTGGCCGGCCGCTGCGGGCAGGGCTGCCTCCAATGCTTTCGGCAAGAGCTTTCGCCAAAGCATATTGCCCTTGCCATCTCCAGCCCTACCATCAATCCTGACGATCGCACGCGGGCGGCCGGAAGGGTCGACGGTGGAGGAATTGCAATGAAAAGAACCGCTGGAATGCTCCTGATTAGCGGCGCATTGGCGATTGGCGCCACCTGCCCGTCGGCTGCCGCCCAGCTCAACACGATGGACGAAGTCGGCACGGCGATCCAGGCATGCTGGACGCCGCCGGCGGATGCTGGAAATTCCATCGTCACTCTGAGCTTCAGCTTCAAGCGCGACGGCACGCTGCTTGGTCCGCCACGGCCGACCGCCGCCAAGGTGGCCGGCGACGACAAGGCGCGAAAGTCGTTCATCGACGCCGCAATGACCGCGGTGAAGAATTGCACGCCGCTCAGCCTTTCGCCGCAACTGGCGCAAGGGATTGCCGGCAACGTGTTCACCTTGCAATTCGTATCTCCCAAGATCGGCCAATAGCTGTTTTCCGCAACTCTCCGCGCAGGGCGCGCCGCGGCTTAATGCGCTAGAGCCGTTCGGCGTTCGGCGGATCGCCGATCCCGCTTCCATTTTTTACGCAATTCCTGCCGGAAAACATCTGCCAGGGTCAGCGAGCCGCTCAGGTAGCTACTACCAAACCACTCGCCCAGCACCGCCTTCACCGGTCAGTGACTGGTACGCCGCGCCTCAGCGTGCCGCGCCAGGTCGGGTGTCTCGAAGACGTAGTCGTTCCAGGCCGATTCCGGGATTTGCCCGGCCAGATAGCATTCCAGCAGCAGGTTTTGCTCGGCGCTCAGGGGCCTCGGGTCAAGTCCCAGGGAATGAAAAAGATTTCTTGTCAGTTCCGATACCGTGATCTGGATCGACATCTGCGTTCTCCTTCGCGCTTCAACGCGAAAGGACGGGCAAAGGTTTCAGGGCCCGTTTCCGGTAACGCCGGAGTGATTCGGCAGGCCTGCCAGCCGTCGGTCCGGCTGCATTGTTTTGCAGTTCGTCTCAATCTTGAAATAAAAATGCAATATTGAATTCCCAGAGGTTCTTCTATTAAACTAAAGACAAGTCTCTCAATGCATGGAGATTAGAAAGATTAGATAAAACTCATTTAGCGAAAGCTTACCGAAGTCGAAAGAGTTGTCATTCCAGGTTCTCAGCAACAAGGACCGCGTCCTTCCGATGATCCGTTTCTGGTCCCCCATGATGATCGCGTTCGTCACCCTGACCGTGCTCGCGCTCGGCATGTCCAGTTCTTATGCCGACAGTTGCAGTGCAATAAGAAATCAGTTGTCTTCGGCCGGCCGTGGCGGCGGCACGAGCCCCGAGCTTGCCCAGTTGCACCGCCAGCTTGCCGCGATCCAAGGCATCGAGAGGCAGCGCAAGTGTACGGCGAAAAATTCCCTCGGTGGTTTCTTCAACGCATGCGCCGATCTTGCCAGGAACAGGAGCGAGGTGCAGCGCCAGATCGCTGCGGCCTCCAATTCAGGCCGGGACATGTCGGGGCTGCGGGCACGCTTTGTCGCGCTTGGCTGCGCGCCAGCGGCAAAGCGCGCGGCGGCGAAGACCCAATCGGTGTCTGCGGCGGCGCCAGCGGCGAGGGCAACGGGCGCCGGCAACGCGATGCTGTTCTGCGTGCGCCTTTCGGATGGATATTTCTTCCCAGCACCCAAGTCGCAGTTCGCCGGCAGCGACGATGTGAAGGATATGGCCGATCAATGCCGCTACATCTGCGACGAGCCGGGCGTCGACCTCTATACGCTCAGCGACGTCAGCCTCGAAACCGAAAAGATGGTCTCTCTCGACACGCGCAAGCCCTACACCGATCTGCCGACCGCATTCCGCTACCGCGACGACGTCAATTTCAAGGCATGTGACCTAAAACGCTACTACAGCAGGGTCGCCGAATTGAGGGCCCGAACGGTAACGCCCACAAACATGACCAATGCCATCATCCCCTTGCCGTCGGCCAAGCCGGACCTCGGCAGCGTCGCGGCAATTCCCGCGGCGGACGCCGAAGCCTCCGGGGCGGCCCAGCATCAGTCGATAGAGGCCGGCAAGCGGCCGGTGAGAATAGTCGGCCCGGCCTTCTTCCCAGCCGAATGATTATCCGCCCCGGGGTAGGCGCCGGTTTCCCAGCCAATGTCAGTTTTGGGTGGCACCCATCAGTCGCAGACCATGCGAACCCTCTTTCCGGGTTCGCTGACATTCCTGCATGCCAGGGGCTTTTCCTCATCGGAGGACGGCGGAGGTGGCCTCGAAACTCTTGAAAGATGACGTCTCGGTGCGGCGCGCGGCGCGGGCCTGCGCTCGGAAAACCGGGTTGGCGGTTGTGGCGGCGCCGGAAAAGCGCCGTTTTCCATTCCGGACGGCCCGTATTCCACATTGGGCGGCGGCCGGTCCCAGAAACGCCGGGCATCGAGCGGGCGCGGAATGACGACGGTGCCGTCATAGCTGCGCGAACAGCCGCTGCCGAAAAGCAGCGCCGCGCTCAGCAAGCAAGGCACAATCCGTCCAAACATCAGCAACACCCCAATATTGGCTTATAGCGCGGCTTCGATCCGGCCGACAACCGGGCGCAATGGCGCAGGCCAGGGCCCGTCCGGTGCGCAACGGCTTGTTAAGGTTAGCGGATCGTTAATGCTTCTCGGGCACATTCCGCCGACGAACCGCGGAGGGAGGGTTCGGCCTTGGATTCGGGGTGGGGACGGCATGGCTGAAGCGAACGAGACAGCCGGCGTGCGCGGCGAGCGCGGGTCGGGCGAAATGACAGTGAACGACGCGGCCTCGTTCACCGCAGGCATGGATTTGGCCATGCTACGCCAGCTGGTCGAGACGGGCTCGGACTGGATCTGGGAGACCGATGCCGAGCTGCGCTTTTCCTGGCTTTCGCACAACTACCAGGCGGTCACGGGCATCGACCCGGCCGCCGTGCTCGGCCGCTTCCGTTTCGATTTCCTGAAGCAGGTCCTGAACGGCAACCGCAGCGCGGCAATGCATCTGGAGGATCTGCAGGCGCATCGGCCGTTCCGTGACTTTGTCTACGAACTGAAGGGAGGTCGCGCCGATTGCCGCTGGGTGCTGACCTCAGGCTTTCCACGCTTCGATGACGAGGGGAAATTCGCCGGCTATCGTGGCATTGGACGCAATGTCACGGGATTGGCCGTCGCCTTCGAAGAACTGGAGCAGAAGCAGCAAGGAGAGGCGTCTTCGGGAGGCCTTCCCGACCTTCGCACGATGGTCGATTCGATGCCGATCGGGATCATGGTCCTCGACGCCGACCTGCGCGCCGAAGTGATCAACCAGGCCTTCTACAATTTGTGGAAAATCGATCCCCAGCGCGCCGGGATCGGCTCGGGCTTCCGCGAGTTGATGGAGGCCAGCCGCGCCGCCGATTCCTACGGCGCCGACGACGTTGCCTGGCAGCGTCATACCGCCGAGCGCGAGGCCGAGATCAGGGCCGGCGTCGCCGGCTCGAGACAATTGCCGCGCAATGACGGGCGTACCCTGGTTGCGTCGCTGGCCCCGCTGGCCGGCGGCAAGCGGCTCATCTCCTATGTCGATGTCACCGACATGAAGGATCGCGAGGCCGAGCTGGCCGACGCGCTGGAAAAGGCGCGACTGGCGGAAGCGGTGATCAACGGCGTCAAGGATCCGATCTTCGTCAAGGATGACGATCTGCGCTTCGTCTTCGTCAACGAGGCGTTTGCGGGCCTGTTCGGCCAGACGCCGCAAACCATGCTTGGCAAGCCCGGCGGCAATTTTCTCGCGCCGGCCGAGGTTGCGCTGTTCGAGAAAAGCGAGCGCGAGGTGCTGGCGACCGGGCGGCCTTACGAGGTGGAGGAAAGCTTCGAGGTCGACGGCGTCAACCGCTCGCGCGTCGTCAGGAAGAACCGCGTTAGAATGGTAAGCGGCCGCAACTACGTGGCCGGCTTCCTCTTCGACGTCTCGGACATGAAGGGCCGTGAGACCGAGGCGCAGGACGCCCGCAAACACCTGGCCAGCGTGCTGGAATCGCTGCCGGCCGCCGTGATCATCTACGACCGCGAGGACAATTTCGTTTTCGCCAACCGCAAGATGCAGGACACGCTGCCGGCGTTGAAGCCGGCGTGGCAGCCCGGCCGCACCTTCCGCGACGCGCTGGCACTCGGTCATTCGGCTGGCTATTTCCGCTCGAGCGGCGATCCGCGGGTCGATGCGCTCTATGATGGCGATCTCGATGGCTGGCTGGACAGCATCCTCGCCCGTTACCACCTGCCATACTCATCCTTCGAACGTCTCAATCCCGACGGCCGCTGGTATCAGGTTTATGACATGCGCACCGATGACGGCACGTTCATCGGCGTGCGCGTCGACATCTCCGAGATCAAGAGCCGCGAAAAGGCGCTGCACGATTCGATGCGGCAGATCGACCTGTTCCGGCACGTGCTGGACGAACTGCCCGTGGCCGCCTTCATCAAGGCGCAGGACCTCAGCATCGAGTTCGTCAACAAGGCCTGGTGCGCGATCACCGGGCTCGCCAAGGAAGACGTTATCGGCCGCACCGATCGGCAGCTGTTCGGCGACGGAGATGGAGAAAGCTACAGCCTGGACGATACCGAGGTTGCCCTCACGGGCAGCGTCAGGGAGGTCGAGGAGCCCGTCACCCATCGCGACGGCACGGTGCGGCAGTTGATGACGCGCAAGAGCCGGCTGGTGGCGCTGGACGGATCGGTGCATCTGGTCGGCTCCAGCACCGACATCACCGAGGTCAAGGCGCGCGAGCGGGCGCTGGAAGAAAGCATGCGCGAGAACGAGGTGTTCCGCAGCCTGATCGACAACGTGCCGGTGTCGATCTATGCCAAACGCTCCGATCTCAGGCAATTCTACGTCAACAAGGGCTGGTGCGATCTCACCGGCTTCAGCAAGCAGGACGCGATCGGCAAGACCGATATCGAAATTTTCGGGCCCGACGGCGAAGCCTTCGTCAATGGCGACCTCACGGTGCTGCGCAGCGGCGAAACCCAGGAGATCGAGGAGACGGTGATGCTCCCGGACGGCAGCGTGCGCCACCAGTTCGCCCGCAAGGGCGCGATGATCGCGTCCGACGGGTCGCTCTACCTGATCGGGTCGACCACCGACATCACCGAATTGAAGCTGCGCGAGGCGGAACTGCGCGAGGCGCGCCAGCGCGCCATACTTGCCGACCGCGCCAAGTCGGAATTCCTCGCCAATATGAGCCATGAGATTCGCACCCCGATGAACGGCGTGCTGGGCATGGCCGAACTCCTGGCCAAATCCGATCTCGATCCGAAGCAGAAGACCTTCACCGACATCATCGTCAAATCGGGCAACGCGCTGCTCACCATCATCAACGATATCCTGGATTTCTCCAAGATCGATGCCGGCCAGTTGGTGCTCGATCCCGCCCCCTTCAATCTCGCCGAGGCGATCGAGGACGTGGCGACGCTGGTGTCGACGCGGGCCAAGGAAAAGGACCTCGAGCTCATCGTGCGCATCGAGCCTGGGCTCGAAAGCCTGTTCATCGGCGATGTCGGCCGCATCCGGCAGATCGTCACCAACCTGCTCGGCAATGCGGTGAAGTTCACCGAAGAAGGCCATGTGCTCGTCGACGTCACCGGCGAAAGTGTGCCGGACGGAACCAGGCTGACGATCTCGGTCACCGACACCGGGATCGGCATCCCTGAGGAAAAGCTGAAACAGGTGTTCGAGAAATTCAGCCAGGTCGACACCTCCTCGACGAGGCGGCATGAGGGCACTGGGCTCGGGCTCGCGATCACCTCGCGGCTGGTCGAATTGATGGGCGGCGACATCGGCGTGGAAAGCGCCGAAGGCAAGGGGTCGACCTTCTGGTTCACGGTCACGCTGCCCAGGGCCGGACAACAGAACGCGCAGCGCATCATGCCGGTGGACGTGACCGGCGCGCGGGTGCTGATCGTCGACGACAATGCCGTCAACCGCGCCATCCTGACCGAGCAGATGACGTCATGGACCTTCGATTCCTGCGCGGCCGAGAGCGGCGCCGAGGGACTGAAAGTGCTGATCGCGGCCGCCGCCTACGGCGTGCCGGTCGATTGCGTCGTGCTCGATTATCAGATGCCCGAGATGAGCGGCGCCGAGATGGCAGGTGTCGTGCGCAACACCGCCGGGCTTGCCGACACGCCGATCATCATGCTGACCTCCGTCGACCAGTCGCTGGCCAACACCAGTTACCGCGATCTCGGCATTGATGCCCAACTCATCAAGCCCGCACGCTCCTCGGTGCTCCTGGAAACGCTGGTCGCCACCATCCAGCGGCATCGCCACGCCACGGATGTCGCCCGGCCGCTTGCTGTCGAGGGAGGCGGCGGGAACAATCCGCAGTCACCGCCACCGGCGGCAGGGCAACGCGCGTTGCTGCAGCCGCCGCCGGTCAGGCCTCGGCTTGCCGCGACTGGCGGCGAGCAGCGGCTGGGCATCCTCGTGGCCGAGGACAATGAGGTCAACCAGATGGTCTTCACCCAGATCCTCGGCGAGACCGGCTACGGTTTCGAGATCGTCGGCAATGGCCGCAAGGCGCTGGACGCTTTCGGCAGGCTCAATCCGTGCATGATCCTGATGGACGTCTCGATGCCGGAGATGAACGGGCTCGAGGCAACCGCCGCCATCCGCCGGCTGGAAGAGGAAACCGGCACGCATGTGCCGATCGTCGGGGTCACCGCGCATGCGCTCAAGGGCGATCGCGAACGCTGCCTGGACGCCGGCATGGATGATTATCTGCCCAAGCCGATCAGCCCCAGGGCCCTGCTCGAAAAGGTCGAGCGCTGGGTCGGCGCTGGTCGCCAGGCCCGGCGCAACGCGGGATAGACTTTGCGCCTTCGGCCGGATTGCGGCGAGAATCACCCGGGGCCGGCTGCAGCCCTTCGAGCAAGACTATGGTGCGATCGCACCATATCAAAGCCGGCGTCCAGCCGGGACAATGACGGCATCGATTTCCGCTCTCTTCTAGTTACGGGCGGGAGCAGCGACCGCCAGTATGAAGCAGCGTCAATCTACCCCAACGGACCTGTTTTTGGCGATGGCCCGGCCAAGACATCCTCTGGCCTCGAGCGACGCGCTCCCGTCCGGCTTTTCTTCGATCAGCGATCCATGCCGAATCCGATGGCTGTTTGGGTGGCCGGATAGCGCAAGTCCCTGATTCCCGAAGGCAAACCGGCGCCATGCCGCAGCCGCTAATCGCCATCGCCTTTCCAGGCGCCGGCGACGCGTTACCGGGCTGACACGAAACTGTCATGCGACTGTTATAATCGAACGCTATTGGCCTCAGCGGGCGCTGGCAAGGAATGGCGCCGAGAGACCATCTTCCGAACAGGAGCAGGCCATATGAGACATTTCATCCGCTCGGCGGCCGTTGCGATCGCAATGGCTGCGGCGTCCACCCTCACCCTTTCCGCGGCAATGGCAGCTGACATCTCCGGTGCCGGCGCCACCTTCCCTTACCCGATCTATGCGAAGTGGGCCGATGCCTACAAGAAGGAGACCGGCATCGGTCTCAACTACCAGTCGATCGGCTCGGGCGGCGGCATCAAGCAGATCAAAGCCAAGACCGTCACCTTCGGCGCTTCCGATGCGCCGCTGAAGGGCGAGGATCTCGAATCCACCGGACTTGCACAGTTCCCGATGGTGATGGGCGGCATCGTTCCGGTCGTCAATCTCGAAGGCATCAAGCCGGGCGAACTGGTGCTCGACGGCCCGACGCTGGCCGATATCTTCGTCGGCAAGATCACCAACTGGAATGACGCGGCGATCGCCAAGCTCAATCCCGACGTCAAGCTTCCCGACCAGGCGATCGCCGTCGTGCATCGCTCCGACGGTTCGGGCACCACGTTCAACTTCAGCTACTACCTGGCCGACGTCAGCGCCGACTGGAAGTCGAAGGTCGGCGTCAACACCGCGCTCGAATGGCCGGTTGGCATCGGCGCCAAGGGCAATGAAGGCGTCGCCAACAACGTCTCGCAGACCGGTGGCTCGATCGGCTATGTCGAATACGCCTACGCCAAGCAGAACAAGTTGACCTATGCCGACATGATCAACAAGGACGGCAAGAAGGTCGAGCCGACGGCGGCGGCGTTCTCGGCGGCGGCGGCCAATGCCGACTGGAGCTCGCAGCCTGGTTACGGCGTCATCCTGGCCAACCAGCCGGGCGCCGAATCCTGGCCGATGACGTCGGCGACCTGGATCCTGGTCTACAAGAAGCCCGGCGACGTGGCGGCGACCGGTGAAGCGCTCAAGTTCTTCGCCTGGTCCTACGCGAAGGGCGACGACATGGCCGGGGCGCTGGACTACGTTCCGATCCCCGACGCGGTCGTCAAGAGCGTCGAGGACATGTGGGCCAAGGACATCGTCGGCAAAGACGGCAAGCCGCTCTATTCCGCCATGTAATCCCTGCTGAACGAGGAGGGCGCTTCACGGCGCCCTCCCTGTCTTCCTTGAAACGCGAGGGCCAGATGACCGCCGTCTCCGAAGCCATGCCATCGTCGGCCGCCATGCGGGCCAGGGAAGCGACGGTCCGACGCTTCGCGCTCACCGATACGATTTTCCGAACGGCGACACGCTTTTCCGCCATCCTCGTCCTGCTCATCCTCGGCGGCGTGGCGATTTCGCTGTTTGCCGGCTCGTGGGAAGCGCTGTCGAAATTCGGGTTCTCCTTCCTGACGACCGAATCGTGGAACCCGGTCACCGAGAATTTCGGAGCGCTGGCCCCGATCTACGGAACCATCGTCACCGCCGCCATCGCTATCCTGATCGCCGTTCCCATCGGCATCGGCATCGCCATCTTCCTTACCGAACTCTGCCCGCGGCCACTCCGACGCCCCATCGGCATCGCCGTCGAGCTGCTTGCCGGCATACCCTCCATCATCTACGGCATCTGGGGCCTGTTCGTGTTCGCGCCGTTCCTGCAGACGACGGTGCAGCCCTTCATCATCAAGCTTTTCCACGACGTGCCGGGACTCTCCAGCCTGTTTGCCGGCCCGCCCTACGGCATCGGCCTTCTGACCTCGGCGATGATCCTTGCCATCATGGTCCTGCCCTTCATCACCTCGATCACCAAGGATGTCTTCGACACGGTGCCGGCGGTGCTGAAGGAATCGGCCTACGGCATCGGCTGCACGACCTGGGAGGTCACGCGCCGCGTCGTCATCCCCTATACCCGCGTCGGCATCATGGGCGGCGTCATGCTCGGCCTCGGCCGCGCGCTCGGCGAAACCATGGCGGTAACCTTCGTCATCGGCAACGCCCACCGCATCAGCGGCTCGCTGTTCGCGCCCGGCACGACGATCTCGGCGACCATCGCCAACGAGTTCACCGAAGCCGACGGCGATCTCTATACGTCTTCGCTGGTGGCGCTCGGCCTGATCCTGTTCGTCATCACTTTCCTGATCCTTGCCCTTGCGCGCTACATGCTGCTGCGCATGGACAGCCGCACGGGAGCCTGACCGATGTCGACGGCCACATCGCTTCACAATCGACGCAAGCGCAGGAATGCCGTGATGATGACGCTATGCGTCACGGCGGCGGGCATCGGCCTGGCCTGGCTGGCGCTCATCCTCGGCGCACTGCTCTATAAGGGCCTGTCGGGTGTTTCGCTCTCTGTGTTCACCGAAATGACACCGCCGCCCGGCGATGCCGGCGGCCTGCTCAATGCCATCTACGGCAGTATCATGATGACAGTCATCGCCGTCATCGTCGGCACGCCGATCGGTGTCCTCGCTGGGACCTACATGGCCGAATATGGCCGCTTCTCGCGCCTCACCACCGTCGTGCGCTTCATCAACGACATCCTGCTGTCGGCACCCTCGATCATCGTCGGCCTGTTCGTCTACGAGCTGCTGGTGCGGCCGATGGGACATTTCTCGGCGATCGCCGGTGCCGTCGCACTGGCCATCCTGGTCATCCCGGTCGTCGTTCGCACCACCGAGGACATGCTCAACCTGGTGCCGAACGCCTTGCGCGAGGCCGGCGCCGCGATCGGCGCGCCGCGCTGGGTGGTCATCCGCTCGGTCGCCTACCGTGCGGCGCTGTCGGGCATCGTCACAGGCATATTGCTGGCCATCGCCCGCATTTCCGGCGAGACGGCGCCGCTGCTCTTCACGGCGCTCAACAACCAGTTCTGGTCGAGTAATCTCAATGCGCCGATGGCCAGCCTGCCCGTCACCATCTTCCAGTTCGCTCTCAGCCCCTACGAGGAATGGCAGCAGCTGGCGTGGACCGGCGCACTCATAATCACCCTTACGGTTCTCGGGCTGAGCATCTTCGCCCGCAGCCTTACCGGACGCAGAGAGGACAGATGAAACCGATGTTGTCCACCGAGTTGAATACGCCCGAAGTCGCGGTCGAGAAAGCCAAGATCGAGGTCAAGGGCCTCAATTTCTACTATGGCCAGTCGAAGGCGCTGAAGGATATCAGCCTGTCGCTGCCCGAGCGCAGCGTCACCGCCTTCATCGGGCCTTCGGGCTGCGGGAAGTCGACGCTGCTGCGCGTCTTCAACCGCATCTACGAGCTTTACCCGAGGCAGAGCGCCGAGGGCCAGGTGCTGCTCGACGGCCAGAATATCCTCGACCGTTCGCAGGATCTCAACCTGCTCAGGACCAAGATCGGCATGGTGTTCCAGAAGCCGACGCCGTTCCCGATGTCGATCTACGAGAACATCGCCTTCGGCGTCAGGCTCTATGAGAAGCTCAGCAAGGCGGAGATGGACGGCCGTGTCGAGCAGGCGCTGAAGCGCGCGGCACTGTGGAGCGAGGTCAAGGACAAGCTCAACGCCAGCGGCCTCAGCCTTTCGGGCGGCCAGCAGCAGCGCCTCTGCATCGCCCGCACGGTGGCGGTGAAGCCGGAGGTCATCCTGCTGGACGAGCCTGCCTCGGCGCTCGATCCGCTGTCGACCGCCAAGATCGAGGAGCTGATCGACGAGTTGCAGGCCGATTATACGATCGTCATCGTCACCCACAACATGCAGCAGGCGGCGCGCGTGTCGAAGCAGACCGCCTTCATGTATCTGGGCGAGCTGGTCGAGTTCGACCGCACCGAGAAGATCTTCACGTCGCCCCGCGAGAAGCGCACGCAGGACTATATCACCGGCCGCTTCGGCTGATCCCAGGCATACGAGGACCAAGATCATGGCCGAACACACAGTCGCAGCCTTTGACGAAGATCTCGGACAGATCAGCAGGCTGATCCGCGACATGGGCGATCTCGCCTCATCGATGGTCGGCGGCGCGACCAAGGCGCTCCTGAATTCCGACAACGCGCTCGCCCAGCGCGTCGTCTCCGACGACGCGATCATGGATGCGCGCCAGCGCGAACTCGACGACCGCGCCATCACCCTGATCGCCAAGCGGCAGCCCATGGCGGACGATCTGCGCCATGTCGTCGGCTCGATCCGCATGGCGGGCGATCTCGAACGCATCGGCGATCTCGCCAAGAACATCGCCAAGCGCGTCGGCACCGTCGGCCTTGCCGCCACGCCGCGCGACCTGTCGCACTCCATCGACGCCATGGCGCAGCTTGTGCTGATCCAGGTCCAAGGCGTGATCGAGGAGTATGCGGCGCGCGATGCCGCGGCACTTGCCAAGCTGCGCGCCGACGATGAACGCATCGACGTCAAATACACGTCGGTCTTCCGCGAGCTGCTGACCTACATGATGGAGGATCCGCGCAACATCACCGCCTGCACGCATCTTTTGTTCTGCGCCAAGAATCTCGAGCGCATCGGCGATCACGTGACCAACATTGCCGAAAATGCCTATTATGTGCTGACCGGCACGCAATTGCCCGCCAATCGCCCGAAGCAGGACGAGACGGCGATGTCGGCGCCAGCGGCTTGACGGCAGGGGTGACCAGTCGATGATCGCGCCACGCATCATGGTGGTGGAGGACGAGGAGCCGCTGGGTGTGCTGCTCCGTTACAATCTGGAATCGGAGGGTTATCAGGTAGAGGTGGTGACGCGCGGCGACGAAGCCGAGATCCGCTTGCAGGAGAATGTCCCTGACCTTCTTGTGCTCGACTGGATGGTGCCGGCGGTGTCCGGCATCGAGCTCTGCCGCCGTCTCCGCATGCGGCCCGAGACCGAGCGGCTGCCGATCATCATGCTGACGGCGCGCGGCGAGGAAAGCGACCGGGTGCGCGGTCTCTCCACCGGCGCCGACGACTATCTGGTCAAGCCGTTCTCAACGCCGGAATTCATGGCACGCGTCAAGGCGCTGCTGCGCCGCGCCAAGCCCGAAGTTCTGTCCAGCGTGCTCAAGGTCGGCGACATCGTGCTCGACCGTGAATCGCACCGGGTCTACCGCAAGAAAAGCGAGATCCGGCTCGGGCCGACCGAGTTCCGCCTGCTCGAATTCATGATGCGACATCCCGGCCGCGTGTTCTCGCGCAGCCAACTGCTCGACAATGTCTGGGGCGAAACGATCTATATCGACGAGCGCACCGTGGACGTGCATGTCGGCCGGCTGCGCAAGGCGGTCAACAATGGCCGCATGCCTGACGTGATCCGCACCATTCGGGGCGCGGGGTATGCGATTCGCGAAGACTAGGGATATGTCACGCAACGTTCTCGCCCACGCCTGATTTCGCCTGTGCCCCCGGCGCGAAAATCTCCTGGTCGACGAAGGTCAGCGCGCGCATGGCGCAGCCCTCGCGGATCAGTGGCAGTTCGTTCGGCTCGGTGTCGAAGGAAATCGATTTCGAGTGCTGGCCGCCGGCGGTCTGGGCAATGGCCTCGCGCAGAGCCGGCTCGATCAGGTCGAAGGCGGCGGCGCTGACGCCGACCATGGCGACCGGCGCCGGATCGATCAGCGCGAACAGGCTGCCAAGGCCGTAACCCAGCGCCTCGCCGGCCTTGCGGTAGGCTTCGCGCTCCGGCCCGTCCTTTTCGCGCGCCGAGGCCGCCAGGGTGCGCATGTCGGCGTCGCTGACGTCGACGGGCTCGGTGTCCTCGCCAAGCTGCCTCGCGTTGCGCCAGATGGCATAGTTGCCGGCATAGGCCTCGACGCAGCCGCGCCGCCCGCAGCGGCAGAGCGCCCCGCCGGGGCGATGGATCATGTGGCCGAACTCGCCTCCGGATGAATGGGTGCCGGTGAACAGTTCACCCTTCAGCACCAAGCCCATGCCGATGCCGTGCGACAAAAGGATGGCGATGAAGTCGTCGCGGTAGCGCTGGGGATCGCGCCAGCGCAGCGCCACCGCCATCATGTTGCAATCGTTCTCCATGGTGGCGGGAATGCCGAACTCGGCCTCCAGTATGTCGGCGAAGGCGATGTCGGTCTGCGGCGTGATCGGCGACCACAGCATGGTGCGCGCATCCGTGTCGGTGATGCCCTGGATCGCCAGCGCGATACGGGCGATGCTGCCGACGTCGAGGTCGGGATCCTCGAACCGCCGCCTGACGATGGCCACGCATTCGCCGATCAGCGCCTCGCGCGACAGGGTGAGCGTGTCCAGCCGGCGCTGCTCTTCAGATATCACCTGGCCGGCATAGTCGATGACGGCGACGGAGAGAAAATTCAGCGACAGCACCACGGTCATCACCGCCGCGGCTTCAGGGTTGAGGCTGAGGCCGACCTGCGGCCGGCCGCGTTTCAGCGCACCGGCCTCGCTCGGCTTGCTCTGCGCCAGGATGCCTTCGCCAATCAGGTCGGAGGAGATCGCCGATATGGTGGAATGGCTGAGCCCGGTGGTCGCGGCAATCTCGGTGCGCGAGGGCTGCCCGGCACGGCGCACGGCCGCGATCACCATCGCCCGGTTGCGTCGGCGCAAATCGTCGTGGCGGATTCCGACCGACATGTTTCTCGCATCCTCCCCGTCGCCGCGTTCTCTCCCCAGGATCCCGACGACCGTCAAATACTGGCAGAACCGGCCTTGGCTGTCATTATTTATTCCGGAGCTCGAAAAAAATTCACGAGGACATCAAAATACATCAGAATCGACGTTGACAGCGTTCCGACGATGGACCAGTGTTTTTTCGAGGCTCGAAAAAATAGAGCCTTTGTGCCGGCCTACGGGCCTGTTTGGTCGCGCCATACGCGGCGCAGGGAGGATTAAGATGAAGAGATTCACAGCCGCCATCCTGGCGGGTGTCGCCATGTCGCTGACGCTCGCGTCGGTCGCGCAGGCGAAGGACAAGGTCATCGGCGTTTCCTGGTCGAACTTCCAGGAAGAGCGCTGGAAGACCGACGAGGCCGCCATGAAGAAGGCGATCGAAGCCGCCGGCGACAAGTATATTTCCGCCGACGCCCAGTCCAATCCCGGCAAGCAGCTCACCGACGTCGAGAGCCTGATCTCCCAGGGCGCCAATTCGCTGATCATCCTGGCGCAGGACGCCTCCGCCATCGGCCCGGCGGTGCAGAAGGCGCTCGACGAAGGCATTCCGGTCGTCGGCTATGACCGCCTGATCGAGAACAAGGACGTCTTCTATCTGACCTTCGACAACAAGGAAGTCGGCCGCATGCAGGCCCGCGAAGTGTTCAAGGTGAAGCCGGAAGGCAACTACGTCTTCATCAAGGGCTCGGGTGCCGATCCGAATGCCGATTTCCTGTTCTCGGGCTCCATGGAAGTGCTCAAGGACGCCATCGACAGCGGCAAGATCAAGAATGTCGGCGAAGCCTATACGGATGGCTGGCTGCCGGCCAATGCGCAGAAGAACATGGAGCAGTTCCTGACCGCCAACGACAACAAGGTCGACGCGGTCGTCGCGGCCAATGACGGCACTGCCGGCGGCGTCGTCGCGGCGCTGACGGCTCAAGGCCTGGCCGGTACCGTTCCGGTCTCGGGCCAGGACGGCGACCACGCGGCGCTGAACCGCATCGCGCTCGGCACGCAGACCGTGTCGGTGTGGAAGGACGCGCGTGAACTCGGCAAGAATGCCGCCGAGATCGCCTCGCAGCTGGCCGACGGCAAGAAGATGACCGATATCGCCGGCGTCAAGGACTTCACAACGCCCGGTGGGAACACCGTCAAATCGCTGTTCCTGACCCCGGTTGCGATCACCAAGGACAATCTCAACGTCGTCATCGACGCCGGCTGGATCAAGAAAGACGAGGTCTGTGCCGGCGTCGCGGCGGGCAGCGTCGCGGCCTGCAACTGATCTTCCATTTCATGCGATGAACGCCGCGGCTGCCAAGCCGCGGCGTTTTTTCAAGAAAATTTGTTTTTCCGCCCCGGGCGGGTAACTTCTAGGCTGGCTTCCGGCATCCCGCATCGGACGGGCAGGCCGGTGGGAGAAAATCATGACCGATACGACGTCCAACCCGCAGGCCGACACCGCGCGTGCGTCGGAACTCGGCGCCGTCGCCCGGTTCCTTAAGGCGACCGAGATCGACACGCGCATGCTCGGCATGATCGGCGCGCTGCTGCTGATCTGGATCGGGTTGCATGTCTTGTCCAGCCTGCGTCTCGGCGTCAATCCGCTCGATTTCGACAGCCGTACCTTTCTCACGCCGCGCAATCTGTGGAACCTGTCGGTGCAGACCTCGGCCGTCGCCATCATGGCCTGCGGCATGGTGCTGGTCATCGTCATGCGCAATATCGATCTGTCCGTCGGTTCCGCCGAAGGGTTGATCGGCATGGTCATGGGCTTCGCCCAAGTGCATTTCCTAGTGCGCTTCGTCGGGCTTGAGCTTGGCAACCCATGGATCTGGGTGCTGGCGCTGGTCATCGGCCTGGTGCTCGGTCTGTTGATCGGCGCCTTCCAGGGCTTTGTCATCGCCTATCTCGAAGTGCCGGCCTTTATCGTGACGCTGGGCGGGCTTCTGGTCTGGCGCGGTGCGGCATGGTGGGTTACCAGCGGCCAGACGGTGGCGCCGCTCAACGCGACGTTCCAGCTGATGGGCGGCGGCCCGGCCGGATCGATCGGCGCGACCTGGAGCTGGGTGGTCGGTATCGCCGCCTGCCTTGCGGTGGTGCTTGCGCTGTTCAACGGGCGGGTACAGCGCAAGCGCTTCCGTTTCCCGCTGCGTCCGATCTGGGCCGAGACGCTGATCGGCGTGCTGACCTGCGCCGTCATCATGGGCGCGGTTTGGCTGGCCAATTCCTATCCGTGGCCAGTCGGCATCGTGAACAGATATGCAGCCGCCAACAACATAACCGTGCCCGAGGGCGGCCTGTTCATCGCCCACGGCATCGCCATACCGGTGCTGATGGCCATCGCCGTCGGGCTGGTCATGACCTTCATCACCAAACGCACCCGTTTTGGTCGCTATGTCTTTGCCATTGGCGGCAATCCGGAAGCAGCCAACCTCGCCGGCATCAATACACGCTGGATCACGATGAAAGTGTTCATGATCATGGGCGTGCTGGCCACGATCGCCGCCGCGATCTCGTCGGCCCGGCAGAACTCGGCCACCAACGTGCTCGGAACGCTCGATGAATTGCTGGTGATCGCGGCGGCCGTCATCGGTGGCACGTCGCTCGCCGGCGGTTCGGGAACGATCATCGGCGCCATGCTGGGCGCGCTTCTGATGCAGTCGCTGCAATCCGGCATGGTGCTGCTCGGCGTCGACTCGCCTCTGCAGAGCATCGTCGTCGGCGCCGTGCTGGTCATCGCGGTGTGGCTCGACACCGTCTATCGCAAACGCGTTTGAGGGAGGAGGACAATCATGGCTGACAGGATCGCTCCCGCCGGCAACCCGCTGGTCGACATGCGCAACATCTCAATCGCGTTCGGCGGCATTCGCGCCGTCGACGATGCTTCGATCGATCTTTTCCCCGGCGAGGTCGTGGCCCTGCTCGGCCATAACGGCGCCGGCAAGTCGACACTGATCAAGATCCTGTCGGGCGCCTACAAGCGTGACGCGGGCCAAATCTTCGTCAACGGCGAAGAGGCTTCGATCTCCAACCCGCGCGATGCCAAGAAATACGGCATCGAGACGATCTACCAGACCCTGGCGCTCGCCGACAATGTCGACGCCGCCGCCAACCTGTTCCTCGGCCGCGAGCTGAGGACCGCCTGGGGCACGCTCGATGATGTCGCCATGGAGGCCGAGGCGCGCAAGGTGATGGGCAGGCTCAATCCCCGCTTCCAGCGCTTCAAGGAGCCGGTGATCAAGCTGTCGGGCGGACAGCGGCAGTCGGTGGCGATCGCACGCGCGATCCTGTTCAACGCCCGCATCCTGATCATGGACGAGCCGACGGCAGCACTTGGACCGCAGGAAACGGCCCAGGTCGGGGAACTGGTCAGGCAGCTCAAGTCCGACGGCATCGGCATCTTCCTGATCAGCCATGACATTCACGACGTATTCGAACTGGCCGACCGGGTGTGCGTCATGAAAAACGGCCAGGTCGTCGGCACTGCCCGCACCACCGATGTGACCCAGGACGAGGTGCTGGGCATGATCATCCTGGGCAAATGTCCGCCTGGCGCCATTCCCGGACCAGGCGCGTTGAAGATCGCTGCCTGAAGCCTGCTGGCCTGAGCCCGTTACCGATCTGCCGATCAGGTGATATGCCAGCCGGCGGGATGGCTTGGCCTTGCCATTGTGTTGACCGGGCGACTTGCCCATAAAGGGCTCACATGCTGATAGGCCGCATTATCCGTTGAAGAAGCTTTTTCCAATCGTCGCTTTCGTTGCCGTTGCGCTGATCAGCATGACAATGGCGGGGTTCGCCTATTTCGCGACGCAAGAGGCGGCTCGCATCAAGTTCGACGCGACCGCGGACGATGCGCTCAACCGTATCGAGAGCCGGATCGACCTGCAGCTGTCGCTGCTGCGCTCGTCGCAAGCCTTGTTCGACGCCCGCAATGGCGACATCTCGCAGAGCGAGTTCAAAGCGTTCTTCAATGCCCTCAATGTCGATACCAATTTCGCCGGCCTGCGCGGCATCGGCTTTCTCCGGCTGGTGAAAGCAGGCGACGAGGCGACGGTCGAGCGCGACATGCTGCATGACCAGGGCACCAGGCGTGCGATCTATCCGGACACCACCCAGCCATGGCGGACGCCCGTTGTGCTGTTCGAGCCGCTCGATCCGTCCAACAAGGCCAGCATCGGCTATGACATGTTCACCGAGCCCGTGCGGCGCGCGGCAATCGAGAAGGCAATGGCAGATGACCAGCAGCACGCGAGCGGGCTGGTGCAACTCGGCCAGGACACGGGTGCAGCACAGACCTTCACCGGCTTTCTCGTCTTCGTGCGGCTCAACGTCGAGACCGCACCTGATGCCATAAACGCATCGCGATCCTCGACGGTAGGCTTTCTCTACGCGGCCTTCCGGGCCAGGGAGCTGTTCCAGATCGCGCTCAGCCGCGCGCCGCTGCTGCCGGTCAACACCGAAATCTACGATGGCGCGGTCGATCCCGATCATCTGCTTTTCCGGTCGGAGACGCCGCCCGTCTCGGCCTTCGGCGACAGGCTGCTGGTTACTCGCAAGATCAGCGTGGCGGGCCGGCCGTGGACCGTGCAGTTCAGGCCGACAAGCGCCTTCTCGCAACCATCGTCGCGGGCCATCCCGGTCATGCTCGGCCTGTTCGGGCTGCTGCTGGCCGGCGCCATCGCGCTCGTCGCGCGCTATCAGGAGCGAGCCTACGAGGCAGCGTCGCTGCTGCACGAGACGACGGAAAAGAGCCTGCTCGAAAAGGATTTGATGCTGCAGGAGATGAAGCATCGCATCAAGAATTCGATCACGCGAGTGCTGGCGATCGCGCGCCAGACCGCGTCACGTGCCAGCGACGTCAATGAGTTCTCGGCATCGTTCTCGGCCCGGCTGCAGGCAATGGCCGCGTCCCAGGACATGCTGACGCGCTCGCGCTGGCAGAAGGCGGATCTCGGCGATCTCCTGCGCATCGAGCTTGGCCAGGTGTTCGGAAAGGAACTGCCGGAAGAGCTTTTGTCCGGGCCGGAGGTGCTGCTTGACGAAACCACGACGCAGGCACTGGGCCTCACCTTCCATGAACTGGCAACGAATGCGCTGAAATATGGCGAGGCCGGCAATACGGTCGGCGCCCTCAGGATCGAATGGTCGGTCGAAGGGCGCGGGCGTGACCGGGTCTTGGCTCTGAGCTGGCAGGAAACCGGGCAGAAGAAGGTCGACGCCCCGGCCACGACCGGCTTCGGCACCAAATTGATCGACCTCAATGTCACGCGTGAGCTGCGTGGCACGATCCACCGCGATTATCGCGATGACGGATTGAATGTGGAAATCAGGATTCCGCTGCCGGCGTGAAGGCCATCGGGCCTTGGCGGAATCGCTCCAGGCTTCACGCGGCGGCCAATAAATTGCCGCGCCGCTGCCGGGTTCGCGAATGAGCCCGGCAGCGCGCGATTCAAGTTGCTCGGAGCGGTTCAGCGTCGATAGATCGCCGATCCGCTCCTTGCTCGCAATTCCGGCGGGAAAACCGCTCCGCGCTTTTCCCGCCCGAATTGCCTTAGTTGCAGCGAGCCGTGTAGATGCGACCCCGATGATCGCGATACTGGCAGTATCCATTGCGCAGGTTGCGGACCAGCAGGCCGGAGCCGGCACCGACGGCCGCGCCGATCAGCGCGCCCTTGCCGCCGCCGACCAAGCCGCCCACGCCGGCGCCGATCAAGCCACCGCCGACGACATCCTGCTCGGTCGAGGTACAGCCGCTGACGGCGACCACGGCAGCCATGGCAATAAGAATTTTCCGCATAGGGTCACTCCTCACTTCGTGTCCTCACTTTAATAAGCTCCAGCCGTCACTTAGCATGAAAAAACGACCTTTGCTGCTCCAATTTATTGTTGGTGAAGAGAGTCTTTTTCTGGGCGCAGCTTTCCGATGCCTCGGCCGCCGAAAAACCCGAGCGATGTGCGCGCGCGAACGTGGGGGCGGGATCAGGCCAGCTGGGACAGGGCGATCAGGACAATTGCCGCGGCCAACGCCGGAGCGACGATGGGCAGGATGCCATGAGCAACCGGCGATGCCGTGGATGTCTCGGGATCCTGGAATTCGCTCATCGAAATGCGAGCGGCCTGCTCGAGTCTGTTGATATCGGCGACCGTCAAGGCGCTCCTCCCCACTATGCTGCGGCAAAGCCCTCGAAAGCATGCTCGTCGGCTCGGCAGTTCCATCGGTATCTGGCAAAAACAGCATCTGCTTCTATGGTGAACAGCCGGTTAAAAAATGGCGGTCGCCTACTCCGTCTCGAAATTGCCGTGCGGAACAACGAGATGGTATTCGAGGCGACCATCCGCGATCTCGAGGCGCGCCGTTCCGTTCAGGGAAGAGGGCACTACGCGTTCCAGTGCGACGCTGCCGAAGCGCTTTTTGCCCTCTTGGTTGCTGTCGGTTCCTATGGTTTCGGCCCAGGTCAGCGACAGGGCAATGCCGCCATCGGCGGCGGTGTCGAGGACGGCGGTCACTTCGACGAAGCCCTCCGGCCGCGACAGGGCGCCATAGCTGACCGAGTTGACGGCCAGTTCATGCATCGCAAGGCCGATATGCAGCGCGGCGTTGGGGTTGAGGTAAGGATTTGCGCCGCGGAAGCGAAGGCTGTGCGACGCGTCCGTCCCGTAGCGGCCGACCTGACCGGCGACGAGTTCGCGAAGGGCAGCACCGCGCCAGTTGGAGGAGGTTACCAAATCCTGGGAGGAGGCCAGCGACTGGAGCCGGCCGCGAAAGCGGGTCAGGAAATCGCCGATGCTGTCGGAATAGCGTCCCGTCTGGGTGGCGATGCTCTGGATGATTGCCAGCAAATTCTTCGAGCGGTGCGTGACTTCGCGCAACAGCGTCGTCAGCGTCTGTTCGCGGCGTCGCTGCTCGGTCGTCTCGACCATGGTGGTGACGACACCTTGCACGTCGCCGGCCTCGCCATGGTCGGCGTCGATCCAGACCTGAAACCAGCGCATGCCGTCCTCCATCGGGACGCCGATCTCGAGGCGCTGCGGATCGCCGCTTGCGACGACGTTGCGCTTGGCAGCGCCAATGCGGTCGGCCTGTGCCGGCGGCAGGATGCCGTCGCCCTCGCTGCTGTCGGCGGCCCAGGGCGCACGCATGTTCCGCGCCCAGACCGTTTTCATGTCGCGGTCCTGGTAGAGGACGGAAATGCCGGCATTGTGCAGTGCGTGGAGAAGCGCCCGGCCAAGTTGCATGCCGCTTTCGGCGGGATGCAGGGCGATGACCTCGTCCCCCCGCTCGTTCTTCTTGGTATCTCGAGCCCTGGAACGCATCCGACCTGTTCACCCAACTCAGGCTGAACGGCTCACCGTCCAATGGGTTCCAAGGCAGGTTTTACGGGAACCAGACGCCCCAAAAGCGGTCCGCCGGGCGGCGTCCTTGTGGGACACCACCCGGCGGTGGCTGGAAACCGTTTGAGGGGTGCGGCTTCCAGTGTTCGCCTGATAACTCTCAGGCCCGTCTGAACAGGCCGGCGAGAAGCGAAATGATGAGGAAAGCGAGAAAGATGAAGAACAATATCTGCGCTATCCCGGCAGATGTACCGGCAATGCCGCCGAAACCAAGCGCGCCGGCGATGATTGCCACGACAAGAAACACGAGCGCCCAGTAAAGCATGGTTCCATCTCCTTCCAACTATGTGAGAAAAACGTGGGTGGATGCGGTTTGTTCCACTTTTTGCCGAAAAAGACGATCCCCCCGCGCACCACCGTGGCGCGGAAAAGCAAGGCGCGGCCAGCGGAACCTTCCGGCTGGTCGCGCCCTGCTTTTGCGCGCGTTTGCGACTTCAGTTGCGCATGGCTATGCGGCTGCTTTCGCCTGCCGGTCGAAGAACAGAGCCTGGCTGATCAACGCCTTGACCATGTCCGGGTTGAACGGCTTCGTCACCAGGAAAGCCGGTTCGGGGCGCTCGCCGGTCAGGAGACGCTCGGGAAAGGCGGTGATGAAGATCACCGGCACGGAAGTCGACGACAGAATCTCGTTCACCGCCTCGATGCCCGAGCTGCCGTCGGCGAGTTGGATGTCCGCGAGCACCATCTTCGGCCGCGTCTTGCCGAACATCGTCACCGCTTCGGCATGGGTGCGGGCGGTGCCGACGACCCGATGGCCCAGGCTCTCGACCATCTCCTCTATGTCCATGGCGATCAGCGGTTCGTCCTCGATGATCAGCACGTCGGTCGCCACCTGACGGGAAATCTCGTTGCTCGCCTGGGCAAGCAGTTCTGAGAATTCCTGTTCGCCGACGCCAAGAATTTCGGCCGCCTCATCCTCGCTGAAACCCTCGACGGCCACCAGAAGGAAGGCCTGGCGGGGAAGCGGCGCGATCGCATTGAGATTGGCCGCGGCGCGCTGTTCCCATGCCGATTGCGCCTGTTCTTGTGGAACGCGGATGGCGACGGACGTGAACAGTTTGGCGAAGACCTTGTACAGCGCGATTCGGTCGCTGGATGCCTCGGGAAAAATGTCGACATCGGCGATGATGGCCTCGAGCATCGCGGCAACCAGCGCGTCGCCGCTCTCCTGCGATCCCGATACGGCACGCGAGAAGCGGCGCAGGAACGGCAGGTGCGGAGCGATGGTGGCGGATAAACTCATGACGGACGTCTCCCTCAGATGACGTGATTGACTAAAAATGCAGGTCAAGCCCCATTGCAAGCCCCAACGACACAAACGCGGGCTTTCGCAAAAAGTTCCGGCCCCGGGAACTAATACGCCTGAACGGCGTTTGAATTGGGGATGGGCAACCAGACGAGGATGCCGCTTGTGTTGTGTTGAGTTATGTTGAGCGGCTATGGGGCTGGATTAAAGGGCGAAATGAAGGAAATGACGAAAGATGTCTTGACTGGCGCCTCAATCAGGCGCCGGAACGGCGTGGGCGACCCGCTCGGGCCGAATTCCGAAATCGGACGCAAACTCAAGCAGTATTACGACGAGCTGGTCTCCGACGATGTGCCGGATCGTTTCGCGCAGTTGCTCAGCCAACTGGAGCGGGCCGAGCCCGCACAGAAAAAGGACTGAGGCATGGCAACGGTCTCACAAGGCTTCAAGACCGATCTGCTTGGGGCAATACCGAGCTTGCGTGCCTTCGCAGTGTCACTGACGCAGAATGCCGACAAGGCCGACGACCTCGTGCAGGAAACGCTGGTCAAGGCCTGGGACAAGCATGAGAGCTTTCAGCCCGGTACCAACCTGAAGGCATGGCTCTTCACCATCCTGCGCAACGAGTTCTATTCGCAGATGCGCAAACGCGGCCGCGAGGTGCAGGACAGCGACGGCATCATGACAGCCAGGCTTGCGGTGCATCCCGCCCAGCACGGCCAGCTCGACCTCAAGGATTTCCGCGGTGCGCTCGAGCAACTGCCCGAAGACCAGCGCGAGGCCATCATCCTCATCGGCGCCTCGGGCTTCTCTTACGAGGAGGCGGCCGAGATTTGCGGTTGCGCGGTCGGGACGATCAAGAGCCGCGTCAGCCGAGCCCGCACGCGCCTGCAGGAGATACTGAAAATCTCCGGCGAAGACGAGTACGGTCCCGATGCGATCTCAGCACAGGTCACGGGCACGGCGGCGCACTAAAAAAGCGTCGCATCGAAACGGCTGACAGAATCGCCATCGCATCCGCTCTGACTCTTACGCGACGCGACGTCGTCAGGCGGGCGGGACTCGTCCGCAGGCCCGGGCCACCGCTTCCACAAGATCTTCGCCCGAATAAGGTTTGCTGACCAGCCTTATCCCTGGAAAGGCAACCTTGATCTCGTCCGCATCCGAATAACCGGAGGCAAAGACGAAGGGCACGCCCGTTTCACGCAGGCGCGATGCAAAGTCGAAAGTCGGAGTGCCCCCCAGCATGAGGTCGACGATCGCCGCATCGAATTGGGTGGCAACCTGTCGACCATCGATCTCGGCCAGGTCGCGGACAAGCACTACGTCGTCGGCGCCGTGATCACGGCAAAGCTGCTCGACATCCATGGCGATGAGAAATTCATCTTCCAGGACAAGAATGCGCAATCCGTCAAGCAAAGGCGACACAGGCAATGGCTCCTTGAAACGCAGCGAGTCATGATCGCTATTTGACGCGCTGTCATTTAAAAAAGACATGCCACCGCAGCGGCTGAGCCCGCGGTTCTCGAGGAGCGGTCGAAATGTCAATCCAGAACGGCCTTGCTTCCTCCAGCCGCCGGTATGATTGCGAGAATTGCCCGCTGCGGCCGCTGCCGGGTTTCCGCAAATTCGAGAGATCGGAACTGGCCTTCATCGACAAATTGAAGAAAGGCGAGCTCGCGGTCGACAAGGGCGCAACGGTGCTGGTGGAAGGACGCCGCAGCACTCATCTCTACACGGTGCTGTCGGGCTGGGCTTTCCGCTACAAGCTGTTGTCGGATGGCCGCCGTCAAATCCTCAACTACGCCATCCCTGGAGATCTCATCGGGCTGCAAGGCAGCGTGATGGGCGAAATGCAGCATTCCGTCGAAGCCTTGTCGCCGATGCTGCTTTGCGTGTTCGAGCGGGAGTCCCTGCATGAGCTTTTCCGCAACCATCCGGGCCTGGCCTATGACATCACCTGGATCGCGTCGCGCGAGGAGCGGATGCTGGATGAGAACCTGCTCAGCGTCGGCCGCCGCAGCGCGATCGAGCGCACCGCCTATCTCATCGCCTTCATCGGCAGCCGGGCCAAGGCCGTTGGCCTCAATGGCGGGCGGCTCACCCGGATCGCGTTCACGCAGCAGCACATCGCCGATACGCTCGGGCTGTCGTTGGTCCATACCAACAAGACGATTCGCAAACTGATGGATCGCAAGCTGATCGCTTGGCGCGATGGCGGCTGCGAGATCATCGATCATGAAGGGTTGAAGCAGCTTGCCGGCTGGGAGGGGCTGGGCAAGGAACGACGGCCACTGATCTGATCGGATGCAGGAGGCCCCGTTTTGAGCTAGGGTCCAGATCGATGGAACCGGGACGGCCTCTATCCATTGGATTGAGCGTGATCTTTTGGCAAACCGACACCCGCTTTGCGGGATCATGCCCGTTTATCCGAGGGGCTCGGAACCTTGAGACATGCAGCGCGTTGAAATCAAAGCAATCACAGGGAGTTAAGCGATGGCAGCTGCCGCAGGAAAGAACGCAAGCGAAGCGCGGGCGAACTCGGACCTCGAAGCCGATATCAGGCAGTTGAAGGCCGATATCGACAAGCTGACGAAGCAGCTGGCAAAGACAGGTGAGCATGGATACGGCACCGCCCGCCGTGCCGCCGCCGAAGGTGTCGAGCATCTGCGCGCCCAAGGCGAGGCAGCCTTTGATAGCCTGCGCAGCAACACCAGGGATATAGAGGCGCAGATAGCGGCAAGCGTGCGCGAGAAGCCGGTGACTTCATTGGCGATCGCCGCCGGCGTTGGCTTCCTGTTCGCGCTCCTGGCGCGCCGCTAGTCCCGCTCAAATGGGATTGCTGGCTTCCCTTGTCTCGGGCCTGGCTTCGGGCGAAACCGTTGCAGCCATGCGCCGCGCGCGCACGGCTGCAATTGTCTATGCGCTTGCCGCGCTCGCGGCGCTGTGCGGTCTCGGCTTCCTGATCGGGGCCGGCTATATATGGGCTGCGGACCGCTATGGGCCGCTCGCGGCGGCGTTGGGCTTCGGCGTCGGCTTTCTGATCGTCGCGGGCCTGATCTTGCTGATCTATCGCTTCTCGGCCGGCTCGCGCGCACGGCGCCGGGCAGAACGGCGCAAGGCGGACATGACCGCAATCGGGGTCACCGCCGCACTGGCCGCTCTGCCGGCGCTGCTCAAGGGAAAGGGCGGCCTCGGGGCCATTCTCGGTCCCGCCGTGGCGTTGGCGGCTTATGCCATCTACCGCGAGAACGTGAAACCAGGTCCCGGCGGGCCGGCTGGCGGCGATCCTGATTGAGGCTGACCGGATGAAGGCTGCGTCCGGATTAAAGCTGGGCCGGTCACTTGGAGAGATCCTCCAGCGGCATGGATATTTCGGCAAAGACGCCTTCCGGCCGGAACTCGTGCGCCACTTCGCTGGAGATGACCTTGGCCAGGCTGCGGCGGATCAGGATCGAGCCGAAACCGTGCCGCTCGGGCGGGGCAACCGCAGGACCGCCGCTTTCGCGCCAGGTCAAGACAAGGCGCCGGTCGCTTTTTCTGCCTTGTGTCTTCCAGCTCAGATCGACCTTGCCGGATGTTGCCGACAGCGACCCATATTGTAGGGCGTTGCTGGCCAGTTCGTGCAAGATCAGGCCCAGCCCCACTGCCTGGTCCGGCGACAGCAACAGATCGGGACCGGTGATCGTCATGCGCAGTTGCTCGGCGGTGTCGAAGGGCCTCACCTCGATCTGGATGAGTTCATGGATGCCGATGCCGCGCCATTCCCGGTCGGACAGGAGATTATGGGCAATGCCGAGTGCCTGGAGCCGGGCGCCGAAGGCTTCCAGGAAAGCGCTCGGCTGCCGGGCATGGCGCACGGTCTGCGTCGCCAGCGCCTGAACGGTCGCCAGCGTGTTCTTGACGCGATGATTGAGTTCGCGAAGCAGCAGCCTTTGCCTTTCCTCCCCAAGCTTGCGTTCGGATATGTCGTAATTGACCCCGAAGATCAGCGTCGGCTTGCCGTCGCCATCGCGCTCGATGACGCGGCCGCGCGTCGCCAGCCAGCGGGGTGGATGGAAGCCTTTCACGCGGTACTCGCCGAAATAGTCGTCGCCGCCGGCCAAGGCGTCGCGGAAGCGGGTTTCGGTTTGATAGACGTCGCGTGGATCTATTGCCATCAGGATGTCGCGCGCCCGCAACCGGTTCGATCGCGGCAGATTGAACAATTCCGGCAGCAAACCATCGCATTCGATCATGTCGGTGCGGATGTCCCAGGCCCAGCTGGCAAGCGATGCCGCGTCGAGCGCTATGGCGCGCCGTTTTTCTTCGCGAACCAGCGCCGCCTCGGCGATGGCGCCGCTGCGCGTCGCATCCTTCAGCGTGAACAGGCTGGCGGCTAGGCCGGCCAGCGCCTTCAACTGGTCGAGCCTGACGCGCGATGGAAAGGGACGGGGCTTGCGGTCGAAAACGCAGAGCGTTCCGATCCTGGCGCCGGCGACGGTCACCGGCGCGCCCGCAAAGAAGCGGATGTGATGCTTGCCCGTGACCAGTGAGTTGGCTTTAAAACGCGGATCCAAGGTCGCGTCGGGTACCACCATCAGTTCGCCGCCCGCGGCAATCGCATGGGCGGAGAAGGAGATGTCGGTTGCGGTCTCGATCTCGTCCAGGCCGACACGCGACTTGAACCATTGCCGCTCGACGTCGACGAGCGTAACCAGCGCGATCGGTGCGCGCATGGCGGCCGCGGCAAGGCGGCTGACGCCGTCGAAGTCGGCGTCAGTCATCGTATCCAGCGCCTGCAAGCCGTGCAGCACGGCCAGCCGGCCGGCGTCGTTGACGACGTGCATTACTTCGGCCGGAAGGCCCGGCGCCAATTTCGCCGCCTTGTTCACCAGCGCCCCCGACGCTTCCTCGCGAGCCCTCCGACTTCGCCTTCCCGACTTGCCGGCGAAGGGCTTGGCCAAACGCGGAACCTTCGTAGCAAGGAACCGTTACCCGAAGATGTTTTGCCAGAGACGCTCAACGCGTCCACATCGCATCGAGGCCGGCTATGCCCAAGACCATTCCTGAAAACAAAGCGCGTCAGGGACACTGGGGCTGGCACGGCTTGCGGATCCTGATTGCGGGACTTCTCCTGGCCTTTGTCGTTTGGGGCATCGTCGAGATTTACGGCGAGTACACGAAATCCCCGACCACCGAACAAGGCAGCGCTCCGAGCGGCTAGTCTTCTGTTCCTCGTCGGCTGCCCCTGCATCAGGCCGCCTTTGCCCGCATGGCGTGCCGCGGCACCAGCACGTTCAAGGCGCCCGGGTGGATTTCGATGGTAATTTCGTCCTCGAGCTTGATAAGTTCACCGTCGAGGACGGCGCGGTATTTCCTGGCCGCCGACCGGATCTTCAGCACAGCCCGCTCTGTCTGATGGATTTCGACATGTTCATTGTCCCGCCATTTGCCACGCGCGACGTTGAAGAAGAACTTGACCAGTTCGGCGCGCTGCCGCGCGACCGTGACATAAATGCCGAGCACGCCGCCCGCCGGATTGTCGGCAAAGGGCAGGTGACCCTCTCCAAACAGGTTGTTGGTGACGCCGACGCCGGTGGTTCGCGCCGTGATCTCGGCCTCGCCAATGGTCAGGGTGACCGTCATCGCCGGCGGATTCTTGATCGTCTGCCAAGCCGCTTTCGCGGATGCCCGCATCTTGCCCAGCCGGGAGCCGAACTCCATGTTCTGGCGTAGCTGCACCATCTTGGCGTGCATGCCGATCGAGAACTGATGCACGAAAGGCCGGCCATTGGCGGTGGCGATGTCCACCGCCATCACCTCGCCATCGGCGAAGGATCGCAAAGCCGCATCGAGCGTCTGCGGGATGCCGAGCCCGCGCGCGAAGAGGTTCATGGTGCCTGCGGGCAATATGGCCAGCGCCTTTTTCTTGCCCATCAGCCGCGCCGCCGCCGCCGATATCGTGCCATCGCCGCCGCCGGCGAGAACCACGTCGATGCCGCGACGCGAAGCCGCGTTGTCCAATGCCGGCACGATGTCCTTGCCGGCAACCACGTCGATATCGATGGAATGGCCTGCTGCCTCCAGCAGGTCGCGCATGCGATCGCGAAAGCCATCCAGGTCGAGGGTGCGCAAGGTGCCACCGTCCCGGTTCAGCACCGCCGCAAACCGCATGTCCCCTCCGTGTTCTCAAAAAAACTCCGAGCCGGAGAAGCTCCAGCCGTCGGCTGAACGGCGCAAGTGGCAAAAAGGTTCCGGATGATGCGGCGAATTTCCCTTTGCAGCACGCAAGTTGCGGGCCGCGTGTGCGGAGAATATGCGTCCTGGCTTTTGTCGGAACAATGGGCGCAGTCACGACGTTGTGATCAGGCGAATGCCGCGTTCGCCCGTCGCCGGTGACGGCGGAGGCCGGTGCGGCATGCATGAAATCAGGCACGAGGAGACACCATCATGATCCGCAATCTTCTAGCCACGACTGCTCTTGCCATGTTCGTGGCGACGGGCGCGCATGCGCAGACAACTCCGACACCGGCTGCGCCTGGCGCGGAGCAACCCGCCGCTCCTGTGGTGCACGCCGAGGGCAGCATCGCCACCAACATCATCGGTGAATCGGTTTATAACGGCACCGGCGACAATGCCGAGAATATCGGCAAAGTAACCGACATCGTCTTCGACAAGGACGGTCAGGCCAAATCCATAGTCATCGGCGTCGGGGGCTTTCTGGGCGTCGGGACGAAGAATGTCGCGTTCGATTACGACAAGCTGCAGTGGGCCGAGAAAAACGGCGACCGCTGGCTGGTCGCCCAGACGACCAAGGACCAGTTGACGGCGCAGCCGGAGTTCGACACCAAGCCCTATGCTCCGGCACCGGCCGCATCGACAGCCGCACAGGCGCCGTCCACATCCGCGCCGAGCGATACCGCCCAGGCGCCAGTCGACATGAACGCGGCTCCGGCGGAACCGGTGAAGCGCGCCGACGGCAATCTCGCCACCAATATCATCGGTGAGAGCGTCTATAACGGGACCGGCGACGATGCGCAGAACATCGGCAACGTCAACGACATCGTCCTGACCAAGGAAGGCAAGGCGCAATCACTGGTCATCGGCGTCGGCGGCTTCCTCGGCATCGGCGAGAAGAACGTCACGTATGATTTCGGCAAGGCCCAGTGGGCCGAGAAAAACGGCGACCGCTGGCTGGTGGCTCAAACCACCAAGGAAGAGCTGCAGGCATTGCCGGACTTCAACCGCAAGGCTTATGATCCGGCTCCGGTCACGACGGCATCGAACGCACCTGCTGCGTCCACCCCGGCCGTCGCGCCGACAACCAATACGGCTCCGATGGACAAGACGGCGCAGGCCCCGTCCGCCTCCACGCCTGATGCGACCGCTCCCGACCAGACGAAGACCGCAGCGATCGACAAATCCAAACTGACCGAAATGCCTGTCGGCGAGGTCAGGGGCGACGATCTCAAGGGTACCACAGTTTATGGCGCCAACGACGTCAAGGTCGGCGAGATCGGCGATGTCGTGCTGACGCCCGACAACAAGACCGACGCGGTCATCGTGGATGTCGGCGGTTTCCTCGGCGTCGGCGAGAAGGAAGTCGCCGTCGGCATGGACAACTTGAAATTCATGACCGACAAGGACGGTAACAAATATCTCTACACGACCTTCACCAAGGAGCAGCTCGAGGCCCAGGCCGCCTATGACAAAGGCAGCTATGCGCAGAACCGCGAGCAGCAGCGGATGATCGTGAGATAGCAACAACGGCAGTAGGGCAGTAGGGCAGTAGGGCAGTAGGGCAGTAGGGCAGTAGGGATTCCCTATTCCCCTACTGCCCTACTTACATAGCCCACAACGCCATCCCTGGTCAGCTCCGCCAGCGCCAGCGACTGGTCGAGATGTTCGGCCCGCCAGGCAAGCAGCCGTTCGGCGAACTCGAGCCTGGTCGGGAGATAGGCGGGATCGGCGGCGAGATTGGCGAGCTCGGCGGGATCCTTCTCCAGGTCGAACAGCAAGGGCGGCAGGCCGCCGCCGAAATGCACATATTTGAATTTTTCCGTGCGGATCACGGCGAGATTGCACTGGCGCGAGGCATGGCCGAAATGCCGTTCGGCTTCGCCTTCCGCGATCGAACGAAAATCGAATTCCCAATGCGCGGCGTCGCGCCAGTCCGACGGCTCCTCGCCGACGATGAACGGCCGCAGCGAGTGACCGTCGAGATGCGGCGCCGGTTCGCCGCCCAGCAGGTCGAGCAAGGTCGGCAATATGTCCACCGCCTCGGTAAAGCGGTCGACGGCCACGCCTGCGGTGTGGCCGTGACGCGGGTCGCGGATGACCAGGGGGATATGATAGCTAGCGTCGAAGAAGCCGCCTTTGCCCAGCATGAAATGGTCGCCCATCATCTCGGCATGGTCGGAGGTAAGCACAACGATCGTGTCGTCCCACGCGCCCGCCGTCTTGACCGCCTGCCAGATACGGCCGAGCTGCGCATCGACTTCCGAGATCATGCCGTAATAGATCGCGCGGATGCGGCGGAAATCATCCTCGCTCCAGTCATGTACGCTGCCTGCGGCGCCAGGTCGAAACTTGTGCTTTTTCTGCCTGCCGAAATCGTAGGCGAGATAGGGATGGCTGTCCGCCTCTTTCTGCCAGCCTGCCGCGCGGCGAAAGCCGGGGCCGTCGGCGGGGTCGTACATCGCGTCGTATGGTGCAGGCGCGATGAAGGGCGGATGTGGGCTGAGGAAAGAGAGATGCGCGAACCAGGGCGCGGCATGCTCCTGTTCGCCCAGCCATCGGATGAATTCGCCGGCAAGAAAAGCCGTCGGCGTCTGCTCCTTCGAATAGACGGGCGGCGCAGTCGTCACGGAGCCGGCGTCGCCTGCCCCGTTCGCCGGTCGATGGATCGCGGGGGAGCCGGCGTCGGTATCGATGCCCTGCATTCCCAGCCATGACAGCCACTGCTTCTGATGCTCTGGCAGCAATTGGCGCACCGTGAAACCAGGAAGCACGCCTTCATAGCTTCGCAGCCGCGGATCAGCCGGAGCGAGCCGGCGCGGATCCAGCGATACGTCGGTGTAGCCGAACAGCGTCGGATCGTAGCCCAGCGCGCGCGCCGAAAGCGCCATATTGCCGTGACGGGCATCGAGCGGCGTGCCGTTGCGGCAAACCCGGTTATTCATCTGGTAGAGCCCGGTATAGAGGCAGGCACGGGCCGGCGAGCAGGGTGCCGCGCCGCCATAGTGCCGCTTGAACAATACGCCTTCCGCTGCCAATGCGTCGGCATTCGGCGTCTTCACCAGGGGATGGCCGGCCGCCGAAAGGCAATCGCCGCGCCATTGGTCGCAGGTGATCAGGAGAACGTTCGGACGCCTGCCTTTTCCGGTCACTGGCGATAATCCTTGGCTAATGTGCGAGCGTCGCTCATGGAACCGAAATCCCGCCCCGGCGCAAGCCTGGGCTGCTGGTGGATCGGTGAACAAACTGCTTTCGATTGTTCACTTCCAGAGTACAGTCCATCCCGTCTTTGTCGCCTTTGACGGGAACAGGCCGATGCTCATATTGGCGAGGACAGCGGCAGGGGCCGCAACAGAACAAGGGAGCAGCACTCATGCTCGATCAGATCAAGGGTTTGCATCACGTCACCTCGATGGCCAGCGATGCCCGCCAGAACAATGAGTTCTTCACTGGGAAGCTTGGCCTGCGCCGGGTCAAGAAAACGGTCAATTTCGACGCGCCCGACGTCTACCACCTCTACTATGCCGACGAGCTCGGCACGCCGGGTTCGGTGATGACCTATTTTCCGTTTCCCAATATCGGCAAGGGCCGTCACGGCGTCGGCGAAGTCGGCACCACCGCCTATTCGGTGCCGGAAGGCACGCTCGCCTATTGGGAAAGGCGCTTCGCCGAGGAAGGTATCGCCGGCCTGTCGCGCGAAGAGACCTTTGGCGAGAAGCGTCTGGCCTTCGCCGGACCGGACGGCGACGGTTTCGCGCTCGTCGAGGACAGGGCCGACACGCGCGCGCCATGGGCGAAGGGCGGCATCCCCGCCGACGAGGCGATCCGCGGCTTTCACTCCGTGTCGCTGCGCCTGAAGGATGGCGGCGCCACCGAGGAACTCTTGAAGTTCATGGGCTATGAGGAGGTCGACAAATCCGGCAATGTCCGGCGGCTGGCGATCAGGAACGGCAATGGCGCCGACGTCGTCGACATCGAATCGCTACCCGGTGCCGCCTTTGCCGATCTCGGCGCGGGCTCGGTCCATCACGTCGCTTTCGCCGTCGAGGATCGAGCCAGGCAGCTCGAAGTGCGCAAGGCGCTGATGGATACCGGCTACCAGGTGACGCCAGTGATCGACCGCGATTACTTCTGGGCGATCTATTTCCGCACGCCGGGCGGCGTTCTGTTCGAAGTCGCCACCAACGAGCCGGGCTTCGACCGCGACGAGGACACCGCCCATCTCGGTGAAGCTTTGAAGCTGCCGGCGCAGCATCAACACCTGCGGCCCTATCTCGAACAGCATCTGCAGAAGCTGGAAGACTGGGGGGCGGGGTCATGAGCACAGACAGCTACATCCACAAGGTGCTGCCCGGTTCGCCGGGCGGTCCGCTGCTCTTCGTCTTCCATGGCACCGGAGGCGACGAGGGCCAGCTCGTCTCGCTGGGGCGCGATCTCGCGCCCCAGGCAACCATCATCTCGCCACGCGGCGATGTGTCTGAACAAGGCGCTGCGCGCTTTTTCCGTCGCACCGGCGAGGGCGTCTATGACATGCAGGACCTGGCGCGCGCGACTAGGAAGATGGCGGGCTTCGTCAAGGCGCAGATAGCAGCGGCAAAACCGTCGGCGGTCTACGCTCTCGGCTATTCCAACGGCGCCAACATCCTGGCGTCGCTGCTGTTCGAAGCCCCTGACCTGTTCGACGCGGCAGTGCTGATGCACCCGCTGATCCCGTTCGAACCGGCGGTGAACGGGAGTCTTGCCGGGCGCCGCATTCTGGTGACCGCCGGCAGGCGGGATCCGATCTGTCCGCCGAACCTGACTTCGCGGCTCGAAGCCTATTTGCGCGCCGATGGCGCCGATGTCACAGTGGAGTGGCATGAAGGCGGGCACGATGTGCGGCCGAACGAAATCGAGGCGGCGCGGCAGCTCCTTGCCGGCGTGGCCCAAGGAGTAAGTGATGCCTGACCAACTGCCGGAGATCGAACTCGAAGATCGTGGTTCCAAGGGCCGCTACGTGCTGCGTGGTCCGGGCGGCGCCGAGGCGGAGATGACCTTCACCAGGATCGGCGAGCACCAGATCATCATCGACCACACCGAAGTGCCCGACGCGTTTCGCGGCCAGGGTGCCGGGCTTCGGCTCGTCACCCGCGCCGTCGAGGATGCGCGCGCGGCGGGCAAGAAGATCATCCCGCTCTGTCCCTTCGCCAACGCCCAGTTCCGCCGTCATCCGGAGTGGGCCGACGTGCTGAAGGGGTAGGATCAGCCGGCGCTTTGCCAGTCGGGACCCGCGGGAGTAAAACAGTGTGATAGGCCAGCACGGCTTTGGCATTTGCACGCTCGGCCCATCTTGCCTAAGTAGATATGATATATCGCGGGCGGCGTGCGACACATCGAACCGAATGATCCCTTCATGACCGAAACCGATCTCGTTCCCGTCTTCGACGGCCATAACGACACGCTGCTCAGACTCTATCAGTCGAAAGACCCGGACGTCGAAAAGCTGTTCATGGAAGGGAAATCGGGCGGCCATATCGACCTGCCGCGCGCACGGGCCGGCGGGTTTGCCGGCGGCATGTTCGCGATCTTCCCGCCCCCTGTCGAGAGAGGCCGGCGCGGCGCTGTCCCGTCGACGCCCAGCGATGCCGAGCCTTTGCCGCCCGAACTCCCGCACAGCGATGCGCTGGCCTCGACGATTGCGATGGCCTCGATCCTGTTCAGGCTGGAGCGGGCCGGAGCGCTGAGCGTCTGCCGCAATGCCGCAGATGTGCGCGGCGCCATGGCGCGCGAGTCGATCGCTGCGGTATTCCATATCGAAGGGGTCGAGGCGATCGATCCCGAACTCACCATGCTCGACGTGCTGCATGCCGCCGGCTTGCGCTCGCTCGGCATCGTCTGGAGCCGCCCGAACGCTTTCGGCCATGGCGTGCCGTTCCGCTTTCCGTCCTCGCCCGATACCGGTCCCGGCTTGACCGATGCCGGCAAGGCGCTGGTCAAGGCCTGCAACCAACTCAGGATCATGATCGACCTGTCGCATCTCAACGAGAAAGGCTTTCGCGATGTCGCCGCGCTCAGCGATGCGCCGCTGGTCGCGACCCATTCCAACGTGCATGCGATCTGCGGCCACTCACGCAATCTCACCGACTGGCAGCTCGGCGCGATTCGCGAAACCGGCGGCCTGGTCGGGCTGAACTTCGCCACCGGCTTCCTGCGCGAGGACGGAAAGATGAATGCCGATACCGGCCTCGACATCATGGTGCGCCACATCGATTCCCTGCTGCAGGCGCTGGGTGAGGATGGGGTTGGCCTCGGCTCCGATTTCGACGGAGCCATGATCCCGGCCGTCATTGGCGACGCCGCCGGCCTGCCGAAGCTCATCGATGCGCTCGCCGCACGCGGCTTCGGCCGCGCGCTGATCGAAAAGATCGCCTACCGAAACTGGCTGGCCATGCTGGAAAGAACCATAGGATAGGCAGGTCAGCCGAACCCCATGCGCTTCAGCCAGTCCTTGCCGACGCCGCGGTCGCGGATGATCGGCAGCGGGTTTTCCGAATCGAGCCGCGCGCAGATGCGGTAGACCTCAAGCGTCTCGGCGCTCATCTCGCCGCGCTTGTAGAAGAACATGGCGGCGGCATAGCGTGTGCGGCCCGACCATTTTTCGCCGAGCGGCGTGTTGACCAGTTCCCACTGTTCGGCCGCCTCTTCTTGCTGCTTGTCGGCTTCCTCGTCCATGGTCAGAAATCCGCCGGCGGATTGGCGGTGCGGCGATCGAGCTTGATGAACGGCCGCGGCACCACCTTGGCCCGCTTCATCAGCTTTTGGTATTGCAGCTCGCGCATTGCGTAGATCTCGACCCAGAGGTCGTCGACGACAGTATCACCATATGGTCGCACCAGCGAAGCGATGGCGATGTTGCGCTTGGCCATCGGCGACCACATGGCGGCGCTGACCAGCCCGACCTCCTGGCTCTTCCTGTGATAGACGATGGCGTGTTCGGCCGGGATGTTGCCTTCGATCTCCAGCCCGACCAGCACATGCCGCAGCTTGCGCTTGGCGCGCGCCTCGAAGATGGCGCGACGGCCGTTGAAATGGGCCTTTTCCAGACCGATCATGAAGCCGAGCCCGATCTCATCGGGCATGCGCAAGCGGTCGGCGCGGATGGCGTGTTCGGCCGTCGTGAAGTCGGCATTGGCGACGATCAGCCCGGCCTCGATCCGGGCGCGGCTGAGCGCGGCATAGCCGATGGCGCGGATGCCGCGCAGTTCGCCGGCCGCCATCAGCCGGTCCCACAGGCTCAGCGCCTTGTCGACCGGCATGAACAGTTCATAGCCGAGGTCGCCGGTGAAGCCGGTGCGCGAGATGGTGACGGTTTCGCCATCATGCGGGAATTCGGCGAGGTCGAATGCCTTCAGCTTTTCGACATCGGCAAAACCGGCATCACGCAGCACGGCGAAAGAGGTCGGACCTTGCAGTGCCAGGCCCGCGACGGCTTCGGTCTCTTCCTCCACCGTCACATCGAACCCGATGGCGCTGTCGAGCAGCCAAGGCAAATGCCGCTCCTGCGAGCACAGCCGGAACCGCGTTGGCGAGAGCCGGAACAGCGTGCCGTCATCGAGGACGAAGCCCTCGTCGTCGCACCACGCGGTATAATGGACGCGGCCCGGCTTCAGCCTGGTCACGTCGCGCAGCGTGACGCGGTCGAGGAAGGCCTCGGCGTCCGGTCCCTCGACGCGGTACTTGGTCATCGGCGAGATGTCGAAGAGCGCCGACTGGCTGCGAATGGCGAAATATTCGAGCTCCTCGTCCCACAGCGAATGGGGGGCGCGGTAGCCCGCCCAGTTGTACCAATCCTGGGTCTTGGCCAGAGCATCGATGCGCGGCTGGAACGGCGTGCCGAGACGCAACGTGCGGAAGTGGGATTGGGCGGCGATGCGGGCGGATGATGGTTGCTGATTCATGCTGGCGATCCTTCGCCGTAGAACGCGACTGCCGCCAACTGAAACATCGCCTTACCCCTTCATCGCAATAATGCGTCGAGCGGCGTTCAATCCAGGTGCGCCGGAGACGCCGCCGCCGGGATGTGAACCGGCACCGGCGAGAAACAGCCCGTCGAGCGGTGTGTCGTAGCCGGACCAGCCCGAGACCGGGCGCGAGATCAGCATCTGGTCGGCCTGCAACTCGCCGTGGTGCCAGTGGCCGCCCGGCATGCGGTAGCGCGTTTCGATGTCGGCGGGCGTCAAGAGCTCGGTGTGGCGCACCGTCTTGCCGATGCCTGGCGCGTAGGCTTCGAGCTGAGCCATGATTGCCTCCAGGAATTTCGCCTTGCCGGCGCCCCATCCCTCTTTCAGAGCATAGGGCGCGTATTGCACCACCGCCGACAGCACGCAGGCGCCGTCGGGCGCGAGCGATGGATCGGCGAGGCTTGGCAGCGTGATCTCCATCACCGGTTCGGGCGAGAACGCGCCGTATTTGGATGGATTGAAGGCGCGCTCGACATGATCGGGCGAGGGGGCGATAACCAGCCGCCCCCTGTGGCCGGCGGCATCGACACCTGTGAATTGCGGCGGCCTGTCGAGCGCCAGGTGAAGCTTGGCGACATCACCCTTCATGCGGATGTTGTTCACCTTGCGCACGAAGCCGATGTCGAGTTCGCGTGGACCGACAAGGTCGAGCAAAGTCGTCGCCGGATTTGTCGCGGAGACGATCGTCCTGGCGCGCAGCACCTCGCCATTGTCCAATGCGACACCGACGGCGCGGCCTTTCTCGACAATGATCCTTGCGACAGGCGCCGATGTGCGGACGTTCACGCCGGCCTTTTCGGCCGAGGCGCGGATGGCGGCGATCACCGCGCCCATGCCGCCCTTCGGCACTATCTGCGCGCCGGCCGCACCGCCGGCCTCGCCGGCCAGCCGGTAGTAGAGGCCGAGCAACGAGGTGGGCGAGCGCGGACCGAGATGGCTGCCGAGCGTCGCGTCGAAGGCAAGCAGCCCTTTCAGCCTGATGTCGGCAAGCTGCTCGTCGAGCAGGTCGGCGACGTTCATCAAAAGCACACGCAGGAAATCGCGCATGTCTTCCTTGCCGAGCCTTTTCAGCGCCAGAGCGGTCTGGCCGAGCGCCGCCGTCTCCAGCAGCGACATGCCGGCCAGATCGGGCGGACGACGCGAGAGGAAGGGTTCCAGGATGCCGGCGTAGCGAAGCAGTTGCGCGCGCAACTGCTTCCACGCGGATTGCTCGGACGAACTTGCGCCGGTCAGCGTTTCGCCATAGGCGCGGTGCAGGACCAGCGGGGAGCCGTCCATCGACAGCGCAACCGACGGCGCGAAGTCGTCTGGGGTGATCCGCAGGCCATGCTTCTCCAGCTCCAGCGTCTTCACCACGTCGGGATGCAGGCGGTTCAGCAGATGGGCGATCGACGAGACATGAAAACCCGGCGCGAATTCCTCCGTGCGCGCGGCGCCGCCGAGTTCGGCTCCCGCTTCCAGCAGCAGCACCTTGCGCCCTGCCTTCGCCAGCGTGGCAGCAGTGACGAGGCCATTATGGCCGCCGCCAACAACGATTGCATCATATGACGTCATGGGCCGGGCTCATATGCGAGGTCGATCTTGCGAGATCGCGCAGGATCTCGGCCGCGGCATTGCGTCCGGGCGCGCCCATGACGCCGCCGCCGGGATGGGTCGAGGAGCCGCACATGTAAAGCCCGCCGACCGGCGAGCGGTATTGCGCGTAGCCCGGCACCGGGCGATTGAACAGGAGCTGGTCGAAGGTCAGTTCGCCCTGGAAGATGTTGCCTTCGGTGAGCCCGACCTCGGCCTCGATTTCGCGCGGCGTGCGCACCTCCATGTGGACGATGCGGTCGCGAAAGCCGGGCGAGTAGTCGGCAATCTGCGCAATCACGCTTTCGGCGAATCCGTCGCGATCGGCGTCGGTCCATTCATGGCCGTTCACCTTGGGCGGCGCGTATTGCACGAAGCAGCTCATGAAGTGTTTTCCCGGCGGCGCCATCGTCGGGTCGAGCGTCGTCGGGATGACCATGTCGAGGAAGGGGTCGGCCGACCAGCGCCCGGCCTTCCAATCGTCATAGGCGCGCTCCATGCGCTCCATCGAATCGGTGAAATGCATGTCGCCGCGATAAACTGGCGAATCCTTCGGCAGAGCGGGGAATTCGGGCATCGAGTCCAGCGCGATGTTGACCTTGCCGGACGAGCCTCGGATCTTGAAGTTCCTGACCCGGCGCAGGAAAATCTCTGGCCGTTCCTTCTCCTCGACCAGTTTCAGGAAGGTTCGCTTCACGTCGGCACTGGAGACGACGAGCTTGCCACGGATCTCCTCACCGCCGGCCAGCACCACACCCTTGGCCTTGCCGCGGCTCACCAGAACATGGTCGACCTCGGCGCCGGTGCGAATGGTTCCACCCGACGCCTTGAAGGATGCTGCCAGCGCTTTTGTCACCGCGCCCATGCCGCCGCGCGCATAGCCCCAGGCGCCGACCGAGCCGTCGACCTCGCCCATATAGTGGTGCAGCAGCACATAAGCCGTGCCGGGCGACATCGGCCCGAGCGCCGTGCCGATGATGCCGGACAAAGCGAAATTGGCCTTGATGACATCGGTCTCGAAATATTCATCGAGGAAGTCCGAGATCGACATGGTCCAGAAGCGCAGCGTCAGCGCCATTTCCTCCGCCGACAGGCCCGCGAATTTCTTGCCCAGATAAAGGAGCTCGCCCAGATCCCGCGGCCGCAGACTGGTCGGGTCGGGCGCGGTGCGCATCAACAGCGGCTGGATGAAACGGCACTGGCGCGTCACGTCGCGCGCATAACGGTCGTAGGCTTCGGCATCGCGTTTCGAGAAGCGCGCAAATTCGCGCCGGTGTGCATCATGGTCCCGGTAATTGGCGAGATAATCGCCATCCCTGGTGAACACCGCGCCGCCCTCATAGGAGATAACCTGCAGGCCGAAGCGCGGCAGTTCGAGGTCGCGCATGATTTCAGGGCGAAACAGCGAACAAACATAGGAACAGTTGGAATAGAGGAAGCCCGGCGTCAGTTCCCGGCTGGTGGCGGCGCCGCCGACCCAGGGATTCTTCTCCACCACCAGCACGTCGAGCCCGGCGCGCTGGAGATAGCAGGCATTGACCAGTCCGTTGTGTCCGCCGCCGATGACGATCGCATCCCAAGCTTTCATTTTGGCCCAGTCTTTCCATGCGATCCGCTGTTCATTTTGGCGTAATCCGTCCCCTCAATGCGCGAAATTTGGCATGGTAGTCGTCGTTTTGTCCAGCTATATTGAATGAATGTTCAACAAATGATGTTGCGTTTTCCCAGACATGGGCTAGGCTTTGCAGGCGTTCGAGACGGACATTCGTCGATTGGGGATCGAGGGTTGATGATCGAAACGGCCGAGGCCGAGCCGGAGTATGACGGAGCCGCCATCCGCTTCCTCGAGGCGCTGTGGGGCGACGGCTACCTGTCGCCGGGCGGGCCCGACGAAGTCGACCGCGTGCTCGAGGGGCTTTCGCTCGCAGGCAAGACCATCCTCGATATCGGCTGCGGGTCCGGAGGCATCACGCTGCATCTGGTCGAACGGCATGGCGCTGCGCACGTCACCGGCTTCGATGTCGAGCGGCCGGTGATCGAAACGGCCAGGCGCCGGGCAGCCTCCCGCGGGCTTGCCGACCGCGCCAGCTTCATCCAGGCGCCGCCTGGGCGGTTGCCTTTCGAGGATCAGTCCTTCGACGTCGTCTTCTCCAAGGATGCGCTGCTGCATGTCGCCGACAAGGATGCGCTGTTTGTGGAGATATTCCGCGTGCTCAAGGCCGGCGGCGCCTTTGCGGCATCAAACTGGATGATCTCGCATGACGGCGAACCATCACCGGAGATGAAGGCCTATGTCGCCACCGAAGGGCTGTCCTTCGCGATGGCCTCGCCGGCGCGCTACGCACAGGCGATGCGCCAGGCGGGCTTTGCCGAGATCGCGGTTCGTGACCGCAATCCCTGGTACCGCGAGGTGGCGCGGGGCGAACTGGAAGGGCTGAAGGGGCCGCTCTATCCGACGGTCGCGGCGGCAGTGGGCGCCGCCTATGTCGACAAGAACATACGAACCTGGGAGGCCATGCAGAAGGTGCTTGACAGTGGCGAGCACCGTCCCACTCATCTTCGCGGGCAAAAACCGAAGATGGTCGGCTAGCCGGCGATGTGGAGCATGACCGCACCCATGAAAATTGCAGCACGCCAAGAGCAGTCCGCCGAGGCATCGAGCGAACCCGAGAAACGCGGGCGCAAGGCCTCCAAGGAGGTCAGGCAGCTTCAGCTGATCGAGGCGACGATCGATTCGCTGGCCAAGCGCGGCTATTCGGAGACGACGATGGCCGACGTCGCCGATGGCGCGGGCCTGTCGCGCGGCATCGTCAATTTCCATTTCGAGAGCAAGGAAAAACTGCTGATCGCGACCTTGCAGCATATGTATGACGAGTACTCGGCGCATTGGCGCAATGCCTTGGAGAAAGCGGGGAACGACCCCGCCGACCAGTTGCGGACCCTGGTCGCGGCCGATTTCGACCGTTCGATCTGCAACAAGCGCAAGCTGGCGGCCTGGTGCGCCTTCTGGGGCGAGGCCAAGTCGCGGCCGACCTACCAGGCGCTGAGCAGCGCCCGCGATGCCGTCTACCAGAACATCTTCATCGAGCTTTGCGCGACGCTCAAGCAAAGCGGCGGCTATGCCTATGAGCCGCAGGTCATGGCGCTGGCGCTCAGCGCGATGCTGGAGGGACTGTGGCTGCGCTTGATGATGGGCACCGAAGACACTACCCGCGAGAGCGCCTTGCAGGCAGCCAACGAATTCCTGTCGGCCGCATTCCCTAAACATTACCAGGGAGCAGCCGCCACCCGTCGCAAGGCATGAAGCAATCGATAAAATAAAAGAGGATGGAACAGCAATGAAGACATCAATCCAGCGGCTGACATTGGCCCGACGCCTGACATTGACCCTGGCATTGACCGGCGTGCTGGCGGCGTCGGCCGCAGCCCTGGCGGTTGCCGCCGACAAAGACCTGGTCGTGTTCGACTGGTCCGGCTATGAGGATCCGAGCTTCCATCCGAAATATGTCGAGAAGAACGGCGATTCGCCGACCTTCGCCTTCTTTGGCGACGAGGACGAGGCGTTCGAAAAAGTGCGCTCGGGTTTCAAGGCCGATCTCGGCCATCCCTGCTCGCAGAGCGTGGTGAAATGGCGCGAGGCCGGCCTGCTGCGGCCGCTCGACACATCGAAGATAACAGGCTGGAAAGATCTCAATCCCGGAATCATGGCGATGAAGGATCTCGCCACGACCGCGGACGGCAAGGCCTGGTTCATGCCCTGGGACTGGGGCAACACCCAGCTCACCTATAATTCCGAAAAGGTTGACGCCAAGGACGTGCAGTCGCTGAAGGCGTTCGCGGATCCGAAGTTCAAGGGCCGGGTGTCGATCGGCGACAATGTCGACGACGCCTATGCGCTGGCGAGCCTCGCCATCGGCGTCAAGGACTGGACCAAGATGACCGACGACCAGTTCAAACAGGCGTCGGATTTCCTGCGCCAGGTGCACAAGAACGTGCGCTCCTACTGGACCGACACAACAGACGTGGTGCAGCTTTTGAGCGGTGGCGAGGTCGATCTTGCCTGGGCGTGGAACGACGCCACCGTGCAGTCGGTCGCCGCGGGCGTGCCGATCAAGGCGAAGAAGGACACGGACGAAGGCATTTCGACCTGGGTCTGCGGCTATGTGCTGTTCAAGGACGCGCCCGGCAATGTCGATAAGGCATATGATTATCTGAACGCCGTCAACGATCCCGAAACCGCCAAGGTGCTGGTGAAGGACTGGGGCTACGGCCAGGCCAATGCCAAGGGCATGGCCGGCGTCGATCAGGCCGTCCTGAAGGAAAAAGGCTATGACGATGTCCAGAAATTCGTCGACAAGACGCTGTTCCAGTCGCCGGTGCCGTCGCAGCTCAAGCTCAAGATGATCGCCGAGTTCGAGAAGATCAAAGCCGGCTATTGAGCCGGTTCGGCCGCCCGCCCGCCTGCGGAGATGGTGGGCGGACGGGCTCGCCAAGAGAGGCGAATTCTCCTAACCTCGCGGCAGCCTTTTTGCGACGGGGAATTCGCACCATGAAGCCAGTGCTACGCCGTCTTGCCCTTGCCGCCGCCTGCGTGATCGGCGCCGGCGCTGTGTATGCCTGGGCGGAAGGTGGCGGCGACCTCGTCGTGTTCGACTGGTCCGGCTATGAGGACCCGCTGCTGCACCCCGCCTATGCCGCCAAATACGGCGCCGAGCCGACCTTCGCCTTCTTCGGCGACGAGGACGAAGCCTTCGAGAAGATGCGGGCCGGCTTCAAGGCCGACATCGCGCATCCCTGTTCGCAAAGCGTGGTCAAGTGGCGCGAGGCGGGCTTACTGCAGCCGCTCGACACGTCGAGGATAGCAGGCTGGAAAGACCTCAATCCCGGCATCATGGCGATGAAGGATCTCGCCACCACCGACGACGGCAAGGCGTGGTTCATGCCATTCGACTGGGGCAACACCTCGCTTCTCTACCGCACCGACAAGGTGACGCCGGAGCAGGCGCAATCGCTCAGGATCTTCGCCGACCCGAAGTTCAAGGGCCGCGTCACCATCGGCGACAATGTCGACGACGCCTATGCGCTGGCGAGCCTGGTCATCGGGCTGAAAGACTGGACAGGGATGACCGATGCCCAGTTCCAGAAGGCGTCCGCCTTCCTGCGCGACGTGCACAAGAACATCCGTTTCTACTGGACCGACGACACCGATCTCAACCAGGCCTTCATCGGCAATGAGGTCGATCTCGTCTGGGGCTGGAACGAGACCTATGTGACGCTGAAGGGGCAAGGCCTGCCGATCGCCATGAACCGCGACAGCAAGGAAGGCATCTCGACCTGGGTGTGCGGCTATGTGCTGATGAAGGACGCGCCGGGCAAGCTCGACCAGGCCTATGATTTCCTCAGCGCGGTCAATGCGCCGGGGGTGTCGGACTATATGGTCAAGACCTTCGGCTACGGCCATGGCAACGGTGCCGGCATGGCCGCGGTCGATCACCAGGTGCTGGCCGACCGCGGCTTCGACAATCTCGACAAATTCCTCGACAAGACGCTGTTCCAGCAGCCGGTGCCGCCGGCACTGAAGCAGCGCATGGTCGCCGAGTTCGAGAAGATCAAGGCCGGCTATTGAACAGCGGATCCGCAAGAGCCGATGTCGTCATCATCGGCGCCGGCTTCACCGGACTGTCGGCCGCGCTCGAGCTGAAAAAGGCCGGCGTCGATTTCGTGCTGCTCGAAGCGCGCGACCGTGTCGGCGGGCGCGTCGAGTCGATGGAGATCGGTTCCGGCGAGCGCATCGACAGTGGCGGGCAGTTCCTGTGCGAGGACATGCCGGAGCTGATGGCGCTTGTCGACGCGCGCGGCAAGACGCTTGTCGAAACCCATGTCGACGGCGCGTTTATCGCCCAGCCGCCAATCTCCGCCGCCGAGGCGAAGCGAACCTATTCTGGTTCGATGGCGATCCGCGATCGGATGAACGCGATCGCGCCGGACGATCCCTCGATTGCCGGGCTGACCGTTGCCGCCTGGCTCGACCGGCAAGACGATGCCGATGCCGCCAAGGCAGCCTTCCGCTCGATGATCGAAGGCCTGTGGTGCCTGACGCTGGAGAAACTGCCGCTCTGGCACCTGATCGACAACGATCGGCGCATCACCAATGAGGTGCCGGAGCTCCAGTATTTCCTGCGCGAGACGATGCAGTCGGTGGCCGAGGACCTGGCCAGCGATCTCGGCGACCGGCTGTGGCTCAACGCGGCCGTTTCATGCATCGAGCATGGACCGCAAGCCGTTCGCATCGTCTCGGCGGCGGGTGTCATTGAAGCGCGGGCGGCACTTGTCGCGGTGCCGCCGGTCATGGCGGCGAAACTGGGCTTCGCACCCGCCCTGCCCGAATCCCTGGCGAAGGCGCTCGGCGTTTGGGAAAGCGGCGCCGTGATCAAGGTGCTAGTGCGCTACCCCGCTGCCTTCTGGCGCCGCCGCGGCTTGAGCGGCATGGTGATGTGGCGCGACCCGCCGGGGCTGTTCGCTTGCGATGCCAGTCCGGATGAAGGCCACGCGGCGCTGGTCGTCTTCGTCGGCGGCCCGCTCGCCTTGCGCTGGGGTGAGCTTGGCGAGACGGCACTGCGCGCCGAAGTGACCGGGAAACTGGTGGAAGCCCTCGGTCCCGACGCGGCCGAAATCGCGGGTTTCAGCCAGCGCGACTGGACGCATGACCGCTGGAGCGGCGGCGGCTACAGCGACCTCATCGTCGACGTCGCGGCGACCGATGCCGAACCTGTGCTCCTGGCCGGCGCGCCGCCTGTTCATTTCGCATCGTCGGAGCTGTCGCCGTCATTTCCCGGCTATGTCGAAGGGGCGATCGTTGCCGGTCGCATAGCGGCGCGAAAGATCATCGCGGACCGTCAATCCGCCACCGCCACCAGGGCTTCGGGATCGTAGGCGAGGCGAATCGAAGTGCCGACCGGAATATCGTCGGCGCCGAAATCGTTGGTCTCGGTTACCGACAGCGGCTTTTCCAGGCCGGGGATCTCGACGATCAAATGGGTGATCTCGCCAAAATAGTGGCGTTCGACCACCTTTCCGGCAACCTCGAACTTGGCCGTCGCATTGTCCCACAGGACGCGCAGGCGCTCCGGGCGGATGCCGAGCGTGGCGCCGCCGCCATTGCGCACGAAGGCCTTCGGCTTGTCGGTCTTCACACGGCCGAAGCCCAGCGTGTCGACGACCAGCGAGGCGCCGTTCTCCTCGACGATCTCGGCCTTGACGAAATTCATGCCGCCGAGGAAGTCGGCGACCTGGCGGTTGACCGGCCGCTGGTAGATCTCCTTGGGCGAGGCGACCTGCGCGATCCTGCCGCCGAACATCACGGCGATGCGGTCGGACATGGCCAGCGCCTCATACTGGTCGTGGGTGACCAGCACAAAGGTGATGCCGACAGCCTGCTGCAGGCGGCGCAGTTCGACCTGCATCTGCTCGCGCAGCTTCTTGTCGAGCGCCGACAGCGGCTCGTCGAGCAGCAGCACCTTGGGCCGCATCACCAGCGCGCGGGCGAGCGCGACGCGTTGCCGCTGGCCGCCGGACAGTTCGGTGGCGAGCCGCTTGCCGAGACCGGTTAGCGACACCTGCGCCAAGGCCTCCTCGACGCGGCGCTTCTCCTCGCCGCCCTGCAATTTCAGCCGCTTCAGGCCATAGGCGACGTTCTGCTCGACATTGAGATGCGGGAAGATCGCATAGCTCTGGAACACCATGTTGGTCGGTCGGCGATTGGGCGCAATGCCTTCCATCGGCTGGCCGCCGACCGAAATCGAACCGCTCGTCGGGTTGTCGAAGCCGGCGATCATGCGCAACAGCGTGGTCTTGCCGCAGCCGGACGGGCCGAGCAGCGAGAAGAATTCGCCCTCGCGAATGGTCAAGGACGCATCGTCGAGCGCCTTGAAGGCGCCGTAGCTGCGGGTGACGCCGTTGATCTCGATCATCGTCCGTTCGGACAGGGTTCGTGCGGATGGGGCCTGCTCAGGCATAAAGCCCTCCCTCGTTCTGGGTGCGTCTGGCGGCGCGGCGGCGCAGGATTTCGGCGACGGTCATCAGCAGGAAGGAGGCGACCAGCAGCAGCGTGCCGAGCGCGAGCACGCCCGGCAGTTTCGCCGCGAAGCGCAACTGGCCCCAGATATAGATCGGCAGCGTCGCCTCGGTACCGGTCAGGAAGAAGGCGATGATGAACTCGTCCAGCGAAATGGTGAAGCAGACCAGCAGGCTGGAGATGATTGCCGGCGCCACCATCGGCAGCGTCACCCGCCGGAAGGTGCCGAAGGCGCTCTCGCCGAGGTCGGCCGAGGCCTCCTCGAGGCTGCGATCGAAACCCTCGAAGCCGGAGGTCAGCACCGTCATCGAATAGGGGATGCAGACCAGGACATGGCCGAGCACGACGGTAAACAGAGAGAGGCTCAAGCCGAGCTGCAGCATCACCAGCAGCATCGAGATGGCGACGATGACTTCCGGCAGCACGAGCGGCGCCATGATCAGACCGTTGATGGCCCGCCGGCCGGGATAGCGGTAGCGGGTGATCGAGCGGGCAGCGAGGATGCCGAGAACCGTCGAAAGGACGGACGCCGAGACGCCGACGATCAGGCTGTTCCAGGTGGCGTCGAGCAGCGCCGGCGTGTTGGGCAGGTCCTCGTACCATTTGAGGGTGTAGCCGGTCAGCGGGAATTTCGGTGTGGCCGCAGTGTTGATCGAAAAGATCGGCAGGAAGATCACGGGCAGATAAAGGAAGCCGACATAGAGGAAGGCGTAGGCCGACAGCCAGCCGCCCGGCAGCAGACGTCGCGCCGCGCTCATCGCGCAAGCCTCTGGGCGGCACGGATGACCAGCACCGTGGCGCCGGCCATCAACGTCACGACCAGCATGGTGGTGACGGAAAGGGCGGCGCCCAGCGGCCAGTTCGAGGCCTTGCCGAACTGCGCCTGGATGGCGTTGGCGATCATGACGCCGTCCTTGCCGCCGACGAGTTTGGGGGTGACATAGTCGCCGACCGTCGGGATCATCACGATCAGCGCCGCCGAGATGATGCCTGGCGCCGACAGCGGCAAAGTCACGCGAAGGAACGAACGAAAGGGACCATCGCCGAGATCCGTAGCCGCCTCCACCAGGGTCCGGTCGATCTTCTCCAGCGAGACGAAGATCGGCAGGATGGCGAAGGCCGCCCAGGCGTGGGTCAGCGTGATGATGACGGCGCTCGAATTGTAGAGCAGCGCCGTCGACGGCTCGTTGATGATGCCGAGGCCGATCAGCCCGGAGTTCAAGACGCCGTTATAGCCGAGAATGACCTTCCACGACATCACGCGCAGGAGATAGCTGGTCCAGAACGGGATGGTGATGAGGAACAGCCACAGGCTCTTGTGGCGGCCGCCGTGGAAGGAAATGAAATAGGCGATCGGATAAGCCAGGACGACGGTGAAGAAGCTGACCGTCAGCGAGATATACAGCGAGCGCCACAACAGATCGCGATAGATCGGCTCGGTCAGGGCGACGCGGTAGTTTTCCAGCGTGAAGGTGCGGTCGATGGTCAGATAGTTCTGCGTCCAGAAGGAGTGGGCGATGACCACCAGGATCGGCAGGACCAGGAGGATGAGCGCGTAGAGAAAGGTTGGGCTGATCAGGGCAAAGCCCTGCACGGGTTCGGATTGCAGAAGGGCATTTCGTCTGGCCCGCGTCATGCGCAACGGGGGCGACCCTTCCACCGCCGCCGTCATTGCCAGACTCCGGGGGGCAGGGCTCCGGCTGTGATCTCGGTTGCTGGCCTGGAGCGTCCCGCCATGCGGTATCCCGTTGGACTGGCGCCGGCTGTTTGTTCCCAATTTTGTTTTGGAGCGCGATCGAACGCAAAACCGGTGACCAGTTTTGCTGATCGCGCTCCGAGCTTGCCGGCTTTCTTTCATCATGCCCGCATCCGCGGATTGAAATCAAGCGCTATTTCTGAGATATTGATTGAACGGACATTCAAAATTGTGGGGAGTATGCCGGAAATTTCCGGCATTGCCGGCCAAATTTCGAAATCCTGAATTCGACAAGTGATGTGGAGACGACAATGGCGGCTGCGAGGGACCTGAAGGCGAGCGAAATGGCCGGAGCCGGAGCTGCCGATGCCGTCGAGTTGGCCAGGCGCCATCTCGTCCAGCCTTGGCCGTATGCCGGTTCGGTCGGCGCGGAAGCGCGCGCGCTGATCGGCGAAGGCGACGGCATCTACATCACCGACGGCACCGGCAAGCGGTTGATCGACGGGCCGGCCGGCATGTGGTGCGTCAATGTCGGCCATCGGCGCGAGGAGCTCGCCAGGGTGATGTACGACCAGGCGATGGCACTGTCCTACAACACGCCGTGGTACACGATGAACGCGCCGTCGGCGGAACTTGCCGGTCGCATAGCAGGTCATGCGCCTGGCGATCTCAGCCACGTCTTCTACACCACAGGCGGCTCCTCGGCGGTGGAGACGGCGCTGCGCTTCATGCAGTTCTACAACAATGTGCGGGGCCGGCCGGAGAAGAAGCTGATCCTGTCGCGCGGCGGCGCCTATCACGGCTCGACCTATCTGTCGGCCTCGCTCAATGGCCGCCCGCGTGACCGCGACTGGATGGACGGCGCCGACGAGCTGGTGATCAAGCTGTCCTCGCCCGATCCGTTCCGTCGTCCGCAGGGCATGAGCATGGCTGATTTCACCGACTTCCTCGTCGGTCAGTTCCGCGACACCGTCGCGCGAGTCGGTGCTGACCGGATCGGCGCTTTCGTCGGCGAGCCGGTGCAGGCCTCCGGCGGCGTTATCGTGCCGCCGGACGGCTACCTCAAGCGCATCCGCGAGATCTGCCGCGACAACGACATCCTCTATGTCTCCGACGAGGTGGTGACGGGCTTTGGACGGCTGGGCCATGTCTTCGCCTCCGGCGATGTGTTCGGCATCGATCCCGACATGATCACCTTCGCCAAGGGTGTGACGTCAGGCTATTTCCCGCTCGGCGGCGTCATCATATCGGAACGGCTGCTGGAGGAACTGCGCCGGTCGAACCATCCCGACGCGATGTTCGGCCATGGCCTGACCTACACCTCCCATCCGGTCGGCTGCGCAGTGGCGCTCAGGAATCTCGACCTTCTGGAGCAGGGCGTACTTGCCCACACGCAAGCGGTCGCGCCCTACTTCCAGGCGCAGATGAAGACGCTGGAAGAATTGCCGTTGGTCGGCGAGGTGCGCGGGCTGGGATTGATGGGCTGCGTCGAATGTGTCGCCGACCGCGAAAGCAAGGACCCGCTGCAGCTCGACAAGGATGTCGGCAAACGCATCGACGCGCATTGCCACGAGCTCGGCCTGCTGGTGCGGCCGCTGATCAACATGTGCGTGATGTCGCCGCCGCTGGTCATCACGCGCGAGCAGATCGACGACATGGTCGGCATTTTGCGCGAGGGCATTTCGCGCACGATGGATGATCTCAGGAAAGAAGGGGTGTGGCGGGGATGACGTTCTTTCTTCGCCCCGCATAGGACGGGGAGAGGAGCGCTCTCACCGATGGTTTCGCCAATTATCGGCGTCGCCTATCCACGCGACCGCAGCGCGTCGTTCAAGTTCCACATGTCGTTCTCCTCCGGCGCCGTTTCGAGCCCAAGCACGGGGATCTGCCTGCGCAGATGGTCGTGGTGGGTGCGCACTCCGTATTCTAGGTCGGAGAGGTAAAAACCCTCGAAGGCTTCCGACAGCATGGATTCGTTCGACCACACCGAAAGCTGGACATCCTCCGACATGGTGTCGCGGTCGATGCGGAAGGAGAGATAGCGGGCCGCAGCCTGCTCGCGGCTTTCGTCGCGATAGCGGTAAATGGCGCCGCGCAGCAGGGTCTCACCCGTCGACAGCGGGAACTCCTGATAGAACTGCACCGATTCCGGCATCACCGAGAGGACGGCATTGGGGAAGATGCCATAATAGACCCAGGCCTTCTTCAGATAGTCCGGCAGATGCGCCGGCTCCGGCGCGATCTTGACGTAGTTCCTTACGCTCCAGCGACGGCCGGCATGCGGGTTGTAGCTGGCGAAGGAGCGCGACACGCCGTTGACGAAGGGTTCGTCGAAATAGGTCGCGCCATAGAGGTCCTGCAGAGCCGGGTGCGCCATGGCGACGTGATAGCCCTCATTGTCGACGTCGCGCACCGACTTCCAGTTGACCGGAGTTTTCTGGGTCCAGATGCCCCAGGAAGGCACCATGTCGGCGGCCTTGTAGTGCGAGAATTCGGGCTCGATCGGCTTCATCAGCTCGGCGACGGAGGGCTGCGGGCCGCCAGCGCGGAAGCGAATGAAGATAAAGCCCATCCAGACCTCCAGATCGAGCGGCATCAGGCCGAACTCGGTCTTGTCGAGATCGGGAAAGGAACGCGGGCGGGCAGCGCCGCGCAACGTGCCATCGAGATTGTAGACCCAGCCGTGGAATGGGCACACAAGCGCGTTCTTGCAGTTGCCCTGGCTGTCGGCGACGACACGGCTGCCGCGATGGCGGCACATATTGTTGAAACCGCGCACGACGCCGTCCTTGCCGCGCACGATCAGAGCGCGTTCGCCGACGACGTCCATGGCCAGGTAGTCGCCTGCGTCAGGGATGTCGCTGACATGTCCGGCGATTTGCCAATGGTTGCGGAAAACGTGCTCCTTCTCGAGTTCGAGGAGGGCATCGGAATGGTAGCTCCAGCCAGGCAGTCCCCGCCGGTCCCAATCGTTGGGAATGGCCACGTCACGGAGATGCGGGTTCATAAAACGTCTCTTCTTTTTATTGAATATCCGTTCAATATAATCATATTTTTCATTGAAATGCAATGGCTTGTGGAGACAAGCATATTTTCGAAAGAAAATTGGCGCGCCGATTTCAATCCAATCCGATGCGACGGCTGGCCCCGAAAACCCCGGAGAATCCGGGCGTTAGCCCGGGTTTCAAAGCTTGGTTCCGGCAGGGTTTCGAAGCAAATCCTGCCACGGCGGAAGCCGAGGCAAAAGGCGTCGCCGCGCGTCTTGCCCGCTTGCCGATCCGCCGAGCCGAGATCGGCAAGCGGGCGCGTGATGCCCAGTTGGTGGGGTCTGCCGCGGGTGCCGTTTCAAGGCGGTTACAATATCAGATTCACGCCAGCTTTCCGCTGATACAGAGCGCGACTAAGTTCGTTTTATAAAAAAAAGAAAGTCAACGAAGGGGATGATGATGCATGCGAAAGTTCAGATTGCCAGCAATGACCGCCGGTCCCAGGCTCCGGAGCGCGTTGGCCGCCGCCCGAAGCTGGCGTTGCGCCAGCGCGCCAGCGACCACCCCATGGCGATGTTCATGGCGCTGGCTGCTTGCGCCTTCGCCGGCATGGCGTTCGCGCCGACGGTCGGCCCGGCCTTTGCTTCGCTCAATCCACCGGCCAACGTCGTCGGCGGCGCAATGACCACCACCAGAACCGCACGCCTGCCGATGCCGATGGTCGATTTTGCCTGCAAGGGTCAGGCCTGGGGCGCCGAGAGCGTCGACTGCCTGCGGGCCATAGCCGAGCAGTCCGGAGCCCACAAAGCCCGTGCGGTCCGGATGATCGCCAATGCCGCGCCGCTGACCAATACGCCGAATATTTTCTGAGTTCGACTGAAACATGGTTCCGAAGCGGCTCCGCTTTGGAACGTGCCGCGGCGCTCCCCGAGCGCGTCCAGCGCTCCCTTCGGCTCCCGCCGCATGTCGGCCGGGGGCTTTTTTTACCGGTTGGTGCGGTCTATCCCTTCGAAACCACCTGGTCGGCAATGGCGGACAGGACGCTGCGCACATCCAGCGTGCTGAACGGTTTCTCCAGGATCTGCGGACGCTGCAGTAGCGGCAGCGCCTCGATTTCGGCCTTGGCGCCGATCAGGTCGCCAGTGACCAGCACGAAACGCCGCGCCAGTTCCGGTCTTTCGGCAAGCAACTCTCGATAGATGGTCATGCCGCTTGTTCCAGGCATGCGCAGGTCCGAAAAGACGATGTCGGGCGGCATGTGGCCAGCCAATATGGCTGTGGCCGTGTCCCAGAGGGGCGCGATCCGTGACTTGATGCCCATCAGTTCGAGTATGTCGGAGAGCGAACCGGCGACGTCGGGCTCGTCATCGATGATCAAGGCGTGGCGCAGCCCGCTCGATCGCGGCTGGCTCTCGCCGGCGATGGCGACGCCGGCTACAATGGCCGGCAGCTGGACGACGAAACGGGCGCCACTTGGCAGCACTTCCTCGAACCAGACATTGCCATTGTGCCGCTCGATGATCGATTTCGAGATCGACAGGCCGATGCCGGTTCCGACGCCGACCGGCTTGGTGGTGAAATAGGATTCGAAGATGCGGGACCGGATCGCTTCCGGTACGCCAGGCCCATTGTCCTCGACCGAGAAACCAGGATCGCCGCGCTCGCTGCGGAAGGTCCGCACCTTGATCAGCCGGTCGCCGCCTATGCCTGCCAGCGCATGCTGGCTGTTGATGAGGAAATTGGCGGCCACCTGGGTGACGTGATCGGCGTCGGCCATGGCCAGCAACGGGCCAGGCGCGAAATCGGTGTCGATGATGATCCCGCTCGAGCGTGCGCCGTAGGCGGTCACCTCGAGCGCCGCGCGGATCACCTGGTTAAGGTCCGTCTCGGCCCGCTCGGTCGGATGCAGCCGGACCATCGACAGGAAGCTCTTGACGATACGGCCGCAGCGCTCGGCGGCGGCGCGAACTTTCTCGGCGCGAACCTTGGTCTGCGGATCGGAGGCGAATTCGTGCAGCAGCGTCGACTGGGCGACAACCACGGCCAGCGGGTTGTTGAGTTCATGCGAGACACCCGCAAGCAGCGAACCCATCGCCGCCATCTTCTCGTTCTGGTGCAGCTTCTCGCGCTGGCGGTTGATCTCCTCCTCGGCGCGCAGCTTGTCGCGCAGGTCGCGGATGGAGCCGAAGATCAGGCGGCGGTCGGCGACCCGCATCTCGGTCGCCGTCAGTTCGATGGGGAAAATCTCGCCGGCGGCGTTCTGGGTCACCGTCTCGAGCCGCTGTCCGACCATTGGCGCGCCGCGGCCGGACATGTATTCGGCCCCCGACGCATAGCCCTTACGGTAATAGATCGGCACGATGGTGTCGAGCAGGTCCTTGCCGAGGATATCGCTGCGCAGGAAGCCGAACATCTTCTCGGCGGCCGGATTGAATTCGACGATCGAGCCGGTCTCGTCGATGACGAGGATGGCATCGAGCGAGGCTTGCAGCATGGTGCGGCGGATGACCTCGCTGGCGTGGGCGTCGGAGGGCGAGCGTTCGATCGCGTCGCCGATGGCCAGCGCGATGATATGCAGCGTCGCTTCTTCCTCATCGGTCCATTCGCGCTCCTCGATACAGTCATTGACCGCCAGCGTCCCCCACAGGTGGCCATGCGCGAATACGGACACCGACAGGAACGACTTAATGCTCTGTTTCTCGAAGTCGGCTCTCAGGAAGCCCTCGAGGTCGCGCGTATGGCCGGCGAAAATCTTGCCCTGCCGTTCATCCTCCTGCAGCCGTTCCAGCAGCGGATCGGCGTTGATGATCGACTGCACGATCACCGTCGGCGAGGCCAGCTCGCCACCGACCACGGGATCGATCCAGTAGGCGGCCACCGACTGGGCAAATCCCTGGCCGGGCAGTTCGCGCAGGCGGAACAGGATGCCGCGCTGGCAGTCCATTGCGCGGCAAAGCGTTTCCAGTATGGCTTCCATCTCGCGCTGCCAGTCGCCGGCCTCGCGCAGCCGCCGCACCACGCGCACGGCCGCCATCGCCGCGCCTTGCCGGCCGTCTTGCATGTCCGTGCCTGCTGCTTCAGCGGTCATTTTCAGCCATTGTTGCGGTGCCAAGCGGATTTCATGCGCCGCGTTTCAAATCCTTGTTTTTATGCCTTGTCCCAAATCCAGGAGCGTTTTTGGGCGACAAGTATTGCGACGGATCCGTCCACAGACCAGCACAGGCGCGGGAGCAATCCCCCGCGCCCACTTAGTGGCCGTCGCCGGCCGGCAGCGAGAAGATATAGCCTTCGCCGCGCACCGTGCGCAGGAATTTCGGGCTGGCCGGATCCGTTTCTATCTTCTTGCGCAGGCGCATGATGCGAATGTCGACCGCGCGCGAGGATTCCGGATCTTCGGTGAGGCCGATCGCTTCGGAAATGGCAGCACGTGTCAGCAGCCGGTTGGCGCGGGTCAGGAAAACCTCCAGCACGTCGAACTCGCTCTTGGCCATGTCGATCACCGCGCCGTTGGCGCCGGTGACCAGCCTGCCGTCGAGATCAGCCTGGAAGGAGCCGAAAGCGACGGAGCGGCGGGGATCGCTCGCCTTTTGGCCGTGCATCGGCGCGTGCTGCGGAACCCGGCGCAGCACGCTGCGGACCCTGGCCAGCACCTCGCGCAGCTCGTAGGGTTTGACGATGTAGTCGTCGGCGCCGAGCTCAAGTCCGACGATGCGATCAAGCGCGGTGCCGGCGGCGGTGGCATAGATGATGCCGATCGGCAGTCTCGAGCGCAACCAGCGGCCGAGCGATAGCCCATCCTCACCCGGCATGGCGATGTCGAGGATGGCGAGGTGGAATGATTGCGTTTCGACCAGGCTGCGCGCGGCGGCCGCGGTTTCGGCGGTCGCCACGTCATAGCCGGCGGCGCCGAGATATTCGGCGACCGCCTCTCTTAGATCGGGCTCATCCTCGACAATTAAAATTCTTGCCCGCACGATGCGCTCGCTCCCACTTTCGGTGGAAAGTAGATTGGGTATAAACATGATGTCCAGCACTCATATCGGGTTGCCAGGAAATGGTTGGAAAACATGGCTGCACGCGCCGTTATCGGGCTTATCTGCGTCGCCGAAGTGGTGGCGACCGAACTCGCCGATCACCTTGAGCGGCGAGGCCACGACGTGCGTCAGGCGCGCCAGCCCTGGGAAGCGGAATCTATGCTGGCGGGAAAGGGCGTCGACGTCGTCGTCGTCGGTGACAGCCTCAGCCAGGCGGAGGGACGTGATCTGCTCAGGCGTTATGGCAGCCAAGGCGGGGGCGGTGAAGGCGGACCGGATTTCATCCTGATCTGCCGGCCGTGCGACCTCGTCGACAAGGTGCTGGCGCTCGAGCTCGGTGCGGCCGACGTCATCGAAAGTCCGCTCAATGTCAGGGAACTCGCCGCCCGCGTCGGCGGCCTGCTGACGCGGCGGGGCAGGGCCGCCCAGGAACTGATCGTGTTGGAGAACGCGACCGTCGATTTGAGGTCGGCCATCGTCATGCACCGCTCGGGCACGGAGGAGCAGCTTTCGCCCGGCCAGGTGGCGCTGCTTCGGCTGTTCCTGGCCAGTCCCCGCAAGGTGCTGACGCGCGACGACATAATCGCGGCGGCGCCGGCCGAGAATGTCGACGCTTTCGACCGCTCGATCGATTCGCGCATCGTGCGGCTGCGCCGCAAGCTCGATACGGAAGCCATCATCACCATACGCGGCGCCGGCTACCGTTTCGATCCGCCGGCGCAATTCGCCGATTGACGGCCGGGCGCTCACGCAATTCCTCTGGTTGAGCATCGGATTTCCAAACCGGTTTTCACCTCGGGCCCGATTGCCCTGCGCTCAGCGCACCACCAGTAGCGATGGCCCCGGCGGCATGTCGCTGCCTGCCGCGAACTCGCCTGCATGCGCGCGCTCTTTCAAGAGCACGGTGGCGAGCCCGGCAAAGCCGAGCAGGCCCTGTGCGTAGAGCAGTGCCGAAAGCACCGAAGCTGCAAGTTTCGTTTTCATTGCGTCAATCCCCAGTAAATCATGTTGCGGCAGCTTGTTTTCCGAAGACCAACGCCCGTCTTGGGTGGGCGCGTGACGCCTCGGCATACTTCAGGAACTCCCGAAGTGCCCGCGCCGTCTACGGAGCCCCCCGTCACGGCGCGGGCCTTCGGTCCTCTCAGCAGCAAGTTGCCGGAGGGGCCGCGCAATGCCAGCAGCCGAAGGCCAACCCGCCAGTGGGCCTTGAGCCGGACGATGCGCAGGCTGGAACAATCCAGACCGTGGCACAAAACAGGACGGTATAGAGGGTTGAGATCTCACTCGAACTCATCGCCGCGAGGCTGGCCATGGAACCGTCGGCAACCGTGCCGGCGACGCTAATGGCTGCTGCTGCGATGCTGATCCCGAGAAACCAGGACCGCATGTTCGTTTTCGTTCCCGTGGTCGTTGCCGTCTGCTTTCGTTACGTCAACTTTGCCGACGGCCTGTATCCGCTTCATGCCGCCGAAAATGCGCTTTGTTGCAGATTCTGTTTCGAAATAGGGCTCCAACCTTTCAATTTTGGCTAATCCGAACTTTCGTTTCGGGCTGGATACCTATGTGCCTACTCCTGTCCAGGGTGACAGCGTCGATGTTCGCCATATGGGAACTTTGGCCCATTAACCAGAGGAAACATATTCGAAACACAAACGAGCATTTCACGAAATCTTTCCGAAACATGATGCAGGGATAAGCCGCTCATCGAATTTGGGGCCGGCCAGCCCGGCAGAGAGAGGGACATCATGCATACTGCTATTTCCGCCAAGCTCATCAACATCACCGCCGCCGCTGCCCTGACGGCTGCGGCGCTTCTGTTCGGCGCCGGCACGGGTACCGCGCATGCCGCCAACAAGATCGTGGCGCGCGTCTCGCTTTCGCAACAGGTCATGGAAGTCTCGGTCGACGGCCGCCCGGCCTTCGCCTGGAAGGTTTCCACCGGCGACAGGGCGCATGTGACGCCGACCGGCTCGTTTAAGCCGACGCGCATGCATGAAATGTGGTATTCGAAGAAGTACGACAACGCGCCGATGCCGCATTCGGTGTTCTTCAGCGGCGGCTATGCGGTGCACGCCACCTATGCCATCAAGCGGCTTGGCCGGCCGGCCTCGCATGGTTGCGTGCGGCTGCATCCCGACAATGCCGCCGATTTCTACCAGCTCGTCGAAACCTTCGGGCCGGCCAACACCAGCATCGTCATCGTCAAGTAGCTGGCTGGCAACGGATCGGCACAGCAGCCATATCCGTTCAGGGCTCCCGCCGGAACATTTTCCCGCGGTAAATCGAGCACAGCCAAAGAAAGAGGCCGGGACGTTTCGGCCTCTTTTCTTTGTTAGTTTTTGTTAGTTCGGCAATGCCGTTTCCATCAGCTCGGCAATGCCGGCATCAATTTGGGATCCGGCTTCTCGGCCAGCTGGGGCAAGTCCTTGCTGGCAATGAAGGTATAGAACATGGGCACGACGAAGAGCGTGAACATGGTGCCTACCAGGATGCCGGTGAAAATGACCAGGCCCATCGAATAGCGGGCCGCGGCGCCGGCGCCGCTGGACGTGATCAGCGGCACCACGCCAAGCGCCATCGCCGCCGTCGTCATCAGGATAGGCCGCAGCCGCACCTTGGCCGAAGCGATGATGGCGTCGCGTCGCCGCATACCGTGGATCTCGCGCTGCTGGTTGGCGAACTCGACCAGCAGGATGCCGTGCTTGGTGATCAGGCCGATCAGCGTGATCAGTCCGACCTGCGTGTAGATGTTGAGTGTGCCGAGGCCCAGATTGAGCGGCACGATGGCGCCGAAGATCGACAGCGGCACCGCCATCATGATGATCAGCGGATCACGGAAGCTTTCGAACTGCGCCGCCAGCACCAGATAGATGACGATGACGGCCGCCCCGAAGGCGATCAGGATCGTGTTGCCCTGTTCCTTCTCCTGCCTGGACTGGCCCGAATAGTCGATGAAGAAGGTGTCGGGCAGGCTCTCCCTGGCTATGTCCTCGAGGACTTTCAATCCATCGCCCGTGGTGACGCCGGGCAGCGGCAGCGCCGAGATCGTCGACGAATTCAGCTGGTTGAACTGCTCGATCGCGGCCGGCGACGCATTGGTCGAGATCTTCACCACCGCCGACAGCGGCACCATCTCGCCCGTTACGCTGCGCACGAAGTACTCGCCGAGTTTTTCGGGATTGTCGCGGAATTCTTTCGGCACCTGCGGGATGATGTCGTAGCTGTTGGAGTCGCGGTCGAACTGCGCCACTTCGGCGCCGCCGACCAGCAGCGTCAGCGTCCGGCCGATATCGGCGATCGGCAGGTTCAGCGCCGCGGCGCGGTCGCGATCGATGGTCACCGTCACCTGCGGCGCGTCATAGGCCATCGAATTCTGCACGACGATGAAGCGGCCGGAGGCCTGTGCCTTGTTCTTGATCTTCTCGGCCACGTCGTACACTTCCGAGGAGTCGCCGGTCGATCGCACCACCAGGGCGATGGGCAGGCCGCCGCCGGAGCCCGGCAGCGTCGGTGGCGCAAAGACGAAGGCCTGGACGCCCGCCACCTTGGCGAGACGGGCTGTGATGTCGGCCTGCAGCTCCTTCGAGTTGCGCTTGCGCTCCGCCCAGTCCTTGAAGGCGAAACCGACGAACGCACTGTTCGTCGTGCCGCCGAACGCGACGGCCGAGAACTGCGCCCGCGTTTCGGGAATATCCTTCACCAGACCGAGCATCTGGTTGACGTAAGTCTCGGTGTAATCGGATGTCGCATAACGCGGCGCCGTTACAAGCGAGAGCAGGAAGCCCTGGTCTTCTTCCGGCGCCAGTTCGGTTGAGGTCTTGGTGAACATGAAGCCGGTCACCCCGACAAGCGCCAGCACGATGATCAGCGTCAGCGGGCGATAGTTGAGCGACCCGGTGACGGCCCGCTCATAGACGTGCTCGACCCGCGCGAAAGTGCCGTCGACAATGCGCTGGAAACGGCCTGGCGAGCCGGACTTCAGCAGGCGCGCCGACATCATTGGCGTGATGGTGATGGCGATCACGCCCGACAGCACCACCGAGCCGGCGAGCGTGACGGCGAATTCGCGGAACAGCGCGCCGGTCAGGCCGCCGGTGAAGGCCAATGGTGCGAACACCGCGGCCAGCGTCATGGTCATGGCGACGATGGCGGTGGCGATCTCGCGCATGCCGTTGAAGGCCGCCTGCATCGGCGACATGTGGTCCTCTTCCATGTGGCGGTGGATATTCTCCACCACCACGATTGCGTCGTCGACGACGAGGCCGATCGCCAGAACCATGGCGAGCAGCGACAGAAGATTGATCGAATAGCCCACCGCGAACAACAGGAAGCAGACGCCGATCAGCGACAGCGGGATGGTGACGATGGGCATCATCACCGAACGGAAAGAGCCAAGGAACAAAAGGATGACGACGACGACGATGGCAACGGCCTCGCCGATGGTCTTGAACACTTCGTCGATCGAGGCGCTGATCTGCCCGGTCGCGTCGTAGACGATCTCGATCGTCATGCCTTTCGGCAACGTCTCCTGGATTTGAGGCACCAGCTTGGTGAGCGCCGCCGCCGTGGTCAGGGGATTGGCAGCCGGGGTCGGGAAGATGGCGAGGAAGGTGCCTGGCTTGCCGTTGAAGGAAACCCTGGTGTCGGTATTCTCGGCGCCCAGTTCGACGCGGGCGACATCGCGCAGCCGCACCACATTGCCGTCGGTCGAGCGCAGCGGCAGTTCGGCGAAGGCTTCCGGCGTCTGGAGCGTCGAGCGCACGGTGATCGAGGAGACGACATATTCGTTCTCGGTGTTGCCGGGCGCCGACAGGAAGTTGGAGTTGTTGATCGCCGTCAGCACTTCCGATGCGGTCACACCGCGCGCGGCGAGCCTGACCGGATCGATCCAGACCCGCATCGAGTATTCCTGGGCACCGAAGATCTGCACGTCGGCGACGCCTTCGACCGTCGACATGCGGGGCCTGATGACGCGTTCGATATACTCGGTCAGCTGCTCCTTGGTCATGTTCGGGTTCTGCATCGAGATGTACATCATCGCGAATTGCTGGCCCGTGCCCTTGACGATGACGGGATCCTTGGAGGCGTCCGGCAAGGTGCCGCGCACGCCCTGGACCTTGGACAGCACTTCGGTCAGCGCGACGTCCGGGTTGGAGCCGAGCTTCATCTGCACAGTCACGGTGCTGGAGGACGGTCGGCTCGACGACGTGACGTAATCGATGTTCTCGGTCGAGGCGACGGCGCGCGCGATCGGAGCGGAAATGAAGCCCTGGATCAGGTCGGCGCTGGCGCCCGGATAGGCCGTCGTGATGGTGATCGCGGTTTCGTCAACCTTCGGATACTGGCGGATCGACAGGCTGAATATGCCCTGGAAACCCAGGAGCAGGATCATGCATGCAAGGACCGTGGAGAGGACGGGCCGGCGAATGAAGAGATCGGAAACGCTCATTGCTGGTCGGCCTGCTTGTTCGCCGATTTGGTTGGGTCGATGGTGTTGTCGACGTTGACGGACATGCCGTTGAAGAGGCGATTCTGACCTGCCGTGACAACCTCATCGCCCGCCTTGAGGCCTTCGACGATCTCGACCATGCCCTCGTTGCGGCGGCCGGGCTTGACGAATACCTGCGACAGGACCAGGGCAGGCTGCTCGCCCCCCGCGGCCGGCTTGGCCTGATCGGCGGCGGCCTTGTCCGCTGGTTTTGCCGCATCGGCGGCAGGCTTCGCGGCTTCGGCCGGTTTGGCATCGGCCGCGGGCTTGGCGTCCGCCGGCTTGTCGGTCGCCGCCGCGGCGGGGTTTGTCTCCGGCTTGGTCGGCTGCGCCTCGGCGGGCTTTGCCGGGTGCACCACGAATATGTAGTCGCCATAGAGGCTGGTGGTCAGCGCCGTCTGCGGCAGCGCCAGCACATTCTGCTCCTCGGGCAGTTCGACACGCACTTGCACGAACTGGCCGGGGGTCAGCTTGCCTTCGGGATTGGCGACTTCCGCCCGGATGTTCACCAGCCGGCTGGACGGGTCGATCTTGGGATCGATACCGCGAATGGTCCCAGCAAAAGGCATGTCGCCGCCGCTGAGGCCCAGCCGAACCGTCTGCCCGATCTTGAGCAGCGGCAGTTGCTGTTCGGGAACCGTGAAGTCGACCCGCATCGTGTCGAGATCCTGCAGCGTCACCACGGCGGTGCCGGGCGCCAGATATTGGCCTAGATCGATCTTGGGGATGCCGACGGTTCCAGCAAAGGGCGCCGTCAGCTGCTTCTGGTCGAGCACTGCCTGAAGCCTGTTGACCTGGGATGCCGAGGCGGACGCGGCCGCACGTGCGGTGTCCAAGGTCGAGTCCGAGCCGACACCGCGCTTGGTCAGTTCGAGTGCACGGGTCAGCGATGTCTGATCGAGCGCCGCCTGCGCCTTCTGTGCCGCGAGATCGGCACGCTCTACGGCGTCGTCGAGCTGCAGCAGCACCGCATTGGCCGCCACTTTCTCGTTGGCATGGAAGGGGATCTCCTTGACGATGCCGGCGGTCTCAACCGTCAGGTCGACACCGCGCACGGCGCGGACCGTGCCGATCGCCTCGATGCCCGGCGTCCAGTTCGACGGCTTGACGATGGTTGTCGACACGGTTGCCGCTGGCGGCTTCATCGTGGCGAAATATTGCTTGATGCCGTTGTCACGCAGGAAATTGAACCCGACGATGCCGCCGACCACGATGACGAGCACGGCCAACACAAGAATGATGATAACGAAACGGAGTATGCGCTTGAACAAGGAAGTCCCCTCAGTCGAAATCCGGCGCGAAGCGCGGATATCGGGACACATATCGACTGCGGGCCCCGATTTCAAATGACCGCGGTCTTACTGTACCGTCTGGACGGTCTTGTCAATTGGGCCTAAGCTTGCGATGGGAGGCGCCATGAAAGCCCAACGAACGAACTCGCGCGAGAGGATTCTCGCTGCGGCGGCGGACGTCGCACGGGAATCCGGTCCCGGTAGCCTGTCCCTGGATGCCGTCGCCAGCCGCGCCGGCGTATCAAAGGGCGGACTGCTCTACAATTTCCCGACCAAGGCCAAATTGATGCAGGGCCTGGTCGAAGGCTATCTGCGCGAATTCGAGCAGGCGCTAGAGACCGCCAGCAGCAACGACAATGGCGCAAATCCGCTCGCCGTCTACATCAGGCTTTCGGCCAAGGATTGCGAGGACAAGCAGCCATCGGCGTCGTGGATATTTTCGGCGATCGCCGAGGATCCGGACTTCATGTCGCCGATAAAGACGTTCAAGCGACAACTCTTCCAACGACTGAAGAGCGAGACGCCGGATCTCAAGTCGCTGCTGGTCTGCTATCTCGCCATCGAGGGCCTGCGCAGCATGAACCTGTTCGACGCGGACGTGCTTTCCCCAGACGAGCGGCAATTGCTGGTGTCGTCGCTGCTGGAAATCGCCGGGTCGCCCGATGTTGGCCCTGCCCGGGCCAAGCGACCCTGACGGACCATCAGGGCGGTTCGGTTTCCAGGCAATTCCGGAGGAAAAACCGCGCTCGCGCCGGTGATCGGCGCGTCGTCGAGGTACATCGAGTGGACATAGTCGCCATGCTGGCCTTGTAGCGCACCGGAATGACGTGACCGGTCTCGGTGTAGTCGCCGAAGCCGGTCGAGTCGGGCATGCGCGGATATATGGCTGTGGCATCGTCATGTTGCGGCGCACAAGACCGCGCCCTATCTTTCGTGTTCCCTCCCACCATATCGAGATCACCCATGGGTTCCCTGTCTTCGAAGAATGCGCTCGTCACCGGCTCGACCAGCGGCATCGGCCTGGCCATCGCCCGCGCCTTCGCCGCCGAAGGCGCCAATCTCACCATCAACGGCCTGGGCGAGGCCACGGCGATCGAGCAGGAGCGCGCCGGCATCGAGAAGGATTTCGGCGTCAAATGCCGCTACTCCGATTCCAACATGATGGACGGCGCGGCGGTCAGCGCCATGGTGCATGAGGCGGAAGAGGCGTTCGGCAGCCTCGACATCCTGGTCAACAACGCCGGCATCCAGCATGTCGCGCCGATCGAGGAATTCCCGGACGACAAATGGGAAGCGATCATCCGCATCAACCTCGTGTCGGCCTTCTACGCGATAAAAGCGGCGCTGCCTGGCATGAAGAGCCGCAAATGGGGCCGCATCATCAACACGGCTTCCGCTCATGCGCTCGTCGCCTCGCCGTTCAAATCCGCCTATGTCTCGGCCAAGCACGGCATATCAGGCCTGACCAAGACGGTGGCGCTGGAAGTCGCGCAGGACGGCATCACCGTCAACGCGATCGCGCCCGGCTATGTCTGGACGCCGCTGGTCGAGAAGCAGATCCCCGACACGATGAAGGCGCGCGGCATGACCGAGGAACAGGTCAAGCGCGATGTGCTTCTGGCCGCACAGCCGACAAAGGAATTCGTCGCCGTCCAGGACCTTGCCGCCCTGGCGCTGTTCCTGTGCTCGGATTCAGCCAGGCAGATCACCGGCACGACCTTGCCGATGGACGGCGGCTGGACGGCACAATAGAGCCCAGGCGAGGGGTTCTGTTCCCGGCTGATGCCGCAGGCGCCGGCAAGCGGTTGCAAGAGGCACAGGACCGGTCGGTCCTCCTGTTTATGCACCACCCGCCGTTCGGCATCCACATGCCGGTGCTCGACGAGGTCACGCTAACCGACGCCAATGCCCTTCAAGAGCTATTCCAACGCCATGGCAGTGTCCGTCACATCTTCGCCGGACGTGTCCACCGGCTGATCGCCGGCAAATGGCGCGGCATTCCGGTCAGCACCATCATCCATTTCCACGATTTTCCGGTTGGCTAGCACTTAAGCAGGGGACGCCCCTTCTCTCGCCATCAAGCGCGCTCACGGTTGAAGTTTTTCCGGGCCCGAATGCGTCGAACCGTCGCGAGCCGTTTGGTTGTCGGATTTGCCGGCTTTCCCATCTTGCTCGTGATGCTGGGAAGTGCTGCAAAAGCGCATCAAATCTGGACATTAGTCTTGACAGAAATACAGATGTTCAATACCCGTCAGGTGATTGAATAGCAGCATTACGGGAGGAATGAGCGGTATGGCTTCCAATGTTTCGTTGACGGGCCTTGCCCGTGATCTCGAGGTGCGGGCCAAGTCGGGCAAGCCAATCCGCATCGGCTTGATCGGTTCGGGCGAGATGGGAACCGACATCGTCACCCGCGTCGCCCATATGTCCGGTATTGAGATCGGCGCCATTTCCGAGCTGAACCTGCCCGCCGCCAGTAAGGCCGTGGATATCGCCTTCCAGGAAACCGGGCATGCGCGCGAAGTGTGGAACGCCTCGGCGATGACGGCCGCCATGGAGACCGGCAAGGTGGCGGTCACCAACGACGCCAGCCTGGTCATCAACAATGACCTGATCGATGTCGTCATCGACGCCACCGGCGTTCCCGCCGTCGGCGCCGAGATCGGCTTGCGCGCCATGGAGCACGGCAAGCACCTGGTGATGATGAATGTCGAGGCCGACGTCACCATCGGCGCCTATCTCAAGAGCGAGGCCGACCGGCTCGGCGTCACTTATTCGCTGGGCGCCGGCGACGAGCCGTCTTCCTGCATGGAGCTTATCGAATTCGTCTCGGCCATGGGCCATCCGATCGTCGCCGCCGGCAAGGGCAAGAACAATCCGCTCAACATCGACGCCACGCCGCCCGACTATGAAGAGGAAGCCAAGCGCCGGCACATGAATGTGCGTATGCTGGTCGAGTTCGTCGACGGCTCCAAGACCATGGTCGAGATGGCGGCGATCGCCAACGCCACCGGGCTGGTGCCCGACAAGGCCGGCATGCATGGTCCGGCGGCGACGCTCGGCGAATTGTCCAAGGTGCTGGTGCCGCAGAAGGACGGCGGCGTGCTGTCGAAGGTCGGCGTCGTCGACTATTCGATCGGCAAGGGTGTCGCGCCCGGCGTGTTCGTCGTCGCCGACATGTCGCATCCGCGCATTTCGGAGCGCATGGAAGATTTGAAGATGGGCAAGGGCCCGTACTTCACCTTCCATCGGCCCTACCATTTGACCTCGCTCGAAGTGCCCCTGACCTGCGCCCGCGTCGTGCTCTACGGCAAGGCCGACATGGTGCCGCTGGCAAAGCCGGTGGCCGAAGTCGCAGCCGTGGCCAAGAAGGACATGAAGCCGGGCGAGAAGCTCGATGCGATCGGCGAATATTGCTACCGCGCCTGGATCATGACGGCGCCGGAAGCACATGCCGCCAGGGCCATTCCCTGCGGTCTGCTGCAAGGCGGTTCGGTGACGGCGCCGATCAAGAAGGGCGAGCTCATCACCTACGCCAATGCCGCCCCGGCTCCCGGCTCCAAGATCGCCGAACTGCGCGCGCGCCAGGACAAGCTCGTCTACGGAACCGTGGAGGTGTGATCATGGCCGCAGCCAGCAAAGCCGTCGCGGACAGCCGCGCCAACCTGCCCTTCGTCTATCGCCAGTACAGCGCCGAGCAGCTCAGACAGGTGCTCTACAAGATGTACCTCATCCGCCGCTTCGAAGAGGGCGCGGAGGAGAGCTACACGCGCGGCCTCATCCACGGCACCATGCATCTGTCGATCGGGCAGGAAGCCAGCGCCATGGGCATCTGCATGCCGCTCGGCGAGGATGACCAGATCACCTCGACGCATCGCGGCCACGGCCACTGCATCGCCAAGGGCGCCGAGGTCAAGCGCATGTTCGCCGAGTTCTTCGGCAAGACCACCGGCTACTGCAAGGGACGCGGCGGCTCGATGCACATCGCCGACGTGGCCAAGGGCAATCTGGGCGCCAATGGTATCGTCGGCGGCGGCATTCCGATCGCCGTCGGGGCGGCGCTCTCCTCCAAGATGATGAAGACCGGCAAGGTCGTGGTCTCCTTCTTCGGCGACGGCGCCAACAATGAGGGCGCTTTCCACGAGGCGCTGAACATGGCGGCGATCTGGAAGCTGCCGGTGATTTTCGTGTGCGAGAACAATGGCTACGGCATGTCGACGTCGACGGCCCGCTCGACCGCGGTCAAGAACATCGCCGAGCGCGCCGCCGCCTATTCGATGCCCGGCGTCATCGTCAACGGCAACATTTTTTCGGAGGTCGCCGAGGCGTCCTACAAGGCCGTCGAGCGCGCACGCGCGGGCGAGGGGCCGACGCTGATCGAGTCCAAGACCTACCGCCATCGCGGCCATTCCAAGAGCGACCGCAACCGCTATCGCACCAAGGAGGAGATCGAGGACTGGATGTCGAACCGCGATCCGATCACCCTGTTCGAAAGCGAACTGCGCGACTTCGGGTTCATTGACGATAAGGGCATCGAGGCGATCCGCGAAGCGGTGGCCAAGGAAATCGCCGACGGCATCGAGTTCGCCAAGGCGAGCCCGTCGCCTGATGTCAGCGAGACCGGAAATTACGTGTATACGGAGCAGGCGTGATGGACGCGATGGTGCGTGAACTGAGCTACGCCCAGGCGATCCAGGAAGCCATGGCGATCGCCATGGAGATGGACGAACGCGTCTTCCTGATGGGCGAGGACATCGGCGTCTATGGCGGCGCCTTCCAGGTGACCGGCGATCTGGTCGAGCGCTACGGCGCGGACCGGGTGATGGATACGCCGATCTCGGAACTGGGCGGCGCGGGTGTCGCGGTGGGTGCGGCCCTCACCGGGATGCGGCCGATCTTCGAGTTCCAGTTCTCCGACTTTGCCACGCTCGCCATGGAGCAGATCGTCAACCAGGCGGCCAAGATGCGCTTCATGCTGGGCGGTGAGGTTTCCGTTCCCGTGGTGATGCGCTTTCCCGCCGGTTCCGGCACCGGTGCCGCCGCGCAGCACAGCCAGAGCCTCGAGGCCTGGCTCGGCCATGTGCCGGGCCTAAAGGTCATCCAGCCGGCGACGCCGCACGATGCCAAGGGCATGCTTTTGGCTGCCGTCGCCGATCCCGATCCGGTGATGATCTTCGAGCACAAGCTGCTCTACAAGATGAAGGGCCCGGTTCCGGAAGGCTACTACACGGTGCCGATCGGCAAGGCCAATATCCGCCGCGAAGGGCGCGATCTCACCATCGTCGCCACCTCGATCATGGTGCAGAAGGCGCTCGACGCCGCGGCCGCGCTGGAAGCGGAAGGCATCGACGTCGAAGTCGTCGACCTCAGGACGATCCGGCCGATGGACAAGCAGACCGTCATCGACAGCGTCAAGAAGACGTCGCGGCTGATGTGCGTCTACGAAGCGGTCAAGACGCTGGGCATCGGCGCCGAGGTCAGCGCCATGATCGCCGAGAGCGAGGCGTTCGACTATCTCGACGCGCCGATCGTGCGGCTGGGCGGCGCGGAGACGCCGATCCCGTACAATCCGGAGCTGGAGAAGGCGACGGTGCCGCAGGTTCCCGGCATCATCACCGCCGCCCGCGACCTCGTGAGAGGGGTTCGCTGAGACATGCCGACCGAAGTCATTCTTCCCAAGGTCGACATGGACATGGCGACCGGACAGATCTCGCGCTGGTTCGCCGAGGAAGGCGCCCGGGTCAAGAAGGGCGACGTGCTGTTCGAGATCGAGACCGACAAGGCGGCGATGGAAATCGACGCGCCGGCCAGCGGCATCCTGCGCGATGTCTCCGGCAAGGAAGGTGTCGATATCCCCGTCGGCGCGCCGGTTGCGTGGATCTATGCCGATGATGAAAGCTACGGGGCCAAGCAGGACAAGGCGCCAATCTCCCCCCTTGAGGGGGAGATGTCGACGAAGTCGACAGAGGGGGTTGCCTCAGAAGGCACCGCCAAGTCCTTGAGCACCACTCTGGCGCTGAGCCCGGTCGAACCGACCCCACCCGACCGGCCTTTGGCCGGCCACCCTCCCCTCGAGGGGGAGGGGAAAACCCGCGCTACACCCTTGGCGCGTCGATTGGCTCGTGAAGCAGGACTGAATCTCTCCGGCATATCCGGCACAGGCCCACATGGCCGCGTCGTGAAGGCGGATATCGATGCGGTACTCTCCTCCCCCCTCGAGGGGGAGGTGTCCGCGAAGCGGACGGAGGGGGTCGCCTCAGAAGGCACCGCTTTTGCGCCGAGCCCCGTCGAAGCGACCCCAGCCGACCGGCCTGCGGCCGGCCACCCTCTCTTCAAGGGGGAGGGGGACGTGCTGCGCCTGTTCGAGGAAGGTTCCTACGAGCTGGTGCCGCACGACAATATGCGCAAAACCATCGCGCGCCGGCTGGTCGAGGCCAAGACCACCATCCCGCATTTCTACCTGACGCTCGACTGCGAGCTCGATGCGCTGCTTTCGCTGCGCACGCAGCTCAATGCGGCCGCACCGGTCAAGAAGACCGACAAGGGCGAGGCGCCCGCCTACAAGCTCTCGGTCAACGACATGGTGATCAAGGCGATGGCCATGGCCTTGAAGGCGGTGCCGGATGCCAATGCCTCGTGGACCGAAAGCGCCATGGTCAAGCACAGGCATGCCGATGTCGGCGTTGCCGTCTCGATCCCCGGCGGCCTGATCACGCCGATCATTCGCAAGGCGGATGAAAAGACGCTGTCGGTGATCTCCAACGAGATGAAGGACCTGGCCAGCCGCGCGCGCAGTCGCAAGCTGAAGCCGGAAGAGTATCAAGGCGGCACCACGGCGGTGTCGAACCTTGGCATGTTCGGCATCAAGGATTTCGCCGCCGTCATCAACCCGCCGCATGCGACGATCCTGGCGGTGGGCGCCGGCGAGGAGCGGGCGGTGGTCAAGAACGGCGAGATCAGAATCGCCACGGTGATGTCGGTAACGCTGTCGACCGACCATCGCGCCGTGGACGGAGCGCTCGGTGCCGAACTGCTGGTCGCCTTCAAGAAGCTGATCGAGAACCCGATGGGCATGCTGGTGTAGGTCACGTTGACGTGAGCCGGCGTCGAATGATGCGCCGGCTCACCACAGAATCGACTTGTCAGGCGCGAACCCTTCGCCCATGTTTCAGGTGGACTGTGATGAAGGGAGGTCCGCATGCCCGCATTCGATCCATCCGACGTCAAGACCCTGTTCGGCAAGGTGATGGGCGCGTCTCCGTCCGACATCAAGCTGGTGGCGCAGCGCCTGCACGATCACGCTTTCGAGCCGCGCATGTCGGCGGACGAAACCAAGCAACTCGTCGCCAGTCTCGGCTATGAGAGCCTGGATGCGTTCTGCGCCGACATCGGCTTGCCTGCGCATATCGCGGAGCGCTGGGGCCGCTTCGGCGTTTCCGGCGAGATGAAGCAGGTGTTCACGCTGCTGGCGGCCCAGCGCAGGCGGGTGGCCGAGGCGATCGCCGAATTCGAATCCATGACCCATGTCGGCGTCGAGGATTTCTTGCGCGAACGCGGCCTGATCTAAGCGGCACTGGAAGCAGCGTCAGCCAGCCTTTGCCAGCAGCGCCGTCGCCGTATCGCTGTCGGTGATCAGCACATTGGTGCTGACGGCCTTCAGCGCGGCGAGGATCGCGGCCACCTTGCGTTTTCCGCCGGCGGCCAGCACGACATTCGGCACCTGGCCGACGACATCGAGGTCGATGGCCATGACGCGGCCGTTGACTTCGTGGTCGACCAGCCTGCCTGAGGCATCGACGAAATAGCACAGCATGTTGGCGACCGCGCCCTTCGCTTTCAGCGACGCGATGAGCGACGACGGCACGATGCCGTGGCGGAAGATGGTCGCGTCCGGCGACATGTCGCCGACGGTAAGCAGCGCGATATCGGCGGCGGCAGCGCGCTGCCGCACGTCCTGCAGCGCCGGCTGCGCCCAGAGCAGGTCACGCAGCGAGGGGTTGTCGACCGTCACCGGCGCAGTGATCTGGTAGCTGTCGACCTCGAAGACATCGGCGACCTTGGCGGCGACGATCGACGGATTGATCCATTGCGAATGCGGCAGGCTGCCGACGAGCGCCACGACCGAGGCGTGCTTCAGCTGCCGGCGGGCGAGAAAGCCCAAACTTGCATGCAGGGTCGCGCCGCCGCCGATTGCCAGCGTCATGCCGTCCTGCATCTGCTCGCCGAGATAGGCCGCCACGGCGTGGCCGATCGCCTTCTCCAGGTGCTCTTGCGCCGAAGGCGTCGGGATGACGACGGCGGCATCGAGGCCCCAGCGCTTCTCGAGTGCACGTTCGAGCGCCACCTGTTCGGCGGTCGGCGCGTTGATCATGGTGACGACGATGCCCTCGGCCGTGCACGCGGCCAGCGTGCGCATGACCTTAACCCTGGAGACATCGAGCTTCTCGGCGATCTGCTCCTGCGTGAAGCCCTCCACATAATAGAGCCACGCCGTCTTGACGTTGAGATCCGACGACACCATCGGCAATCCGGAGCGGGCCGGTCTCGGTTTTTCCACGGGCATCGCTTTTCGTCCTCATGAGCCTTGGCCTGGGCCCCGCATCGCCTCTTCGGAGAAAGGCCGGCCGCGTGTCAACTGGCACCGGATGTCCGGCGTGTCGATTGTTGCACAGTTTTGTTCATTTGTAATTGACATCGAACATATGAACATATTTTGTATATCTCACGCGCTGTGTCATCCACCAGTCATATGCGCCGTGCAGGGAGGAAGAGACAGGGAACCGGCCGGGGCCGGGCCAGTCGTGCACAGACAGGACAGGAGGTCTTATGAAGACGCTATTCATCAAGCTGCTGGGAAGCCAGCTGGCGCTCGCGGCAACTTTGTTTGCCGGCATGGCAAGTGCCGAAACGTTGACGCTCTACACATCCCAGCCGGAAGCCGATGCGGCCAAGACCGTCGAGGCCTTCAAGAAGGCGCAGCCCGGCATCGACGTGGCAATCTATCGTTCCGGTACCAGCGACATCCTCACCAAGATGGCGGCCGAATTCGCCGCCGGCAGCCCGCAGGCCGACGTGCTGTTGATCGCCGATGCGGTCTCGATGGAGCTGCTGAAGAAGGACGGCCGGCTGCTGCCTTATCCCGAGGCAAAGCTCGACGGCATCGAGCCGGATGCTTACGACGCCGACAAGACCTATTTCGGCAGCAAGCTGATCACCACCGGCATCGTCTACAACACCGCGGCCGCCGAGAAGCCGGAACATTGGGCCGATCTCGCCAAGCCGGCCTATGCCGATGGTCTCGTCATGCCGAGCCCGCTCTACTCAGGTGCCGCCGCCTACCTGCTTTCGGGCTTCGCCGGCGATGCCGATTACGGCTGGGATTTCTTCCAGAAGCTGAAGGCCAACAACACCGTCAGCGTGCGCGGCAATGGCGCGGTGCTGAAGTCCGTGGCATCAGGCGAGAAGCCCTATGGCATCCTCGTCGACTTCATGGCGATGAACGCCAAGAAGAAGGGCTCGCCGGTGGAATTCGTGTTCCCCTCGGAAGGCGTGCCGGCCGTGACGGAACCGGTCGCGATCATGAAGACGGCCAAGAATGTCGACGGCGCGAAGAAGTTCGTCGACTTCATTCTCTCGGACGAAGGCCAGAAGCTGGCGCTTTCCATGGGCTACTTGCCGGCACGGGCCTCGGTCGGCCGGCCCGAATGGCTGCCGGAAGGCGTCAAGGTCAAGGTGATGTCGTTCGACACCAAGGCAATCGTCGCCAAGACCGACGCCGACAAGGCGAAGTTCTCGGAACTGTTCGGCGGCTGACAAGGCTCGGCGATCCGGCCGGGATGCCGCTTCGGCGGCATCCCCACTGCGCGCTGGTCGAATTTCAGGAAAGCAACGATGCCATCAACGATCAGGGAAAGCCGGGGCCAGGAAATGGTCCTGACGGCGGCGGTAGCCGTCGTCATCGTGCTGCTGTCCCTGCTGCCGATGCTGCGCCTGATCAAGGAAATCGTGGCACCCGGCGGCATGGTGTCAACGATGGCCCTGGAGGCCGGACTGAGAAGTCCGGCGACCTGGATCGCCACCTGGCATACGCTTGTCGTCGGCATAGGCGGCACGGTGCTTGCCGTGCTGTCGGGAACGCTGGTGGCGGTGCTCATCACGCTGACCGACATACGTGGCCGAAGCGCGCTGGTGCTCTGCTACGTCATGCCGCTGATGATCGCGCCGCAGGTCACGGCGCTTGCCTGGCTGCAACTGTTCGGACCGGCCAGCCCGTTCCTCAAGCTGTTCGGCGCCGCACCGCCGCTGGGCACCAAAAACCCGCTCTATTCCACGTCGGGCATCATCCTGCTGCTCGGCGTGCAGTATGGCCCGCTGGTGTTCCTGCTGGTGCGCGCCGGCCTGCGCAAGCTGCCGCGCGAACTGGTCGAGGCGGCGCGAGCCGGCGGCGCGAGCTGGTTCACCGTGCTCGTCACCATCGTGCTACCCCTGATGACACCGTCGATCATGGCGGCAGCGGCACTGGCCTTCGTGTCCTGCGTCGGCAATTTCGGCATTCCCGCCTTTCTCGGCATTCCCGCCAATTACTTGGTGCTGCCGACCTTGATCTATCAAAAACTGGCCGGCGGCGGGCCGGCCGTGCTCGGCGAGACGGCGTTCCTGTCGGTGCTGATCGGCATCATCGCCATGGCCGGCATTATCGCCCAGGAGGTCATGAGCCGGCGCCGCGACTACCGCATCAGCTCCACCTCGCTGCCCGCCGAGCCCTACGAGCTTGGCCGCTGGCGTCCGGTCGTCCAGGCCGGCATGTGGCTGCTGGTCGTACTGGTGTTGTTCCTGCCGCTGTTCGGGCTGGTGCTGACGTCGCTGGTTCCCGGCTACGGCATCGCGCTCAGCGCCAAGACGGCGACGCTCGACAATTACCGTTTCGTGTTGTTCGAGCACGCTGCCGCCAGCCGCGCCTTCTTCAACAGCTTCTGGCTGTCTATCGCCGCCGCCTTCTTCGCGGTCCTCGTCGCCGTGCCGATCGGCTATCTCATTGCCTGGGGCAAACAGCGCTGGGTGCGGCTGCTCAATCTTTCGGTCGAACTGCCCTATGCCTTGCCCGGCGTGGTGCTGGCGATCGCATCGCTGCTGCTGTTCCTGCGGCCGATCCCGCTGACCGGCATACAGCTCTACAACACGGTCTGGATCATCCTCTACGCCTATCTCGCCCGCTTCCTGGTGCTGGCCTTGCGGCCGACCATCAGCGGCTATCACCAGATCGACCGGACGCTGGAGGAGGCTGCACAAGTGGCGGGCGCCGGCCTGTTCACGCGCATGCGCACCATCGTCTTTCCTTTGGTGGCGCCGGCGGCGATCGCCGGCGGCCTGCTGATCTTCATGACGGCGCTCAGCGAGCTCACGGTCTCGGCGCTGCTGTGGTCGTCGGGTTCCGAGACAATCGGCGTGGTGATGTTCTCGTTCGAACAGGGCGGCGATTCCAACTACGCGGCGGCGATGTCCGTCATCACGGTCGCGGTCACCTTCGTGCTGATGCTGGTGACCAACCTGCTTGCCCCTCACCTTCCGAGTGGAGTTCTGCCATGGCGCGATTGACCCTGGACCATGTGACCAAGAGCTTCGCCGAGTTCGATGCGGTCAAGGACGTTTCGATCGATGTCGGCGACGGCGAATTCCTTGCCGTGCTCGGGCCTTCCGGCTGCGGCAAGACGACGTTGCTGCGGCTTGTGGCCGGCTTCGAGAAGGTGACGTCGGGCGAAATCCGCGTCGGCAGCGAGGTCGTGTCGGGTGCAGGCGGCAGCGTTCCACCAGAGAAGCGGCGGGTCGGCATCGTCTTCCAGAACTACGCATTGTGGCCGCACATGACGGTCGCCGAGAACATCGGCTATTCGCTCAAGGTTGCAAAGCTGGACAAGGCGGTCGCCCGCCAGAAGGTTGCCGACGCGCTGGCCCTGGTCAATCTACAGGGGTTAGGAGACCGTAGGCCGGCCAACCTCTCCGGCGGCCAGCGCCAGCGCGTGGCCCTGGCGCGCTGCCTGGTCGCCGCGCCCTCGCTGGTATTGTTCGACGAGCCACTCGCCAATCTCGACGTGCATCTCAGGGCCTCGATGGAGGACGAGTTCGCCGCCTTTCACAAGCGCACCGGCACGACCATCGTCTACATCACCCACGATCAGGCCGAGGCTATGGCGCTGGCCGATCGCATCGCGGTGATGGATCACGGTCGCCTGGTCCAGCTCGCGACCCCGCGCGAGCTCTATCATGAGCCGGCGAATGAAATGGTGGCCTCCTTCATTTCACAGGGCATTCTGCTTCCGGCCGACGTGCTGAGCTCCGAGGAGGCGGGTCATTGCAAGGTCCGGGTTCTCGGAACCGAGCTGGTCGTCCGCTGCCGGGCAGGCGAGCGGCCGCGCGCTGGCGCAAGGATCTGCTGCCGGTCGGCCGATCTCGACGTCTCGTCGGACGGCCCCGGCTTCGATGGCCTCGTCAAGCGGGTGATCTACCAGGGTGGCTCGGCGCGCATCGAATTTACGCCTTCCGCAGGACCTGATCTTACCTTGCATTTCGAGCAGCCCGACCCGGTCGTGCTGGAGAGCGGAGCCCAGGCGCGCCTGCGCATTAAGTCCGGCTGGGTAATCCCGGCGGAGGCGGCGTCGTGATGAAGCTGGACCTGGCCGGCGGCTTCGGCGAAAAGGGCCGCACCAGCGTTGCCGTCCGCAGCGGAAACGATCGCATCCTGCTCGATATCGGCATCAAGGTCGGGGCCACAGGGGCGGAGTACTATCCGGCACTTGACGGGTCGATCGCCGACATCGACGCGTTGTTTGTCTCGCATGCGCACGAGGATCACGTCGGTGCTCTGAGCTGGCTTTTGTCGCGCGGCTATGCCGGTCCGATTTTCATGACGGCCGAAACCCGCGCCGAGGCTCCGGCCACGCTCGCCGGCTATGCCGATCCCGGGGATCTCAAGCGATTTCCCTTTCCGGAAGATCGCATCGAGATTTTCGAACCCGGCGATTTGCTGAAGAGCGGCAATCTCAGGGTCAGGACGGGGAGGTCGGGACATGTCGTCGGCGGCGTCTGGTTTGCCGTCGACGATGGCAAGAGCCGCGTCGTCTATTCGGCCGACGTGGTGCCGGACAGCAATGTCTTCGTGATGGACGCGATCCCCGAATGCGATCTTCTCGTTCTCGACGCGTCCTATGGCGCCGATCCCGTGCCGGGTGCGGCGCGCGCCGAGGCCATTTCGGGCTGGGTGGCGCGCCATTCGAACGGATGCCTTCTGCCGACGCCGCTGTCGGGGCGGTCGCTGGAATTGATCGCGGCCTTGCCGGGACCCTTCGCCATCCACGCCGGCATGCGTGCTTCGCTCGAAGCGCAGATCGCCGCCACTTCAGCGCTGCTGCCTGGCGTATCCGAGATCCTGCGCTTGCGGCTGGGTAGTGCCGCAGACTGGACCGACGCCGACCCGCTGCCCTCGCTGCCCTTGCTGGCCGATGACGGCATGGGCGAGGCCGGGCCTTCGTCCCGCCTGCTGCCGCGCGCCGACCGGGCCGGCTTTCCGGTGTTGCTGACCGGGCATCTGCCCTCCGGCTCCCCCGGCGATCTGCTGCACAAAGCCGGCCGGGCGGACTGGGTGCGCATGCCCACCCACCCAACGCTGTCGGGCAATGTCGATATCTGGGAGAAGGCAGGGCGCCCGGAGGCGCTCGGTCATTCCTGCGCGAGCGAACTCCTCGACGACCTGAAAGCCCATATTCCGTCGCTGCGCCCGCAATGCCGCACCGGCCAGAGCATAACGGTGCGCCGAGGAAAAGAGACATGAGACTCCTGATCTGCAACGATGACGGCATCGAGGCGCCGGGCCTTGTCCGGCTGGTCAAGGCGGCCGGCGGCCTGAGCGACGATTTGTGGGTGGTGGCACCCGACGGCAAGCGCACCGCCGCGGGCGCGTCGCTGACGATCGCGCGGCCGTTGACGATGCGACGCGTCAAGCCCGGCTGGTATTCGTGTTCCGGCACTCCGGCCGACTGCGTGGTGAGCGCGATGGCCTGGCTGTTCGCGGATGGCCAAAAGCCCGACCTGGTTCTGGCGGGCGTCAATGACGGGCGCAACGTCGCCGAGGACCTTGCCTATTCCGGGACGCTGGGCATTGCGCGCGAGGCGACATTCTGGGGTATTCCGGCGATCGGCTTTTCCCGGGTGAAGAATCCGGACTTCAGCGGTGTCGACGACGAGTGGCTCGGCGCGTTGATCGCCTCGCTCTGGCGGTCGCGTGAAGAGTGGGCGGCGGATGGCCATTGGCTCAGTATCAACCTGCCGGCTTCGCTGCCGGCCGGGATCCGGCAGCCGCGCATCGGCCGCGACAAGATCGGCCGCAAGGCTGAAATCCTGGAGAGCGACGGCGATCGCACCGTCATCACAGTCCCGCGCGGGCGCGCTCACGCAAGTGAGCCGGGCGACGAGAACGAGGCGATCGATGCCGGCTTCGTCAGCATCAACCGGCTGAACTGGTTTGGCGAAACGCCGCTGGACGGACAGTTTCTGGACGAGATCCAGCACCAGCGGCAAGGCTAGTCACTCGTCACAGAACAGGGTCGTTGCGAATATTCAGGACGGTACGGTCGCTCGACCAGCCGTGCCAACGCCTCGACGGGCGGCGCAGCGGCGCGGATCATCCAGATCACCGAGCTGTGCAGCGGTTAAATTGCATCAATCCAAAGCCTATGCTTGAAGCCGCCGCTATTTCATTCCACATCGGTCAGCATGAAGGACGAGGCACGAGAGCGGCGTCGGGATCTGTTGTGGGCGCTGCCCGCATCGCTGATCCTGCATGCGCTCCTCGCAGCGCTGGTGTTCTACAACCTGCCGAGGCCAGCCCAAGAGCCGCAGCAGGACCAGCCGGTAAATGTCGCGCTCGTGCCTCCGCCCGATCAGCCAAAACCGAAACCTGCTCCCGCACCGCCAAAGGAGCCCAAAGCCGAGAAGCCGCCGGAAACGAAGGCTGAAGAACCGCCCGCAAAGCAGCCGCGCAAGACGCCGCCGATCGAGACCTTGAGACCTGTCTTTCAGTTCGGCGACAAGGACGCCGGCCCCAGGAAATCCCTGGACGGAGCCAGCGCTCAAGACAATTCGCCAGCGCCTGCCAAGGAGGAGACGTCGAAGCCGCCTGTGACACCTGAGCCTGCGGAGACCAAGTCTGGCGCGCCGGCGGCCACCGAAAAGGGGGCAGAGTTGCCCGAGGCCGGCGAGAAGCCGGCAACCGCCGCGAAGGATGCCGAGTCCCTGAAGGATGCTGAGGAGGCGGAAACCCCCGACGCCGACAAGCAAACGGCCGCGGCACCGCCGTTGGCCGCCGATGACGGCGACACTGAGGTCGAGCTTCCCATATCGGCTGAAAAGCCGACGCCCAAACCCGCAAATGCGCCGAAGCCCGGCTCTTCAAAGGTCTCGAAGTCCCCCAAGGGGAGCGCGGGAGACCCAGCTTCCCCTGATGTCGCCAGTGCCGCGTCGCGTCGCTATTCCGGGCTTCCGGGCGTTCGCAAGCTCTATTCGCAAGACGCTACCGGCGATGCGCTGGCCACGACCTCGATGGGCGGCGTGCCGCGCGCCCAGCGTGGTGCCAAACTTTGCGCCAGCGCATTGCAGCAGCAATTGCTGGACGCCTCTTATTTCCCCGACTTGATCCCAAGCGTGCCGCTGAAGGCCGGCAATATTCTCAACGCCCCGGATGTCGCTTTCCGCGCAACGGGCACGTGGTACCATGTGGGCTTCCGCTGCGAGGTCGACAGCGATGTGACCAGGGTTTTGTCGTTCGGCCTACGTGTCGGATCTGTAATCCCGCCCGACGAATGGGTTCGGCTTGGACTACCCACTCGCTAGAACAAGCTCTTAGGCGGGGACACCGAGCCCGGACAATTGCCGGCTGATCTCTTGCCAGTCGGTGCAGACGAAATCGGCGCCGGCCGCCTTCAGTCGCGCGCCATGCTCGGGATAGGTGTGGCCGCCGCCGGTGTAGCCGATCGCCGTCATGCCGGCGGCAACCGCGCCCTGGATACCGAAGGGCGAATCCTCGATGACGATGCAGTCCGCCGGATTGGCGCCCCTCTTTGCCGCGGCGAACAGGAAAATGTCCGGCGCGGGCTTGCCGTTCTTAACCATCGAGGAGCTGTAAATTGCGTCGCCGAAGAACCGTGCCAGCGCCGTCACTGCCAGGCTGTGGTTTATGCGCTCGACGGAGGACGACGAGGCAACGCAGCGGTCGCCCTCAAGCGCCTCCAGAAACGCGGCGATTCCTGGTGTCGGCTTCAGTTCCTGCGAAAACAGGATCCTGGTCTCGGTCCAGATGTCGCCATCCGCCGCCGCCGGAAACTGATGGCCGGTCAATTCCCTGATTTTGACGATGATGTCGGACTGTTTCATGCCGATGCACTGAGCGATGATGCCGCCGTGCACGCCCGGCATGCCGTGCTTTTCATAGACGCGCTCATAGGCCCTCGCGGCCAGCGGTTCGCTGTCGACGAGAACGCCGTCGCAATCGAAAATGATAGGCCTTGATCGCGCCACGCGCTTCTCCCCGGAGTTTTGCACTTTGCTACCGGCAAAAAGTCAAATGTTCAATAGCGTGGTGGTCGGGCGCCAAAATCTGTCAAAGCTGGCGTAGCGCATCGCTGGCCCGGGCCGACCCAAGCGCCCTTTGCATGGCCTGCCGCGATTGCGCGCGATCCGGCGTGATCCAGTTCGGTTCGGCGCCAAGGAAGCGGTCGAGGAAAGCCACGGCATAGGCCGGCATCTCGGTCACGTTCTCGCGATAGGACCACCATGTGCGCAGGTCGTCGGCGCATTTGTCGATGCTGGGCGCTGAGCCGAATTCCTGCTCGTAGATCGCCGAAATCACCGAAACGCAATAATTGGTGTAGAGGAACCCCTCAGGCCAGAAGCGGACGATTTCCAGCGTGCCGGCATTCTGCTCGGTCTCGACGAGATGGCTGAGGCCGGAGACTTCCCTGGCCGGCGCCTGCCGTATCAGTTCGCGCAGCACGAGGCCGGCGGCAAAGACGATGAAGTCGGCGCGGTCGATCGCGGCGAAACGCTTCTGCGCCTCCATGATCTCGACCCAGTCGAGAAAAGCCCTTGTGAGCCTGGCTTCGTCGATTTCAAAACGCACGCCGAATGTGTCGGACACCACCTTGGCGCTGCCGCGAAACGTGGCGCGGAACCAGCGCAATTGCCGCAACCGATGGCGAAGGTCGGGCATAAGGGCCAGTTCATCCCTGAAGGGCAGTTCCATTTCACATATCCCGTTTGACGACAGGCTAGCACAACCGTGCCGTCGCCGAAATCGGCCGACGGCCCTGTGGATGACCGTGACCGAGGTCAATATCATACATATTGACATTCTCGGAAACAAATGTTCTCACTTTGCTGTTGTCGCGCATCCGTCCAAGATGCGGTTCAATGAAGGCTTCGGGAGGAGAACCGAATGGCGATTTGGCAGTGGGGACTGCTTCTTCTGGTTATCGTGTGGGCGCTGCAGTCGCTCGGCGTCTGGCTGCAGATGCGGCACTATTCGGATGTCTTCCGGGGCGTCACCGACCAGTACAAGGATGGCTTCGTCGGGGCCGGCAATTTTCGCGGCCGGCTGGCCAAGGGCACCATCGCGCTCGTCGTGGTGACGCCGGACCTCATCGTGCGCCGCATGATGGTCATGAGCGGGCGCTCGGTGTTCACCAAATTCAAACGACATCAACAATTCGAGGGTGTTCCCCTCGATCAACTCCGGTCCAACCCTGCGATCATGGGGGAGGGGGAACCCGGTGTGGCCGAGGCCGTGAAACGGGCGATCGAACAGATCGACAAAGCACGGTCGGAGCCGGGGAAGAAGCCGGGCTTGTCCGGCTTGAACGTAGCAAGGGCCTAGAGGACGCCGCGCACCGGCCGGGATCAACCGGCGGGCGGCATAAGGAGGAGAAATGTCTGTATTTTCGTTATTGGCGCAGCATGCCGACATGGCCGTGCATAACCTGCATGTTGCAGGCACCATGGTCTCGGATGCTGCCTGGCACGGCAGGCTCGGCGTCGAGCATGCCACCGATCATCTCGTGGTGTTGGCGCAGGCGCAGACCGACAGCGCGCCTGTCACCGCCGATCAGCTGAAGGAACAGCTGAAAAACGTGCAGCAGGAAGAGCAACTCGGCTGGCTGACCGCAATCGGCAAATACTTCATCGGCATCTTCCAGAAAGGCGGCGAAGTGTTCGCCGGCTTCGTTACCGGCATCATCCCGACACTGGTGGTGCTGATGACCGCCTTCTACGCCGTCACCGAACTGGTCGGCGAGGAGCGCGTCCACGGCCTGGCACGCGGCGCCGGCAGGATCGCGCTGACCCGCTATACGCTGCTGCCTCTGCTGGCGGTGTTCTTCCTCACCAACCCGATGGCTTACACCTTCGGATCGTTCCTGGAAGAAAAGCACAAGCCCGCCTTCTATGACGCGGCTGTCTCCTACGTGCATCCGCCGCTCGGCCTGTTCCCGCATATCAACCCCGGCGAATACTTCGTCTGGGGCGGCATGCTGGTCGCCTTGCTCGACCTCGAGAAGCGGGGTGTCGTCGCCGGAGGCTATCACGTCAAGGTGGCGATCTGGTACGCCATCGTCGGCCTCGTCGTCATCCTGCTCAAGGGCATGCTGACCGAGCGCATCACCGCCATCATGGCACGCCGCCAGGGCATCGAGCTGTAAGGGCGGGGAGGACATCATGGCCAAGACATACAAAGCCGTAAGGATCTCCCGGGGCTCCACAGGCTGGGGCGGCCCGCTCGTCATCGAGCCGACCGCACAGCGCGATAAGATCGTCTCCGTCACCGGAGGCGGCATCCATCCCGTGGCACAGCTCATCGCCGACATGACCGGCGCTACGGCCGTCGACGGCTTCAAGGCGCCGCCGATCGAAAGCGAGATGGCGGTCGTCGTCGTCGACTGCGGCGGCACCGCACGCTGCGGCGTCTATCCGCGCAAGCGCATCCCGACCGTCAACCTGACGCCGGTCGGCCAGGCTGGGCCGCTCGCCCAGTTCATCACCGAGGACATCTACGTTTCGGGCGTGAAGCCGGCCAATGTCACAATGGCGGACGGATCCGAGGCGGTCACCACTGCGGGGGGAGCAGCATCGATGAGTCCAGGCAACAACACCGCGGCCGCGGCACCACAGCCGCTACCGAGCGAAGGCGGGCTGATCGGCCTGATCAGCTCGATCGGCCGCGTCATGGGCCGCGTGGTCGGCATCTTTTTCAATGCCGGCCGCCGTACGATCGACCAGGTGGTGCGCAACGTGCTGCCGTTCATGGCCTTCGTGACCATGCTCATCGGCCTGATCCTGTACACCGGCATCGGCGACGTGCTTGCCCAGCCGATGGGACCGCTCGCCAACAACATCGTCGGCCTGCTGATCATCTCGGCCATCTGCGGCCTGCCGTTCCTGTCCCCCATCCTGGGACCGGGCGCGGTCATCGCGCAGGTCATCGGCGTCGCCATCATCGGTCCGCAGATCGCCAACGGCACGATTTCGCCGGCGATGGCGCTGCCGGCGCTGTTTGCCTATAACACCCAGGTGGGCTGCGACTTTGTCCCGGTCGGCCTGGCGCTCGGTGAAGCCAAGCCCAAGACGATCGAAATCGGCGTCCCGGCGGTTCTCATCAGCCGCCAGATCATGGGCCCGGTCTCGGTGCTGATCGCCTGGGTCGTCAGCCTGATCGTGTTCTAAGCAAATTCCGGGAAAGCCTGAAACGGCTTTCCCGGAAAAAGGAAATGAGGTTCGCCATATGACGGTTCTGCTGAGAACACGGGTCACTTCCATCGGGCCTGAGGTGGCGGACCTTGCCGAAGGGGGCGTGCTCATCCTGTTCGCGGATGGCTCGCCGCCGGAGCTTGCCGAGGTTTCCGTGCTCCACAAGACGGAACTCGGGCCCAGCGAAGGCGCGCCGCAGAAGGGCGCGTTGATCACCCTTGGACCTGTTTCCGCGACAATCACGGCGGTCGGCTCCAGCGCCTGGAGCAAGGTGCTCGAGATGGGGCATGTCGTCATCTCGTTCAATGGCGCCACCGAGGCCGAGCGGCCGGGCGAGATCTGCGCTTCGCAGGTCGACACTCAAGCGCTCGTGGCCGCCCTGAAGACAGACGCGATCATCACCATCGCCGCCTGAAGCATTCGCGCCGCGACCCATGTCGGCGCGGCGCCACAACAGAGTATTTGCCATGGAACGCTCGACTATCGTCAGAGTGCATGAAGGTTTGCACGCCCGTCCCGCCACGCGCTTCGTCAAGCTTGCCAAGGGTTTCGAATCCGATGTCGAGCTGGTCAAGGACGGCAAGGCGGTCAGCGCCAAGAGCTCGGTCAAGCTGATGCTGCTGGCGGTGAAGGAAAACCAGGAAGTCACCGTGCGGGCGAATGGCGCGGACGCCATTGAGGCGATCGAGGCGCTGATCGGCTATCTCGAGAATCCGAAGGCAGGTCTCGACGATGACGATCCGCAACCGGCCGCCAATACGGGCGAGGACATTGTGCCGGCGTCCGAACCCGTACCGGCTGCTTCAGGCGTGGCCGGTTTGCGCGGCGTCGCGGCGAGCGAGGGCGTCGCCATCGGGCCTGCCTTCGCGCATTTTCCGCCTGACATCGCTGGACAGGGCCGCATGCTGCAGGCGGAGGAGATCGCCGGCGAGATCGACAGGTTCCGCGCCGCCGTCGCCGCCGTTCAGGCGCGCATGGACAAGGCGCTGGCGCAGGACACCCTGTCCGCCGGAGATCGCGGCATCATCGCGGCGCTGCGGGACATCGCCGCCGACGACAGCCTGACCGGCGAGGCCGAGAAGGCGATCAAAAGCGGCAATGACGCTGTCTCAGCCGTCATCACCGCCGCCTCCACCATAGCCGCCGATTTCAGCGCGGTCGATGATCACTATCTCAACGCGCGCGCCGACGACTGCCATGCGGTCGGACGACAGATCTGTCTGGCGTTGCTCGGCCAGGATGACGCCAGCCTCGAAAATATCCCCGAAGGCGCCATCCTGATCGCCGACGATATCGGCGCCTGGGACCTGGCGCGGGCGCCGCTGAAGCGCATCGGCGGGGTGGTATGCGGCCATGGCGGGGCCACCTCGCATATTGCCATCATCGCCCGTTCGCACGGCATTCCGGCAGTGCTGGGCCTTGGCGACCAGATCAATGCCCTGCGCAGCGCGCGCGAAGTGGCCGTGGACGGCAATGGCGGGCAGGTGATCGTCGACCCCGATGCGGCGACCCGCGCGGACTTCGCCGCCCGCGTCCAGGCGGCGGCCAAGGAGCGCGCCGGACTGGCCGTGTTCAAGACCGTGACGCCCAAACTCGCGGACGGCAGGATCATCGAGGTCGCCGCCAATATCGGCTCGCTGGAGGAAATCGAGGCAGCGCAGGAAGCCGGCGCCATGGGCGTCGGCCTGTTCCGCACCGAGCTTCTGTTCATGCGTCATATGCATCTGCCCTCCGAGGACATGCAGGCGGAGACCTATGCGGCGCTGGCCAAGGCATTCGCGCCCTATCCCGTCATCGTGCGCACGCTCGACATAGGCGGTGACAAGCCGATCGCCGGCATCGAATTTCCCGACGAGGAAAATCCCTTCCTCGGCTGGCGCGGCATTCGCATGTGCCTCGACCGGCCGGATATCTTCAAGCGCCAACTCAGGGCGCTGCTCAGGGCAGCCGTGCACGGCAACATCAAGGTGATGCTCCCGATGGTCTCCGACATATCGGAGGTACGGCAGACGCGGGTTCTGGTTGCCGAGTGCGCGGCGGAACTGAAGGCGCAAGGCGTGCCGCATGCGGCGTTCGATCTTGGTGTGATGATCGAAACGCCGGCCGCCGTTCTGATCGCGCCGGCGCTGGCGAAAGAGGTGTCGTTCTTCTCGATCGGCACCAACGACCTGACCCAGTACATCATGGCCGCCGACCGGCTCAACCCGACCGTGGCCAAGCTCAATGATGTCGCCAACCCGGCCGTCATGTCGGCGATCGAGTTGACGGCAAGAGCCGGCGTGGCCGCCGGCATCATGGTGGGCATGTGCGGCGAGGCGGCCGGACGCCCCGACCTCATCCCGGCCTTTCTCAAGATGGGGCTGACCGAGCTCTCGATGAGCCCGGCCTCGATCCAGCGCGCCAAGAAGACCATCGCGGACATGGCGCTCGGGCGATAGTCTCGGCCAGAACCGGCAGCTACGGCAAATGGGCAAGCAAGGTGGCGAAGACAGGTGTCAATTCATCGACCGGGCTCGCCTTGGCACAGGCCTTGACGACGCGGTCGTGACGGATGCCGGCCGCCAGAACAGCGGTCTCCAGCATGTCGGGCTCAGGCGCACCGTCGCTGGCCGTGGTGGCCAGGCCGCAGGCCAGGACGACGGGGGCCAAGCAAGCTATGTCGAGGGTCCGGTCGCCCATTGCTTCCGGCTCGACTTCGACAAGGCGGACAGGACGGTGATTGAGGCATTCGACCAGCAGCGCCGCACAGGCAGCGGCGACGGCCGGCAGCGCGGCGGGGCCGGGTCTGGCGGGTATCGCGGCCAGCAGACCGGCGTGGCGTTTTCGCATGGCGGCGTGGACGGCGGCGAAATCCGCCTCGTGGATCCGGGCATTGTCGATCCTCAGGGCGGCGAGCACGGTCCTGGTCAGATAGTACATGTCGCGCCGGAAGACGCGCTCGGCGCTGGACCGGCGTTCCTCGTTGCCGGCCGGGAAATAGATGCCAAGGCCTTTCACGGTCGTTCCGTCGATCTTCGTCGGGCGGTCATGCGGGACAAAGGATTCGGCGATCGACAAGGCTTCGTCGACGGCACTGGCGGCATGGCCGAGCAGGCCTTCGATGCCTTTGCCCGGGAACGGCGGCAAATGGCTGGTTGCTTCCCGCACGAGATTGGCCTCGCTGTCGCTGTCGTGGCGGCTCTGGCGAATGATGTCGCGGACGTCGCGCAGCCGGTCCTTCAAATTGACGCGGACATCCCTGGAGATTTGTCGGAGCATCGCGAATCGCCTCGAAAACGTCTACCGGCCTCGGCCGCCGAGAGCCGGCCGCTGACCCTACATTGTTCCTATCGATTGGTAGCTCAATAGGCGATATTAAACCAGCGTGGAGAATCGGCGAGTGACTCCTACATCGCCGAGCGGGGAGAAGACAGTTGGGCAGGCGACGGCAGGGCGATAGCGAAAGCGGAGTGACCGAGGCGCCCGAACAGGTCGTCAACGAGAGCCGCACGGACCGCCTCAGGATCCGCGCCGCCTGGATGTATTTCGTCGAGCAGATGACGCAGAACGAGATCGCCGACGTGCTCGGCGTCGGCCGCGTCACCATCGTTCGCATGCTGGCGGAGGCGCGCTCGCGCAACGAGGTGAAAATCACCATCGAAAGCGAGTTGTCAGAGATCGTGCGGCTGGAGCGCGCGCTGGAGCGCACGTTCGGCCTGAAGCAGGCGCTGGTGGCGCCGCTGACCGCGCCCAATGCCGATCCGATCCCCGCGATCAGTGCGAAGACCGGGATTTTCCTGTCCGACACGATGAAATCCGGCATGCGCGTCGGCGTCGGCTGGGGTCAGACGCTGTTCTCGAGTCTGCCCTTCATCAGCGCCAAATCGCTCACCGACTTCAAGGTCATTTCGCTGCTAGGCGGTGTGGGCGTCGTGCGCCGCTACAACCCGGCCGAGTTCGCCTGGCGCTTCGCCCAAATCTTCCAGGGCGACGGCTATCTGATCCCGACGCCGGCCGTCGTCGACAGCGTCGAGACCAAGATCGCGCTGGTCGAGCGTTGCGGACTGCAGGAGGTTTTTGAGATGGCCAACGTGCTCGATGCCGTTCTGCTGAGCGTCGGCGGCATCGCTTCGGCCACTACCTTCTCTCGCGGCGGCTTTCTTAAGGAGGCGGACCGCGAGGCCTTGGTTGCGCGTGGCGCCGTTGGCGACCTTCTGTTCCATTTCTTCGACCGCAATGGCAATCTCGTCGACCACCCCGTCAACAGCCATGTGATGTCGGTGGAGGTCGATCGGCTGCGCAAGGCGCCGATCCGCATTCTCACGTCCGGCGGCGAAGAGAAGACAGCGGCGCTGCTCGGCGCCATGAACCTGATCGCGCCGACCATCCTGATCACCGACGAAGAGAGCGCAAGGCGCATGCTCGAGGCGGTCAACGGAAGCTGAAGGACCCCGTGACGTAGTCCGGCCAGGCCTGCTCCTCGTCGAAAACAGCGACAAGATCCGAAGTGTCCGCCAATATCCCGCTCAGGACCAGCGCCGTGGCGATGCCGGAGCCGTTTCCGCCCGCTATGTCATGCTCGACACTGTCGCCGACGCAGACCACGCTGGCGCGGTCGGGCTCGCCGGCCAGCGCCAGTGCGGCATCGAAGATCGCCGGGCCGGGCTTGCCGATGCGGGTGACGCTGCCGCCCAGGCTCTCGTAGAGATCGGCGATCTCGCCGGCGCCGAAGCGAGGCCCGACCGCCGTCAGCATGATCTTGTCGGGATTGGTGCAGAAGCATGGCACCTTTCGCGCCGCCGCCGGCGCCAGCAGGCGGCGATAATGGTCCAGGTCGTAGCGGTCGCCCTCGCTGGCCGCGATCAATACCAGGTTGGCGGTATCGCCGGCTCCGGTCAACACAAAAGGCAGGCCCTCGATCGCTGTGCGGTCATTATCGCGGCTGATCAACAGGCAGTTCGTGCCGGGCCGCAACGCTCCGGTCCCCGCCATTTCGTGGAAGGATCGCCACGCCACCTCGCCGGAGGAAACGAAATGATCCCAGCTTCCGGCCTCGAAGCCGAGCCTCAGCAAACGGTCCTCGTTGGGCTTGGCGCGCCTGCCGGAGTTGGAGACCAGCACCACGGTCTTTCCGGCGCGCTTCAGTGCAGCCAAGGCCGCCACCGCGCCGGGATAGGGGGCCGAGCCGTCATGCAGCACGCCGAACTGGTCGACCAGGAAGACCTGGTAGCGCTCCGCCAGCGGTCCGATGCCGTCGAGGCGTTCAGCCAGTTTCCGGTTCATAGCAGCCCCGCCTCGTTCGCACCCTTCAACGCCAGCCGCGCCGTTCCGGCAGCGGCCTCGTCCGACAAAGCCGGCAAGAACGCAACGCCGAGCTTACGCTGCCGGATCGCGCTCCACGCCGGATTTGCCGCGCCGCCGCCGACGCTGCGCACCGAAGTCAGCGCCGGCGCGCCGAGCTCGCCAAGCCGGCGATAGCCGAGCGCTTCGATCGCGGCCATGCCTTCGAACATCGCCTTGAGATAGTCGGCATCATCCACCGGGCGCGGGACGAGGCGCGGGGGGAGCGCCGGATCGGCGATCGGGAACCGTTCGCCCGATGTGGCGAGCGGATAATAGTCGAGGCCGGTCTCGGTCGCCGGGTCGATCATGGCACTGAGCTCGATGATGCGCGCGAGGGGAAAATGCTGCGCCAGCACCTTGCCGCCGGAATTCGAGGCCCCGCCGGCCAGCCAGGCATTGCCCAGCCGATGGCTGTAGATGCCGTATCGCGGCGCCGAGATCGGCCGGTCGGACAGGATCTTGATGGTAAGCGAGGAGCCAAGCGCCGTGACTCCGTCGCCGACCCCCGCCGCACCCGTCGCCAGGAAAGAGGCGCAGCCATCGGTCGTGCCGGCAACGACGATCACGTCGCGGCCCAAGCCGAACAGATCCGCCATCGCCGCGGTGAGCGTGCCGGTGACGTCGCCCGGCTCGACGACGTCAGGCAGCAAATCCATGCGCATTCCGGTCGCCGCGATCCAGTCCGGCCAACGGCGGGCCTCGACATCGTAGCCGGTTTTCAAGGCGTTGTTCTCGTCGCTGACGTCGAAGCGGCCCGAGAACTGTCCGGCGATCCAGTCCGCCTGATGCAGCACCGCCGCCACGCCCGGCAGATGCTGGAAGTGAAGCGCCTTGGCGAGGCCTGAGGTCGCGCCGTGCGCGGCGCTGCCCGCCGGCGCCTCGCGCGCGATCGCGGCCAGTATATCGTCGCCGGCGACCTTGTCGTTGTACATCAGCGGTTCGGCGAGCGGCCGTCCGGCACCGTCGACCGGCAGCAACGTGCCCGAGGTGCCATCCACGGCGATGGCGCGGACCGTGGTCCGGTCGATGCCCGCAATCAACTCCGCCAGCGCTGCCCGGACCGCTTGCCACCATGCCGCCGGGCTGCGCGGATCCTGGCCAAATGCGTCGAGGCGGACGGCGGCTTGGCCGGCAATTGAAAAGTCCGGGCGCATGGCTACGGCGCGGGCGCCCGAGGTGCCGATATCGACGCCGATGACGAGGCGATCCGAGAGAGGCGAGCCGGCGACGGGCGACATGTCAGCCACCGGAGGCGTTCAGTTTCTGGCGGTACTGCTCGGCGTCCCAGTTGACGAGTTCGTCGTTCTCCGCCTCGGTAAGGTAATTCAACGTCGCCGTGACATCGACCCGCGCCGTCACGTCGGCAAGGCAACGCTGCATGGCGTCGGCGCCGGCGCTGGCATTGGCGCGCATCAGGACGCCGAGCCCCGGGAACAGGATCGACAGGGGCTGGGCGCCGCGACGCCTGACGACAGCGGCGACGTCCTCGCCGGGCGCAGCCACCACCGAACCCTTGCCGAGGAAGATGACATGGTCGGGATAGAGGCTGCCGCCCGATGCCATGCGGCGGCTGTCGGGATCGATGGCGACCGCGTGCGCCTCGGTGTCGACGGGCAAGCGGTAGCCGGAATTTGCGGCAAGCGCGGTCAGTGCCGCGATGTCGGGCGCGGCCGCGTCGCGCGGCGCCCTTGCCAGAAGCCCGGTCACGCGGCGCAACAGCGCCTCGGCCCCGGTGACGGTCTCGGCCGCGACGACGAGGCCGTGATTGCCCAGAATCAGGACATCGACGCCCGGCCGCAGCCTTTCGGAGATGCCCTGGGCCAGCGGCAGGCCCGGCCGGCGGTAGGGAACATAGGCCCATTGGATGCCTGCGAGCCGGCACGCGGCCAGGACCTCGCAATCGGCCTGCACCGCAAGCGAAATGGTGTCGACGCAGTGGACATGCAGGACCACGCGCTGCGGCATCAAGGCATGCACCGTGGTCTCGATCGAGGGACGCAGCCCGCGCGGGTTGAGCGCGCCAATGGCGAAGGCCTGAGGCTGGTCGGCGGCGGGGTCGCGTCGTTCAACCGCCTCGAGCAATGGCGCCATCGCCACCGGCACCATGATGTCATCGGCGAGCGCGTCTTTCAGCCAGGTCCCGGAAGCCTTGATCCACAGCGTGTCTCCGGCTTTCAGCGAGGTGTTGCCGCCGGCGGCCTGGGTCAGATGCGGATCCTGTCCGATGGCGGCCGAAAGCGCCCGCAGCGCCGCCAATTCCTGCGCATCCGCCTGGGTCGCCATCACGCATCTCCTCCAACAATCCGCCAACCGTCGAATGCGGTGGTCGGGCATTCGACGGGTTGATATCGCAGATAAGAGTGAGTTCCGTCAACCGTGATCGAATACCGTCAGTTGCGGCTTGCAATCGAGCTAATGTTGAGTAAGTTACACCAACTGCCGTCGCAGAACGGCGTTTTGGAGGAAACAGTTGAGCGACTCCGGCCGCCAGCGTCAGATCGTCGAACTCTTGCGTGATCGCCCCTTCGCCTCGGTGCGGGAGCTGCAGGAGCGGCTCGGCGTTTCGGCCGCGACGGTGCGGCGCGACATCGACCGGATCGACGAGGCGGGCGAGGCGCGCAAGGTCTATGGCGGTGTTTCGGCGCTCGACGGCACGTCGCAGGCCGGCGTCGCCTATGCCCGGCCCTATGACGAGAATCGCGACCTCGCGGTCGAGGCCAAGCGGCAGATCGCCAACCTAGCCGCGACCATGGTGCGCGACGGCGACGCGGTCATCGTGCATGGCGGCTCGACCTGTTTCCATCTCGGGGTCAAGCTCGCCGAGCGCAGCATCCGGCTCTACACCAACTCGATGCCGCTGGCGGCGTATCTGAGCGATCATGGCCATTGCAGCCTGACCGTTGCCGGCGGCGACCTGCACCGCGAGCCGGGCATCATTCACTCGCTCACCCATCCGGCACCTTTCTACGCTTCGAAGTTCTTTCTCGGCGCGCAAGGCATCGGCCAGGAAGGCTTGCTGGAATCGCACCCGCTGCTGGTGCGCTCGATCGTCGAGCTTAGCCAGTGCGCCGACCAGATCGTCGTGCTGGCCGACAGCCGCAAGCTTTCGATCCAGGCCCGTAACGTTGCGCTGCCCCTGTCGCGCATCGGCACGCTGGTCACCGACGACGGTCTTTCCGATGCCGACGCGCGCATGCTGGAGGATGCCGGCGTCATGGTGCGGATTGCTTCGACCACGGGAGCCATCGCATGAAGGTCGCGGTGCTCGACTTCGGCAAGACCAATTCGAAGCTGTTCGTCTTCGGCCAGGACGGACGCATTCTCGACGAGCGCCGGACCCAGCCGAAATGGACGCGCCAAGGCGGCTTCAGCGTGCTCGATGAGGCCGACCTCCACGATTGGGCGCTCGGCGCCGTCACCGCTGTGATCGAAAACCATGGCGTGGAAGGGGTGATGGTGTCGGGCCATGGCTGCACCTTCGCCCTCGTGGACGACGCGGCGCTGACGCATCCGATCCTCGACTATGAGCAGGAGCCGCCGGCCGAAATCGCCGCGCGGATCGATCGCCGCATTCCGGACTACGCCGAGACGTTCTCGCCGCGGCTGCCGCTCGGTTTCAACTACGGCCGCCACATGCTGTGGCTGCAGGAGGCCGCACCCGACGCTTTCGCGACGGCGAAATGGATCCTCGGCTATCCGCAATATTGGAGCTGGCGCCTTGGCGGCAGGCCGGTTTGCGAAGTGTCCTATCTCGGCTGCCATTCGCATCTGTGGGCGCCGCGTCGTCACGATTTTTCCTCACTGGTCGACGCCGAGGGGTGGCGCCACCAGATGCCGGCCTTCGCGCGTGCGGGAACTGTCATCGGCGAGCAGGACTTCGGCAGCGCGGCACGGCCGCTCGCCATCCACAACGGCGTCCACGACTCGAATGCCGCGCTCCATGCCTATCGGCGGCAGGGGCTGGGCTCGGTGACAGTGGTTTCGACCGGCACCTGGGTCATCGTGCTCAATCCCGACTGTCCGCTCGAGGCGCTCGACCGCGATCGCGACATGCTGGTCAATGTCGATGTGGACGGCGGCCCGGTGCCGACCATCCGCTTCATGGGCGGGCGCGAATTCGCCGCCATCAGCGACGGCTGGCAAGGCCCGGTCGAAGGCGCGGCGGTGCAGCGGGCGATCGATGCCGGCATGATGGCATTACCGAGCTTCGCGCCGGGCGGGCCGATGCCAGGCCGTTCGGGCCGGCTGGTCGGACGCACGCCTGATGCCGGCGAGCGTGCGGCCGTGGCACTGCTCTATGTCGCGCTGATGCTCGACCTCTGCCTCGACCTCATCCATTCCAGCAACACCGTGATCGTCGACGGCGGTCTCAACACTGGCGGCCTGCTCGCCAGCCTGCTGGCGCAGCTGCGGCCGGAGCAGGCCTTCATGCAGGGCGCTTCGCTGCAAGGCAGCGCCACGGGCGCTGCGGCCCTGGCTTTCGAGAGCGTCGGGCGTGAATTCGCCGCCGAGCCGCCGGAGCCGGTGAAAGCAGTGCGCTTCACCAGCCTCGCCGGCTACCGCGACGGCTGGCGCGATCTGGTCGCCGGGACCGCCGGCAAGGTCGCAGCCCGATGAGCGCGCAGGCCAGGACGGAGACAGCCGGCATGGGGGCGGAACGCCACCCGGTGCTGGAAATGCGCCATATTTCGAAGACGTTCGGCGCGATCCGCGCCCTGCAGGATGTTTCGCTTACCGTCCAGGCCGGCGAGCTGCACGCGCTGATGGGCGAGAACGGTGCCGGCAAGTCGACGCTGATGAAGGTGCTTTCGGGCGCCTATCGTCCCGATCCCGGGGGCGAGATCCTGATCGATGGCATGCCCGCCGCGACCGGCGATCCGATCAAGGCGCGCGCCAGCGGCGTCGCGGTGATCTACCAGGAACTGTCGCTGGCGCCCAATCTGACCGTGGCGCAGAACATTTTCCTCGGCAACGAACCGCGCCGTTTCGGCATCGTCGACCGCGACCAGTGCAACCGGCGCGCGACCGAGATCATCGGCCGGCTCGGCGTTTCCTTTTCGGCGCGTGCCCTGGTTTCCGGCCTGTCACTCGGCGAGCGCCAGCTGGTCGAGATCGCCCGGGCGCTGTCGACCAATGCGCGCATCATCGTCATGGACGAGCCGACCACGTCGCTGACCTCGCGCGAGACCGAGCGGCTGTTCGAGGTGATCGCGACGCTGAAGGCGCAAGGCATCGCCATCATCTACATCAGCCATCGCATGGAAGAGGTCTACCAGCTCGCCGACCGCGTCAGCGTGCTGCGCGACAGCGGCTATGTCGGCACGCTGGAGCGCGCCGACCTCAGCGCCTCGCGGCTCGTTTCGATGATGGTCGGCCGCGATCTCTCGGCGTTCTACAAGAAGGATCACCGCCCGCCGGGCGAAAAGCGCGCCGTGGCGCTGTCGGTGCGCGGCATGTCCGACGGCAGGCTGCTGAAGGACTGCTCCTTCGACCTCTATCACGGCGAGGTGCTGGCGCTGGCGGGCCTCGTCGGCTCGGGCCGCACCGAACTTGCCAGGCTCATCTTCGGCGCCGACCGGCGCAGCGCCGGCACGCTGGAGCTCGACGGCAAGCCGATCGCCATCGGCTCGCCGCGCGAGGCGCTCGATGCCGGCATCGCCTATCTCACCGAGGACCGCAAGGAACTCGGGCTGTTCCTCGACATGTCTATTTCCGACAACATCAACATGGGCGTGCTGGCCAGGGATGCGCGCGCCGGCGGCTTGCGGGACTTCGCCGCCGCCGACAGGCGCGCTGCGAAAGCCGTCGCCGATCTCTCGATCCGCACCCGCTCGGCGCAGGCCAATGCCGGTTCGCTGTCGGGCGGCAACCAGCAGAAGGTGCTGCTGGCCCGCCTGCTGGAGACCGAACCCAAAGTGGTCATCCTCGATGAGCCGACGCGCGGCGTCGATGTCGGCGCCAAATCGGAAATCTACCGGCTGATCGACAATCTCGCCAACAGGGGCATCGCCATACTGATGATCTCCAGCGAATTGCCAGAGGTGATCGGCGTCGCCGATCGGGTTCTGGTGATGCGCGACGGCGCCATAGCGGGCGAGGTGACGGCGTCCCGGGGCGAGGCGCTTCGCCAGGAAGCGATCATGGAACTTGCGACGGGAGCGGCCCAGGAAGGACCGAAGGGATGACCGACAGAACGACCGCGACGACGAGTGTGGATCAGGCGGCGGTCAGGAGCCGGCGGTTGCGCACGGCTTTGGCCGCGCTCGGCATGCTGCCGGTGCTGGTGTTGCTGGCGGCCGGCTTCCAGTTCATCAATCCGCGCTTTCTCACCGGCACCAACCTGTTGATCGTCACGCAGCAATCCTCGATCAACATCGTGCTCGCCGCCGGCATGACCTTTGTCATCCTCACCGGCGGCATCGACCTGTCGGTCGGCTCGATCCTTGCCGCTTCCGCAATGGTGGCGGTGCTGGTGTCGCTGGTGCCGGACTGGGGCCTGCTCGGCGTGCCGGCGGCCATTCTGGTCGGTCTCGGCTTCGGGGTCATCAACGGGCTGCTCATCGCCTATATCAGGCTGCCGCCCTTCATCGTCACGCTGGGCTCGCTGACCGCCGTGCGCGGCGTCGCCCGCCTGCTCGGTGAAGACACGACCGTGTTCAACTCCGACCTGCCGTTCGACTTCATCGGCAACGGCTCGCTGTTCGGCGTTCCCTGGCTGGTCATCATCGCGCTGACGGTGGTGGTGGTGTCGTGGCTGGTGCTGAAACGCACCGTGCTCGGCACCTGGATCTATGCCGTGGGCGGCAATGCCGAGGCGGCGCGGCTGACCGGCATCAAGGTGCCGCTGGTGCTGCTCTTCGTCTATGGCGTGTCCGGCCTGCTGGCAGGTCTCGGCGGGGCCATGTCGGCGGCCAGGCTCTATGCCGCCAACGGCCTGCAGCTCGGCCAGTCCTACGAACTCGACGCCATCGCCGCGGTCATCCTGGGCGGCACAAGCTTCGTCGGCGGCGTCGGCTCGATCTGGGGCACGCTGATCGGCGGACTGATCATCGCCGTGCTGTCCAACGGGCTCATCCTGGCCGGCGTCTCGGACATCTGGCAGTACATCATCAAGGGATTGGTCATCATCGTGGCGGTCGCCCTCGACCGCTACAGGCTCCAGGCAGGGGCAAGAACGTGAGTGACCTTGTCGCCGGCATCAAAGACCGGCTTGTGTAACGCACCGTGAGAGGCGCGGGGCATCAGGAGGAAGTAAGCGTAATGAAGACCATCGCCAAACTGCTCTGCGGCGCCGCGTTCGCGGCCGTCGCCATTGCGCCGGCATCGGCCAAGGACCTGAACAAGGTCGGCATCTCGGTCGGCCTGCTCGGCAACCCCTTCTTCGTCGCCACCATCAAGGGCATCGAGGACGCGGCCAAGAAGATCAATCCGAACGTCGAGGTGACGTCGGTGTCGGCCGACTATGACTTGAACAAGCAGGTCTCGCAGGTCGATTCCTTCATCGCCGCCGGCGTCGACGTCATCATGCTCAACGCCGTCGATGCCAAGGCGATCGCGCCCGCGGTGAAGAAGGCGCAGGCGGCGGGCATCGTGGTCGCGGCCTTCGACGTCTCCGCGCCAGGCGCCGACGTCACCGTTATGACCAACAATGTCAAGGCCGGCGAGGAGGCCTGCCAATATCTGGTCGACCAAACTGGCGGCAAGGGCAACTACGTCATCCTCAACGGTCCGGCGTCCTCGTCGATCCTGGAGCGCGTGAAGGGCTGCAAGAACGTGCTTGCCCAGCATCCCGACATCAAGATCCTGTCCGACGACCAGAACGCCGAAGGCTCGCGCGACGGCGGCCTGAAGGTGTTCCAGTCGCTGCTGACCCGTTTCGACAAGATCGACGCGGTGTTCGCCATCAACGATCCGACGGCGATCGGCGCCGAGCTCGCCGCCAAGCAGCTCAACCGCTCGGAGTTCATCTTCACCGCCGTCGACGGCGCGCCGGACATCGAGAAGGAACTGGCATCCGGCAAGTCCATGATCAAGGCTTCTGCCTCGCAGGATCCCTACGTGATGGCCGGCCAGTCGCTGACGATGGCCGCCGACGTGCTTGCCGGCAAGAAGCCGGCGGAGCCGGTGGTGCTGCTCGATCCGAAGCTGATCACCGCCGAGAATCTGAAGGACTACAAGGGCTGGACCGCGGCCCGCTGATCAGTCCAAGGCGGACGCGGCCGGGCTGACCTGCCGCGTCCTCCTCATTTCGTCGCAAAACCGGAGACGATCATGTCGCGCATCGGAATCCACTCTTTCGTCTGGTCGGCGAGCTCGACGCAGGCCGAGCTCGAACGCACGCTGGCCAACACCAAGGAGGCCGGCTTCGACCTGATCGAATTCTCCTATCTCGACCCCGCCAATGTCGATATTGGCGGGCTCGCCAAGCGCATCGCCGATCTCGACCTCGGCGTGGCGATCAGCATCGGCCTGCCGGTCGACGGCGACATTTCGAGCGCCGACAAGGCGGTCGCCGCGCGCGGCGTCGGGATCCTCAACGACACCGTCGCCCTGACGCGCGACCTCGGCGGCCAGAAGGTCGCCGGTATCCTCTCGACCAGCCACGGATTGCAGACCGAGGCGCCGACGCGAGACCAGTGGAACCGCAGCGCCGGGACGCTGGCCAAGGTCGCCGAAACCGCGAAGGCGGCAGGCGTCACGCTCAACCTCGAGATCGTCAACCGCTTCGAGAGCAATCTGCTCAACACTGCGGCGCAAGGCTTGGCCTTCATCGAGGACACCGGCTCTGACAACATCTTTCTCCACCTCGACACCTTCCACATGAACATCGAGGAGGCCGATGTCGGGCTGGCCATCCGCCATGCCGCCGGCAGGATCGGCTATGTTCATATCGGCGAGAGCCATCGCGGCTTCCTCGGCACCGGCAATATCGACTTCGCCGCGATATTCGATGCCCTGACGGCGAGCGGCTATGCCGACGATCTCAGCTTCGAATCCTTCTCCTCGGAGATCGTCGACGAGAACCTGTCGAAGAAGACCGCCATCTGGCGTAATCTGTGGACGGACAACATGGCGCTGGCCAAGCACGCGCGCGCCTTCATCGGGCTGGGAATGGAAACGGCAAGGCGCAAGGCGGAACTCGTCGCGGCGCGCCACAAGCCCTGAGGATTTCAGACTGAGGAGCAGCAGGAATTGCCAAATCGCCCAACCCAGGCGCGGACGCGCCTGGTTCCTGGTGCAAGGCCGCGAACTCAGCTTCATTGACTGTGAAGGCAGTTAATGCTACAAATTGCCTATGGTGCTGAGTCGCGCCAGGGACCCGCCGAGCAGGCGGGTTTTTTCGTTCAGAGCTCCGTCAAACAGTGCGAAGGCGCCGGTGAACCCGGATTGGTTGCCCTGGTCCCCCTGGCGGCATTGCCCACGCCACGCGTAACGGCTATCCGACGGTGCGACAGCGAAGCAAAACGGAGCCCCGGCATGACGAACAAGACGATCCTGAAATTCGGCACCGTCGAACACGCGGAAGCCGGCGACCTGCCTGGCTGGATCGCGGTCGAGGGCCGGCCGACCATGCAAACCGCAGTCCAGCACACGACCGCGGACGGCAAGGTGATCTCCGGAACCTGGCGCGCGTCGCCCGGTACGTATCACGCCACCTACACCGACTATGAGTTCGTGCACATGATCGCCGGCCGCATCATCATCACGCCCGACGGCGGCACGCCGGTCGAAGTCGGCCCCGGCGACGCCTTCGTGGTGGAAGCCGATTTCAAGGGAACCTGGAAGATCATCGAGCCGGTGACGAAGCATTTCGTGGTCAGGGTGGGCTGAGGCAGGCTGTCAGACAGACAAGCCAGCCGCTCGCTGGCCTTTGATACCTTTCGTCAATCCCGGCCATCCTCGCATGTCCACGCAACTGGCGGGGCCGTGACTGGCGCCCGGTTGGAGCGAACGGGACCAGAATGCCGGCAGGGCGAACGGTGTCCGCCTTGCTCATCGTGCCATCGCGTGAGACCCCACGGCGAGCAACCCCGCTGTTGGAGCACGCGGAACAACAGGATCCGTGGTCATTTCATTGTTTAGTGAGGAAGGCCTTGCAAGCCGGCGTGACTTCGCTGAGGTGCTGTTTAAGGCAGCCTTGCGCCTTCACTTCGTTGTCCATGTGGCACACCCGCTTGGCGTCCGCTCTACAGGGAGTCTTGTAGGCATCTTTCGCTAAGGCGGCGTCGGTGAGAAAAAGCGATATACAAGCCCAAAGCGCCAGTTGAAGTGACTTTCGATTCCGCATGGTTGTGTTCCCATCGTGAGTGCAGAAGCGCGGTCTTTATATGCGTTAATGCTAAAGAATGGGAATCCACCATAAGGAGGAGGGTGCGAGCACCCGCGCAAAATCGGATGAGCAATGTAGCGCAAAACACGGCTTACATAAGCGCAGTGCTGACCAACTGTCTCGCGCACGGCTCAATCAAAAGCGCTAATATAATCTCCGGTTTGTCGAGCTTGTTTCCAATTTTGTGTTGGAGTAACCCAATATCGCTTGGGAACACGAAATGGAGAGAGTCGTTAGGCTGCGTGCAGGGTAGGTTTTTTCCTGCCATTTTTCTGAAACACGGAATTGTTCCTTGGCAATGTCGGGGGAAGACTCTCCGTCTTGAATAAAATAACGAAGCCGTGATTACGGGCGTTTTATTCCTGATTTGTCGATGACGCGAAGAATATTCGATCCGTAATCGAGCAGTTTTCATATACTTATAAATGAGGGGCGAGATGTCTACCGTGTTTAGACGCGCGTACATCAAACCAGGTTGGTGTTTTCTTCTCGTGGTCACGTCGGTTGCGTTCCTCATTTGCCTGGGGGGTGGGGAGCTCACTGCGGGTGAGTTCAAGAAAACCAGCTGTTGGTTCGAAATTCCCCGGGATCGGGCAATGACGTGTGGGACCGTGAATGTTCCAGAAAATCGAAAGAAGACGGGCGGTACCGAGGTCGTCCTGTCCGTGGTCGTATTCGAACCGGACCGCGAACGGCACGAACCGGTGGTGTTTCTCACAGGAGGACCGGGGCAGCCTACCGACATTGCCAATAGCGACGACATCGATGGATGGTGGGAATTCATCGGCGCCCAGAGTTGGATGATCGGACGCCGAGTAATCGTCGCTGATCAGCGGGGTATCGGAAAGTCCGCTCCCGCCTTGGACTGTTCTCAATATTTCAAGCCCGATCATTGGAACGCCATTCTCTCGAGCGTTGAGGTCGAAACCACCTTTAGCAAGCTCAAAAAAGATGAAGTTCTTGCATGCAGGACGGCGTTGATCGCAAAGGGCATTGATCTTGATGCCTACAACACTGAGGAGAATGCGGAGGATATTGATGACCTTCGGAAGGCTCTCGGGATAGAAAAGTGGGTTCTCTATGGCGTCTCGTATGGCACCAGGCTTGCACTCGAAGTGATGAACCAGCACCCCGAAGGGGTCTCGGCGAGTATATTGGATTCAGTTGTTCCGCTGGATATCAATTACCTGAACGAAGATGGGCCGAATCTCGACCGATCGTTAAAATTGCTAGAGCGAGACTGTGAGGCAGCGAACAGATGCATGAATGGGATATCCAATGCTGTTCAGCTTATTGCAAGACAGCTGGATCGGCAGCCTTTGCTCTTGCGCAGCACAGATAAAGAGGCGCGCTACACATATGTCTCCGGGGCAGATTTCCTCGAGCTTATATTCGGCATTTTATACGATCGCGATGCGCTCCTGACCCTGCCGGAGCTGATCGAGAGGACATACAAACAGGATTTCAGACCCCTGGCGGAGATACTTTTCGATGCTGACGACCTGGAGATCTCCCAAGGTATGGACTTCTCTGTAAGTTGTTCCGACAGCGATCTCCCCGATCTGAATGGCAAGCAGGACAAATACTGGTCGAAATGGGTTGAGCTGAACGACTACTCCTGGGCATGCCCTCTTTGGATGCTTGAGAACGGGCCAGCATCGCAGGTGCAGCCGCGCCGCACTGACATACCCACTCTTCTGTTGTCGGGAGAATATGATCCAGCAACGCCGACAGCATGGGCGGACCACGCGGCGAAGACCCTTCCTTTCGGCCAGGTGGTGGTCTTTCGGGGGATCGGACACGATGTCATTGATTCCGATCCGTGCGGGTCGAAAGTAGTTGCTGATTTCCTTGCAAACCCCAAGCTCAAGTTGAAGACTGAATGTATCGGTGAGATGGGGGCCCCGCAATTTCCAAGCCCGCCAAAGGAACTGTGGTCGGGAGCGGAGGCACTACACTCTATATCAGCAAATCGCTCAAGGCAGGATAGGTTGAGATTTCGATTTGGGCACTGAAATTCCTCTTAGCCAAAATTGTAAATTCCGATATTTTGCTGCCGACGAAGTTAAGCTAAAGCGGAACTCGCAAATCATTTAAACACTACGGTAGCATCGCTTAAGGACCCCTCTCGTCTTGCGGGTGGAAGTCGCGTGCGTGTCGCATTTCGATTATCAAATTCCGAAGTTTCACAGAAATTGTAGGAGGATCGAACAGTGTTTACGTCTCGTCGTGTATTGCTTTCGGCCTTGGGTGCAAGCATCGCATACGCCGCCTTTGGTGGCATCGCGCGTGCGAAGGGCGGTGGCGGGGGA